>JBDLIM010000006.1:0-92776 GCA_039714915.1 Bacteroidota bacterium
ATTTAAGTATTTAATAATTATCTTGGAAACACAGTAAATGAATAGCAAAATAATGTTAAAGAACAGGCTTGTTTTAATAGTGCTTTTTTTGCAATTCTTTCACTTATATTCTCAGGAGAATACTAATCTGAACATTCCAAAATTAACTCAAACCGCATTTGCTGAAATGAGTTTCTTATCCGTAAAGATGCCTTCGGATGAGAAAAATCTCAGCTTAGCCGGAATGAACTTTAATCTCTATTTAAATAAGTGGGCATATGCTGGTTTGGGAATGTACGGAGCTGTAGCCGGTGAAAGGGGAGGCCTGTTTACTTTACAGGCAAATGCAGGAATTAAAAAGAGTTTAGTTGCAAATATATACTTACATACAGGCTTGCATTTTGGGGGTGGGGGCGGTGCCAATGCTCCTGATGGTGGGGGTGCATATATTTTAGCGCATCTTAATTTGGGTTATCAATTTTCGAGGCTTTCACTTGAGACCGGTTATAGTTACATTAACTTCTTTGATCAGGGAAATATAGAAGGACATCAGCTGAATGTGGCTATACAAGTCCCCTTTTCTTACAACTATGCTTCTTTTACCCATGCTGAAAAAGAACTTATCATTAATGAAAATATAACTGACTCCGACTGGTATCAGACAAGTAAGCAACTTTCCTTTTTATTTCATTTAAACAATCTTTACTTGTTGGCAGATCAGGATGATATTGAGGAATCCTTAAAAGGAGAAACCATCAGAACTGCCGGTGTAGAATTAGATTCATATTTTAAAAAGAATACCTTCCTTTTTATAAAAGCAGATGGAGCTTATCACGGAATTCAGGCCGGATATATGGATATTGTTTCAGGCCTCGGACATCAACTGGTTTTTAATGCACAGAGAACAAGAATACTGGGAAAATTAGGTATTGGAGCTGCCGGAGGCGGGGGTGTGGATACACAAGGCGGGTTTGTTATTTATCCTGATATTTCACTTGAACACAAAATATTCAATCATACCTTCTTATCCTTTGATACAGGTCTCTTAATGAGCCCAAATGCCAGGTTTGCAGCATGGAGTTATGGCTTGGGTTTAAAACAACATATCCATCTGAATGCACTTGTATCATCCGACGGAAAGGCCTTTAGCTCTGCTAAGTTCAGGGGTATGGAAGTTATAGCAGGTCAGGAAATATACTTTGATGCAGATAGATATTATGAAGATACCGAAAATCTACAGCAACTATTCGTACAGCTTAATTTTTATCTGAGTAAAAATATGTATGTTTCCGGACAAACATCTTTTGCGAATTTTGGCAATGCGGGTGCCTATGCCGAAGGTATTGTGGGTGGCGGTATCACTACTTCTTCAGGATTTTCAAACAGAATACGCTTGTTTGCACAGATATTAACAGGAGCTGCCGGTGGTGGGGGTGTGGATACAGGACAGGGATTAGTTGTAAAACCAGGTATAGGAGCTTCTTTAGCATTTAATGATAAGCTGGGAATCAGAACATCATTTGGGCAGGTTAAATCTATATATGGGGAATTAAACAGTACCTTGATCAATCTTGGATTAAATTACCGGATTGCAATGCTTAGCGCCAAATAAAAAGCAGCTACAAATCTAAAACTTGTAACTGCTTGACTTTCTATTTGTAGATATTGAATGGCTTTGGAAAGAATTAAATCTTGGAGGAAGGAATATGGATCAGAAGCTGCTGAATCTGGAAATCCTGGTCGCGAACCTTATCAACCAAACTGTAAAACCCATTCAGATATCCAGAATCCGGGGAAACTGGACTGATTTCTATCACTGGGCAACTTTTCAAACAATTGATAATTTCTTATCCATTAAGCACCCAATCTTTACGATATTCTTTGTGCAGATAATCGTTGGCTACGGAATCATTTGTTACACGTCCGGCAGCTGAATCATATTTCAATTCCCTTCCTGCCTGATGCGCAACAAGCCCAAGCATTAATGTTTCGATCATGCGACCGGCGTAATCAAAATCGCAGGAGGTCTTCAGGTCACCTTTACAAGCGTTGATCCATTGACCTACGAAATTACCATGAGGAGGTGCAACTTCATTATTGTTGGGAGAATTATAGTAGGTCATATCTGCTCCCTCCCGTGCTGGAACCAGCATGCGAGTATTGAAGTCTGCGATAAGGGTACCTTTCGTACCTTTAAACATTGCTCCATGACCGATTTTTAAAATATCAATGGCATTATGTGGAGTTCTAGGCTTTAATGTACCCTGAAACCATTCAACACTAATTTCCTCCCGCCAGTCGTTGGCAGGAAAATTAAAGGTTGTATGAACATCTGATGGGCAGACTTCAGAGTGGTAAGGGTCGCCACTCGCCACTGCTGTTGTCGGGAGTCCTGCATCTATCGCATTCCAGGCAAGGTCCATAGTATGGCTGCCCATATCTCCTATTTGCCAGCTGCCGAAATCATGGTACATATTCCATAGAAGACAGCCCGCCCCAGGTCTTGCACCGAAATATCCAGGATTAAAAGGATGCATTTGAACCGGACCGATCCATTGTTCCCAGTCAATGTCTTTTGGGGCGGGACCTGCTGCCGGAAGATAACCGGTTTTATCGTGAGTACGATTGCCCCATGCCTGGACTTCCTGCAGATCACCAATAGCACCATTGCGTACCAACTCAGAGACACGGTCAAAATTCTCATTGGCATGGCGCTGGGTACCATGCTGAGTGGCCAGCTTGTTTTTGTTCGCAAGGTAAACTTTCCGTACCTCACGTGCCTCTGCAACACTATCTCCAACCGGCTTTTCGCAAAAAACATGCAATCCGCGGTTCATGGCCCAAATGCTGATAAATGCGTGGTGATGATCCGGAGTTGCGATTAAAACTGCATCGATATCCTTTTGCTCAAGACATTTGCGCCAGTCAGTGTATTGTTTGGCTTTGGGATATTGAGTTGCTGCCAATGCCATATTGCCGGCATGTACGTCACAGATTGCAACCACGTTCTCATTCGCTAAGGAACTATAATGCTGGCTGCCACGGCCATGAGCACCGATCAGGGCAATATTCAGTTTATCTTGTACACCTTTACCTGCCAGGACACTTCCTGGAAGGATCAGTAGACCAGCACCAGTTGCGGTGGCGGACTTAACAAAATTTCGTCTTTTCATATGTCCTATCTTATTGATTAAATTTCCTGCCAGAATCGGGATAGTTTGTTGGGGCTGCTGAGCATGTGAGGTGGGCTTGGTTATATGCAAGTTAGCTCCTTATTGTATATGAGTCAAACAATCACCAGCATTTTCAGGAAAGCGCTTCGAGTTAAGCCGTTAAATGACGACAAAATACTTGACTTATGCGTCTTGCTGGATCCCATTTCAAAAACTGCCTAAGCCAAGGTTTTTCCCTCCTTCATAATCCATAATTTGACAATTAAGTACAGAAAGTCGAAGAATGGGCCATTTGCGGGACAAAACGAACAAGAAAACACACCTTACATTAAACAAGCTGATAGGGTTTCTATCTAATCAGGGTAGCAGGAATCGAACCTGGCACTCCTTGCTCCCAAAACAGGTGCGCTAACAGGATTGCCTATACTCTGATTGATCTTAACATTCAATTGATAGAGTTAGATCATAGAGATAGTTCTAGTCCATACTGAATACTAGGTTACTATTGAACACAAACTTTGAGGCTAAGTATATCAATGTTTTGCAAATTGCTTGCAAATAAAAAAACAGCTACAAATCTAATACCTGTAACTGCTTTACGATTAAAGTGAACGAGAGAGGAGTCGAACCCCCAACCTCCTGATCCGTAGTCAGGTGCTCTATCCAGTTGAGCTACTCGTCCATAAAAATGACTGCAAATTTAATCAAATCCACACAAATACAAAACACTTTACCCATAATTCCCGTTCAACATATATATTTGATTTAAAGCTGTGGATATGAAAAAAGTCTTCCGGATCTGCCTTATCACATTAGGCCTTATTTTGTTCTTGCTTATCACCATTCCCTTTCTCTTTAAATCGAAGATTGAGGAAGTTGTGAAAGGAAAGGTTAACCAGGATATTCATGCAAGTGTGGACTGGTCCAGGTTCAGTGTTTCCTTTTTCAGGGGATTTCCTGATCTGAGTGTAAACCTTCACCAGGTTTCTGTGGTGGGTATGGCCCCGTTTGAAGGAGATACACTGGCAGGTTTGAAGAGATTTGAGATCAGGGTGAATCCATTCAGTGTATTGAAAAAGGAGATCCAGGTGAAATCCATACGGGTGGATCAGCCCCTTGTAAACGGGGTGGTGTTGGAGGATGGTACGGCCAACTGGGATCTCACATCTGCTTCCGGCGATGAGATACACGGCCAGGCGGAAGTTGAAGAAGATGGCGACCCGGAGACTGCCATGAGCCTTTCCCTCCATAAATTTGCAATTAGGGATGGTCGCATTTATTATACGGACCAGGTATCGGGAACGGAAGCCTCCATGGAAGGTGTAAGCCTGGATTTGAGCGGGGACTTTTCCCTGGATCTCACTCAAATGGATCTGCAGGTCAACATCAGCAAAATCAATGCGAAAAGCGGTGGTCTCAGCTACCTTAAAGACGGAACACTTGGTGTGGATCTGATTGCGGAGGCAAACCTGGTGGAGAACAGGTACAGCCTGCAGAAAAATGAGATCAGGATCAATGGACTGGTACTGGGAGCTGAAGGAGTGGTTTCTCTCCTGGATGAGGGGGCCATGGACCTTGATCTGAAATTCTACAGCAAGGAGACTGATTTCCGGACCCTGCTTTCCATGGTGCCGGCCATCTACCTGAAAGATTTCGAGGATATTAAAACCAGTGGAAAACTTCAACTGGACGGGATGGTATCTGGCTTGTTGAAAGATACCCTTTTGCCGGATGCCAGTCTGAACCTGCAGGTGAGCGATGGCTACTTTGCCTATCCCGATTTGCCTAAAGATGTATCGGATGTGCAGATAAACGTGACTGTCGATTATAAGGGAAGCGACATGGATGCCACCACCGTGAATGTACAGCGATTTCACCTGCTGCTGGGAGGCAATCCCTTTGAAATGAATATGCAGGTGGATCATCCCGTCAGCGATATGCATGTGGCAGGTGAGGCCAGGGGAGTGATTGATTTTGCCTCCCTGAAAGACATAGTCCCTATGGAGGATGTCAGTTTACAGGGGCGCCTGGATACAGACCTGAGCTGGGATACAAGAATGTCATTTATTGAAAAAGAACAATATGACAGGGTGGACCTGGACGGATCTCTGCTTTTAGAACAAGTACATGTGGAGACTGCCGTCCTTCCTGTCCCGGTGGAGTTGTCAAAGATGCAGATGGAGTTTAATCCCAGGTTTGTGGACCTGGTGACCCTGGATCTTATCCTGGGCTCATCCGATCTGCATTTGGATGGGGACCTTCGCAATTTCATCCCTTACCTTTTTGACGGTCAAACGGTTTCAGGCTCCTTGAATGTTTCTTCTGAGTTGCTGGATGTTAATGAGTTAATGCCTGAAACAGATGCAGAAGAACCTGCAGAGGGAGAAGTGGAAGTGGAAACGGACAGTCTGATTAATGTTTCGCCAGATTCGCTTGCCCGGCCGGCCCGGATCAGAATCCCTGAGAATATAGATCTTGCCATGACGCTGCAGATGGGAAAAGTGCTGTATGATCAGATTGAAGTGGACCAGGTGCTTGGGAAAATGAAAGTAAGTGAAGGAGTTGCATATCTGGATAATCTATCCATGAATATAATCGAAGGAGAGGCCCTGGGTTCAGGCCAGGTGGATACCAGGGGGGAGTTTACAGAAGTTGATATGACCATGGAATTAAAGGGGATTGATATCCCCTCTGCTTATTCAGACTTTGTGTCTGTGGAAAGGTTAGCGCCCATGGCAAAATATTGCAAAGGAAGGGCGAATATGAATTTGGAGTTCCGGTCCTTACTGGATGCAGCTTTTGCTCCGCTATATGAAAGCATTGATGCGGAAGGCTCAATGTTTACCAGGGGATTGCAGATATACGATCTTAACACTTTTGTGAAGTTGAGTGAGATGTTAAAAAATGAGAAGTTCAAAGAAATTGCTCCTGATGAGGTTGATATCAATTTTAAGGTACAGGATGGCAGGGTAATGATTGCACCCTTTGACATGGCTTTTGAGTCTTCCGAAATAACCATGTCGGGCTCACACGGGATCGATATGACCCTGGATTACCTCCTGGATATGAACATTGCCAAGACCGATCTGGGAAAGGGAGCCAAGGACCTGATGAGCGGAATGGCCCTGCTGGCTTCCGGTGCCGGGATTAAAATACCTCAATCAGATTATGTGAAGGTGAAAGCCATTATTACGGGTACTTTTGATAAACCGAAAGTGGCTACTGACTTAAGTGCCAACCTCAAGTCTTCCGGGGAAACTGTTGTGGAGACTGTGGAACAAAAAGTAATAGAGGAGGTGGAGAAGGTGGAAGAACAGGTGCGTGAAGAGGCCGGTGATCAGGCGGAACGTATCATTTCCGAGGCCGAAGCAGAGGCTGAACAAGTGATGGAAGAAGCCAGGAAGGCAGGGGAAGCCCTGGTTCTAGAGGCCGAGAAACAAGGGGAAAACCTGATAAAGGAAGCAGGGAATAATGCCTTCAAGCAAATTGCCGCCAAGAGGGCCGCCCAGGAATTAAAGCGGCAGGCCGAGAAACAATCGGAAACCCTGATCGGGGAAGCACAGGAAAAAGCCGATGAGCTGATAAGGCAGGCTCGGGAAGAAGCAGCGAAAATATAAATGCATTACGTTTCTGTATGCTTCGCAAAGCAAATTTAAACGCTGATTGGCGTACCAAAAAAAGGGTGCCCTTTTGAGACACCCCCTCTTGTTATTTTTTCACTGGATCTAATCTAGAATTTCTTCTCCCTGATGCGAGCTTTCTTACCCGTCAGTTCGCGGAAGTAGAAGATACGTGCCCTTCTGACACGGCCATATTTGTTGATATCTACTTTATCAATAGAGGGGGAAGCTGAAGGGAAGATCCTTTCAACACCAATATTTCCGGACATTTTCCTTACAGTGAAAGTTTCTGTGTTTCCTTTGCCACGGCGCTGGATCACTACACCCCTGAACTGCTGAATACGTTCTTTATTACCTTCCTTGATCTTATAGTGTACTGTTATGGTATCTCCTGCGCTGAATTTTGGCAACTCAGTTTTCGGAGTATATTCCTGGTCTACAACCTTCATTAAATCCATGATTCTAATCTTTAGTATTTTCTGTGCCTCGATTTAACAGGTCGCAAAAGTACAAATAATTTTCTATTCGTTACAATAAATATACCGATTTATTAACAATGGATTGTTATTAATGTGCATTCGCTTTGGGCATCTTCAGGTTCTTCCCAACATCTTTTACAACAATCTCCTTCCATTGCTCCGAATAACCGGGCTGATCCGGACCCAGGGGATATCCATCCGGGCTGCGGAGAAACTCCCCGTTTTCTTCCTTCTTGATGTTTCCGTCGATATACTTAACAAGCAGGAACTGACCCAGTTCTTTGTAACGCTGAACCGTGTAATCACCCATATTCACCGAATAATTAGTGATAAACTCCCTGGCCAGTTCCGGATTGGTTTCATGCAGTACTGCAGCTGCAGCATCGATGGCCTCCACTTCAGTAATGTATTTTTCTTCCAGCTCGGTTTGAACTTTCCTCACATCTTCCATCATCACATTGTATCTCAGGTAAGAGAAGTTGGATACAAAGCTGAATGCCCAGAAAGCAGCAGTTTCGGAATAGGTGAGAAGATCCCCGTTCCCAACGGCATAGGATTCAGGAACCCGGGTCATCCCGCAATACATTGGAACATAGGTAGTGGCAGCTGCATCGTCAATGCCAAACCAGAGGATGCCTCCCAGCCAGTCGGGCTGCATGGGCCTGGATTCTGCCACAAAAGAGAATCCGGTTTGTTGTGTGGCGGTTGCTCGTTCATTCACATACATTTTACCATCCAGTTCCCAGGTAAGAGGCCTCCAGCGATAGGGGAGTCCAAAGGGACCTGCACCTGCATCTTTGGACATATCCAGCTCGGTTCCCTCCAGGTGATCCCTCATAAAATTCATCAGGTCTTTGTTGGAAAGCTTGCGATTGGGTTTAATGTATAGGGGCATGCGCTTGTCCAGGTCTTTTCCTTTCACATAGTCAAAGTACTGATCCATATCGTTGTGGATATCTTTGAAGAAGGACCATACCCGCATGTCGCAAAAGCGGGCTCCTCCAAAATCGACAGGGGCATAGGTATCAGAAAAGCTAAACTCTTCGTCCGGTCCCACATAGTAGCCCTTCTCCTTTGCAAAACTTATAACATCGGGAGCATAGATGCAATTCTCGGGATCATCTAATGGGAAATTCTGAATTCGTGCCTGGTTGGCATGTCCGGATACATATCCATCGGGAATCCTTACAGCCACCCATACAGCCCCCTTGTGTTTATTATAGGTTTTTCCGCCTTCAGTCACTAATTCAGTTCCTTTTCCAATCAATTCCATAATCCATACTTCGTGTGGATCAGAAATTGAAAACGATTCTCCGGAACTATAATACCCATGATCAGCAACCAGTTCGCCCATTATGCTGATGGCCTCCCTGGCTGTTCTTGCACGCTGGAGGGTAATATACATGAGGCTGCCATAATCGATCAGACCTGTGGTATCTCTCAGCTCTCTTCTTCCGCCGTAGGTGGTTTCTCCAATGGCTACCTGATGCTCGTTCATATTTCCCACCACAGAATAGGTATGGGAAAGCTGAGGAATGCGACCCAGAAATTTATTGGTATCCCACTCGTACACATCCAGGAAAGATCCCGGAGGATAATCGGCTGCCGGCCTGAAATACAATTCCCCGTATAATACATGTGCATCAGCTGCATAGGTGATCATTGCTGTTCCGTTGACAGAGGCCCCAGGAGTAACCAGGAAATTGGTACATGCCAGAACAGGACTGATAAATAAAGCGATGGCTAGGACTGAACTAAAAATAACTCTTTTCATACTTTATAGACTTTTTAACTTTTGACTAATTTAGCCGTGCGCAAAGATTTCATTTTTTTACTTATCTGGCAATAGGAAGTATTACTATTTATCAGTCATTAATGTAATTTTAACACTTAAAAATTTGCAGGGTATCAGGATTGATTTTATCTTTGTGGCATAATATTTGTGGTAATATTACAGAGGAAGTACATAAAATATTATAACCCCGAAGGCAGTAAATGTTTTTTCATAAGTAGTAGTTTAGTTGGTAGTTTTAGTTAGTGTTGTAGAAAAGGGTCCATCGCCAGATGGGCCTTTTTCTTTTTTGCACACCCTGCTTATACAAAGCTTAACAGAAGTTCCCGCTCCTCATCGGAGAATTCAAAATTCAATCCCTGTGCCTTATTCTTATTCATAAGTGCCAGAATTTCTGTAAGCTTATGCTCTTCAATCCCTGCTTCCCTGCAAAGAACCGGACTGCCAAGCATGCTGAAGAAAGCCGTTATTTTCTCAATGGTTTCTTCTATGTCCGATGCATCGAATAAAGCTTTTCCCAATGCCAGGATGCGGTCTCCTGCTCTTTTCTTCATCACTTTCATCCAGGCGGGATACAAAATGGACAGACTGGCTCCATGCGGGGTGTCATAAAGGAAGGAAAGGGTATGTCCAAAGGCATGTACACCCCAGTCACCTGAAGTTCTGCCATGCATAGTCGTATTATTTAGCGCACAGGTGGCTGCCCACATGATGCGTTCGCGTAATTCATAATTCTGCAGGTCTTTCATCAGCTCCGGACCAAACTCCATGGCCTCCTTAATTATCTCAACCACAAACCGGTCTGAAAGAGATGCATCTCCATGGCCAAACCAGGCTTCAAGGCAATGGGCCACCAGGTCCACAATCCCGTAAGCCGTATAATTTTCCGGAACACTCAGTGTATAGGACGGATCCAGAAAGGAATGATCGGGATACATCAATTCATTCCGAAGTCCAATCTTCTGACCGGTTTTAGAATTTTGCAGGACGGCCGCAGCATTCATTTCCGTTCCGGTCGCTGCCAGGGTCAGCACTGCAATCAGAGGAAGGCCGGAGGTCGGGATATGTTTTCTTGACATTAGCTCCCATGGATCACAATCCTCTGAAATGCAAATGGCAATAATTTTTGCAGAGTCTATCACACTTCCTCCGCCCACAGCCACAACCATATCTGCTTCCGCATCGCGACCTGACTTAACAGCAGCTGTCGCTTCCTCCACACGTGGATTGGGCTTAATTCCTTTGAATTCCGTAATCTCTATTCCCTGAGATTCAAGTTGTTGTACGGTATCCCGATAACTGCCGTTCCTGAGCACGGATCCGCTCCCGTACACCAGCAGGGCTTTTTTACCCAGTTCAGATGCACAAGGCCCCAGGTCTTTGAGCACTCCACGTCCAAAATGCAATTTGGTAGGATTGAAAGCAATAAAATTTTCCATAACAGGGTTAGTTTTTAGTGTTTCTATGACTAAGTATGTATATATCCGACCGACAAATCCTTTTGTCCGCCTGTTACGCTGGCCAGGCAGTTAATTTCACCCCGTATCCGCAACAGACCCAGCAGGGCAAAGACCAAAGCCTCCTTAAAATGAAGCACCTTTAATTCCGGAACCACAATCTGTGCTCTGGTATATGGTTGTAACCTTTCAAGCAGGTTTTGGTTCAATGCACCTCCGCCGGTCACCAGCACCGACTTAAGCTCAGCGGCATTGATCCCCCTGGCCAGTTGAATGGCAATATGTTCGGCGGTGGTGGCCATCAGATCAGCTGATGCAGGCTTTTTCTGCATTAAAAGCGGAAGGAAAGAAGCAAGAAACCACTCTCTGCCCAGCGATTTTGGGAGAGGCTTTCCATAGTACTCCAGGCTGTTCATTTTTTCCAGAAGATCCTCCAAAATGCGGCCTGAACGGGCCAGTTCCCCATTGTTGTCATATTCATGGCCTTCCAGGCCGGCGATCCAGTTCAATGCCATGTTTGCAGGGCCGATGTCATAGGCTCTTCGCAGGCCTTGTCCATCTTCATAGGAGATATTGGCAAATCCCCCCAGGTTCAGGCATCCCTGGTATTCGCCAAATAAGAGGCGATCCCCTATGGGGACCATGGGAGCACCCTGTCCACCCTGTGCCACATCTTCACGCCTGAAATCATTAACCACTGTCACGCCTGTCTCCCTGGCTATTACAGCACCATTGCCGGCCTGAAAGGTAATTCCCAGGTGAGGCTCATGCAAAATAGTATGCCCGTGGGAACTTATCAACTCAGGTTTCAGCTTGTATCTGGAATGAAAGTCATTCAGCAGGTTTGCATAATGCCTGCCCAGTTCAAGATCCAGGCTCTGCATTTTCTCCCGGGTCCAATGGCAGGCCTCTGTCAGTTTTGTTTTCAGTTGCTCCGGGTAGGGCGGGGTTTCTGCAGCAACAATGCTATAATTCCATGTTCCGTTTCCAGGAAAGATCTCACAACAAACCAGGTCCACACCATCCAGCGATGATCCCGACATCAGGCCCGTAACCAGGGATTTATTTGGCATTATTCAGGTTTTACCACGTAAATGAAGCACGATACAGACTCGTATTTCCTTTGGAGTCGCTTACATATAACTCCAGTTCATGGGCTGTGTTCGAAGTGATTTTATCTTTGTCAAATTCATGGAACAGCAGATCATTCTTCATGTCATATTCAAAGAGTACCCATTGGTTGTCAATATATCCATCGTATTTATCTATTCCCGATAACTCGTCGGTGATCAGAAACTTCAGGGGATTTCTTCCAAGAGCTTTGATTTCAGGAGGAATGGTATCGATCGCAATGGCAAATTTCCCAAAGCTTCTCTGACTTGAACTCACCTTCCCGCCTTTGTATTCACCTCCTGCGTCAGCTATTTTTCCCTCCTCATCCAGGGTGACAATCAACAATTTGTTCCGCAGGGCCGGGTCTACTCCCTCCGACAGTATGGAAAGCGAATAAGGAGTATGTACAGGTACTTCTTCACTGCCAATCCGGTAAAAGGAGGTTAAGGAACCCTGTTCCTGTGGCAATACAGCGTAGGTAAAATCCATATCCTGATACAGGGCATTTTTCGGGATACGGATCGATACAGGATCTTTTTCAAAGCTGTTGGCTTCATTATATTTCATAATGTGTTTCCCGCCGGCATCCGGACTTCCGCTCATCTCCCGGTATGGGTCCCCGGAAATATTAAAGCTGAGTTCCGATTTATTTCCGGCCACATCCCTGGCCAGAATACGCACCTGGTAGCTTCTTTTCTCATCGATCCTCAGTTCTCCGTTATCCTCCAGGTGCTCGTAAATTCTCAGGCGGTCATTGGGCAATCGGTGGAGTCTGTGAGCTTTGACTCCATGGCGTATGTGCTCTTCAAAATCAATATGGGCATTTATATAGCGAGTCTCATTGAAAGAAAACTCATTCATTACATGACGGTAGTGAAGCCTGTCATCCAGATATAATTCCAGGGAATAAACCCCACATCTGTTGGAAGCTCCATTCAGATAATCAAATACTTCCACGCTGATTCCAAGAGTTCCGGATGCCTGAATCCCGGTTCCCCAGGGAATGGTGTAGACCCCATTATCTTTGACCACCGGGGATGAAAACTTTTCGTCCGATCCATTAATCAGAGATTGATCCTTCAAAGTATAGATGAATAAGGAATGAAACCTGGGGGCCACACGATCATGAATATCAAAACCGTACTGCAGCACATTGGTGGGATGTTGATTGGTAGCCTTTCGGATCTCAAAATGAAGATGAGGCCCGGAAGATCCTCCTGTATTCCCCGAATAAGCTATTAACTCTCCCTTTTTCAGAGGAAAGGTCTCCGCATCCAGGTAGAGGTCCACTGTATGAGATTTCCTCGCGTACTGTATTTTTTTTACATATGCAGCAATGTCATCTTTGTACCGGTCCAGGTGACCATATACGGAAGTGTGGCCGCTGGGATGGTT
The DNA here is from genome assembly GCA_039714915.1 of Bacteroidota bacterium. Taxonomy (GTDB): domain Bacteria; phylum Bacteroidota; class Bacteroidia; order Bacteroidales. The sequence goes on from JBDLIM010000006.1 coordinate 13,009, forward strand.
CACATAAACGGATTTTCCATAGCCATTGGCCTGCACCTTGATCCTGGATATATAGCCCTCTTCCACCGAGAATACGGGATGACCAATGCTTCCCTGTGTTTTAATATCAATGCCCGAATGGATGTGATCTGTCCTGATTTCACCAAAGTTTCCTGACAGGTACATGGGTATTTTCAGGGGAGGGTGGAAGGAAAACTTTTGTTGTCCTGACAGCTGGCCTATACCGATTTGTATAATAGCAATAAGAATCAGTCTGCGCATAATCTTTCTGCGGAATAATGAAAATTGAAGCTCCTCGGAGCACGCTCCGAGGAATCTTCGATTGATTGTTAAATTTATTTGTGCTCGCTAATCCCGCAGCAAGCTACGGGGAATGCGCGAGCGTAATTCAAAACTAAAGTTTTATTTTCAAGCAGGACAGTTTGTAATTTGAAAGTTTTAAACGGATTAAAATAATTCTATATTTGTATCCTAATATATCTCTGTTAAATGAGTACTGAACAGGTTGAAATACTGGAAGGAATAAAGGAAAGGATCCAGTCGGTTAAGGACCGGATGCTTGAGCAAAAGGAAGAGAACAAGCAGTTGCTGAAAAAGAACGAAGATCTTCAACAACAGGTTCAGGAGAGTCAGGCATTATTAGAAGAATTGGAACAAAAAAACCAGCGATTATCGATGGTGAAAAGTATCAAGGCCAATGATGAGGATTCACATGATGCCCGGATACAAATAAACAGGATTGTGCGGGAGATTGACAAGTGTATTGCTCTATTAAACAGATAAATTGGGGATGAACGACGAAATGTTATCCATAAAGGTTCAGGTTGCTGAAAGGTTCTATCCCCTGAAGATAAAGCGACAGGATGAGGAGAAGATCAGAAAGGCAGCCAGGCTAATAAATGATAAAGTCCTGCAGTACAAGCAGAGATATACGGATAAGGATACTCAGGACTTTATGGCCATGGCAGCACTTCAATTCGTAATTAACCTATTAGATTGCGAACAACAACAAAATGTTGTATCTTTGGAAAAGGAGTTGGAAGTATTGAGTAGTGAGCTGGATGAATTATTAAAATAAGAGTAATATCGTTCTTATACATATTTAAAGAGTTTGCCCGCATTGTTTCTTCAATTATTTTTGAAACTCAACATTTATTACATTGGAACAAAGCTCGGTTAATAAAGAGCAGGCCAAAATTCCGGTTCGCCGGAATACTGATTCGTTCGGTCATTGGAAACTCGATATTAGCTGGCAGTTCCACCCATGCCTAATGGGGTTTTATAAAGTTTTGAGGAAATATGCGGGTTTTTTTATTGTCTAAAATAGAGGAACTATGGAACTGTTAACACAAGCATTGGTGCTGCAGTCGACCATGGTCATGTATCTTGTAATAGGAGGAGCATCATTGCTCGTAGGGGCTGGAATTGTTTTCTTTCTGATGACAACTGTGGTCAGGAAGAAGAGCAACAATATGATCAAGGAAGCGGAAGGTGAGGCGGAGATGATCAAGCAGCAAAAGATACTGCAGGCCAAGGAAAAATTCCTTCAGTTAAAGGAGGAACACGAAAAGCTCATCAATGAGAAGAATAGCAAACTGAATCAGCGCGAAAACGAGGTTAAGCAGAAGGAGTTTTCTGTTTCACAGAAACATGAAGAAGTTCAGCGGAAAAAGGGCGAGATGGAAACCATCCGCAACAACCTCAACGTTCAGCTGGAAGTTGTTGAGAAAAAGAAAGAAGAGCTGGAGAGGTCACATCGTTTGCAGGTAGAGCAGCTGGAGACCATCTCAGGTTTTTCGGCGGAAGAAGCAAAGGAACAACTGGTTGAATCCCTGAAGGAGGAAGCCAAAACCGAGGCCATGTCACTCATTAACGAAATTGTTGATGAAGCCAAAATGACAGCCAACAAGGAGGCCAAAAACATAGTGATCAAAACCGTTCAAAGGGTGGCCAGTGAGACCGCCATTGAGAATGCAGTCACTGTTTTCCACATCGAGTCGGACGAACTTAAAGGCCGGATTATTGGGCGTGAGGGACGGAATATCCGCGCCCTTGAAGCTGCCACCGGTGTGGAAGTAATCGTTGATGACACCCCTGAAGCAATTATTTTATCCGCCTTTGATCCTGTTAGGAGGGAAGTGGCCAGGCTTTCACTTCATCAACTGGTTACCGATGGTCGCATTCATCCGGCCCGCATTGAAGAAGTGGTGGCTAAAACAAGGAAACAGATTGAAGAGGAGATCATTGAAGTAGGAAAGCGTACGGCCATTGATCTGGGGATTCACGGCTTGCATCCTGAGCTTACAAGGATGGTAGGCAGGATGAAATACCGGTCTTCTTACGGCCAGAACCTTCTGCAACATTCCCGGGAGGTAGCTAACCTTTGCGCCATTATGGCCACCGAGCTTGGGCTGAATGCCAAGCTTGCCAGAAGAGCCGGCCTACTTCACGATATCGGAAAAGTACCCGATGATGAACCGGAAATTCCACACGCAGTGTTTGGGATGAAACTGGCTGAGAAATACAAAGAAAAGGGTGAGGTGTGTAATGCCATTGGTTCTCATCACGATGAGGTGGAGATGACCACGCTGCTTGCACCCATTGTGCAGGTTTGTGACGCAATCTCCGGAGCGCGGCCAGGAGCCAGAAGGGAAGTGGTTGAATCCTACATTAAGCGTTTGAAAGAACTGGAGGCCATGGCTCTTTCTTATCCCGGGGTTCTGAAGACCTATGCCATCCAGGCCGGAAGGGAATTACGAGTTATCGTGGGTAGTGAGAAAGTCTCAGATAAGGACGCAGAGAGTCTTTCCTTCGACATTGCCAAGAAAATCCAGGATGAAATGACCTACCCGGGTCAGGTAAAGATCACAGTAATTCGGGAAACCCGGGCAATAAGTTATGCCAAATAATTACTGATGAAAAGAGTACTGATTACCGGTACAGCCGGTTTCATTGGATTTCACCTGGCCAGGCGATTGGTTGAGCGGGGATATGAGGTTACAGGTCTGGATATAATTAACGATTACTACGACGTCAATCTTAAGTACGACAGGCTTGCTGTGTCGGGCATTGTTCGTGAGCAAATAGGCTATAACCAGCTGGTATCAAGCACGAAATCGGACAACTATAATTTTATCCAGTTAAAGCTTGAAGACCGGGAGGCCATTTTTGATTTGTTCGAAAAACAGCAATATGATGTGGTTGTTAACCTGGCCGCTCAGGCCGGAGTCAGGTACAGCCTCACTCATCCCCAGGTCTATCTGGACAGCAACATTACAGGCTTTCTGAATATCCTGGAAGCTTGCAGGCACCATCCGGTAAAGAATCTGATTTATGCCAGTAGTTCCAGTGTGTACGGACTGAATAAAAAGATGCCCTTTGCAGTGAGTTCCAATGTGGATCACCCGGTCAGCCTGTATGCTGCAAGCAAGAAGAGCAACGAACTGATGGCTCATACCTACAGCCACCTTTTCGGGATTCCTACCATTGGATTGCGATTTTTTACTGTTTATGGCCCATGGGGAAGGCCCGATATGGCTCTCTTCCTGTTTACAAAGGCCATCCTGGCCGATGAGCCCATCCAGGTGTTTAATCATGGGAATATGGAGCGGGATTTCACCTACGTCGATGACATAGTCGGAGGAATCGAGAAAATGGTACCGCAACCACCCGAAGCCGGAGTGAACTGGGATCCCGAAGTCCCTGATCCCTCATTTTCATCAGCTCCTTACAAGATTCATAACATTGGAAACAGCAGTCCCGAAAAGCTTACCGATTTCATTGAGGCCATTGAAAAAGCCCTGGGCAAAAAGGCAAAGAAGCAGATGATGCCCATTCAGCCCGGTGATGTGGAAAAGACCTGGGCCGATGTTTCCTCCCTGAAGAGGGACTACGCCTACAACCCGGGTACCCCGGTAGAAACCGGAATCGCACGCTTTGTCGAATGGTACAGGGATTATTACAAAATCTGAACTATTGATTACGCAGTAATCTTTTCAAAGATTGTGCTTTCTCTTGCTGTCCGGAACGATCGTATGCATATTGAAGATTGATAAGCAGTCTTTCAATAATATCCACGTTTGAACAGGGTTTGAAAAAGCTTTCTTTCTCTTCGATCTTTACCTGATTCAGAAAATACTTCAGTTCTTTCAGTCCGAGTACTGCTCCATTGTCGCTAGGATTGATGTAAAAGAGGATTCCATTGGGATCCTCCTGATAATCTGGATCATAATAACAGAGAACAAAGTTGCGGGGCAGGTTTACCCCATAAATGGGCAGGTTTAACCTCCTGGCCAACTCCGCATAGATCAAGCCGAGCATGACCGGGCTTCCCTTGAAGGTGTCTATCACATGATTTACCAGGTACAATTGAGGTGTATGGGCTTTTTTCAGGCTTTTATCGAACTTGTGGATTTCATACATGAAATAGTTAATCACCTTCACTTTCTCCAGTGCCGTTAATTCATTGTTCAGCTCCAGCCATATATCCCGCTTTATTTTCTCCAGTTTTTCATTGTAGGCCTCAAATTCCAGATCCGGGTAATGAAACCTGGCCACCAGGTAGGCGCCATACAGCAGGTCCGTTCCTCCGGTGGACTTCCATGCATCCATGCTCCGCCTGAGGGTGTTGAACTGGATCTGCTTGATCACATTTTCTATTTTTCCCTGAATCTCCGGTTTAAGAGTTAACTCCCACCGTTTTTCCAGGGGGATAACCACATCTTCTCCCAGTTCGATTAGCCGGTTTGATACCGTATCAAATACCTGGGCATCCGGATCTTCCAGAAGACTCATCAGTGCTTCAAGTTCTTTGTGCCCGTGTTCAGTCATCCTGTGATATTTTTTCCAAAACCATTTTTATCAATGATTCCATGGCCGGTCTATAATCCTTCAGGAATTCTTTTGTGATCCGGTTGGCAACAGCTATACAAAGGGTAACAGCTTCATGGCCCAATAAGGCTGACAGTGCATATAAGGCCGAACTTTCCATTTCAAAGTTGTTGATCTGCATATGATTAAAACGGAAAGTGCCCAGCTTATGAATCAAGGTATCGTCAAAAGGGCTAAGCCTGATAGAGCGTAACTGGGGGGCATAGAATCCAGGAGTGGAGAGTGTAATGCCTGAAACCTGTCCGGATTCAGAAAAAATAGATAACAGTCTTTCTGATCCTTCAGTAAAATAGGGATCCGGAAGGCTGCTTTTCCATTTCGTATGCTTCTTAAATGAATCTGTGAGAGTATCCACAGTAATGCCTTCCATGTCACGGTAATAATGATACAGGCCATCAAAGCCTCCTGCAATCTTTGAGATGATCCGGGTCCCCGGTAGTATGTTGCCATGCAAGGCTCCAGTGGTGCCTATTCTGACCAGGGACAAGCGCTTCTTATCTTTCCTGACCATACGCGTTTTCAGATCCACATTTACCAGCGCATCCAGTTCGTTGAGAACAATGTCAATGTTGTCTGTCCCAATCCCTGTGGAGATTACACTGATCCGCTTTCCCCTGTAGGATCCCGTATGTGTAACAAATTCCCTGTTCGATTTCTGGAATTCGACCTCATCAAATTGTGCCGATACCATGGCCACTCTGCCCGGATCGCCAACAAGAATGATGCAATCTGCAATATCCTCAGGCTGTAGAGCAAGATGATAGATGCTCCCATCCGGATTTAGAATAAGATCTGCATGTGAAATGGTATCCATAGCTCTACCCTTACCGCATTTTCAATAAAAATAATGTATTTTTAACCCTGCATTTAAAATATTTACTCACAATTATAAATTACTAGGTTATGAAAAAAGCTCAATACGGTATTATAAGTGTGGTAGCCATTGTGGTGCTTATGCTCATTTTTGGAAGCCAAATGTTTTTTGTCCTGAAGCCAGGTGAACGAGGAGTCATATTCAAGAAATTTGGCGGCGGCCTGGATAAGGAGAATGTTTTTGTTCCAGGTTTCCATATAATTGCTCCATGGAACGACCTGATCCGTTATGATGTAAGGGAACAGAAGGCTGAGGAAACCATGGATGTACTGGATAAAGGAGGACTATCCATCAATGTGGATGTGACCATTATCTTCAATCCTTTTTATAACAAGATAGGGGACCTTCATGAAAATATTGGAACAAACTTTATTTCTGTCATGGTGATCCCCAATGTCAGATCATCTGTACGGGCCGTTACGGGACGTTATACAGCTGAAGAAATCTACTCAACCAAACGTGGAGAAGTTGAATCTGAAATCATCGAATCCACCAGGCAGGCTTTGGCCGATAAGAACATCGAGATGAAGGATTTATTGATTCGATCCATCACTTTACCCGAAAAGATCAAATCGGCTATTGAGAGCAAGCTACAGCAACAACAGGAAGCACTGGCCTACCAGTACCGGCTGGAACGTGAGACAAGTGAGGCAGATCGTTTGAGAATTCAGGCTCAGGGTATTGCCGATTATAACCGCATCATCTCTCAGTCCCTAACTAACAACATACTGAAGCAGAAGGGTATCGATGCAACTCTTGAGCTGGCAAATTCTGCCAACAGCAAAGTGGTTGTCATTGGAAGTGGTGATGAAGGAATGCCTCTGATCCTGGGTGGTAACTAAGAGAAGCTAAAATGTTACAACGACCGCAGACCCTGTATTTGCTGGGGGGCTTTTTTCTTTCCCTGTTATTATTAACAGGCCCCCTGGCCCGGTTTACCCTGGATGGAAGTACATATCTGCTGACACATTCGGGTTTGATAGACGGGGAAGGGGAAAAGCTGGACTTGTTTACCTGGCCCATGACTGTACTTTTCCTCGCGGTTTGCATACTGGCCTTTCTGAATATCTTCCTTTACAGGAACCGGATACGACAGATGAGGATATGCATCTTCCTTATTCTGCTGGGAGCTGGGATGATCGCTATGATTTTCTATTACATCTGGGTGGCTAAAAATCAACTGGGGGAAGCTTCGGTCCTCCATCAGTGGAGAATCGTTTTACCCCCCATCATAGCCATATTGCTTTACTTTGCTTTCCGCCGCATTCGGAGGGATGAACTAATGGTAAAAGCCTACGACCGTATCAGGTAGACACTTACGACTATCGACTTACGACTTTTGACTTTTGACTTTCCTGTAACTGCATCCACAGTTACAGGATCTCTATATTACTTTGATTGGTAATTTTTTCGCAGTAGTGGCATTTGAGTTTCACTTCTGATTTGGATACAACTTCAAAGCGAGTCGTTACCTCTTCATTGTTTGTAATGCACTTGGGATTGACACATTTCACAATGCCAATGATTTCATCAGGGATTGCGACCACCCTTTTCTCCACCACTTCAAAATCCCGAATAATATTCAGCTTGGCGCAGGGCGCTACCAGAGCAATTTTATTGATCTCATCATCTGCGAAAAACACCTTGGACAGTTTAATGATCCCTTTCTTTCCCAGTTTGTCGCTGCTCAGGCTGTTTCCGATGGTGATCATGGTATCCAGTTTCTCCAGGTTCAGGATCGAGACCACTTTAAACAGGGCAGGGGCTGGTACATGGTCAATAACGGTGCCTTCTTTTATTGCGCTGACTGATAATAATTTATCTTTCATTTTTTTACAACTTATTCGGTTCGGCAGGTGTTTATTTAATTCCCAGGATTGAAGATATGATGGCCATGCGGACATATACTCCGTTTCGTGCCTGGTCGAAATAGTAGGCATGGGGACTTTCATCCACATCCGTATGTATCTCATTCACCCGGGGTAAAGGATGAAGAACCTTCATGCTCTCCTTGCATCCTTCAAGCATCGATTTGCGAAGTATGTACGCGTTTTTCACCCTCTCATATTCAATGGGATCGGTAAAACGTTCCTGCTGAACGCGGGTCATGTATATAATGTCAGCTTCATGCAGGAATTCGGTGAGATTTTTACCTTCATAATAATCAAGCCCCATTTTATCAAGGTGTAGTTTATAGGCAGCCGGCATCTTTAACTCGTCGGGGGAGATGAAATAAAAAGTAGCGTTGAATTCAGACAGGGCCTGCAGAAGGGAATGGACTGTACGTCCATACTTCAGGTCACCCACCATAAAGATTTTCAGGTTCTCAAGTGTTCCCTGGGTTTTCAGGATAGAGTACATATCCAGAAGGGTTTGAGTGGGATGCTGGTTCGCTCCGTCACCCGCATTTACGATGGGAACGGATGATACTTCGCTGGCGAGCCTGGCACTTCCTTCCAGGGGGTGACGCATAACAATCAGGTCTGCGTAGTTACTTACCATCTTAATGGTATCATGAAGTGTTTCCCCTTTGGAGGCACTTGTTGCGCCCGAGTCACTAAAACCGATTACCCTTCCACCCAGGCCATTAATGGCGGTTTCAAAACTCAGGCGGGTTCTGGTGGAGGGTTCGAAGAAAAGGGTGGAGATCACATGTCCGCTCAGGATTTTCTGCCTCGGTTCCTTTTCAAATTCAGCAGCAAGCTCCAGGATTCTCAAATATTCATCCTTGGAAAAATCGGTGATTGAAACAAGATTCTTATTTTTCATCTGGAAGAGATTTATTACAAATATAATATTGTGTCTATTGGACTGCAGGTATTGTTGATAAACAAATAATAACTTCCATCTATTCCTTCAGGCTTGCTTTGCAGCCTTCAATAATTGACAACTGTGAAAGAACCCGGTCCATCATTCTGGTCCATACCTTTAAGCTAAGCGTGCATTTCAGGTCAAAGTCCTGATCTTCAAATTCTAACCCCAGGTCCTTAATGACTTTCATCACCGAATTCATTTGTTCGTACCCGAATTCAAGCTTCAGGGTCTTATGGACTTTGAGTTCAATAATCCGGGCCTGGTCCAGTGCTGCCGAAGAGGCCGACCGGTAGGCCCTCATCAATCCCCCTACACCCAGCAGGGTTCCGCCAAAGTACCTGACCACCACCACCAGAATGTTGGTCAGATTACGTGATTGAATCTGTCCAAAGATGGGTTTCCCGGCACTCCCAGAGGGTTCCCCGTCATCATTCACCCTGAATTGCTCCATATCTGCTCCCAGGCGCCAGGCAAAGCAATGGTGCCGGGCATCATGGTATTCTTTTTTCAAACGCCCGATTTGCTCCCTGATTTCTTCTTCTGAGTTGACTGTATAGGCAAATGCCAGAAACTTACTGCCTTTATCCCTGAAGTTTCCCTCCGCGGGGGCCTCTATGGTTCTGTAAAGATCCTTCATCATGCAAGGGTGAAAAGAAGTAGCGCTGCAGCCGAAAGAAGGATGCCCATCCAGTTTAAGTAAAGCAACTTTTCTTTAAATACCCATAGTCCCGCAAGTACACTCAGAGCAACGATTCCTATGTTATTAACTCCAAAAATTACCGAGCTGTCGATACCTGTACCTGAAGCAGAGGTGTAGTTAAGTGAACGTACCAGGAAGAAAATCGAGCCAAAGTTTACAGCTCCAAGCAGCAGTCCCCATACCCAGATGGCGGGTTTTCTGAAATTCCTCAAGTACTTCGGAAAGAATGCAAGCGCAATCAGGCCTGAAAGAAAGGCATAAAAGAATAGTACAGCACTGAAAAGTGCTGTGTGGGAATCATTTACATATCTGTGCTGCGCATACTTTACCAGGGAATCGACTCCTCCCATACCAAAGAAAAGGACGATCGGAACGTATATAACAGTGGGATCCATGAATCCTTTCCGGGGCTTATATACGGTTAATCCCACCCCGGCCAGGGTGGCAAATATGGCAGCTGTTTTATAGCCGCTAAGCCGGTCATAGGGGTCAATTATGAGAGAGAACAATATGGGAAAGATCACTGACATTTTACCGGCTACGGTCGTTATGGAGATACCCGCCTTTCGGGTAGAAAAAGCAATCAGGAAAAACATGATAATAAAAAGGATCCCGATAAGAGCTCCTATGGGGAGCCATGGGGCATGTCTTATGGCAGAGAGACTGATTCCTCCCCGATTAATAACAAATCCCAGGATGGACGCCACCATGTAATTGATCACAATTACAGGAAAAGCGGGAATACCCTGGCGATCAATGGATTTGAATATTATAAAAATGCTGGTGGATGAGAGTATGCAAAGGATCAAAAAGTGCATTCACTCTTACATCTTGAGTTTCTTTTCGATCTCGTCCACCTGGAGTCGGAACCTTTTGTCTGTTTCGATCAGGTTATTCACTGTTTTACAGGCATGAAGTACCGTCGCATGATCTTTACCCCCTATTTGAGAACCAATGGTCGCAAGTGACGACTTGGTAAGGGTTTTAGAGAAAAACATGGCCACCTGCCTGGCCTGGACAATTTCTCTTTTGCGTGTCTTTGATTGCAGCTGTTCCAGGCCAATGTTATAATAATTGCACACTACTTTCTGAATGTAATCAATGGAAATTTCTCGTTTAGTGCTCTTTATGAGCTTATCGATCATCTCCTTGGTGAGATCCAGGGTTATTTCCTTTTTGTTCAGTGTGGACTGTGCAAGCAGCGAGATTAATGCTCCTTCCAGTTCACGGATGTTATCTGAAATATGGGTGGATATATATTCCAGAACCTCCTCGGGCAGGTCTATGCCGTCGTTGTAGGTCTTTTTCTTCAGAATGGCCATCCGGGTCTCAAAATCGGGAGCCTGAAGGTCGGCAGAGAGACCCCACTTAAAGCGGCTCAGGAGCCTGGATTCCATTCCCTGCAATTCCACGGGGGGTTTATCGGAAGTGAGGATCAACTGTTTGCCACTCTGGTGCAGGTGATTGAAAATGTGGAAGAAGGTATCCTGGGTTTTCTCTTTTCCTGCAAACTCATGCACGTCATCAATGATCAGCACATCGATCATCTGGTAGAAGTGCAGAAAGTCATTTTTATTGTTGTTCCTGATGGCATCCACAAACTGAGTCTGAAATTTATTGGCATTCACATAGAGCACTGTTTTCTCAGAAAACAGGGTCTTTACCTCAATTCCAATAGCCTGGGCAAGGTGGGTTTTACCAAGTCCGCTATCCCCGTATATTAACAAGGGATTAAAAGCAGTCCCACCCGGATTCTTTGAAACTGCATAGCCTGCCGACCTGGCCAGTCTGTTGCATTCTCCCTCTATGAAATTCTCAAAAGAATTCTCAGGATTTAACCTGGGATCAATATCAAGCTTTTTCAGCCCGGGAATGACAAATGGATTCTTTATGGTATTCTCGCTGGTGTCCAGTGGAACCGAAACTGGAGTATTCTTGATTTCCTTGGTATTCTTCGCTGGAAACTTAACCGTATAGGGTTTGCTGTTGCTATACGAGTTGTTTTGCATGATCACGTTATATTCCAGCTTGGCATCGGGCCCAAGCTCTTTCTTAATCACCTTGCGCAATATATCTATATATTGTTCTTCCAGGTATTCATAAAAGAAGGGACTGGGAACCTGAATGGTTAAAATATCATTGTCAAGCTTAAGTGGAACAATCGGCTCAAACCAAGTACGAAAACTTATTGAGGGGACATTGTCTTTAATTACACTCAGACAATTGTTCCAGATACGTTCATGCATTGCAAACGTTGGTTTTTTAAGTTAGGTTATTACATTTAAAGCTTTGGGATTCCCAAAGACAAAGATTGTGAAAAAAAAGTTAAAAAAAAATTCAATCAGACTTGAAAATGTCAGAATAACCATATTGGTTTTAAGGTCAATTATTTATGAAACTAAAAAAAAAGAATATTTTTTATGATGCTGATTATCAACGATATAGATATTTCTATTTGCCAATAAATTCTTAATAAATTGTTTCTTAAACGCTTAGCTCTCCCAATTCAATTTATGATTTAAAGCAGGTATCAACAAGATACAAACTTTGGCCACAGGAAAATGTGAAATCGTCAAAATCTCGAAAAAAAAACTTAAGAAGCTAACTTTAATTTTTCGCTTTGGATTTTCCAAATAAGGAAAAATGAACATATTCACCCGGATTTTCATTGAGGTCATTAATCAGGGCATCCAGGTCGCTAAGCAATGTCTCCAGATTTATGTACAGGCTGTCTGAATAGAACAATTTTCCAGCGCTGCCTTCTCCGGCATTGACCTGCTGAAGAAGTTGATTAAACTGCTCGCTTACCGATAGCAGCTCAGCAGATAACCTGTCCAGCCCGGCACTGTCCACAGCTTCACTGATGGAATTCAGATGTTCGCTAAGAGAGGCCAGGTCATCTTCCTGCTCCTTAAGCATGGATGAAAAAGACTCCAGGTTAGCAAAGCTTTGATTCAGAGATCCTCCCGGTTCAAGGCTCAGGGCAAGCTCACCGGCAACCCCGGATATGTGTTGAAGTATGTCAAGTGCGGTTTGAGAGAAAAGCAGTGTATCCAGCTTCTGAGCCACCTGGTCAAGCGACTCAGCCAGGTCACCGATCCGTTCCATGACCGGCATGACCTGAGTCTGCAACTTAGAAAGCATATCAACTTCGACAGCTGACACGATGGTGTCTTTGTCGGCATAGTGGCCCTTGCTTTCCGAAAGGGCTGATCCCACGGGAGGATCAATTCGAATGCCCTTGGTTCCCAGCAGATCCATACTGGCCAGTGTGGCTACAGAGCCTGAATGAAGGGGATAGTTTTTTTCGATGCTTAAAACCACCCTTATGGGAAACTTATCCTCCGGTCGCAGGGCAATTTCATTCACATAGCCAATCTTTACTCCATTCATCAGGACGGGAGCCGAAGCTTCCAGACCATCTGAATTCATATAAAAGGTCTGGAGGGTATAGGTGTTGCTTAGTATATTTCTGCCTTTTAAATAATTAATACCCCAGATCAATACGAGGATGGTAGCAATTCCAATTAATCCGACCTTTATTTCGCTGCTGAATTTCATATTACCTGTTAATTTCCACAAGGGCATCCTTCAGTGGAATGATGTTACCGTTTTTGGAGGCCACCACAAACGCATCCGGGTAATCGGCCTTAATTTCATTGCATTTTTCCAGCGCCTTATGATAGCTGGCTTCCTGTCCTACCATGTATTTATACCATCTGCCGTCCGCAATTACTTTTACATTCTGGTAGCCTTTAAATGAAGAGGGTTCTGCCGGGATCCTGTTCTTGGAGGAAGCAAGCTGGATGCTGAAAATTACCTGGTTTGGATCTGCCTCCACCTGTGTTTCGGCAGGCTGAGGCAATTCAGGCCCGGGTTCGTCAGGAATTACCACCGTTAAATTGCTGCGCCTGTCAATTTCTTCCTTGTATTCCTTAAACCCTCGGTAGATGGCCGAAGCAATGATTTCCTGGCCATAGGAAGTCATCAGGTACTTTTCCTCTTGGGGATTGGAAATAAATCCGGTTTCAATCAACACACCGGGCATAGCTGTCTGGGCAAGCACAATCAATCCCTGCTCCCTTACTCCCAGGTCTTTCCTGGCCGCACGTTCCCTGAACTGGTCCTGGACATAATCCCCGAATTCAATGCTTTGATTAAAATAGGTTTTCTGCATCATGGAAAACATGATGTAAGATTCGGTGGATGTGGGGTCGAAACCCTTATAGGTGGTTTCCCAGTCCTCTTCCAGTTGCATGACCGAGTTTTCCCTGACTGCCACATCAAAATTCTCACCGGCACGGTGCTGTCCCAGAACAAGGGTCAGGGTCCCTTTGGCAGAAGCAACCGTATGCGCATTTACATGGATGGAGACAAACAGATCTGCCTCTGCATCGTTTGCTATTTTTGCCCTGTCCATAAAACCCACGAACACATCCGTTTTGCGGGTATAAATCACTTTTACATCCGGGATGTTCTCCTCTATATATTGTCCCGCCTTCAGTGCTATGGCCAGGGCAAGGTCTTTTTCCTTTGCCCGTTTTCCAACTGCACCCGGATCCCTTCCGCCGTGACCTGGATCAATGACCACCGTCCGAATCCCTTCAGGCGGATCTTCCATGCTCGAACCCTGCACTGGCTGCACAAAACTCAGGGCTGAAATTGTTGATACAAGAAACGTCCGAAATGACCGTTTTATATTTATTGGCATTACCTTTGCGTTTAGCACAAAATTATAAGTTTAATCAGATTGCACTACGACCGGATAAAGATACTTTTCATCATCTTACTAACTGTTTCAGCCAGTAGCTTATTGTATGCTCAGGAGCCTGACTCCACAGTTGCGGCCGATTCTGTAGTTGCATTTGATTATGTTGCAGTGGGCGATACAAGTGCTTCAGCCGATTCCCTCTTCAACGGGATCCCCGAGGGATTTACCATTGACTCCATTTCCGGCGATACCATTCCCCTGGCCCAGACTGCCGGCAGTGACATCGAAGCCGAGGTCAAATACACCTCAAGCGATTCCCTGGTCTTTTCACTGGATGGGGGAACCGTTGAACTCTATGGGGATGCCAGGATAGCCTACGAGGACATCACCCTCGAGGCTGCCTATATCCGCTATGAAATGGATAACAACCTGGTACTGGCCAATGGCCTGCCCGATTCTTCCGGAACGGTCATTGGGGATCCTAAATTTGCCGACGCCAATAACTCATTTGAATCCAAGAGATTACGTTACAATTTTAAAACCCAGAAAGGATACATCGAAGAGGTGGTTACTGAGCAGGAGGGCGGCTTTCTTCATGCAGAACAGACCAAGAAACAGACCAATGGGCATGTACACCTTAAGGATGGGAAATACACCACCTGTGATGCAGAACATCCCCATTTTTACATAGCCATCACCAAGGGGATCAGCATGCCTGGCGATAAGATCGTATCCGGACCGGCCTATATTGTCCTGGCGGATGTTCCCCTGCCCCTGGGAATTCCGTTTGGCTTCTTTCCAAATTCAAAGACCAAGACCTCGGGAATACTGATTCCTAAGTACGGAGAAGAGTCCCGACGTGGTTTTTACCTCAGGGAGGGTGGGTACTATTTTGCCATGAATGAGTACATGGACCTGAGAGTCACCGGGGACATTTATACCAACGGAACCTGGGGATTACGTGTGGGAACCAATTACAAGGTAAATTACCGCTTCACCGGGAACCTGAATATGAAGTACTTCAAGAACATCACCGGTTATAAGAACATTGAAGGACAGTACAGTGTAAGCAAGGATTATGCCATTGGATGGTCTCACAGCCAGGACTCAAGGGCCAATCCCAACTCTTCGTTCAGGGCCAGTGTGAACCTTTCCAGCTCCTCCTACGACAAGAATCACACACGCAACATCAACAGCGTGATGAGAAACACCAAGCAGTCCAGCATCTCCTACACTAAGAAATTTCCGAACAGTCCCTTCAACCTGAGTGCTTCCCTTAACCACAGTCAGAACAGCAACACCAAGGGAGTGAATATGACCCTTCCCAAGGTTTCCCTGAATATGGCCAGGATAAATCCTTTCAAACGAAAGGGAGGGACCGGTCCCAAGCGCTGGTACGAGGACATTCAGTTCAGCTATACCAGCATGCTGGAAAACCGGATCAGCACCTATGATTCACTTTTATTTACCAGTGATGTGTGGAACGACATGAAAAATGGCTACAAGCATAACATCCCCCTCAGTCTGAATATCAAACCCTTCAGGAAAACCCCCATGCTTCAGAGTTTTGCCATCACCCCATCCATGAACTACAACGGGATGCTGTACACAAAGCAAACCCATAAGTTTGTGTCAGGTTATGAAGAAGAATTGGATGATGAAGGAAATATGATCGGCTTAAATCCTGTTGTTACAGATACACTGATCGGGAAGATCTCCTATGCCCATTCCCTTTTCCCCAGCATAAGCTCCGGATTTGCGCCCAAGGTTTATGGCATGTACCAGTTTAACGGGGATGGGAGGATGGAGGCCATCCGGCATGTGATGACTCCCTCGGCCAGCTTCTCTTTTGTGCCGGATATGACTTCCATCCAGGCAGATTACTACCGGGCAGTGGTGGACACAGAAAACAACAACGATACCCTGGAGGTCTATTCCATTTATGAAGATCAGCTTTATGGTACACCCACCTTTAACGGAGCCTCGGGAAACCTGAGCTTTTCTCTTCGCAACAACTTGGAAGCCAAGATGCGCTCCAAGGTGGATACCATCGATGAACTGGAGAAAGTGAAAATCCTGGATAATTTTAATTTCAGTACCAGCTACAACATCTTTCACAGTGATACACTCAGCCCGGCCTGGCGTCCCGTTAGTTTCAACGGCAATACCCGCATATTTAATAATAAGCTGAACATTTCCTTCAGAGGGGTGATGGACCCCTTTGGTTACAATGAGACCCGAAACCGGACCCGGGAGACTTATTTCTCCCAAACCGGCAAACCGTTGCGACTTACCAATGCCAGTGTAAGTGCAGGTTTTTCGCTGAAGTCGAAGCAGGACAAAGAAGGAAGTAAGTCAGATCAGGAAGCCATGGACCGGGAATCAAGGCTGAATAACCCGGATAAGGCAGGGGAGGATCCCCTGGAAACCTACGATCCCAATCTGGAGGATTATTACGGGGATTATGTGGATTTTGATATACCCTGGTCCCTGCGGGTCGATTACAGCTTCAGCTATACTAAACCTAAGGATGTATCCAGGGTGGTTCAGACGGTCCGGGCTTCAGGCGATTTCAGTCTCTCGCCCAACTGGAAGATCGGGTTTAATACGGGCTATGACCTGGACAGGAAACAGTTTACCACAACCAACCTTAGTATTTACAGGGATTTGCATTGCTGGGAAATGAGGATATCGGTGGTGCCATTTGGCTCCTATAAATCCTATAATTTTCAGATCAATGCCAAATCATCCATTCTCACCGATCTGAAATACAACAAGAGGAAGTCCTGGCAGGATAATTTTTAAAAGTTAAGCATATGAGAAGAATCATTCACACCGATAAGGCTCCTGCAGCAGTAGGACCCTATTCTCAGGCCGTTGAAGCTGGAGAAACGCTTTATATTTCAGGCCAGGTTCCGCTGGAACCGGATACGGGAAATATTGTCACAGGTGGCATTCGTGAACAAACAGAGCAGGTAATGAAGAACATTGCTGCGATCCTGGAAGAGGCCGGTTACGGTTTCGGGCATGTGGTCAAATCCACTTGTCTCCTGTCCGATATGGCTAATTTTAAAGCGATGAATGAAATCTATGCCAGATACTATCCTGCCGATCAACCGGCAAGGGCTGCATTTGCAGTGAAGGAACTTCCTCTGGGTGTGCTTGTTGAGATTGAATCCATTGCCGTAAAATAAAAACCGCCCGGCAGGAACCGGGCGGTTTTAAACTAGTTCAGGTTTATTGCCTTATTCGGATACGATTTCGAAGGGAATGTCCACCAGTACTTCCTTATGAAGCTTTACAGTGGCAGAATAAGATCCAATCTCTTTGATCAGGTCATCCTTAATGGAAATATTCTTTCTTTCCACCTCAAATCCCTTTTCTACCAGCGCTTCTGCAATCTGGATGGTATTCACTGAACCGAAAATTTTTCCCTTGGTACTGGTTTTGGCACCAATGGAAAGGGATACTTTTTTCAGTTCTTCAGCCATGGCGAGAGCAGACTCCTTCAACTGAGCTTCTTTATGCGCACGTTGCCTGAGGATCTCCTCGTGTACCTTTTTGGCCTGAGCCGTTGCATTAATAGCAAGGCCTTTGGGAATCAAATAATTCCTGGCATATCCATCTTTCACCAAGATGATATCATCTTTGTTTCCCAGGTTCGGCATATCCTGCTTTAAGATCACATTCATGTCAAGTTCCTCCTTTTACTTTAGCATATCAGTTACATAAGGAAGCAATGCCAGGTGCCTTGCACGCTTAATGGCCACTGCTATTTTTCTCTGGTACTTCAGCGAGGTGCCTGTTAAGCGCCTCGGAAGAATCTTACCCTGTTCATTCAGGAACTTCTTCAGGAATTCGGGGTCTTTATAATCAATGTATTTGATCCGGTTCTTTCTGAACCTACAGTACTTCTTCTTCTTTATCTCTACTGTTGGCGGAGTTAAATATCTGATTTCTGAATTATCTTGTGCCATTATTTAACCTCCTGTTTTTGTTCTGCTGATTTTCTTGCTCTTTTTTTCTCGGCGTAAGCCACAGCATATTTTTCCATCTTCATGGTAAGAAAACGAATGATGCGTTCATCCCTGCGAAACTCTGTCTCGAGTTTTGCAATTGCAGCGGGATCAGCCCTGAACTCGATCAGGTGGTAAAAACCAGTGGATTTCTTTTGAATGGGATAGGCCAGTTTTTTCAGGCCCCAGTCCTCCTCATAGACGATTTCACCTTTGCTGCCGGTGATCACCTTTTTGAATTTGCTAACCGCTTCCTTCATCTGACTTTCAGACAAAACGGGAGTACAAATGAAAACGGTTTCGTATTGGTTCAACATGTAAAAAAATTTAGTTAATGAAAAATCGACTGCAAAAGTATGAAGTTTTTGATTAACAGCAAAAAAAGAAATAGTTTTTATATGAGCT
Organism: Bacteroidota bacterium; assembly: GCA_039714915.1. GTDB lineage: Bacteria > Bacteroidota > Bacteroidia > Bacteroidales. Next base: position 31,419 of record JBDLIM010000006.1, read on the forward strand.
TTACGATAGATACGGTACAATTTATGGGCTAATTCGGATTCTTGCCTCCTTTTTACCTAATCACTATTCCCTGTTCACTTTCCACTTTTGACTTAAGTTGCTAACTTAGCAACCGCATATGGATAAGTTTATAGTATCGGCCCGGAAATACAGGCCATCAAGTTTCAATGATGTGGTAGGACAATCTTCCATTACCACCACACTTCGGAATTCCATATTGAATAATCATCTGGGGCATGCCTATCTTTTCAGTGGTCCCAGGGGAGTGGGTAAGACCACCTGTGCCCGTATTTTTGCCAGGACCATTAACTGCTTTAAGCTTGGTGAAAATGGGGAAGCATGCGGAGAATGCGAATCCTGCCAGTCTTTTAATGAAAACAGGTCTTACAGCATTCATGAGCTGGATGCTGCATCCAATAATTCGGTAGACGACATCCGAACGCTCACCGAGCAGGTCAGGATCCCTCCACAGATCGGATCCTATAGCATCTATATAATAGATGAGGTTCACATGTTATCCCAGTCAGCCTTTAACGCATTTCTTAAAACCCTGGAGGAACCTCCCGCCCATGCAATCTTTGTACTGGCCACCACAGAAAAACATAAGATTATTCCCACCATCTTATCCAGGTGCCAGATTTTCGATTTTCATCGGATCCGGGTAGAAGATGCCGTGGAATACCTGGCAGGGATTGCCACCAGGGAATCTCTTGAATATGAAGACGATGCCTTGCATGTGATCGCTCAGAAAGCCGATGGCGCCATGCGGGATGCACTTTCCATTTTCGACCAGGTGGTTAGTTTCTCAGGAAAAAAAATTACCTATCAGGATGTGATCAAGAACCTGAATATCCTGGATTATGAGTACTATTTCAGGCTCACTTTTGCATGCATGGAAGGAGATGCGGCATCGGCCCTCCTGCTTTTCAATGAAGTGCTGAACAAAGGATTTGATGCCAGGAACTTCATCAATGGCTATGCTGCACACCTGCGCGACCTGATGGTTTGTAAGAATCCTGAAACCATACAACTTATGGAAGTGGGTGCCGGCATTAAAGAGAAATACCTTAAACAATCATCTGAAGTATCCCTGCCTTTCCTGTATGCAGGACTGGATATTTGCAATCAGGCCGACATCGAGTTCAGGTCCAGCCGTAATCAGCGGCTTACCATCGAATTGGCCCTGGTGAAGCTGGCCAACCTGCACAAGGATCAAAAAAAAAAAGTAGCATCACCTGAACCGGAAACCGCCGTTGAGACTTCAACCACCCTGAAGGAAGCTGCTGAAAAGGAAACAAGTGCTTCGCCAGAAGCCCATGTAACTCAGGAAAAACTTCTGATTTCTGATAAACCTGTAACTTCTGAGAAACCGGAGTCTCATGAAGCTCAGGCTGGAAACGGTGCCGGACTGACAATGAAAGGGCCTACCTTATCCATTAAGGAGAGTCTGAAGGGTGTCGTAGCGAAACCGGTATCACAGGAGAGTGCGGATACCGAATCCGGAGAACCGGGATCCTCCTCCCGACCCGATACGGGAGAGATTGATCCCGATCGGCTGCTCCATGCATGGAACGACTATGCGGCATCACTGGAGAAGAGCAGGCCTCGGATTTACAGTACCCTGGTGAACAATCGTCCAGTGGTCCGGAGCGATGGAAGCGTCATGGTGCTGTTGAACAGCGAGGCGCAACAGGATCATTTTCAGAAATACATTAAAGCGGGACTGGTAAAGTATTTCCAGGAGAATGCGGGGATCTCTTCAGTGAATATTGTGACCGGTGTGGCTGAAACCAGCCAGAACGGAAAGAAGATCTATACGGAGCAGGACAAACTAGAATACCTAATGAAAAAGAATCCCGACCTGGCCTTGTTGAAGTCCAGATTTAACCTTGATTATGATGACTGATCCCGGGATCAGCTGCTACCATCAATCTGTATTCCGATCTATATGGATTCGATGATCTCGTTCAGGATCTTACTGGGACGCATGGCATGGGAAGCCAGCTTAAAATCGGGCTGATAGTATCCTCCGATATCCACGGCCTCTCCCTGTGCAGCATTTAATTCCTCAACGATAATAATTTCGTTGTCCTTCAGTGCCTGGGCAATGCCTTCGAAATGCGCTTTTAGTTCACTGTCTCTCTCCTGTCCGGCCAGCGCTTCGGCCCAGTATTGGGCCAGGAAATAGTGACTGCCACGGTTATCCAGTTCCCCGCACTTACGTGAGGGAGCTTTGTTGTTTTCCAGGAATTTGGCAGTTGCCTGGTCCAGTGTTTCAGCCAGGATCCCAGCTTTTTCGTTGTTGGTGCGATCGCTCAGGTGTTCCAGTGATGCAGCCAGAGCCAGAAATTCACCCAGTGAGTCCCAACGCAGGTGTCCTTCCTGGTTGAATTGCTGAACGTGTTTCGGGGCCGATCCTCCGGCGCCGGTTTCGAAAAGGCCGCCACCCTTCATCAAGGGCACAATGGAAAGCATCTTGGCACTGGTTCCCACCTCCAGGATGGGGAAGAGGTCCGTCAGGTAATCGCGCAGCACATTTCCCGTAACCGAGATGGCGTCTTTTCCCGCCTTGATTCGCTCGCATGAGAATCGTGCTGCCTTTCTGGGCGACATGATGTGGATCTGCAGTCCTGAAGTATCGTGGTCTGGAAGATACTTGTCGACCTTTTTAATGAGTTCGGCATCGTGTGCCCTGTTTTTATCCAGCCAGAATACAGCAGGAGATTCGCTTGCTTTTGCCCTTGTGATGGCCAGTTTCACCCAGTCCTGGATCGGAAGATCTTTTACCTGGCACATTCTCCAGATATCCCCTTTCTCCACTGAATGTTCAAGCAGGGTGCTACCAGTAGCGGAAACGACCCTGACCGTTCCGTCGGCCGGACAGGTAAAGGTTTTATCGTGCGATCCGTACTCTTCCGCTTTCTGAGCCATTAATCCCACATTGGGAACGCTACCCATGGTGGTCGGATCGAAGGCGCCATTCACTTTGCAGAAGTTTATCACTTCTTCATATACGCCAGCATAACTGCTATCGGGAATGACCGCTTTGGTGTCGTGCGCCTGGCCATTGCTCCCCCACATTTTACCGGAATTTCGAATCATGGCAGGCATGGAAGCGTCGATGATGATATCGCTGGGTACGTGTAAGTTGGTAATGCCTTTATCGGAATTCACCATGGCCAGTTCAGGTCTATCCTGGAAACAGGTCTGTATGTCGGCTTCTATTTCCGATTTCTGATCGGCAGGCAGGAATGCTATTTTACTTTCCAGATTACCCAGACCCAGATTTGGGTCCACACCAATCTCACTGAATAGTGCAGCATGTTTTTCGAAAACATCCCTGAAGAATACAGAAACCACATGCCCGAAGATGATGGGATCAGAAACCTTCATCATGGTGGCTTTCAAATGCACCGAAAACAGGATGCCTTTTGCTTTTGCATCCTCAATTTCCAGCTCAATGAACTTCCGCAACGCCTTTTGACTCATTTTGCTTGCATCGATCACCTCACCACCAATTAGCGCTGTCTTTTCTTTCAGGACGGTAAGCTTTCCACTTTCGTCCACAAACTCAATCCTTGCATCACCGGCTGTTTCCGGGCCGATGGTGGTTGCTTTTTCGTTTGAATAAAAATCGTCCTTTTGCATATGGGCCACATGCGATTTTGATTCTGCGCTCCATGCACCCATGGAGTGGGGGTGCTTTTTGGCGTAGTTTTTTACCGCACCAGGGGCACGACGGTCTGAGTTTCCTTCACGGAGAACAGGATTAACGGCACTGCCTTTGATTCTGTCGTAGCGGGTTTTGATGGCCTCTTCTTCTGCATTTTGAGGTTCGGCAGGGTAGTCGGGAAGTTTATAGCCCTTGGCCTGTAATTCATTGATTGCAGCCACAAGTTGGGGCATGGATGCGCTGATATTGGGCAGCTTGATGATGTTTGCCTCCGGATACAGGGTTAGTTTACCAAGTTCAGCCAGATCATCTGAAATGCGCTGTTCCTTGCTCAGAAATTCAGGGAAAGCTGCAATGATCCGTCCGGCCAGGGAAATGTTCCGGGTCTCCACCTTTACTTCCGAAGCACCTGTAAATGCTTTGATGATAGGAAGTAATGAGTATGTTGCCAAAGCAGGTGCTTCGTCAACCATTGTGTAAATAATCTTTGGTTTTTCAGTCATGACAGATCTTGTTTCAAATGCTTAAATGCGCCCTCAAAATAAAGGAGTATATATGGAATGGCCAAACTTTATTCCCCTGTAACTGTTATAAATTGTTGGTTATATAACCTTTTAATATGATATTTGATATCTTATAACCTTTATTTTAAAGATCATGCTTACGAAAAAAGTAGAAGAAATTCTAAATCTACAGATTGAAAAAGAAGACTACTCATCTCAGCTCTATCTTTCAATGGCCTCCTGGGCCGAGAACAAAGGATACGAAGGAGTTTCTAATTGGCTATATGCTCAGGCAGAGGAGGAAAGGCTTCATATGCTGAAACTTGTAAAATATGTGAACGGCCGGGATGGTGTAGCCATTATTCCGGGTATTGAAACTCCTCCAACAGACTTCGGAGATGTTTTTGTCATGTTTGACAAGGTACTGGCCCATGAGCAGTTTATTTCGGGTTCCATCGCCGAAATCGTGGCAGTCTGCATCGGCGAGAACGACTACACCACTCAGAACTGGATACAATGGTTTGTAACCGAGCAGATTGAAGAAGAAGCTTCTGTAAAAGCCATCATCGATAAACTGAAACTGCTGGGTAAGAACAACCTGTATATGTTCGACCGCGACATCATGTCCATGCGCGGCAGCGCAGACGAAAGCGAGACATAGTATTCCTTTCTCCAGACAGTTAAATTGTATCCTCCGGATTGTTTCTCTTAAATAATCCGCTAAGGGTTTGAACTGTCAATTTCGCAGTTTTTTCATATTGGTATGCTATTTGAGAGATCAAGACCGATAAAAAGGATAAATTTGTCCTTTCTCAATAGTTAATACGAATCAAATAATCACATCGGATCATGGATGTCGGAAAGATCATAGGAAAATTCCTGGGCAACAAGGCAGACAGGGATATGCGTGAGGTGATGCCTTTTGTGGACAAGATCAAGGCCACCTATGAAACCATCAAGGATATTAGCAATGATGAGTTGCGTGAACGGTCTGCATCGCTTAAGCTCAAAGTGGCTGAATATGTGCAGGAGGAAAAAAACCGCCTGGATGAATTGAAATCAAAGGCAGAGGATCCCGACTTTCCCGTGACGGAAAAGGAGGCCATCTACAAGGAGATCGACAAGCTTGACGAAGACATCGATGAAAAATATGAGGAGGTATTGAATGAGATCCTGCCTGAAGCATTTTCCCTGATCAAGGAAACTGCCAGGCGTTTCAAGGAGAATGAAGAGGTGGAGGTAAAAGCCCTCGATTACGACAGGACCCTGGCTGCCTCCAGGGAGTCTGTCGAGATTAAGGGAGACAAGGCCATCTGGCAGAATAAATGGATGGCCGGTGGAAATGAGATCACCTGGGACATGGTGCACTACGATGTTCAGCTCATCGGAGGGGTGGCTCTTCACAGCGGAAGAATTGCCGAGATGGCGACAGGTGAAGGGAAAACGCTTGTGGCCACGCTTCCTGTCTTTCTGAATGCACTTTCAGGAAAAGGGGTTCATTTGGTTACTGTGAATGATTACCTGGCCAAGCGTGACTCAGAATGGATGGGTCCCATATACGAGTTTCACGGACTTACCGTGGATTGCATTGATAAGCACCAGCCTAGTTCGGAAGCCAGGAGGAAGGCCTACAAATGTGATATCACCTTCGGAACCAATAACGAATTTGGCTTTGATTATTTGCGTGACAACATGGCGCATGCTCCGGGTGAACTGGTACAGCGCAAGCATAACTATGCCATCGTGGATGAGGTGGATTCGGTTCTGGTGGACGATGCCCGTACCCCGCTGATCATCTCGGGTCCCGTTCCCAAAGGCGATAACCAGGAATTTGGAGAATACAAGCCCAAGGTGGAAAGACTGGTAAGCGTACAGCGGAATCTGGTTAATTCTGTGTTTACTGAGGCCCGGAAACTACTGGCGGAGGGAAACACGGAAAAAGCCGGATTCAAGCTTTTGCAGGCACATAAAGGATTACCCAAATACAAGCCCCTTATCAAGCTGTTGAGCGAGGAAGGAAATAAGTCCCTGCTGCTTAAAACTGAGAACCACTACATGCAGGAGCAGAGCAAGAACATGCACCTGGTAACCGACGATCTGTTTTTCATTATCGAGGAAAAGCTTAACTCGGTGGAATTAACAGAGAAAGGAATTGACCTGATCACCGGAGATTCCGACGATCCGGCATTTTTCATTCTTCCGGACATAGGTTCGGAGGTTGCAGAAATTGAAAAGTCTGACATACCCGATAAGAAAAAGCTGGAGGTGAAGGATAAGATGCTCCAGGATTACGCAGTCAAATCAGAACGGATCCATACCGTCAACCAGCTGCTTAAAGCCTATTCCATGTTCGAGAAAGAGGTGGAATATGTGGTGATGGAGAACAAGGTCAAGATCGTCGATGAGCAGACAGGACGTATTATGGAGGGACGAAGGTACAGCGACGGGCTTCACCAGGCCATTGAGGCCAAAGAGAATGTAAAGGTGGAAGCAGCCACCCAGACCTGGGCCACCATCACCCTTCAGAACTATTTCCGTATGTACCACAAGCTGGCCGGCATGACCGGTACGGCCGAGACAGAAGCAGGTGAATTATGGGATATTTACAAGCTGGATGTGATGGTCATACCCACCAACCGGCCTATCGTGCGTGACGACCGGGAGGATTTGGTTTACAAGACCAAACGTGAAAAATACAATGCAGTAATTGATGAACTGGTCAGGCTGAATAAGGCAGGCAGGCCCTCCCTGGTAGGAACCACCACCGTTGAAGTTTCCGAGCTTCTCTCCAAGATGCTTAAGATCCGGAAGATCAATCACAATGTACTGAATGCCAAACTGCACCAGCGCGAGGCCGAAGTGGTGGCCCAGGCAGGAAAAGCAGGTACAGTGACTATCGCCACAAACATGGCCGGCAGGGGAACCGATATCAAGCTCTCCAACCAGGTGAAGACGGACGGGGGACTGGCCATTATCGGTACGGAACGGCATGAATCAAGACGGGTGGACCGGCAGTTGCGGGGACGTTCCGGAAGGCAGGGCGATCCGGGCTCTTCTCAGTTCTATGTTTCCCTGGAAGACGACCTGATGCGACTTTTCGGATCGGATCGCATTGCCGGGATGATGGATAAGCTGGGTTTAAAGGAAGGCGAGGAGATACAACACTCCATGATTACCAAATCCATCGAAAGGGCACAGAAAAAAGTGGAGGAGAATAACTTCGGGATCAGGAAGAACCTGCTGGAGTACGACGACGTGATGAACTCCCAGCGTGAGGTGATCTACAAGCGAAGGAAACATGCTCTTTTTGGAGAACGCATTGGCCTGGATATAGCCAATATGATGTACGATGTAACCGAGAGCATTGTAGACTCATTTCACACCAGCGGGGATTACGATGGATTTAAGCTGGAGTTGATCCGCTACTTCTCTATAGAGTCACCGGTTTCGGAGGAGGAGTTTAAACGGATGAACAGCAATGAGCTGGTGGATAAGATCTATGAGATCCTGTTGGAAGCGTACAAGCGCAAACAGGAAAGCATTTCCGAGCAGGCCATGCCCGTCATTAACCAGGTATACGAACATCAGCGCCAGGTGTACGAAAATATTGTGGTTCCTGTTTCAGACGGAACCAGGATATTCCAGGTCCTGGCCAACCTGGAAAAATGCCATGTTTCAGAAGGAAAGGAACTGGTCCGCTCCTATGAAAAAAGCATTATTCTGGCCACCATCGACCAGCTCTGGCAGGAACATCTCCGTGAGCTGGACGACCTGAGGCAGTCGGTCCGAAACGCCCAGTACGAACAAAAGGATCCCCTGCTGATCTATAAGTTTGAGGCTTTTGAACTGTTTACAGCCATGATCGATAAAGTGAACAGGGATGTGGTAGCCACCCTGATGAAAGCCCATATACCCCTCAAAGATCCAAACAGTGTAAAACGCGCGGAAGCTCCTAAAAAAATGGACCTGAGTAAATTTGAGGCCAATAAGGACGACATGACCAGCTACAACGATCCTTCAGGAGGAGGGAAAGGAAAAGATGGTCGCACTCAGGCTCAGCAGCCAGTGAGGGTAGAAAAGAAAGTGGGCCGGAATGAGCCCTGCCCCTGCGGAAGCGGGAAAAAATATAAAAACTGTCACGGCAAACCGGGCGGAGCCTGATGATCTAGGTGAGTTTTTTATCCAATCCTGCTATTTCCTGGTAAAGAGGGGTGGTAGCCGGAATCAATGGCAGTCGCAGCACATTTTTGATCCGGCCCTGGATCTCCATGGATGCTTTTACACCGGCAGGGTTTCCTTGCTTAAATATGGCTTTCATCATGGGAAACAACCTGTAATGAAGTTCACGGGCCTTCGGGTAATTCCCGTCGAGGGCCGCATTCACCAGTTCGGACATTAATCCCGGATACGCATTGCCTATTACGCTTACCACGCCATCCCCGCCCAGGGAGATCATGGGCAGGGTAATGGAATCATCGCCCGATACCACCAGGAAGCCCTCAGGCCTGTCGCTGATAATTTCCGTCAGCTGTTCAAAGTTCCCGGATGCTTCTTTCACAGCCACAATGGTGCCGGCAAAGTCATGGGCCAGCCTGAGCGTAGTCTCAGAAGTCATGTTGGAACCGGTTCGGCCGGGAACATTGTATAACATTACAGGCAAATCGCTCACTGCTGCAATGGCAGAGAAATGTTGGTAAATCCCCTCCTGGCCAGGTTTATTGTAATAGGGAGAGACACTTAGTATTCCATCCACTCCCGGTTGATTCATTTTTTTCACTTGCTCCACCGTCGACCTGGTGTCGTTACCCCCTGCACCTGCCAGAACCGGAATCCTTTTGCCGCAGGCTTCCACCACACATTGTATTACATCCGACTTTTCATCTGGTGAGAGGGTAGGAGTCTCAGCTGTGGTGCCAAGAACCACCAGGTTGTTGATTCCTTTGTGGATGAGCCTGTCTGTAAGCAGGGAAAGATTATCAAAATCAATATCTCCATTCTGCATGAAAGGAGTCACCATGGCAACACCTGTTCCTTTGAATTGATTCACTAAAGCCATTGCACGGATTAATTTGAAGGATTTAACATGGATACGTAATGCTTGATCTGTTCACACAGGTATCCTACATCGTGTTGATCTGTAAGCTTGATCATTAAATCGTAATCATTTTCCTGATCCGTGAAAGAGCTGATCTTAAACTGTGCTTTTGAAAGCTTTACCAGGAATTGCAGTTCAAGGGTATCTTTCATGCTCAGATCAAACAATATATCCGGATTCCGGGAATAGAACTCATCTGCCACTTCCCCCGTGGGTTTCAGATACCAGTTCAGGTCACCTTTGGTGATAAATGAAAAGCTTTTCTGAAATAGCATCTCCTGGGGTATTTCCTTCAGCTGGACACAGCCATAAGATTTACACTGAATGCCTTTGCTTTCCACAAATTTACGGAAGTCTTTAATAAGCGGAAAGGAAGCAGCTTCGTTTGCATCAAACAGGATTACAGCCGATTTCGCTGTTTCAAAATTATGAACGTGCACTTGACGTTCAAAGTCCTTTAGCTTTTTCTTCAGCACCCGCTTTCCTATGGTTTCTTTTAGTCGGGACATTACTCGAACAAAAATACAATTAAAAATCAATTAGCGAGAATCACAGGATCAGGACAACATGGAGAGGAATTCCTCTTCAGACAGGATTGGAATATTTAATTTCTGAGCCTTTTGATATTTGCTGGGCCCCATATTCTCGCCGGCCACAACATAATCGGTTTTCGAACTAATTGCCCCACTGTAAGTCCCGCCGTTCTGATCGATCAGCGCCTTGATCTCCTCCCTGGAATGCTTTGCAAAAACGCCTGAGATAACAAAAGTCTTCCCTCCCAGTTTTTCGCTGAGACTGTCAGCTTTTGCTTCCATCTCAAATTGGAGTCCATGCAGTTTTAATTGCCGGAGCATATCCTGGTTCCGGGATTCCTTAAAGTACAGTAGTACCGACTCCGCAATTCTTTCCCCTATTTCATCCACCTCTTCCAGCGACTCGGCACTGGCTTCCATGAGCCGGTCAAGACTCAGAAAAGCTTCAGCCAGTTTCCTGGCCACTGTTTCCCCTACATATCTGATTCCGAGGGCAAAGAGCACCCTGGGAAAGGGAACCTGCCTGGAGGCTTCAATGCTGTCTGTCAGGTTTTGAGCAGATTTCTCAGCAAAGCGCTCCAGCTTTAATACTGATTCGTAATCCAGGCTGTACAGATCTGCCACATTTCTTACCAGGCCCTCTCTGAAAAGCAGATCAATAGTGGCCTCTGCTGCATTGATGTCCATGCATTTCCGCCCGATAAAATGCTCGATCCTCCCCTTGATCTGGGGCGGGCATCCATAGGCATTGGGACAATAATGAGCTGCTTCATCCTCCTGCCTGACCAAGGGTGTAGCGCACTCAGGACAATCTGAAATAAAACGAAAGGGAGTACTGTCAGATTCACGCTTCCCTTGATCCACACCCACAATTTTGGGAATGATCTCACCTCCCTTTTCCACGTATACATAATCCCCAATCCGGATATCCAGCAGTTTAATCTGATCGGCATTGTGAAGGGAGGCCCGCTTAACCGTGGTTCCCGCCAGTTGCACTGCCTCCAGGTTGGCCACGGGGGTGATGGCTCCGGTTCTCCCCACCTGGAAATCGATGCTCTTCAAACACGAGAGTGCCTGCTCAGCCTGGAACTTATAGGAGATGGCCCATCGCGGTGTTTTGGCCGTAAAGCCAAGCTGCCGCTGCTGTTGAATCGAATCTACCTTGATCACCACACCATCTATTTCAAAAGGCAACTTATCCCGTTTGGCCTCCCAGGTGTCGATAAATGCAAAAACCTCTTCCATGGAGTTGGCCAGGGTGTTATACGACGGCACCTTGAATCCCCAGTCTTTGGCTGCTTCAAGGCTTTCCTGCTGAGTCGGAAAGAGCTGCTGTTCACCCGGGATATAATAAAACAGGCAATCCAGCGGCCTTTTGGCTACCAGGGATGAGTTTTGCATTTTCAGGGTTCCGGAAGCAGCATTTCGCGGATTAGCAAACCTGGGGTCACCCCTGGCTTCCCGCTCCCGGTTCATCTTCTCAAAACCTTCAGCGGGCAGAATGACTTCGCCTCTTATTTCAAATTCCTCCGGGATGTCTGATCCCTGCAATTTTAAAGGAATGCTCCGGACGGTCCTTATGTTGTGGCTTACATCATCACCCCGGGTACCATCACCCCTGGTAAGAGCTCTCCACAAAGCTCCTTTCACATAAGTCAAGGCTACTGCCACACCATCATATTTAAGTTCGCAAAAATATCCCACATGCTCACCGGTGACTTTTTTTACCCGCTGGTCGAAATCCATGAGCTCCTCCTTGTTGTAAGTATTTCCCAGGGATAGCATGGGGTAGCGGTGAGGAAATGATTCAAACTCCACATTCAGGTCACTCCCCACCCTCCTGGTGGGAGAATTCTCATCGTCAAACTGGGGGTGTTTCTTCTCAAGAGTCTGCAATTCATTGATTAACAGGTCGTATTCGAAATCAGTTATACGGGGTTCCGATCGTACATAGTAATCGTAATTATGTTGAGAGAGTGATTTTCTGAGTTGCTCAATTTTCGCCTTCGCCTGGTCCGGGGTCATCTGAATCTGCTTTTAAACAAAAGTAAAAAATATTTCTCCTTTAGCTTTTATTCTCTACTTTTAGGCAAATCCCGAAAGCTACCGGAGTAAATATAATGAGTGTTAGAAACAGAAACAAAGAGCTGCTGCTGGTCATCCTTTTTTTCACAGGAATGGTTTCTGCGGGTGCCCAGGTGGAGTTTCCGGGTAAGCCCGTGGGGATTAACAGGCAGCTGAAGGCCGCGGAGCTGATGTATGTATTGCCACCCCTGAATCCCCTGGAGCTGGAAGCTGCTATTCAGGAAAACAGCTCCAGCACCTTAAAACCATTTCATTTTGCGCTGGAGCGGACTGTGGACCTGAGGCCTGAATCGCATGGTTCCTGGGATATGGAGGGAAATGTCCGGATCTGGCGGATACATATTCTTTCTCCTGAAGCTCGTTCTATGGGACTGGTTTTTAACACCTACAGGCTTGAGCCCGGGGTAAAGGTATTTATCTATGATCCGGATATGAAGCAGGTGAAGGGAGCCTTTACTTCCGGAAATAATAAAGTCTCCGGCATCCTTCCTGTTGGTCATGTCCCGGGTGAGGAGTTGATTGTGGAAATGCAGGTTCCTTCCGGCCTGGAGAATTACGGGATATTGAGGATTGAATCAATCTCACACGCTTATAAAGATGTGGGACAGATGTTGAAGGACAAACCACCTGCTGGGTCTTTTGGAGGTGCTGACGCATGTAATATCGATATAAACTGTTCTGAGGGAAATAACTGGCAACTGACCAAAAGATCGGTGGTCAGAATATTTACCACCAGGCAGTATTGCACCGGAGTTCTTATTAACAACACCTCATACGATGGCACACCCTATATCCTGACTGCCGAGCATTGCCTGAACAAACAATACTATGCCGATCGTACGGTATTTCAATTCAATTATGAAAGCCCCACTTGTTTCGGTCCGGATGGTCCCCTGAATATGTCCATCTCAGCTGCTGAACTTATTTCTGTGGGCGATAGCATCGACTTCAGTCTGGTAAAACTGTCGCTGACCCCACCCGAAAATTTTGATGTCTATTATGCCGGATGGGACCGCTCGGATTTTCAAACAACAGCGAGCAAAACCATACATCATCCCTGGGGCGATGTAAAAAAAATATCTTCCGATTATGAAGCTCCGTCCAAACCTGCTCAGCCTGGCGATGTTCCCTATAGCGACCTGGATGATTACCACTATTATTCCTTCTGGTGGATAAGGGGATGGGATGAAGGCTCCACAGAAGGGGGATCTTCAGGCGGCCCCCTGTTTAATGCCGGCCAGAAAGTGATCGGCACCTTAAGCGGAGGCTTTGCCAGGTGCGGGGATTCCATAGATTATGATTATGAGAAAGACCGGGTGATCTATAGCAAAGCTCTCAACTACGACGATTACTATACCCGTATGAGCATGTCCTGGGATTATGAGGAGGAAAAGGGATTTTCCCTGAAACCCTGGCTGGATCCGGGCAATACGGGACATGAAGTAGTAGATGGATATGAGCCCGTTGGTATTGGGCCCGAACTTAAAGTTTCAAATACTCACTTTACCCTCTTTCCCAACCCTGTTGGAAATGAACTCCATATTGCCAATGTGGATTATCTGCCCGGTCCTGTGAACTATACCATCTATAGTCTTTCGGGAGCACCTGTCCTTTCCGGAAAACTGGATGGAGTGTCGGAACCCATCCCCACCGTTGTGCTGCCCGATGGCCTGTACGTGATCCGGATAGCCAATTCCGGATTCATGGAGCACCTCAAGTTTATAGTTGCCCGATGAAACGAAGGACCTGCTACCTGATAGCACTGTTGGTGATCGCCGCCTGCCACAGGAATCCTGCCCCTGAAAATACAGGGGCTGCAATGGGCGATTCCTATGCCTTATATGCCTCGGGCTTTGATGTGGATGCCTATGGAACCTTCAGAATCCTGCATGTGTATAATCCCTGGCAAAACAGCAAAGGAGTGACCTTTTCCTATGTACTTGCTGAGGATCCTGCCCTGGTACCGGATTCCCTCCAACACCTGGTATATATAAAAACGCCGGTGAACCGTGTAATCACACTATCAACCACACATGTGGCCATGATAGATCAACTGGGCGAGGAACAGTCGATCAAAGGAGTTTCAGGGACCGGATTTATTTTTAATGAGAGGCTCAGGAAGAGAATTGCCGATGGGGAGGTAAAAGATGTGGGTTATGACCAGGGCCTTAGCTATGAAAGCATAGTGGGGCTCAGGCCGGATGTTCTTTTTATGTACGGAGTGGAGGGAAGCGTGATGGCCACTTCAGAGAAACTTGCCGAATTGAAGGTCCCTGTGGTTTTCTGTGGCGACTACCTGGAAGCACACCCCCTGGGGAAAGCCGAATGGATCAGGTTTTTTTCTCTGTTCTATGAGCGGGAAAAAGAGGCCGGTCATTTTTTCAAGCGCATCGACTCCCTTTATAATGCTCATAAATCACTTGCAGAGAATGCAGCTCAGAAACCACTGGTACTTACGGGATTACCCTGGAAGGACACCTGGTACATGGCAGGAGGAAAGAGTTTTGCATCCCGCTTCATAGCCGATGCTGGCGGACAATATCTATGGGCCGACCATCCCTCCGGCCAGGCAGTCCCCATGGATCTGGAATCGGTCTATTCAAGAGCCGTGAATGCCGAGATATGGATTAATCCGGGGGCGGCTTCCTCCCTGGATAATATAAGGGATTTTGACGAACGGTTTAAAGAGCTGGGAGTTGTTCAGACAGGCATGGTCTATAATAACAACGCACGGATTAATGCTTCCGGAGGCAATGATTACTGGGAGTCAGGAGCTGTTCGCCCCGACCTGGTCCTGTATGATCTGATTGAAGTGTTTCATCCTGATTTATTGACAGATCATCGGCTAATTTATTACAGGCAATTGAAATAATCCTTACTTTTGAGAATAATCAACACCACGATCCATGGCTAGCATCAGGCTCTTGAAGAAGGACATTAATAAACTTGCATTTGATTTACTACAGGAGTGTTTCTCCTACAGGCATTATTCTCCGGAACTTTCTGAAGACCGTTTTGATGATGTGATTAAAAAGCTTGTTTTACTTCGAAATGACCTGATTCTGCGCACCAATCATCCTGAGACTGATGCCGATTCCTCCACATTAAAGACCCATTATAAACAGGTGCAGCTGGATTTGCTGAAATTGGCAGAGGTCGTCGAGGATCTAAAGAAATAAGGTGTGAAGCTTCGTTCCGGTAGTTTATTGATTCTGGCTCTCCTTTTACTCTTGCTTTTTGCCCTGGCCTTACTGGATATCAGGCTGGGAAGTGTGGCTATTACCTTCAGAGAGATGGCCGGACACCTGTTGGGATCATCCCCCCTTTCCGATCAACAGTTGCTCATACTGGCTAAATTCAGGCTCCCCAGGCTGGCTACAGCCTTATTAGCCGGTGCTGCCCTTCCGGTATGCGGACTGCAGATGCAAACCCTGTTTCGAAATCCTCTGGCCGGTCCTTATGTACTCGGAATAAGCTCAGGTGCCAGTTTTGGTGCGGCACTGGTGGTTCTTGGAGCAGGTGCAACAGGTATTGTAGCCACCTGGAGCCTGGCCATTGCAGCCTGGACAGGCGCTGGTATTGTGATGCTTTTATTGCTCTTTGTTTCTTTCAGAATCAAAGATGTGATGACCATTTTAATCCTGGGGATCATGTTTTCAAGCGGATTGGCAGCAATCATCAGTATCATGCAGTATTTCAGCCAGGCTGCTGCGCTTAAGTCCTTTGTGATCTGGAGCATGGGGAGTCTTGGAAATGTAACCGGAGCTCAGTTGCTTATTATGACCTGGGCCATTTTGCCTCTGCTGCTTCTCACATTCGCCTATTCGAAAACCCTGAATGGACTGATGCTGGGGGAGGAGTATGCAATTACCCTGGGAATCCGTATCCGGCGTACCAGGATCATCATATTTGCAGTGACCAGCATCCTGGCAGGAACGGTCACGGCCTTTTGCGGTCCCATCGGATTTATCGGGATTGCCGTTCCCCACATTGCCCGCTTTCTTTTTAACCGGTCCGACCACCGGATCCTGCTTCCGGCCACCATGTTGACCGGAATGCTCGTTATGGTTTTCAGTGATATCGTTTCCCAGTTGCCTGGTACAGACCGGATTCTTCCCATCAATGCAGTCACTTCACTTATCGGGATTCCCATCGTGATCTGGCTTGTGATTATGAACCGGAAAGCCCATTCTCTCTGATGTCTGAAAATAGAAGCACAAATATAATCTCACTCAGGGACCTGGCCATTGGTCATGTGAAGAACCAGCCGCTTCTGAGGGACATCAATCTTACAGTACGAACAGGCGAGATGGTGGCCTTAATCGGAAGGAACGGAACCGGGAAAAGTACCCTGTTGAAATCCATGATCGGCTTATTACCCCTGATAAGTGGATCCTGTTTCCTGGATGGAGCCGGCCTGGAAACTTATGACCTCAGGCTCAGGGCAAGGAAGCTGAGTTATGTATCTTCCCATTTTTCTCACTTGCCATCCATTTCTGTGAGGGAAGTGGTTTCCCTGGGCAGGATGCCTTTTACCGGATTCACAGGGCGTTTGACAGGGCAGGATCAAATACGCATTGAAAGGGCACTGGAAGAGGTCCGGATGAGTTCTTTTGCAGAACGGAAGCTGGAGCACCTGAGTGATGGAGAAAGGCAGCGCAGCATGATTGCCAGGGCCCTTGCACAGGACACTCCATTGATGGTACTTGACGAACCCACAGCTTTCCTGGATATTCCTAATAAATATGATTTGATTCAGCTGCTGAGCGGATTCCGTGATCAGGGAAAATCCATAGTATATTCTACCCATGACCTGGATACAGCCATGCACTGTGCAGATAAGATCTGGGTGATATACCAGGATAAGATTCTGGAAGGAGCTCCGGAAGACCTGGGTATTTCGGGTCTTTTCGATGTGCTTTTTGCAAGCGAGGGAGTTAAATATGATCAGCTGTCCATGCGCTTCAGATATGCTGCTGCCTCTAAAGGATCCGTCAAACTGGATGGAGGGGAGGGAAAGGAGCTTCTATGGACCAGAAGTGCCATAGAAAGGCTGGGTTTTCAGCTTGATGATTCGGGATCAATTCACATAAAGGTGCAAGAGACAGGACCGGCCACCTCGTGGGTGCTTAAGAAGGAGGGGCAAAGCCATGAATTTCAAAACCTATACAATCTGGCCCGATTCTTGAATCACATCGATTAATTCAGTAATTTGAAGTAGTTAACTAAAACTCATTGTAATGAAAGTAAAAAAGATCATTGCCTATACTTTGTCCGTGCTGGTGCTGCTGTTTAGCATTGTGGCAATCCTCGGAATTTGGGAAGTGGTGAACATAGAAGATCTGATTGCCCGAATGTTCAAATCGTTGATGGTCATCCTTGCTGCTGCTGCAGTAGTAGTTCTGATCTTTTCCATACTGGACAGACCGGAACGCAGGGATGAGAGAGAAAGCTAAGTGATGAGCCTCAGGATTTTTTCTGCACCGGCCCTGTTGGAGAACTCCTTCAGGGCTTTTTTTCGTTCCAGTAGTTGTGCCCTGGAAAATGGCATACCCATTGTTCTTTCAAGCATTCGGCCCAGGTCTTCTTCTTTTCTTTCAATGATGCACAAGGAGCTTAATCCGGTACCTTCCACCATCTGGGGGTTTACCATGCAATGCCGACCTGCAAACAGGGCATGAAGGAGTTTTAGCTTAATGCCTGTGGCCTGCTTTGTATAGAGCAGGTTCACATGTGCATTTTGAATCAGTTTGTCCAGTTCCTGGTCGCTGGGATTTGCAACTATACGGATGTGGGAGTAAGCTGCCAGCTTCTTCACAAAGCGTTTTGAGGGATTCTTCCCTGCAACAACTACAGGTATCCCGGTAAGCGCCAGTGCGTCCCTGGTAAGTTTTAAGAATATTTCGGAATTTTCAGCAACCCCGAGATTCCCGTGATACAGAATATAATCTCCCGATCCTTCCAGTGAGCTCACTTCTTCAAACCTGTGAAATGCAGGGACAAACAAGGCATTTCCAAATTTATTCTCAAAATAGCTTGTTTCATGTTTGGCTATGCCCAGTATGTGATCAGCATACCTTAATTTGGCTTCATAGCGTTTAAGTTTCCTGGATTCGGTTCGGAGAAATATCTTCCTGAAAACCTGATTCTCACTTTTTGAAAGTGCCCGGTAGTAAAAGTGCTCAATGTTGTGTGCCCGGACCAGGGTAAGCTTATTCGCAGCCTTGCATTGCTTAAGAATGCCCGTGGTATGCAATCCTTCAAATAAAACAGGAAAGGAATCGCCAAGGACATTCTTTGGCATAGTATTTGCATCTCTTGTTACTACAATGTAAGGATCGGAGTTCAGGAAGTATCTCAATCCCGATTTTCGGCGATAATAATGCACTCTGAAACAAAGGTCCTCAAGTTCTTTGGAAGGTTGGCGTCCATATTCAAAACAGTGAAGTATGATCTGGATCCCTGCGGCTCTCAGGGCTTTAAGTTTATAGAATATATCAATGACTCCTCCGTAATCGGCAGGATGAGGTATATTAAAGGAAATGATATGAATGTATTTTGCAGACATATTAAACTTCTACTTCCAGAGAGCGTCTAACTGTTAAAGATAAGGCAAAAATATTAACATTTTTTTAGATATTTTTTAAAGTAATAGCGCAACTTTTTTCATGTTTACGCGTTTATAAAGTGTAGAAAGTTTATTGATTATCAATTAGATAATTTCGTTCTTTTATTCTACATTTCTTTTCATAGATTTAGTTTTAGGGTTAGTTTAGTTTTAAGGTCCCTCGGCGCTCGCCGGGGGATCTTTTTTATATCTTTGTGCGTCATTTAGGATAACATGCAACGAATTGAAGATTTAATCAGGACTCTTTCAAAAGAGGCAGTGAAAGCAGCCTGGGATGTATCTGTAGAGGAAGATGTTTTGCAGGTACAGAAAACCCGGAGGGATTTTGAAGGTGATTTTACCCTGGTGGTTTTTCCTCTGCTCAGGTATTCCAAATCCTCTCCTGAACAAACCGGAGAAAGCCTGGGCGGGTACCTGACAGAACAAACTGATCTGATCTCGGAATACAATGTGGTTAAAGGCTTTCTTAATCTGGTAGTAGACCAGAAATATTGGAAACAACTGCTTGACTCTGATCTTTCCGCAGTGGGGTATGGAAAATCACCGGTCGATACAGACGCTTCAAAGGTGATGATTGAGTTTTCATCTCCGAACACAAATAAACCCCTGCACCTGGGTCACATCAGGAACATACTGCTCGGACATTCTGTTTCAAAAATACTTGAAGCCAGCGGTTTACAGGTAAAAAAGGTGAATCTGGTTAACGATCGCGGCATTCATATATGTAAATCCATGCTGGCCTGGAAAATGAAAGGAAAGGATGAGACTCCCGAATCTTCAGGACTTAAGGGAGATCACCTGGTGGGCAAGTATTATGTGAAATACGATCAAATCTACAAGGAGCAGGTCAAATCGGCTATTCAGGAAGGTGTAATACAAAAGGAAGCGGAAGAAACGGCTCCTGTACTCAGGGATGCCCGTGAGATGCTCAGGAAATGGGAGGCTGATGTTCCTGAAGTCAGAGCTCTGTGGCAAATGATGAATACCTGGGTTTACGATGGTTTTGATCAGACCTATGAGCGACTCGGTATCACTTTCCATAAAACCTATTATGAATCCGATACCTATAAGCTGGGAAAGGAAATTATTTTAAAAGGATTGTCTGAAGGAATACTCTATCAAAAGGAAGACGGATCGGTGTGGGCCAACCTGGAGGATGAGGGACTGGACCATAAACTCTTGTTGCGGTCAGACGGAACCTCTGTATACATGACTCAGGATGTGGGAACGGCACATCAAAGATATTCTGAATTTAGGTTTGACTCCCATGTGTATGTGGTGGGCAATGAACAGAACTATCATTTCCAGGTGCTGGCCATAATCCTGAAAAAACTGGGTTACGACTGGGCGGATAGATTGTTTCATCTTTCTTATGGAATGGTGGATCTTCCCGAGGGTAAAATGAAGTCAAGGGAAGGAAGGGTCGTGGATGCTGATGATCTGATGGATGAAATGGAATCCACTGCCAGGCAAATGTCGGAAGAGCTGGGAAAGCTGGGAGAATTTGATAAGGAGGAGAGAGACAGGATCAACAGGCAGGTGGGCATGGGGGCCCTGAAGTATTTTATCCTCAAAGTGGATGCCAGGAAGAACATGACCTTCGATCCCCGTGAGTCGGTGGACTTCAATGGAAATACAGGCCCGTTCATTCAATATACCTATGCGCGCATAAGGAGTGTATTAAGGAAGGGAGAAGCAATCTCGAAGGCAAGCGGCAGGATGGCCATGAATGAGAAAGAAGTGGCCCTGACCCGGATGATGTACGAGTATCCCGATGTGATTAAAGAAGCGGCAAGAACATATAATCCATCGCTCCTTGCCAATTTTCTGTATGACCTTGCTAAGGAATTCAACCAGTTCTACCATGATCACAGTATTTTAAATGCAGAACAACAGGACGTGGTAAGTTTACGTTTACTACTGGTAGAAGCTGTGAGCCGAATCATCGAATCAGGCATGGATATGCTGGGTATCGAAGTTCCGGAACGTATGTAATAAGCCCCAATGCGGAAAGTAATATTCTTATCATTTGTTATTATTGGTCTTTCACTGACGCTTAGCGCACAGAAAAGCAGGGTAATTTCCGCAAACAACTTCATTGAATCGGAAAGGTTTGAAGAGGCCAAAGCAGCCATCGAACTGGCTGTTCTGAATAATAAAACATCCGACTGGCCCCGGACTTACCTGGTCAAAGGATTGCTCTGCCAGAAGGCATTTGAATCCGGATTTGATAAAAAAGAGGACAAGAAGTTAAACCTGTATCCCAAGCAACTGTTTGTAGCTTATGACTCTTACGAAAAGGCACTGGAGCTGGATGCACGTAAACGAATTCACCCTGCAGTTGAAACCCAGTATTATCAGCTGTTCAATGATTTCCAGAAATTAGGGAAACGACATTATCAGAAACGGGAATACACCCTGGCCATGAAAGCCTTCGAGCATGCCCTGCTGGTGGGAAAGAGCCCCTTGATCTCGATCGAGATTGATACAGGTCTGATCTATAACACAGCCATAGCAGCCTATGAAAGCAGGAACTGGGACAAAGCGATTCTTTACCTCACAGGTCTGGACGAAGATGCCTACTCAAGCGAAATTACCTTGTTGTTACAAAAATCTTATTTGTCAGTAAACGATTCCCTTGCAGGAGAGAACGTTTTAAAGGACGGGATTGAGAGATATGACTATGACCGGACCATAGTTTTGCAACTTGTGGACCTGTATGTGGATGCCGGACGATGGGACGAGGCCACCGCGCTCATGGATTCATGCATCATCCGGAAACCTGAAAATCATTATTTTCCCTGGACCAGGGGATTATTGTACCAGAACAGGGAAATGTATGAACCGGCTATAGCAGATTTGATTTTAGCCTGTGAACTGGCTCCTGATGAAGTGGACATCTTGTATAACCTAGGAGTATGCTACTACAATAAGGGTGTTGAACTCAACGAATCGGCACTCCGCATACGCAGCAACAGCCACTACAGGGCTGTCCGGGCAGAAGCAAAATCCAATTTCAATGAGGCTGTAAAATGGTTTGAAAAAGCCCATCAGTCCAATCCGGAGCATCAGGATACCATCAGTAAACTTTTTCAGCTGTACAGTCGGCTTGAAATGACAGAAAAGCGCATTGAAATGCAGCGATTGCTCAGGTGATCCTTATGGCAATCAGAGTTTAAACAGGAGCGACAGGCCGATAAACTCCTTGAATTGAGCCCTGGCTACCTTTTTCTCACTTCCATCAGGCAGGATCACAGCCTGATTATCCTCATCGAAGACAGTAAATCTTACATCGTCGTCATAGATCAGGTGAAGATTGAGCCGGACGGTGAAAAACCAGCTGATCTTCTTGTCAAGCAGTAACTCCCAATCCACATCAATGTTCTGGGGCTTGTTCAGGTAGTTGGAGAATAACCTGACTTTATTAGAGATGCTCAGATCATCCATTGGACTGAATTTATTCATAACCACGAGTTGGGTACCCAGTTCCTGTTTTACCCGCTTGTCCGCAGCTATACCATGATTGGTCTGGTCAATCTGGGCTGTATCCAGCACGAAGGTATTCTTATAGGAAAGAGGAGCCAGGTTGATGGAAGTATGTTTAAAGGGTTTATAATCGATACCAAGACCTACGGTAAGGGATGCCGGATTCAGGAAGCGGGAAACTATCACCGAATCGTTGGGATAATTGTAGCCTCTTGCAATCTGGTTCAGCATGTAAAAAGAAGCACTTAAATCCACTTTGCTCCATTTATTCTTGTTTAACTTGGAGCTAATTTCAAATATATCATTGTTCTTTCTCAAACCATTTTTTTCAGCGATTACATTTCCATATTTAAGCCTGGCCGAGTTAATCCACGCCGTCCTGGTGTTTTTATTGTGATAGGTTGCATTTCCATTGACATCAAGCATGGTAGATAAAGAGTTCCCGCCCCCTTTTGCCCAGTGTGAAAGGTAGGTCTGGTTAAAAATCAATGCGCTGGAAAACCCGTATTCCCAGAAAATGGGATCGGATTCAATCATCTCCATCTCAGCCAGCTTTCTTTCAGGTTCCTTAAGTGTGAGCGGAAGGGGGGCCAATTGAACCGGCGACAGGCGTACCACATCAATGGCATCTTCAAGGAGGATGGATACTTCATTGGCCGATGGATTGCCCATCCACAGGGTAATGGAGTCATCTTTAAAGTTCTTCACCCAGAACCGGTATATTTCATGACTTCCGGAAGTAATCCATAAGGGCGTTTCTCTTCCGTACATGTCTGTGAATATCATCCGGGTGGAATCTTTCAGTTCATTGTATTTTAATAGTGCTTCGACGGCGAGTTGAAGAGAATCAAGCTGCGCTTTTCCATCTACCTTGTAAAAGGGTGAATTCTCACGGGCTACAGAAATGGAGATGGAATCCGTGTAAACCACATTCCCTGAATCTTCCGATAATGCGGCCGACCTTCTTATCTCACGTGAATCAAGGGAAGGTGTGATTTGGCCCGAACTATACCTGTACATAGGCAAATCCAGTGATTCCAGTGCAAGCGTATCAATAACAAATGTCACAATCGTATCCGGGATAAAGAGGCTGGAGTCTGTTCTTCCCCCCTCATTCATAAGCGAATCAAGCTCTCTTTTAAGAATCAGGTCAGAATTCCATCCCACAGAATCAATGATGAAGGTGGAATCATTGAGCCAGCGTATTTCTGTGCTGTCCCTGAGTAATAAATCCTGATTTACAATTTCGACTCCGGAAAGATCCAAAACCGACAGCCGTTTTGAGATGCTGTCGTAAGGTTCATTTGCCTGGTTCAGCAAACGGATCAGATCACTTCTCAGGGAGTCATCTTCATTTCTCCAAAAAGAAGCATCTTCATTTAACTGATGTATATACTCCCCTGCTGAAAAGGGATCAAATTTCTGATAATCAGCTGTATCTGTCTGTGCAAATAAATTGCACACTGCCATCAATGATAGCAGTGTAAAAAGTAAACGGGTCATCATGAATTAATAAACGGGTAATTAACTGTAGATATTTCCTTTTGCAGCCAACAGTGTATTGGTGAGCAGGGAGACACGGGTCATGGGTCCAACACCTCCCGGCACCGGTGTAATATAAGAACATTTGGGTGCCACCTCATCGAAAATCACATCTCCCTTGAGTCTGAATCCCGACTTAGTCTCAGTGGAAGGAACCCTGGTGGTTCCCACATCGATAACCACCGCACCTTCTTTCACCATGTCTTTCTTAATGAAACCCGGAGCCCCAAGGGCTGCAATCAGGATATCGGCCGAGGCACATAATTCCTCCAGGTTTTTTGTACGACTGTGTGCCACTGTCACAGTGGCATTCATGGATTTCTGAGACATCAGGATGCTCATGGGCCGACCCACAATATTGCTTCTTCCAACCACCACACATTGTTTCCCTGAGGTTTCAATATTATACCTTTTCAATAATTCTATGATTCCATAAGGAGTAGCTGAAATAAAGGAGGGAAGCCCAATCACGGTCCGTCCCACATTTACCGGGTGAAATCCGTCCACATCCTTTCCCGGATCAATGGCCTCAATCACCTTTTGTTCATTGATATGATCGGGGAGGGGCAACTGTACAATAAAGCCATCCAGATCCACATCCTGGTTAAGTTCCCTGATCTTGTCAAGCAGTACCTCCTCATTCACATCGTCCTCAAAACGGACCAGGCTGGACCTGAATCCGACCTCTTCACAATCCTTGATCTTATAGGCCACATAGGTTTCACTCCCTCCGTCGTGGCCCACAAGGATGGCTGCCAGGTGGGGCGGCCTGTTTCCAGCCTGAACAAAGGATTCGACTTCTTCTTTAATTTCTTCCTTTATAGCCTTTGAGGTGGCTTTACCATCTATTAACTGCATATTATCTCATGTTTGGAATGCGCATTTTTTTCCCGGAAGTCATCATTTTCATCATCTTCCGTGTTTCATCAAATTGTTTAACCAGCCTGTTTACCTCCGGTACTGTGGTACCGCTGCCATCGGCGATCCTTTTTCTCCTGCTTCCGTTCAGCAGGGCAGGATTGGTCCGCTCGGCGGGCGTCATGGAATTAATAATGGCTTCAATTCCCTTGAAAGCATCGTCATCCATATCCAGGTTTTTCATGGCCTTGCCCATGCCGGGGATCATGCCGGCCAGGTCTTTGATGTTCCCCATCTTTTTTATCTGCTGGATCTGGGACATAAAATCGGTTAAATCGAACTGATTCTTGGCAATCTTCTTCTGAAGCTTTCGGGCTTCTTCCTGGTCGAATTGCTCCTGAGCTTTCTCAACCAGGGAGACTATGTCACCCATGCCCAGGATCCGGTCAGCCATCCGCTTTGGGTGAAAAGCATCCAGGGCATCCATTTTTTCACCGGTACCCACAAATTTAATGGGTTTATCCACCACCGAACGAATGGATAAAGCAGCTCCACCCCTGGTATCCCCATCCAGCTTGGTCAGTACCACACCGTCGAAATCAAGCCGTTCATTAAACTCCCTGGCTGTATTCACGGCATCCTGACCGGTCATGGAGTCCACCACAAATAGAATTTCGTGGGGAGTAATTGCATCCTTAACAGCAGCAATCTCTTTCATCATCTCCTCGTCAATGGCAAGGCGTCCGGCAGTATCCACGATTACTGTATCATGACCTTTCATTTTTGCCTCCTTCACAGCAGCCTTGGCAATCTTGACAGGATTCATATTTCCTTCCTCGGTATAAACCGGAACGCTTACCTGCTCTCCCACAACCTGCAGCTGGTCAATGGCCGCCGGACGATACACGTCACCCGCCACCAGCAGGGGCGTCTTACCCTGTTTGCTTTTCAGAAGCATCGCCAGTTTTCCCGAAAAGGTGGTCTTACCCGAACCCTGCAATCCGGCGATTAGTATAACAGTCGGATTTCCCTTCAGATTCATGGGCACGTTTTCGCCACCCATGAGCGTGGTCAGATGATCATGTACGATCTTAACCATCATCTCAGAAGGTTTTACAGCAGTCAGGATCTTCTGTCCCAGTGCCTCCTTCTTGACTTCTTCGGTAAACTGTTTGGCTATTTTAAAATTGACATCCGCATCCAGAAGCGCACGCCTCACCTCTTTCAGGGTCTCCGCCACATTGATCTCAGTGATCCTTCCCTGTCCCTTCAGGATCTTAAACGATCGCTCAAGTCTTTCTGATAGATTTTCAAACATCTGATGTAGAATCGATTTTCAAGCTGCAAAATTAGCTAAAATCAACCAGACATAAAAAAAGCGGAGACAAAGTCTGTTTAATCTTCCTCAGCCTTCACCGGAAGGATTCCCATCAGGGAGATATCATTCAGATCTGAATAATCATAAATGTAAAATCCCTCATCCCCGATCATAAGCAGGAAGGAACCCAGTGGGATTACATCATAGGCGTGAATATCAGGGAATTCAGCCAGTTTATGTGAGGTAATATTTTGGTAATCGGAGGCATCATAAACTTTGAGTCCATAGGAGCCTTCGCAGACGAAGAGGGTATTCCCGTCCACACCCAGGCCATAGGGCTCTTTCATGGCAAAGGATGACATCCGCCTGGGATCGTGCTTGTTGCTGATATCGATCACTTCCAGCAGGTTCTGGTCACCCCCGCACCTGTTGCCTGCCCTCAGGGTCACATAGGCCCTGTCACCTTCCACCACCACCGGATCGCAGGCAGTAATATGCTGATAGGTAGACAGGAGATTAGGTACAGAAGGTTGTTCCAGGCCAAGGATATGCATCCCGTTGGATGTGCCCACATACATGTGGCCATCTGCAATAAACAGGGTTTCCACATTTCCCCAAAGGTATTGTTCATATTCCACCTCGGCCTGATCGGGATCGCTGATTTTAATGCTTTTCAATTTGGCTGTACTTTCAAGGGCATAGAGGTAATCATCATAGGTAATAAATCTGGCCATGGATCCTCCAACTCCATAGGAATTGCCACTTGCTCCCACCTGTATATTGGGACTCATGCTGCTTGCATCAAGCCGGGAATACTCCCAAAAGACAGGCCATGGACGGGGATTGTGATAGACCTCCCGCGTTATTTCCTTTACTTGATAGTGCGTAATTACTCCTTTTTCTTCGTCAATCTCGTCCAGGGGATATTCCGGATCATAGGGTGGGATCACATATTCAAACAGTTCTTCAATGCGTTTGATCTCAGTGGGCTGCAGTGGATTTGATATATCAATCAGCAAAAGATCCAGGTAAGAGTCGGCATAAAGCACATCGTTTCTGATGGCCATATCCACATTTCCGGGAATTTCTATAAATGCTTTCTGCTCCGGGTTCTCGGGATCGGACATATCCACCACATGAATTCCTTTCTGATACTCATTGATATACATATACTGATCCTTGAAGTAGATCTTCCCTGGCTTGACCAGGTCCTCAGCTTCCTTAGTGTGAAACGAGCTACGCAGTTCATCATAGCTCATGTAGATGGGTACATTGGCCATATAGGTCTGTAACTTCTTATCCTCACAGGAAGAAAGTACGATTATAAATGCGATGATCAGCCAGGGAATTCTCTTTGTGGTCCGGTTCATGGTAATAAAGTTATTTTATCCTTAAGATGCATGCATGCTGCACCGGGTTGCGTAGCCACGCAACCTTTTCCCGGCATTGCTCATCCTGACAGTACAAAAACACCGAACCTGACAACCTTATGAAAAAAAAATATCTCAACACAAGCCTTATTCTGCTTGCTTTCTCCCTGCTGACAACTTCACTGTTTGCCCAGGAAGTGGATCATGTATACCTGAAATCCGGCACGGTGCTCAGGGGAAATATCCTTGAAATTGAGCCGGCCGACCATGTGAAAATAGAAGATCTGTGCGGGAATATCTGGTATTATAAAATGTCTGATGTGGATAAGATCACTTCGGAGCCTTACCTGCAGGGGGAAAAGGTGAAAAATGCCCACATCGGTTTTAAACAGGGATTTGTAAATATGACCTCCATTGGATTCCTGGCGGGATCATCCTCAAATCCACAGATGGCACCCTTCAGCCTGGTGATGGTCAACGGCTGGCGCAGTGAACTGGGATTTTTTGCCGGAGCAGGCCTGGGCATTGAGTTTCTCTCTACTAATTACATGCCCTTTTTCCTGGATCTCCGCTACGATCTCTTTGGAAGCGATGTGGTTCCCTACGTGGTGGCCAAGGGGGGCTATTCAGTTCCACTTTCATCCGATCATCCAGAATATGATATTGCATACGAGTATTCCGGCGGTCCCTTGTTTGGAGCGGGAGTAGGACTAAAGATCAAAACCAGGAATCATTTTGCCTGGGACATCGCACTGCTGTACCGTTACCAGGAGACTGGCTACAAAGAAGTATACGACTGGAATAACCAGACCTATGATTACACCGATGTATACAATCGCATTGAAATACGCTTAGGATTTTATATCGACTAATCTGGCAATTAGATTAGGTTTTCCTCCCGGCCCGCCTTGGCATTGTCAATGGTGGGCCGTTTTTATTTCTTGCTGAATCTCAATACCATGTACCCGGCCACACCCGCAATCAAGGATCCCAGGAGGATTCCCACTTTTGCTGAATCGAGCAGGTGTGCATTGCCATAGAAAGCCAGGTTGGCCACGAAAATAGACATGGTGAAGCCCACACCTGCAAGCAGGGATATTCCAACGACCTGCATGTAATTTACTTCAGCCGGCAGCTCAGCCAATCCCAGTTTTACCCCAATCCAGGAGAAGCAGGTTACACCCACCAGCTTCCCGGCCACCAGTGAAATCACTATGATGCCGCTGAGCATGCTGTCCAGTTCCATATCACCACTGAGGACTACCCCTGCATTGGAAAGGGCAAACAGGGGCATGATCAGGTAGGCCACCCAGTTATGCAGTTTATGCTCAAGGTGCTGGAGGGGAGATTGAACCTGCTCTGTCCAGTCCTCCAGGTTATCGATTTCTTCAATTTGCTTCTTAGAAAGGAGTGGTGCTTTCGGATCATTAACTTCGCAGATTGTATCTACGATCTGCCTTAATTTTTCTGTATAGGTTTTTACCCTGATCTTTTGCCTGATGGGAACGGAAAGGGCCAGCAAAACACCTGCAATGGTTGGATGAATACCAGCTTTTAAAAACAGGTACCAGATCACAATGCCAAAGACAAGAATCAGGCCCCTGGTATAGATCCTCCTGTAGGAAAGAAAAAACAGGATCGCCAGCATGACCAGGGAAATCAGGATCAGGGACCACTTAATACTTTCACTGTAGAATACCGCGATAATCAGGACTGCACCCAGGTCATCCACAATGGCAAAGGCCGTAAGAAAGACCTTCAGGCCCAGGGGGACCCTGTTGCCCAGTAGCCTCAGAATGGCCAGGGAGAAAGCAATATCTGTAGCCATGGGTATTCCCCATGCTCCGGATGTTTCAGGATTCCGGTTCAGGATAAGGAATACTGCCACCGGTATTGCCATCCCGCCAATGGCAGCAAAAAGAGGGAAGGAAGCCTTTTTAAACGAATTGAGTTCTCCGATAAGCATTTCCCGCTTAATCTCCAGCCCGATCAGGAAAAAGAAGATGGCCATCAGTCCATCATTGATCCATAATATCAGAGGTTTAATCAGTTCAAACCCGGAAGTGCTGATTCCAAATTTAAATTGCCATAAAGCCTGAAACCTCTCCCCAAAAGCAGAGTTTGCCAGGATCAATGCAATCACGGTGGCTCCGAACAGGAGCATGCCGCTTAAACTCTCAATACGTACAAATTTCTGAAAGGGTGAAAGCAGTGTTTTCTTGACCATAATCGTAAGCGTAATTACATGATTGATTTAATCAAGTTAGTTATTTCTTCCGAATTCATGGTCTGAGTTTAAGCCGGAAGTGTGTAATGGATGCCTGCATCGGGTCCCAGGGGTATTCCAAGCAGAAGCCACGCCACCAGTAAAAGGATCCATACCAGCAGGAAGGCCATGGAATAGGGGATCATGGTAGCAATGATGGTGCCGATGCCAGCTTTGGGATCGTATTTCTGAATAAATGCAATGATCAGGGCAAAGAAGCTCATCATGGGCGAGATCACATTGGTTACACTGTCACCGATCCGGTACACAACCTGGGAAAGCTCCGGTGAGTACCCCATGATCATAAACATGGGAATGAAGATAGGGGCAAGGATGGCCCATTTGGCCGAGGCACTTCCCATGAGCATATTGATGGTGGCTGCCAGAAGAATAAAGAGGATCATCAAAGGAATAAGCCCGATGTCGGCCGACATCAGCAGCCCTGCACCCTTAACGGCCATAATGATGCCCAGGTTGCTCCATTTGAAATAGGCCACAAACTGGGCCGCAAAAAAGACAAGCACCAGGTAGGTAGCCAGGGTTTTCATGGACTTGGCCATGCCATCAATCACATCTGCATCATTTCTAAAGGAACCTGTGGTGAAACCGTAAGCCAGGCCCATGCCCCCGGCTGTAATAAATAGCATGGCCACCACTCCCTTAATCAGAGGGGAGCTCAGAAATTCCCCATCCGCTCCCCTGAAGAAACCATTCTCCGGAATAATGCCAATGAGGGTGATGATCAGGATGACCAGAAAGGTAATCAGGGCCATCAGCAGGCCTTTTTTCTCCCTGTCAGATATGGAATCGAAAGAATGATCCTTCTCTGTTTCATTGCCCTGATAGCTTCCCAGCCTGGGTTCCACAATGCGCTCAGAGACAAATGTCCCTGTAAAGGCAATGATAAAGGTGGAGATCACCATAAAAAAATAATTGGCAGTGGGATTCACCTCATAGGATGGATCCAGGATCTGGGCGGCTTCGGTGGAGAGGCCAGCAAGCAGCGGATCCACCGTTCCCAGGACCAGGTTAGCGCTGAAACCACCCGACACACCTGCAAAGGCAGCAGCCATACCAGCTACCGGATGCCTGCCAACCGCCAGGAAGATCACTCCGGCCAGGGGTATCAGTAAGACATAACCCACATCCGAAGCCACATTGGAGATGATCCCGGTAAATACAACGACAAAGGTGAGCAGTTTGCCCGGAGCATTCAGCACCAGCAACCTGATGACGGCGTGAATCAGGCCGCTCTGCTCAGCGATCCCGATCCCCAGCATGGCCACCAGCACAATCCCCAGGGGAGCAAAGCCGGTGAAATTATCTACCATTTCAAGAAGGATCCTGTGGATACCGTGTTGAGACAGCAGGTTTACGGAACGGACAATTTCTTTGGTACCCGGGTGGATCACCTCCCATCCAAGAACATGACCGAGGGCAGATAACAGCAAGGCTGCCAGGGCGAAAAGGGCAAAGAGAGTGGCAGGATGGGGCAGGGCATTGCCCACCCGCTCGGTCCAGTTCAGTATCTTTTGTAATATGCCCGTTTTTGTCTCAGATTTACCCATAGCGCCTGTTCTCACGAAATATTAATTCGTGAAAATAGGATTTTTAATCAAACTTGAGCTAAAACCAGTTCAAACCTATAAGCATTATCGTTCACGCATTGATCTAATTGACCTGTAGATCTTTCATTCCAGGAAAAATAATCCTAGTTTTGTCACCTGAAAAAAAGCTCATTATGAAGAAAGCCCTGAAGATTTTCGGAATCGGTATTGCATCTATCCTTGTACTTATTTTTGTCTTATTTGCAGGTATATCTTTTAGCAAGGCAAGCCAGGCTAAAAAGCTCTATGCTCAACTGGGAGAAGAAGCCCCGGTACTCACTGTTGACAACAGGAATTTCAGGGACCTGAACAAAAACGGGGCTTTGGATATCTATGAAGACAGCCGCGCTGCCATGGAAGAGCGGGTAGAGGATTTGCTGGGCCAGATGACCCTGGAGGAAAAGGCCGGTACCATGTTTGTGTCCATGATTGGTATGTCAGCGAAAGGGGATCCATATGATAAGCCTAAACTTTCCACCAATCCATTAGACATTCTGCTGGCCATCATGGTTCCTCCTGCCTCAGATTTGCTCGTAAACAAGAAGCTCAACAGCTTTAATATTCTGAATGCCTATAATCCGGATATCCTGGCACGCTTTAATAACAATATCCAGAAAATTGCTGAACGCATGCGATTGGGAATCCCCGTTACCATTGCCACCGATCCCAGGCACGGGGCAGAGAACAATCCGGGTGCTGCAATTTTCACCCCTACCTTTTCCCAATGGCCTAATCAACTGGGACTGGCGGCAACCAGGGATACCAATCTTGTCAGGGAATTCGGGGATATTGCCAGACAGGAATACCGCTCGGTGGGCATTACCCTGGCCCTGCATCCCATGGCCGACCTGGCCACCGAACCTCGCTGGGCACGCAACAACGGGACTTTTGGAGAAGATGCAGCACTTTCTGCAATCATGACCAGAGCCTATATACTTGGATTTCAGGGCGACACGCTAAACCATAAGGGTGTGGCCTGTATGAGTAAACATTTCTCGGGAGGAGGGCCACAGCTGAACGGAGAGGATCCGCATTTTTCCTATGGCAAAGAGCAGGCCTACCCGGGAGATAATTTTGATTATCACCTGATCCCGTTTACCCAGGGAGCTTTTGCAGCCCGCACTGCACAGATCATGCCATATTATGGGATTCCTGTGGGACAGACCGGAGAGGATGTGGCTTTTGCCTTTAATAAAGAGATTATTACGGATCTTCTTCGGGACTCCCTTGGATTTGAAGGAGTGGTCTGTACTGACTGGGGTATTATTTCGGACAGTAAGATGGGTGAAGCCCGCGCCTGGGGCGTGGAGGATTTGTCTCTCAAAATGCGCATTAAGAAAGTCATTGATGCAGGTTGTGACCAGTTTGGAGGTGAATTTGTTCCCGGATTGCTTGTTGATCTGGTGGAGGCCGGAGAGTTGACCGAGGACCGGATCGATCAATCGGTCAGAAGGATCCTGAGGGATAAGTTCCGCCTGGGACTGTTCGACAATCCCTTTGTGAACGAATCTGAGGCACTGGAAATTGCAGGGAATGCAGATTTTATGGAGAAAGGCAAGGAGGCTCAGGCCAGATCCATGGTGGTACTGAAAAACGAGAAGCTGCTACCCCTTCAGAAAGGCATAAGGATCTATACCGAAGGTGTTAAAAATGAGTCTGCCTTTGATGGCTTTGCCGAACTGGTAAAAGACCCGGCCGAGGCAGATGTGATTATCAAACGGATCACCACCCCCTGGAGCCCTCCGAAAGGGAACAGCTTCCTGGAAAAGTTTTTTCGTGGCGGCAGGCTCTGGTACAATGAAGAGGAGCTGGCCGCCATAAGAGAACTGGCCGATCAGAAACCCCTGGTTGTGATAGCACATCTGGAACGTCCCTCCGTACTTACAGAAGTAAGTGAAATGTGTGGATCATTGCTGGCCGATTTCGCTACTTCCGATGAGGTGGTAATTGAAGTGTTATTTGGGGCCAGAATTCCCGCTGGAAAACTTCCTTTTGAATTGCCCTCCAGTAAGGAAGCCGTGGAAAAACAGCTTGAGGATCTTCCCTATGATTCAGAGGATCCCCTGTACGAATTTGGATACGGACTGTCCTACTAATCGGTCTTTCGCAGCTGCATCAGTTCTTTGCCATCCTCATCGAAGAGCTGCAGTTTCAAATTCTCTACTTTGTAGCTTATTACCTCGGGAAGAGTTCGGTTAAACTCATCCGCAAGTTCCATATCGGGGCACATCTTCCTGGTTCCTGCCCCTATACCAAATCTGAGGGTGCTTTCATTTAGCTCAATAATCCCTCCAAAGTAGTTATTGCAACCGTCTGTTCCGTTATACTTCATCTCTCCCACACGGATTTCCAGCCGGGGTCTCTCTAAGTACTCACTGTCAGCACCATGTTTGATGGTTTTTCCATTCAGGCTTTCAAGTACCCATATATCATTTAACACCAGTCTTTTATCCCTCTCCTTTTGAAGGGCTTTTACCAGGGTATAGGCAATGGATGAAGCATCGGCGGGGATCTGGGCTTCATCCAGTTCCTCTTCTTTAACAAGGAGCTTATATATATAGCCGGGTTCAAATTCGAAACCTTCAATGGAGGCATGGAAGAACTTCCATTCGGTGGGATCCAGGATATCCCCTTTGTAAACCTGGAGGCAATGAGTGGGGGCTACCCCCACACAGGGAACTTTCAGACTGTTCACCCAATAAATATATTCATCCGGGCCCGGTTTACTCGTACAGGCGGCTGTGACCAGCAAAAAGGTCAAGACTACAAGAAGTAACTGTTTCATAAATTTTTTATTTGAACTGGTAAAGAAATACAATAACACCTTTAAAAGCATGCTTTTTACTGTCCTTTATCTCAAGTACTACTTCAACTTCAGCCTTGGCAGTTCCTCTCAGGTTGGTCAGGGCTTTAAGGCTTGCTACGATCCGAACCTCGCTGTCCACAACCACAGGCTGACCAAACTTCAGGCTCTCAATCCCGTAATTGACAAGCATGCTAATGTTGTTCACCTTGATAATCTGGTACCAGAGGTAGGGGAGTACGGATACACTCAGGTAGCCGTGCGCAATGGTAGCTCCGTAAGGGCTCTCGGTTTTTGCTCTTTCTGTATCCACATGAATCCACTGGTAATCCAGCGTGGCATCTGCAAACTTGTTGATCTGTTCCTGGGTGATCTTATGATAATCAGATATACCCAATACTTTTCCTACATGTTGTTCAAACTCAGCGTAACTTTTAATAATCAATTGTCCCATGGTACTGTTCAGGTTAAGGTTATTTATTTTCGTTAATCATATCAGTTCTAAGGTGAGCCATTGCACCCTGGGCTCCGGCTCCGGGGAAAGGGTGAAATACACCCGGATATTCGCCTGGTCTCCATACATAACAAATGAGCCCCGCATCTGGTTCTCTGCTTTGATTGGCCCGGAATGACTGATCGTTCCGGCAGCATCCAGCAGGCGCCGGGCTTCCTGCATCCGTCTCTCCCGACTCAGGTCCGGGTACAGGTTGGCGGCTACAATTTCCTTTTCCAGCTCAGGGTCCCACTCTTGTATCAGCCGGATCACCTGTTCTTTTCTTTCCCGGAGAATTTCCGAAACAGGCAGTTCCCGGGCCCGGAAGAGTCCCTCGTTAATAAGTATTTTCATAACCCGGTAGTTGGCAGATCGTAGGTTACCCCCTGTATAGGTCAGGTTGCTGAAGGCCATGATCCCGATGCCATAATCCGGGTAGAACATATAAGAGCTCCCAAAGCCTGGCAGCCCCCCATTGTGACCTACTTCCAGGACTCCTTCATGGTCCTTCATGGCCACAAGGCCATATCCATACCCCCTCATTATAGGAAGCTCTGCAGGGCCGAACCGGTCCGGATCAGTCCAGTAGCGCGGATGATTCATCTGGTGCATTTCCCTCAGGGTACTTCGTTTCACGGGTCCCCCTTCCGGATCGTTTCTGGGAGGCCAGGCCTGCAGGTGAAAGCTCACATACCTGCTGAAGTCCTCGATCGAAGTTATAAGTCCGCCCATGGCACCGAAGGCTCCGTCGTGCAGCAGGGCTTCATCTTTCCACTGTTGATCCTCCCTGCGGTATCCCAAGGCCAGGAGTTCATCAGCTGCCTCAGTGTATTCCCAGATGGTGTGAGTCATACCCAGGGGAACCAGGATTTCCTTGCTGATATATTCCTGGTAGGAAAGGCCCGAAATCCGACCGATGATTTGCCCGAGCAGCCCGTAACCCAGGTTGCTGTATTCGTAATGCAGCGAAGGAATATTGGAAAAGGATATGCCCCTCTTCACCAGGTTCATCAGTTCCTCATCTGTAAAATCCAGGAAGCGGTCCCCCCAGGGATTGTCCTCCGGGAAGCCGGCGGTCATGGTCAGCAGGTTCCGGATACTCACCGGTGTGGCATCCCTGCTCAGATAAACCAGTTCTTCCAGTTCCGGAAGGATAAGGGATACCGGATCCTCCAGGAGCAGTTTCCCTTCATCCCTAAGCTTCAGTATGGCCATGGCCGTAAAACTCTTGCTCATGGAAGCAATCCTGAAAAGGGATCTGCTACTTACCGGCTCTCCCGATTCACTGTTTATGATCCCCGTACCTCCGGAGAAAACAAGCTGCCCGTTTACCACGAGCCCGTAAGCCACACCGGGAAGGTGATTGTCTTCAACACTTTCACGGTAGATACGATGGGCATCCTCCAGGACCGCGCTAATCTTCGCAGCCCGGTCCGGGTCCGGTAAAACCGAAGGCAGGTAGGTTTCAGCAACTTCAAAGAATTGTTCCGCATGTTCAGGAGGATCAGCTTCCGGTGATTTGCAGGCGGGAAGCAAGAGGAGCAGAACGCTAAGTGACCATGTATAAGTTCTCATCTGCAAGGCCTTTAATCAAACAGGATGGTGGGGTCCAGTGCATAACGACCAAAGTGTTTTCCGTAAATGGCCAGTCCGCCGGGCAATCCCTCATCCACTTCAAAACTGATCTTTAGTTTAGCTTCAGGTGCCTGCTTAATCAGTTCCAGGGGAATCCGGGTCTTGCATAAATACCCATAGGAACCGGCCTCTCTCAGCTTGCGGTCCCTGGGCTGTGAGTGCCAGGACAGCACGCCCCTGTGATCGGCCGGATCATCCTCCAGGTAAAACTCTTTTATCACCACTCCATTCACCCTTACCTTCACCAGGGAAGGATCCTTATAGATATCGGTCATGGGGTAGGAGTTGGGATTCCTGCTTGGATCGAAGGTGCCTTTTCCACGCATGTAGTCTCCATCCAGTTCGGATTTATCCTGCCGGTCCTTCCCATGCAGCTTTTTGGCAGAAGCTTCAAATACCAGGCTTACATTTTCCGGTTCATCCAAATCCATGGTGGAAGGGAGTTCCACCTCATAGGAGAAGTGACCCGATCCTGCACCGTTCACTTTCAGTCCATCCAGGATATTCCACTGCCTTAAGCTCCATGCTTCATCCGTGAAGGAATCCGGAGCAAAGGAAATGGCCCCTTCAGGCGATGCATTCTCTGCACTGCTTTGTTCAGGTTCTTCCACCAGAAAGCTGGCAAAGTTCAGGTGGTAGATATAAGCATTTTCATCCCGAAGCCTGAGTTTCAGGTGATACAGGCCCGGAGTATCGGGAAGCTCAAAGGCCAGGGGTGCCAGATCGCCATTGAAATATGCAGTGGATTCAATTTGGCTTGATTTGAGAAAATGATGCCTGAATTTTCCGTGGTGGTCACGTCCCGACAATTCATAATCCAGGATAAAGCTGCCTTCAGGCACCTGGTCCGTCAAAACGGAAAGGTAAAGGGGTACTTCCACCGTTGAACCCGGCTTTTCGGAACGGCATAATTCCGGTCCGGTGGACAGGTAGACGGGACTGTGAAGATGGCTCAGGTCCATGTCAGGAATGAAATCCGGTATCCCGGTGAATTTCTCTGTTCTGTCGTATTTATAATACCCGTTCCATTCATTAATAACATCGTGATGTTCGGTGTACAGCCATCCGGCCATAAGCGGATGCTTCCGGAATTCATTCATCATCATGTGGTAATCCCAGCTCCAGTCCACATCTCCTGCACTGCCCTCATATCCCCATACATTGCCGCATTCGCTGTTAAGCATGGGGACTTTGCTCTGGGTGTTTCCTCCAATAAAATTCCAGTCAGACCCTGCGTATGTATTCTCCACTACCTTATTCATAAAATCTTCCCAGCCATATCCGGGCAGGTACTGATGCCAGGTATTCAGATCCGTCACCACATGATCGTAATTGCAGGGGGAGTTATCCTCTATTAAGCGCGACTGATCCAGTTTTTTAGCTTCCTGAAACATTTGATGAACCCATTCCTGGGTTTCAGGGAGATAGGCCCGCTCATCGCCTTTCCCTGTGAACAGGCCCCATGTTTCATTGAAGAGCACCCAGGAGAATATGGAAGGATGGTTATAATCCCTGGCCAGCATTTCACGCATGGCGTACTCCCATTCCACCCGTGCTGTATCCCCCGGTTCACCCCAGAAATTTGGCACATCGGCCATAATCAGTAATCCCAGTTTATCGGCCCAGTAAAGTTTCCTGGGCACTTCCACCTTAATATGGATCCTGTTGCCGTTCAGTCCTATTTTTTTGGAACGGATGATCTCATCCCTCATAAATTCATCGCTGGGGTAGGTGTAATAACCATCGGGATGGTAGGCCTGGTCCAGGCTCAGCTGAAGATACAGGGGTTTATTATTAAGTGCCACGTAAGGGACTTCAGTGCCGGGAAGATCCATTACACTTATTTTCCTCATACCGAAATAGGTAGAAAGATTGTCAAATACGGTTTCATTGTTGTGCAACTGGACCTTAAGTTCGTAAAGGTAGGGATCGTTCAATTCCCAGAGCTTTGGATTGGGGATGGCCAGTTCAAACTCAATCTCTTCCTGTTTTTTCGAAATTTTAGGAGAGGTGATCATTCCCGATATTTCCTGATTTGGAAAAGAGAGGCTTAAAAACAAATCTTCCCTAGCCGGTGCATCCAGAACTGCATTTATGCTTACTGTTCCCCGATCGATATCGGGAGTGATATAGATGGCATTCAGAGCAATATCCCCTCTGCTTTCAAGGAAAACAGTTTGCCAGATTCCCTTGGCTTCCCCATAACCCTGTTTCCCTTCCAGCTTATAGGGATGCGCTGTGTCATCAACCCTGAGGACCAGCTGGTGTTTCTCGCCCTGGTAGAGAAAATCCGTAAGTTCGAATTCGAACTGGTTATAGCCCCCCTGATGGGTTCCCACCAGGTTTCCGTTGATCCATACGGTGGTTCTCCAGTCACAGGCTCCTATTACCAGAAATACCCTGTCACCCCTCCACGGATCGGGTATTTCAATCTCCCGGCTGTACCAGGCAATATCTGCAAGGTCTTCTATACCTGAGAGATTTGAACCCCACGAAAACGGAACTTGAATTTGTGCCGTGAACTGAGGATTTTCAAACCATTTCTCGTTATTACCCACATCAAGGCTGTCAAATTGAAAGCCCCATAATCCATTAAGATTCATCCATTTATCTCGCTTGAAATCGGGACGTGGATGCTCTGGTAAAGGGATCTCCCGGGCATTCTGTGAAAGAAGAGGTAAGGAGGAAAAGCATGCCAAAAATAGCAACAGAAAAAAATGTCTCATGGTATGGTTTTTATCATTCTTGTCCGTGAAAGGACAAACCTACTGGTTTCCGATATACTGTTTAACAATATCAAGCGGTGCTCCACCGCAGGATGCAATAAAATAGCTTGGAGACCATAGTCCGCCCTTCCAGTAGTACTGTTCAAGTTCGGGGAACTCCTGTCTGAGGAACCTTGACGAAACCCCTTTCAGGCTGTTCACCAGCCTCGATGGTGTGGTATGTGGTAGCGTTTCAACCAGTAGATGAACATAATCCTTCTCCCCGTGTGTTTCAACTAGCTCACATCCGAAATCATTACACACCCTTTCAAAGTGAAAATGCAGCCTTTCGTACATCTTCTCAGTAAAGACTTTCTTTCTGTATTTGGTCACAAAGACTAAATGTAGGTGAAGTGCATGAACAACATGTCTTTTGGTGCGTAAATGGGTATCTGAATCTTGCATATTTGCAATGTTTTTTAAAGATTAAATATCTATGTTAAAGATAAGGAAAACATATAAAGTATGGCTCAAGACCAATAGTAATTAGGCGTCTAGTGTAATGTTTCTGAATGCATTGCCCTTTACTTTGAAACAGCCACACCCACATAGGAATCAGCGGTACCATAATAAAGGAACCATTTGGATTTGTAATAAACCAGGCCTTCGGCAAAGGTAGTACCTGATTTATACTGCCCGGTGATTTCATGTGCCAGGGTAGGTTTCAGAAAGCAGACATCGGACCGAAACAGGACCTTCTCCGGGTTATCTGCATCAAATACCAGCTTGCCCACCGAATACATGCCTTCCGGCAACTCTTTTGAGGCATCAGGCCCTTCGGCATTCTTTCCATTGTAAAGCAGTACAATGCCATCCCTGGTAATTACTGCAGGGGGACCGCATTCAGTCAGGTGACTGTCAAATTTGTTTTGGCGTGGCATAACCACAGCCTTTAACTCACCGGCTTCATCAAGCCCGGGGTACCAGTCAGCCAGGTTCTCGGACCAGGCCAGGTTAATGAAGCGCTCTCCCCAGTACATCCAGTATTTGCCATCTATTTTTGCCAGCACCTGCCTGTCCCCATCCATCCGGGTGACCATCGATCCCGACTTGGACCAGTAATTAAGGAATTTGCCCTCATGTGCTTCAGCAAAAGCAGGGCCTTTTTTTTCCCAGTGCACAAGGTCTTGTGAAAAAGCGATGCTCAGCCTGGCCACATCCTGGTTCCACGAGGTATAAGCCATCACATACAGACCGTCTTCAGTGACCACCACCCTTGGATCTTCACATCCTCCCGGGTAATCATACTTTAAAAACTCTCCGCTGTCGGGATAAAGGACCGGAGTCGGATGAATTTTGAAGTGCAGGCCATCCTCACTGGTGGCCAGGCCTATCCGGGAGGTCCGTCCTCCCAGGATGGCATCGGGATTATCCTCGGCGCGGAAGAGCAGGTGAATCGTGTCGTCTTTGACAATGGCCGCAGGATTAAATACATCCGCCTTTTGCCAGGGAACCCTTTCATTTTTTACAGGGCAATCAAAGGCAAATGATGAGTCCGCTTTCAGAATGGGATTTTCATCAGGCTTATAAAAACTCTGAAAGTCCCATTCCTGTTTCTTTTGGGATGTGCAGGCAAGGCTCAGAAGTGATAGTGAGTATACTAATATCTTTTGCATTGAACTTATAGGACTTGGCACTGATTGGCTTATCAATATACAAAAAACCGGAGAGTCAACTATTCGTTCTATCTTTGCTTTTCAATTTTGAACACGTACTATGGAACGATCTCTAATAGCCGGAAAGATCCGGATGCTTGTCATCATGCTGCTCTTCGTGGTACATGCCTGTCAGCAGGACGAGGTGGAAAGGCCTGAAGATGAACCTGTGTTCGATGTGGATACGGGGAACAGTGAAATACCCTACCTGGTAATCGAAACCAGGGGGCTGGGCATTCTGAATGAACCCAAGATTCCGGCCGATCTGAGTATCTATGTGCAGAAGGCCGAGATTCAAAGCGCCCGGATAGGAATTGAATTCCGGGGTTCCACTTCATACAGGCTATCCGATAAAAAGTCCTATGGCATAGAGACCTGGGACCAGGATGGGAACGATGTGGATGCGACTTTCTTTGATTTTCCCGAAGAAGAAGACTTTATACTCCTCGGACACATTGTCAACCTGGATAATAAGTATGTTTTTGATCCGACCCTGATATATAACCTCTTTGGCTACAATCTCTTCAGAAAAATGGGTCATTATGCCAGCCGCACAAAAATAGTGGAACTGGAGATAAATGGAGATTACAAAGGCGTGTATATTTTCCTGGAGAAGCTGAAACGGGATAAGAACAGGATAGATATTAAGAAACTGGAACCGGCCGACACCGATTCCACGGCCATTACAGGAGGTTATATACTAAAAATTGATAAAACGGCAGGCGGGGATCTGAATATCGATCAGCCCCTGGAATATTTTGAGACAAACTGGGCCGATGATGCACGTTATACATCCGGCATAAGTTTCCGGTCGAACTATGACATATACGGTAATCTTATTGATTTTGAGGCATTTGGAGAACCTTATCACTCGCAGCAATACCTGGAGACCTATTTTCTCTATGAGTATCCCAAAGCGGAGCAGATCACCGAAGTTCAGAAAACCTATATCCAGAACTATATTCATGATTTCGAGACCGCGCTGCTGACGGATGATTTTTCAGGTGACCAGAGAAGCTATACCGATTACATCGACCTGGAAAGTTTTGTGGATTATTTCATCCTGAACGAAATATGCAGGAACATTGATGGCTATCGGCTAAGCACCTATATGTATAAGGACCGGGGTGGCTTACTGAAAATGGGTCCGGTCTGGGATCTGAATATTGGTTTCTTCACAGCCGGCCGGGTACCTGTGGATGACTGGGTGATCAACTATAATACGTATGTGAGCGGGGATCCCTGGATGATGCCCTTCTGGTGGCCACGCCTGATGGAGGATCCCCGGTTCCGGGACTTAGTGAAAAGCAGGTGGGCAGAAATGCGATCCACTGTATTGAGCCTGTCTGAAATGCAATGGATGGTGGATATGGCTGCATCCAGGCTAAGGGATAACGGAGCTGTGGAAAGGAATTATAATCTGTGGGACCAGGGGATAGGGATCGATTGGGAATCAAGCATCGGGAGCCTGAAATCTTATCTTGAGGACCGGGTTCAGTGGATGGATGGGGAGATATCGGCCCTGTAATATCCCTTATTCCCGGCCATACTTCTAATGGTCAAGTGTGTTTATGGCTTCGGCAAACTTCTCTCCCAGGTCCAGGTAGCCCTG
Organism: Bacteroidota bacterium; assembly: GCA_039714915.1. Taxonomy (GTDB): domain Bacteria; phylum Bacteroidota; class Bacteroidia; order Bacteroidales. Next base: position 73,346 of record JBDLIM010000006.1, read on the forward strand.
ACTATCGTAATGCCAGGTATCTGAATATTTATAGTAACGGGTGCTCCTGACTATGGCTGCATTTGCATCGCTTCTGACATATTTTTCCTGGGCATATTGCACCAACTCGCAATAGTCCCAGACCTTCCCATCATCATCATTCCACGAATCAGAGATTTTACCAATAACCACCGGCAGATCATCCGTATGGAAACTGGCACGGATCAGGTCCATCAATCTTTTAAGGTGCATGCCATAACGGCTGGCTATATCCTCTGTATGGGCATCACTTTCTCCCTGCATCCAGACAATGCCTGAGGGAATCAGGAGGTCAGGTCGTCCATCTCGGTCTATATCCCTGGTACTTAAGGCTGAATGAACAGTTTTGAGGAAGTGATCATATTGATTGATCCCAGCAGTTCCTATATAGTCAGGGTCCCAGCAACCAAAATGACTGGCAGCCAGGCTGTCAATGGAAGTGCCACCCCGGGAATACTTGATAAGTGCAATTTTCTCTCCTGGATAGAGCTCCTGCAGCATGGCTGCGAGGGTCAGTTCAATCCCAAAGCGATCCGACAGGGAATTGGAGATTCCATCGGACGAAAAACCGGTTCCGTGCCCTGGCTGCAGAGGCTCCCAGATGCCCAGTCCCCCTGCGCTGTCATCATCCGGGGCAGGATTCCCGTGAAAAATCCATACGTCCCTGTTAACTTTACTTAATGCACTGGGTAACTCTGAATTAAATCCGTATCCGTCCATGTTTGACTGTCCTCCCAGGTAAAAGACTCTGACCGGAGTGGCTTGATTCGCCTGACTGGCCTCCTGCGGCATATCTTCTGTCATTAACAATAGTGCAGCAATTGCGATAATTAGTGTCATGGTTTAAGTATTAATGGCTTAATATTCATTACCTGTTCGCCTCTTTTAGAACGGCAGTATTGTATTTCAGAAACCTCAGTACAAAGTAGAGAATGAAGGAAGCTATTGCTCCGCCCAAAAAAATATAGTTAAAATTATTGCTATTCTGAATAAGCTCTCCTCCCACATTAAAACCGCAATAGATCAGGAAAAGGGCCGCCAGTCCGTTTTTCTCCTTCTTCAACACCTTTTTCCAGCTGAAGCTGAAAGCCGGCTTGATAAATCCCTTGCTTTTCGGGAAAAAGGGAGGAACATGGGCCGACCAGTCCAGGTACTGCTGACCGAATTTCTTTCTCAGGAATTGCTCCTCGGCAAACATAATTCTTTCGTAGTAAATCCAGTAGAACAAACAGAATGCCAGTATAAACCAGGCATGTGCTGTTAACAATGCCGGGCCAAGCCACATGAAAAAGTTACCCAGGTAGAGGGGGTGTCTTACCAATGAGTATATTCCTGTGGAGTTTAAGCTGTCCGCCACCTGTTTTTTCACATTCCGACCTGAAGTGTTTCTTGCAGAGTATCCCACTGTATAGGCCCGGATTCCCAATCCCAGGAGCCCTGTCAGCAGGCAAAAGAGTTCATAGTAAAACTTATAAGGCTGGACCAGAAGTAGCTTGTTTCCGGGGAACATGCTGGATCTAACATAAATGAGTGCTCCAATCACTAACACAATGATCGGTATTACGCCCCGGTACCTGAATAACCACAATCCCCGCTTCTCGAACTCTTCCTGAAGTGCCATCTCAATGTAAGGTATAGATCAATTTTCCGCTAAGATAGTATTTCTAAGCAGCCGATGGAAGATCTCAGCAGGGTATGTAAGGAAAGCTAGTCCTTTTCTGGTGAAAGCAATTTATATACCAGTCCCGCCAGGATGGCTCCGACAATGGGGGCAAGCCAGAACAGCCACAACTGGCCCAGTGCCCAATCACCCACAAAAATGGCCTGACTGGTGCTTCTGGCCGGATTTACGGAGGTATTGGTTACAGGTATGCTGATCAAATGGATCAAAGTCAGGGACAGGCCAATGGCAATCCCTGCAAATCCTTTGGGGGCTTTGGAATGAGTAGCTCCAAGGATGACAATTAAGAACATAAAAGTCATCACAATCTCGGCGACCAGGGCTGACAGCATTCCATATCCGTCCGGAGAGTGCTCCCCGTATCCGTTGGCCGCAAAACTGCCAATTTCAGCTCCGGATTTTCCGCTGACTATTAAATACAGAATTCCTGCTCCGGCTATTCCTCCCAGCACCTGGGCAAGGATATAAGGCAAAAGCTCCTTTTTATCAAATCGACCGCCAATCCAGAGCCCGACGGATACAGCCGGATTTAAATGACAGCCTGAAATGTGTCCGATGGCATACACCATGGTTAATACGGTTAATCCAAAAGCGATGGATACACCCACAAAACCGATGCCTAATTCAGGATATCCTGCTGCAAGAACAGCACTTCCACATCCTCCAAGGACCAGCCATAAGGTCCCGATGAATTCTGCTACTAATTTTTTCATGATCACTAGTTTTTTTTAATAATAAGTACAGTATTATTAAAGGTAATAAAATGTTGTGAGTCCGGCCATATTTTTAACAATCCCTTAATAATCCAGGAGATATAAAGCATGGGTGCAAAAGAAGCCTACAATGGCCAATAGGAAGGAATACTTCATTTCACGGGTAGAGCCTAGCGTACAAACTTCACCAATTTATCCTCGATCATTTCCTGCAACTGGTTCAGCAGGGCCTGTTCCTGGGGGTCAATATGACCATCTTCGCTGGCGATGGTCAGGATGGCATCCATCTCCGCTCGTGTAATTTTATGATCATCAATGGCTTTTTTAATCATTTCTTTCAATCGTCCGGCACTTTCGCTTAAAGACATTGTATATGGATTTTAGTTCGAAAGCTTAAATGTACGCAGGAACTGTAACTATTCCAAAGCTGTCATTGATCTTTTCAGCCCAAACAGGGGTCTTAAAAAACCTACTCTCTTAATGATCAATTCATAAGCAACAAAGCAAGCTGTTATGGTGAAAATCAACAGAAGAATGAATTTATAACAAGGAGATAAAGCCAGGCCTGCGATCAGGCTGGAGCCTGTGTAAAGGAATATCATATGAAGGATGTATACCGGATAAGCAGCACTGCTTAAATAGGCCAGGGACCTGCTCGAATGATTCAGGTAAGTATACCCAAATCCAAAGACCGCATAGATCCACATACACGATTCGATGGCTTTGTAATATCCGGGAGCCTGTAGCTGAAATACAAAATGGCGAACCAGAAAAAGAGCGATAGCTGCTGTCAGGAGCACCCATCGCCACTTTTTCACATTTTGCCAGAATGCTTCATCGGTATAGACAAATATAAAACCAAAGAGGAAGGCCAAAAGTCCCAGTAAAAAACCATGCAAAGTCATGGAATAGGTTTCGTAGCTTTCAGGATTTACGAGCATGGCCTCCAGGAGAAAAACAATTGTTGTTAAGAGCAATCCCAGGGGACTGCTGTATATTCTGGTCAGGCCTCTGTAGATCCTTCCGTTTCCGTTTCTTCTCAGAAAAAAGAATAAGGGCGACAGCAGTACTACATATATAAAAATATTGGCCAGGAACCAGAGATGGCTGGGCTGTACCGAATAGGTAATGTCCTGACTATAATACTTTTGCCATATGAACAGGTGCAAAGGGACAACACAGAGTATCCCGAACAGGAAGGGGAGAAGGATTCTCCTTGTTCTCTCCATGATCAACTGTTTCCAGTTTCTTCTTCTGATGGCGAAACAGACTCCCATTCCGGACACAAAAAATAAGAGGGGGATTCTCCAGATATTTACCATTGACATGGGAATCCATAAGGATTCCAGGGAGTCTTCATTCTGAATAAATCCGATAAATACACCCCATGGGAGGAATACAAAGCCAATGTGGTACATTATTAATAATCCGATGGCGATGACCCTCAGCCAGTCAATATCGTATCTTCGTTCTGTTGGTTTCATTTCTTAAATAATAGGTGTTTCGTTTATCGCAACATGTCTGCAATTTTCGGACGGGTCGCTTCCACATACTCATAATCCAGTTTAAATCCCAGTGGTCCCAGATCCTTGTTGAACTGATCATAGATGAATTTCACATCTGCAAAAGGTCCGGATACGGATTGAAGTGCAGAGGAGCCATAATTATTTAGCAAGCTCTTATCAGCCCCGTTCTTCAGCAACATTTCCACGATCTCTACCCGGCAAAGGAAAGCTGCGGAATGCAGCGGGGTGGATCCTTCGTTGTTTTTCAGGTTTACATCGGCACCTGCCTCAATGAGTGCCCTGGCAATCTCTGTCTTTCCAAAAACTGCTGCCGAAATCAGGGGACTTGAACCTATGGCCGGCTCTCTTTCATCCAGATCTGATCCTGCCTTAATATGTTGCTGAATGGCATCCAGATCCCCCAGCAGGGTGGCCGTATGAATGTCCATGTTAGGAGCTTTTACCGTGCTTTCTTCCATCGGAGAATCTTCCTCGGTACTGACAGAGTTCTCTTGCTTGCTTCCACAGGCAAGCAGAAACAGACCTGCGGCAAATAGCATTGTTGCGCTAATAATTTTCATGGATTTAATGCTTATTGTTTTCATCTTGTTTGATTTGAGATTTGACATTTGTTAGATAATGTAAAGGTCCGGCAAATCATGATGCACAAACAAGCACCAATGACGCCAATGATATTAAGTTTGGGGAAGCAGTTGAAATTATGATGAAAGGGTGTAAACTATGACGCAAATGCCAATAAATCGTATCTTTAATCTCATACAAGGAACACTCTGAATGGAAAATGATTTTCTGAACAGGATTACTGAAATCATCGAAGAGAACATCTCAGACGAGACCTTTGGAGTATCGGAACTAGCCCGGGCTATTGGGATGAGCCGGTCCAATCTGCTTCGTAAGGTGAAAAATCTCACAAAGCTGTCGGTGAGTCAGTTTATCAGGCAGGTGCGATTGAAAACTGCTATGGAAATACTGAAGCAAGGATCCCTGAATGTTTCAGAAGTTTCCTTCCGGGTTGGTTTTAGCAGCACATCATATTTTATAAGGTGCTTTAGGGAACATTATGGTTATCCCCCCGGTGAAGTAGGTAAGGGAGTCCGGGAAGACAGGGGAGAGGATCCGTCCCATCCACCAAAGACCAGGAGGATCAGGATCGTACTTGTTTCATTTGGGTTCCTGGCAGCACTTTTCACTTTCTTGTTTATATTCAACAGATCTGATTCCTTCAGGCAAATGGACCTGGAAAAATCTATTGCGGTACTGCCCTTCAAAAATGAAAGCAGCGATTCCGGCAATATTTACCTGATTAACGGATTAATGGAATCCATCCTGGATAACCTTCAGAAGATAGAGGATTTGAGGGTAATCAGCCGGACCTCTGTGGAGAAATACAGGAACAATCCTAAAACCGTTCCTGAGATAGCCCGGGAGTTAAATGCCAATTACCTGGTGGAAGGCAGCGGGCAGAAAATCGGGGATCAGATCCTGTTGAACGTGCAGCTAATTGAAGCTCCAAACGATAAGCATCTTTGGTCTGCCAGGTATAAAAGAGAGGCTGGTGATATCTTTGAATTACAGTTGGAAGTGGCAAAAAGTATTGCAGAGGAAATCGAGGCCCTTATCACCCCGGAAGAAAGGGAGTTGATTGAGAAGCTACCTACTGAAAATCTGAAAGCCTATGACTCCTTCTTACATGGTCTTGATTTCTTTTACCAGGGAACGCGGATGGGTCTCGAAAAGGCCATAAGCATGTTTGAAATGGCTATTGAACAGGATCCGGAATTTGCACGAGCCTATGCAAACACTGCCATTTCCTATGCCATCCTGGACATGTACCGCCTGGAAAAAGAGCATTCGGATCAGATTAATCTCTTTGCAGAAAAAGCCCTGTTATTGGATCCGATGCTTCCACAGAGCCTCATAGCCAAAGCCATGTATTATATTACCATTGAAGACTATGAGCAGGCACTTCCCTACCTGGAGAAAGCCCTGGAATACCATCCCTCTTCCTCACTGGTGATCAATATTCTTTCCGATTTCTACACCAGGCATATGCCCGATACTGAGAAATACCTGGAATACGCACTGATGGGAATAGGCCTGGATATCGCCTCCCACGATTCCCTGGATGCAAGCTTTATATATTTGCATCTGAGTAATGCCTTTATGCAATCGGGGTTTGTAAAGGAAGCGCAACAGTATATTGATATATCGCTGGAATTTGACCCGGGAAATTCCTATGCCGAGCTCCTGAGAGCTTACATACTCCTGGCCGGTGATGGGAGCCTTGAACAAACCAAAGAGCTTTTAATAGATATTTTTCAGAAAGATACCAGCAGGCATGATGTGATGAAGGAGCTGGGCGTGATTTATTACTTCCTGAGGGATTATGAAAACGCACATACTTATTATTCCAGGATGTTCGAGCTTGCTGAGACTCAGGGCCTGGATCTTTACCATGGGGAGAAGGCTAAATTCGGGCTTGTTTTATCCAAATTGGGAATGGAAGAGGAATCAGAACAATACATGCAGGACTACCTGGATTGGGCGGAAAAGGATCAGTCCAAATACAAACACCTGAGCCTGGCAGCCTATTATTCATTCAGGGGAGATTCTTCGATGGCCATTGAAAACATGGAATTGTTTGCAGAGCAGGAGCATTATCCCTACTGGTATATCCTGTTTTTGAAGATGGATGATCCTTTATTGCAGAACGTGAAAGATCATCCTGAATTCCAGAGATTAATAAAAGAGATTGACCTGAAATTCTGGAGCTATAACAAACAGATTAATGATGCATTGAAAAAGAAAGGGCTTCTTCCTTAAGCAAACAGCTTTCTGAAAGGTCATGGTAACTGCAAGCTTATTTCACTGGAGTATTTCCTCCATTCTCCGAGCAATTCTTCGTACTTTTCAGGTTCAATAGTCTTGAGATCATGAATCTCTGCAAGGTCTTCAGATACATTAAAGAGCATGAAGTTCTCCTCAAGAAGAGGCGTCTTAATATTTGTGATTTTCCAGTCCCCCTTTCGGAGCATGGCATGGCCGTAATGCTCCATTGCGAAAACGTAATCAGCAGAATGGATGCTCCCGGATCTGCCTGAGAGGAAGGGGAGGAGGGATTGGCCTTTCAGCGGATAGACTTCTTTGCCTTTATACTTTTCAGGGTAGCTGGCTCCGGCCACTTCATAGAAAGTGGGTGCCAGATCCATGACGCTTAGAAAACCGTGGCTGATGTCGTTTTTCAGTGAGACTCCCGGACCTGAGACGATCATTGGAGCGAGCATCCCGCCTTCAGTGGCAAAGCCTTTGTAAAGAAGAAAGGGAGATGAGCCTGCCTCGGCCCACTGGGGGCCATAAGAAATAAAAGAATTAGCCTTTCCCATACTTTCAAAATCCTCATTGAAATGCTTCCTTATAAATGGAGCGTAGGTGGGATGATGATAAAAATCGTTTCCGGCTGCTCCGTTATCGGATATAAATACAATCAGGGTATTATCATATTCCCCAATGTCTTTCAGGTAATTCAGCAGACGTCCGATGTTGAAATCCAGGTTATCCACCATTCCTGCATAAAGTTCCATTTTCCTGGATTCCTTTTTACGCTCTTCATCAGACAGACTCTCCCAGGGAAGAACGATTCCATGATTAGGGGGCAACTCGGCCTTCCCGGATATCATCCCGGCCTTTATCAGACTCTCAAATCGCTTCTCCTTCAGCTTTTCATAACCATCATCATAACGGCCTTCATACTTACGCCAGTATCTGTCATCCACCTGCAAAGGCCAGTGAGGAGATGTATAAGCAGCAAAAGCGAAGAAAGGTTTATTATCAGCCTTGTTCTGATCGATATATTCAATAAGTTTATTCGTATAGAAATCTGTTGAATACACACCATCCTTCCATGTCGCAGCTTTGCCATCCTCCGTATAAGGGGATTTGGGATTTTCTTTAAACAGACCCTGATCGTTATAATGGTTGCCTGCGCCATTGAGAAGGACAAATGAATGCTCGAATCCCTTTTGTGCCGGATTGGACTCCGGTTTCTCGCCCAGATGCCATTTCCCGGCCATATAGGTATGATAACCGGCATCCCGGAGCAGGGCCGGTACAGGAACAATCCGGTCCGTTAACCTGCCCTCATAGCCAAATTCCCCGGACTGAAAACCCTGCTTTCCAATCCCGGCAATATGGTTGTCATTTCCCGACAGAAGCATGGCCCTGCTGGGAGCGCACATAGGAGCTGTATGAAAGCGGCTAAAGCTTATTCCGCTTTTAGCCAGACCATCGATATTCGGCGTATGAATATCCCCTCCGTAACATCCTAAATCTGCATACCCCAGATCATCTGCTACGATTAAAAGGATATTTGGCCGCAGGTCTTCCTGTCCTTTATCCGCCCTCTCCCCGACGCAGGATATCAGACCCGGGATTAACAGCACAAGCAGAGTGATTGTCAGGAAACTTTGTTTATTTATTCCTTTTGTTAATCTGAATACTTTCATCAGCTAAATTATTCTCCTGCCACAGGAATCAGAAAAAGGGGGGGATCATTTGATAAATAGGCATCATCAACCGGGTTAAGGTGATTGTAATCCATCATGATCTTGAGGGTTTTTACATATTCTTCACCTCTCTCAGAATATTTAGTTAATTGCTCTGACAGTACAGATCCAGTAACTTTCTCCCCCTTACTCCGAAGTTCCGCTCTCTTACTCCGCAAATCTGCATAAGCACTATGGGTATTCAGATTGAGCATATAGGCACAGATTGATTCCTGTAAAGATCCAAAGGCAGCAATGCCGTAATTGCCCAGTTCCTTCCTTTGTTGTTCGGGTACAATGGCATTTTTCCCCCAGGTCCATTGGCCGTAAATGGCATTGCCGGCAGCCGCAAAACGGGAGGTACCCCATCCGCTTTCCTCCGCACCCTGAGCCAGCGCCAGAGAAGGAGGAATAATATCCACCTTTATCCACAATTCCTCAAGCATGGAAGCTGTTACATGTCCCTCACCGGTTTTTACTTTGTACAACGCCGCAAGTTTCCTTACCCAGATTTGATCCATTTCCGGAAGAGAAGGATTTTGCTGAAAGGAAACTTTTATCCCTTCCAATCGATTTCTGTCTTCCAGGATCAATTCATTGGACCGTAAAATCAATGGAGCCAAACCCCGAAAAAACAGGCGCTTTTTATATTCTACTGTAATCTCCTTTGTAGTTGAAGATCCCCATCTGTCACCGATTACAGTCAGGTACAGACGGGGAACCTTTCGAATTCCCGCCTGCCAGGTTTCAGGGGTATACTCAAGTTTTTCGAATAAGTCCAGCATATCCTTGTAAGATCTGACTTCAACAATACAGGAATCATCTAGAGCATCCAATGCCTTCATGTAGCCAAGCGGTATTGAATGTATCAGAGTATCGGGCACCATTGAAGCAGTTTCAGATTGCCCGGAATCAGGATTCTTTACTTCTTTAGCTTGAATGCAGCCTGAAAGGATAACTATAGTGCATGCAGGAAAAATAATCTTCAAAAAGCGCAACTTATTTATCCGATTGGTATCAATGAATTTCATATAGCTTAGTATTACATTATTTCTTTTCAGTCTATTTCCGGGATCGAACGGTCGTATATTCATTAATGCATCCCTTAACCAGATAGCTGTCTCCGTCCTTGATATCATGGAAAAAGACATCCTCCTGATTGGGATATTGAACGCTGTAATCAGTCAGTTTCTGTCTGGTTTCTGCTTCAAGGGAAGGATCCACCAGGGCAGCTTTCTCATACATGTCGGCAGCAGCCCAGAAAGCAGTGCGCTGCTGAAAGTCATCACCCAGCCTATCACGCGAGGCGATAAAAGCGTCTCCAAGCTGGATGTAAGCTTTCCCGTAATTGCTCTTCAGGCTGATGGCCTCACGGGCATAATCGATGGCCTTGCAGTAATCCTTGTTGGCACTGCTTACAACCGCTAGTTCATAATTCCATTCCGCTCTGGTTTCCCCGCCCGGGTTCTCGTCCTGCAGGGCCTCTTTCAGATACATGGCAGCATTTTGAAAATCATTTCTGGTGATAAAAAGGATGGCCAGATCATGGGCAGATTCAGGGCTGGGTTCCATCCTGTAAAGATTCTCGAAAGCTGCTGCATAAATATCAGAACGTTCACATCCTGAGGCTGAATAAAAAGTAATCACCTTCTTGAGGAAGGTTTTATCGTTCTTGCTTTGCTCAAACCGGGCATCAAAATGAAGGTCAAGTGCTTCACAGCTAAGGATGTCCTCCTTTAGCATGATCTCATCGACCCTTGCTCTGGTTTTCTCCCCGCGGGAACTCTTTCCATCCAGCTGATCCAGGATTCCAATCACTTCAAAATAGTCCTCTATAACCTGATTATCATCTAATATATTCATCTTGTTTAGCCTGATGCTGGATGAAACAGAGAGGAGCAACACCGATTCCTTGGACTGAAGGCCCTCCATTTCAATGCTCTTTTTCAGCATTGCGTAGGCCTTTTCCACCTGTTCAATATCCGTCCCCCGGTAATTGAGCAGATCACGTCCCTTTCGTCCCAGAACATTGCCTTCTCCTCCGAAATACTCCATCCTTTGGTCATAAATAAGCATCAGGGTATCGATCAGCCCCTCCCTGCCAGGCCCTTCCTGAGAAGCATCAATCAAGCTGCGGTATATGGTGACTCCATCTATGTACATCCTTTCGCTGGATGCCGGACAATCGGTAAGTGCATCCCATAAGGGTTGGAGGGCATATTCATAAATTTCATACTTGACAAACTCCCTGTAAGCTGACAGATGCTTCATACAGTCGATGCTATCCTCACTTGTAGCATATTTCGATCCATTGCCATTTTGTGATATGGCTGGAATTGCAAACAGAAACCACAGTAGGGATAGAATGAACAGTTTTGGGTATTCTCCCGTCATAGAATTGTTTTTTGTTGCTCTCATAATTGTCACCAAAGGCTTCGTTTTATTGCATTTATTCGCATTCTATTTCCTCGGGAACACCACAGGTAAATAGTTCGACTTTCACAGTAGCCTGATCCCCTGAATTTCTAAAGATACAGTCGAATGTAACAGATTGCCTGCCTTTTGAAAGCATAAAAGATTTTTGATCCAGTGGAACGGACGATATTCTGTTCCAGGATGGATCATACACGATCGCATTTTCCTGATCAGTAAATTTTATGCTTTGACCTTTTTTCAATGTAATTGGTAACACAACGGTCCTATGCTTATTAATTTCAATTTTTATATCCGAGATATCAGCTTGTACAGCTGTAATAATAAAATTCAAAGGCTGCTCATCACTTGGATTCTCGAAATTGAAGGTGGAATACAGGGGTTCACCCGGTTGTCTTGTTTTTTGTTCATGCTCAAATTTGCTGGAGTATATCTGCGTAAGCACTAATTTATTCTCACCTGTTTTTTGAAGACGAAATTCATTGGATAAATCAAGCATTCTCTTTCGATGTTCGTCAGTGAATACGCCATTTAAGCGCGCTGTTTCCCATGTATTTAAAATTGAAAAAATCTCTTCGCTTTTGCCGTTTTTCTGAATTACAGACAGATCAGTAACAAAAGCAAATCCTGCATTATAGGCAGCTGAACGTGTCATTAACCATTCTATATCCTCTACAGTAGTACCCGGTGTCATTTTAAACCACCCCAGCATTCCAGGCATCAGGTTTCTTGTGAAATACTTTTGATTTAACAGTCTGTACTCGGTTTGACTCTCTCTGAATCCGGCATACCATGGTTCTCCCCAATTCATTCTTGAATAAATATGCCAGAAATAATGCCCGGATCTGCTGGCCCCAAGCAAGAAATGGTTTTTAATATTTTCATTTAGGCTATCGTACCAGTGCTGGGCAAAGAGCACCTCGCCATAGTTTCCCATTCCGGTGGATTTTGTTCCTTCCAGCCCATCAAAATCAAGCATTCTTACCCCGGTTTGATTCATGAAATTTGCTATGTTTTCAGCCATCTCTTTATTCAGGGAAGCATCGCCCAGAAACACTTTATATGCATGATCGGCCAATTTGCTTACCTCGGTACCTCTGGAGTGATCTGACGTATTTGTGCCAAAAGCACCCCGCTCACAATTCATTAAAATCCATGGTGCACGTTCAGTGACTGAAGCATATCTTATGAGCTCATTGTCGATGACAATGCTTTTTAAATTGTTGTTTTTGAACTGATTAAAGAAGTCGGGGTTTTCGACTTCAATTTCTGTTTCACCGGTGCCAATGTCCTGCACTAAAACGCTGGTTCCGACTTTTGCCAGACGATTATCAGGAACAGGAGTAACATAGCTATCGTTGGTTTGAATGAAATTTGTTAATGTATGTGTGCCCACGAATATTCCCTGTGCTTCTGCCTTTTCGACGCATTTTTTCATGCCATCCCAACCATTGGGAAATTGTTCCTTTATAAGAGGGAAATGCCCCCAGGATTCAAATGGATGTCCATGATATAAATATCTAAAACCGGATTTTCTTGAATAGGTAAGACACTCATCAATATTGTTCTCATTGAAGTTCATGATTAAATAAGAGGAATTTATAATCGGTGATGTTTTTATCCAATCCCCATTAATTGTAGGATGTGGCAATCCTTCCTCAATTTCAATATGTCCGATTGTGGCCAGGGTTGAATCTGTGTGGCAACCGAAAAGCGCAATTTTCGATCCTGTTAAACCACCGTCATTGTAAGCTGGTGCCAGGTATCTGTCATGCCCCCAGTTTTCAATGATCCGATCCTTCTTTCTGTTCCTTGTATAAGCTTGTAGCGAGCTGCCATAGACAGTAGGTTTTGCAGCTTCCACCGAATACAATACACCCCTTTTGCCCTGTATTAGATCATCGTAGTTATCCTGTTCAAAAATATCTAATTGCGGAAGGTGATCATGGTCATTCCATGGATAACCTCCTAATGTCTTTAGGTTTAATGCTTGCAGCCCCAGGGTAAACTGGTCATTTTGCACAATCCCAACAGTCTCGCCGATACTCTTATTAATACGGGTAGCATAGGGCCCCCAGATTATTGCGTCAATCCCGGAATCATCAGAAATGCCGGCAAGTTCGAAAGTGACATACTTATCTTTTATAACTATCTTTATATCAACCGCTACACCGTTTTCAAACATCAGAGACAGGGATCCCCGGTCCGTTGAGAAAATTGCTTCTTCCGGAACCAGGATGATCGAATCAATTTTCAATGAAACAATAGCTGATTTTTCAGTATCGGCGCAATAGTCTTCATGGCTGTTTTTGTCAAGCAGATGAATTAATTGTCCTTTTGAATTAATTTCTAATTCCCAATCCAGCATTTCATATTTGAAGGAATGATCGCTTGAACAACTAAAAACAGACATGACGAATAAGAGCATTAAGCAATAGTGATTGCAAGTGGTTTTTCTAGCCATGCGTTTGTCTGTTTTATTCAGTTGAAATTACGCTTTTTCCGAACCTGATCAAATAAAATAAGTTCTTCTGTAACTTACTTGATATTAATAAAATTAAGATCATGAAATCAGCAGTCCTGATCATATTAGCTTTTTTACCTATAATAACAGCAGCAGGCGCAGGGGCATCCGGCGACAGCCTGCGGTCGGAATCTGAGTGGCAATCTCCTTGCACGGGAAAGTGAGGAACATGTATTATGGGAGCAGCTCAGGTGGTTCGACAAATATGTAAAGGAGCTGGAACGCTAAGGCCATAAAGCGCCGTTCCAAGAGTGAAAATTGCTTTTTTTGAGAAAGAGGGGGGCTCATTCTATCCAATAGATACTAAATTCTTTTATTTGAGGTATTCCTTGATAATCAATGAGTTTTAGCCTTATTTTAGAGACCGTCACAGGGTCAATTTTTTGAATTCTTTTGTGTCCGATACACTCTCCCCTGGCAGCTTCATGCCATTTGCCATCGCTGAATACTTCAACAGAGTACTGCCTGACTCTTTCACCTTTTAAAATTTCCTCTTTGATAACAATATGGTTGATTTTTGCTTTGTTTTTCAGTTTTAGGGACAATTCATCACCTGTTCCATTGGTGGTCGCAACAGGCATCGAAAACCTTCTTTGAATTTCTAATCCGAATTCATTCAGCCTTTTCACATCCTTATCGGGAATAAGACCCAGCGAGTCTGGTGTAAGCCCAAGTATGATAGTGGAATTTCTCCCCGTAGACTTATAATACATATCCATCAAGTTTTCCAATGGCTGGACGGCATCCTCATCACCTGGTTCCCAAAACCATTCATGTCTGCCGCCATATCCTCTTAATGGGGCATCCGACATGGCTGGCATCCAGTATTTGCCATCTTTTGCACCGTGCCTAAGCAATTTGAAATTGTCCGCAAAAATAACTGCCTGGTTTGTGGAGTGAGAATAGGGGTAGGGATAAGTTGACCAACAGGGGTATGAAACAGTCCCGGATTCGGAACCGCCCCAACGAAAATCTGCCCTTTGAGTATTGTGATAGAACAGGCATTCAGGCTGGTATTTTTGTACAACAGGTAATACATCCGCTCCATATTTTGAAGGATCATCCGCACCTCCATCAAACCAGATTAAGAACAGCTCACCATAACGTGTGCACAGCTCTTCAACCATGCCTTCACACATATTTTTGTATGCGATCTGCCTGTTCCTGGCAAATTCACTTTCCCCTTCTGTCCTAAAATCATACACCCCCAGAAAAGAGTTCCACCGGATGCCCACATAAATACCGGGTAAAATATCGTACTTCCTGCAAGAATTGACAAAATCCCGAACGATGTCCCCTTTTCCTTCCTTATACTTCAATGCTTTCATACAGTACGGATTAACATCGCTCTGGTATAGAGCAAACCCTGTCTCATGGGTAGCGGTTAAAACAGCGAATTTTGCACCTGCTGCTTTGACCGACTTTATCCATTGGTCGGTGTCCAGTTGTTGCGGGTTAAAAATATTAATGTCCGGAATGGGTGTGATCCTGTTTTTATGCTGATTGTATTTTTCTTTGTCGAAAACATGTAAATCATAAGAGATAAGTACTCCTATCTCTGCTTCCTGCCAGATCAATTGCTCTTTAGTTGGCAGTGGGATTCCGGGGTTTTGCTGGGCTGTTGAATGTAGCAAACCAAAGAAGAGGAAAACAATCAGGATGGCTTGGTTAATGGTCATTATCTTTAAATTTTAAGACATAGCTGACCGTACAGGATCCCCCGTAGATATTGGTTCCCGAAGTCAGGTAAAGGTATGTTGGTTTTCCGTTTTGCATAAGTATCTGAGGTCGCTCAAACTTAAAAATGTTTGGGTTTCCATAATGTGTCAAGGCAATGCTTGTGTCCACACTCGTGTATTCATCAATCCGCTTGAATCCTTTTTCATATTCGTTGAAATGTATTCCGTCACCGGAAGTCCAGAGAATGCCACCACCTTTTTTGATAATGCCGTGATTGTCAGTTGTGAGCAATGATAATTTCCCCTTGTAAATAAAGGCATAACCGTCCTCAATGGTTTTATCATTTGTCGTGACCGGGAAAGGCAACTGTACATAGGGTCCTTCAATCTTGTTCGCAATGGCTACACCCATCCTGGCTTTTTCTGATTTGAAGTACAAAAAATAGCTGCCTCCGGGATGTTCTAACAGGGCAGGGTTGTTTACCCCGTTGCCTGCATTATAATTCCAGCAATCTTGGTTGGCCGGAGTAGTCAAGATCAACCCATCATTGCCTGCTTTTTCCCATGGGCCGTAAGGAGAGTCGGAGAGAGCCATTCCAATTTTTTGATTGGCCGGATGTGGGGGTTGATTGGGATTATCATTTGCGACATACAATAAAACAAACTTGTCTCCTGCTTTCTGGACGCTTGGATTATGAGCACCAAACTTATCCCAGGTTTCAGATCCTGTTCCCTGGAGGGCAATATCTGAAAAGATAAAAGGACCTTCCGGGGTATCTCCAACATAATGAGCAATCTCACTATGAGAACGCCATCCCGGGTCAACTTTCAATGCACAGGGCCAGCGGGCAATATATAGGTGTACTTTGCCATCATCTCCAATAATTGGGGAAGTACCCCATATGGTATAGCCATGTTCTTCGACTGCAACGCCCACAAACTCCCATTTATCCGCAAAAGTATCTTCTGATGATATGCTGTTTTGTCCAATAAGTGAACAGCTTACAAAGATGAGCAGGTACATACTCATTTTCCAGACTCTAATTTTTCTCTAAACATAGTTTCGAATTCTTCTATGGATCCCTCAAAAAAGATCAATTCTCCTTGAATTGTTTGACTTTGTCCCGGCTTCAAATTATGGAAAACAGGATCTGCATGTACACAGGGATGATTTGGATTACCTGTAAAAGCATGAGTTGCCTCGAACCAGGTAAGTGCAATTAAATGTCCTTCAGTACTAGACTTTACAACAACAACTGGTAGGTCAGATACTTGTACACTTTCTTTGAACCAGCCAACACTATACCCATCTGAAATAATTTCCAGCTCTTCTGCATCAGGTAAAGATTTCCATTTATTTCCAGGGGTGTGTACAAATTTGTTGTTGTTTGTGTTTTCGTCGAATTCGTCAATTTGATCTAAGTAAACACAAGTTAACAGCATTATTTCTTCCAATATATTACTACTACCGTTATAAACAGACAATTCCAGACCAGCTGTATTTTCGCCTTTATAAGTTATTTGCCCGGCAAAACTAATTCCGTTTGGTAAAGTTTGCTCATATCTTATCCCATCTTTAATTTCAATCCATGGGGCAGATTTTTCGGATGGAAATTCAGAAGAAAAACGTTTAGAAACATGCCCGATGTAAATGAAATCTCCTGCTATCTGAATTGCTTCAGGGAAATCAAACCAAATATATTCATCACTCTCCCACGGTGGACTAATCCAGGCTACCTGTTCACTTTCATACATCGGTCTCCATAGCCCTGGGCGGATATCCATTTTCTTTGAAATACACTCATATAGTTTTCTGTTTTGTTCTAATATTTCTTCACTGTGGTTTTGAGCCTGTAAATTAAAGCAAAACAATACCGCTAATAAAATTGATGCTATACTTATGTGTTTGAACATCTTACCGCTTGCCAAAATTTTGATTAATAAAGATAGTGTTTTCGATACAGCCAGCCAGGAAAACCATTACTAATAAAATCTTCAAAATTATGCACGAAGGGAATTTAGTCGACCGAAAGGGAGAATCGTTGCAATTAGGAATATTGATGATCTTCCGATCCTCAATTTTTAATTTTAATAACTACCGGATTTGGCCATTGGACGTTATTGTACAGTCGCTGCCCACGTACTGCACTAACCAGCAATCCATTTGGAGTGTTGCTCCAATAAACTTTTGCATCAGCTTCCGGCTTGTATTCAACTACCTTCCCGTTGTGACCAAGAATGGTAACTTTTGTGTTTTCACCGGTACTAATCCCATTCAGCAAAAACACTTTGCGCTCTCCGTATCTCCATTGCATATCGGTAATGGCAGCATAAAGCGTTTTCCCATCTTTACTTCTGGTGAAGTAGATATTATCCTGGTTGATTGGGTTATTTGGCCTTGTTTCAATTACCGATTGTTTGTTTACCAACATCCATAAGGCTAATTCCCTTAAAATATTTTCCTGTTCAACTGGGAAACTGCCATCGGCCATTGGGCCTACATTTAGTAAGAGGTTGCCTCCCTTTGCTCTGGTTTCTAAAAGCATATTGATTACAGTCGTTCCTGATTTATACGTTTCGTTGGTAGGTTTGTATTGCCACTGTGTACCCAAGGTAAAACAAGCCTCCCAGGCTCCGGGTATTGGCGCCGTTGGCATATGCTGTTCAGGAGTTTCCATCGCACCGCGGGTTACAACAATATCAGGTTGAAGCTCCCAGCAATATGCAGCAAACTCAGTATTGAGAAAAGGGGTCATCATCAACCCGTCTAAAAAGATGATATCAATCTTGCCATAATTTGTCAGTAATTCTTTCATTTGCTTTTTCAGGAAAGTATTTAATTCGGGATTATGTTCCGGGTTGGCTTTGGATGCACTGTTGCGGGAAATCTGCGTACCTTGCTTGTGAAGGAAATGCCAATCCTCAGGCCCGTAATACAAGCCGATTGCAATGTCCTGCTTGCGGAAAGCTTCAATTACCTCTTTGGTAACATCGCGCCCAAACGGGGTATTCATAATGTTAAAATCAGTTGTTTTTGTAGCGAACATACAGAAACCATTGTGGTGTTTTGTTGTAAAAACCACATATTTAAAGCCAGCCAGTTTTGCCAGCTTTGCCCATTGGTCAGGATTAAATTTTTGAGGATCAAATGTTTTTTGTAACTCAAAATATTCGTTGCGGTATTCTTCTGACGCACCAACCAGCGAATGGCTGATTACCGTGCCTAGTTGTACATCAAAACTCCAGTGGATAAACATACCAAGCCCAAGGTCGCGGAACCATTCTGTACGCTTGGGCTTGTTGTTATTCAGAACCAGATTTTGGGCATAAATTGTATTTAATAATGAGAGTGCTATTAATAATAAAATTACTTTTTTCATAGATTTTAGGATATCTGTCTATAATGATTTGAAGCACTACCAGGTGGATTCGTTACCTTTAGATACTCCGGAGTAATACGTATAGCTATTGTTGTGTGCTAGCTGACTAAGCCAGGTCAATTCTCATTTCTCCTTCAACACGATATCCATCTGAAACGTTATATCCAGCTAAAGTATCTACTTGTGATTGAACTACCATATAAATCATTGGTTCCTTCGAGTCATTACTCAATGTTCTATTTCCTTCTAAAGAAACTCTTACAATTGACCCCTCTTTAATTCTAAAGACTTCATCATCAACTTGAAATTGCCCAGAACCTTTTAAGAAAATATAGATCTCTTCATGTTTATAATGTTTGTGTAAGAAGGGAATTCTTGTTTTTGATGGTAATTCTCTAAAAGATATCTCGGCTCCTGTTGTCTGTAAAAGTTCTCCAATAAAAAGTCTACCCTGATCAGTATTCTTAAATTTAGGATGAATGAATTCATGTTTTGACAACTGATCAAATGAACCTATATCAATAGCTTTGTAATTCATATTCTCAGCAATAATTTTTGTTTTTGTCATGTCATTTAATTTATTCGAAGCTAATTAGGTTATCGAATGTAAGTTAAGCAATTTTGCTTAGCGAGGCATTCAGTCGCATTCCTGGGAAATTACCAATGACACATAAACATTGTTGTAGCTAGTTGATATTTTACATGTTTTCCCTGTTCACGAAAAAATAGCTCAATATTCGATCTTAATAATAAAATGATGATTTTATTTGGTTTATAATATAAACTACTTTATGTTTACACCTATTCTAACTAAGATTCTCAAAAAAATGGACAAAACAGATTTAACACCAGAACAAAGCCTATTGTTGATATCGAAGACGATAGATGAAACAAAAGAGCGCTTTAAAGCACATGGTGGGATACTTATTTTTTGGG
>JBDLIM010000007.1:0-85542 GCA_039714915.1 Bacteroidota bacterium
GTGGGATGTACTGGAATCGAACCAGTGACCTCATGCCTGTCAAGCATGCGCTCTGAACCAACTGAGCTAACACCCCTTTTCCCTGTTGGGAAAGCAAAGATAATGATTCATGAGAATTTGGGCAAGAAGTGTTATTTGGAAGGCTTTTATCTCTGGCGAAGTGCTGGAAGCTATTGATGTTATATAGTAGATTTTGTTTTCCATTCCACATGTGAATAATATATACTTTCATCCTCAAAAGAATTATAAGAAGCAAAACGGATACTTATGAGAGATCTTGAGATTTTAATGAATCCGAATAAGATGGTAAAACATCTTAAGAAACCGGCTCGTGAGTTTACTAAATATGATATAATCAAGTTCATTGACGACCATCATATTGAGATGCTCAACTTAAGGTATGTGGGTGAAGATGGCAAGTTGAAAACACTCAATTTTGTCATTACCAGTAAAGATTATCTGGAGTCTGTTTTGTCTACAGGGGAGCGTGTTGATGGATCCAGTTTGTTTTCGTACATCGATGCTGAATCCAGCGATTTGTATGTTATACCAAGGTACCGGACTGCATTTGTTAATCCGTTCACCGAACAGCCCACCCTGGACATTCTTTGTTCGTTTTACACGAAAGACGGTAAACCACTGGAAAGTTCGCCGGAGTATATCCTGAGAAAAGCATCCAGACTTTTTACCAAAGAGACCGGGTATACTTTTAAGGCGATGGGGGAGTTGGAATATTACATCATCAGTGAAAAAGCAGACTTATATCCTGCCAGGGACCAGAGAGGCTATCATGCTGCTGGGCCTTTTGCCAATTGGGAATATCTGAGAACTGAGGCTTTGCAAACGATAGCCCAATGCGGCGGGAAGGTAAAATACGGCCATTCCGAAGTAGGAAACTTTAGTACCGAGACCCAAATGTTTGAACAGCATGAAATTGAGTTCAATCCCATTGATGTGGAAGAAGCAGTTGAACAGCTAATTATTGCCAAATGGATATTGAGAATGCTAGGTCAAAAATATGGTGTTACCATCAGCTTTGCACCTAAAATTACAGTCGGGAAAGCAGGAAGCGGATTACACATTCACATGTTAATTGAAAAGGATGGAGTAAACCACATGGCAGATGATGTGGGCTTAACAGATACTGCAAAAAAAATGATAGCAGGAATCTTAGACAAGGCACAATCCTTAACTGCTTTCGGTAACACTATACCGACCTCCTACTTAAGACTGGTACCACATCAGGAAGCCCCGACAATGGTTTGCTGGGGTGACAGCAACCGTTCAGTATTAATACGTGTACCCTTAGGTTGGATAGCCAAAACTAACATGATTAAGGATGCCAATCCTCAGGAAAGAGGTGAAGTGCCTTACATATCCGGGAAACAGACTGTCGAATTCAGAGTACCGGATGGTTCGGCTGATATATACCACCTTATGGCCGGAATAATACTGGCTGCAAAAAAAGGATTACTTTCCAGTGACTCAATCAAAAGAGCAAAAGAACTATATGTGGACTGTAATATTTTCAAACCGGAACATAAGGACGTTCTTGACCAGCTGAAAGCCTTACCGGCATCATGTTTTGAATCCGCTGAATATCTCGAGAAAGATGCTTCTTTTTACCAGAAAGATGCGGTTTTCCCAAAGGGTACCATTGAGAGTTTTGTAAATAAACTCAAAGCATATGATGATGAAGATCTGAGCGAGCTTCTGTTCAATAAAACCGAAGAAGTGAAAAAACTGGTTGATCAATACTTGCATTATATGTAGCTGTTCTTCACCAGTTTATAAGCCCCGAAAAACTTATCTAATTTGCATAGGCGCTTTTATCGAAGCCGCCGGTCCTTAGTTTTTCCAGGTGCTTCTTATTAATGAAGAAGGCCAGGGATACATACCACATGCCTGTACTTTCAAATTGGGAATAGTCCACCTCCTGGCCAAAATCCTTTCCGGTGAAGGAGGTATTCAGGAAATCGTCCATGTAGTACTTGAACTTCAGCCTGAATCCCTGTGGGAATTGCACCCCTGCAAACAGGGAGGGGACCCAGGGATTGACCCTGTCGCTGGTCCATTCCCTGAATTTGGTTTTGTTGTCATCTATAAAGAGCTTTTGCTTATAGTGGAACATCCACTCGTATTCGCCACCGGCAAAGAAGAAGAAATGTTTATCAATTGAACCGACCTTTATAGCCAGGGGGAAACCCAGGGAATAACTACGGCGCTTCACTTTGGTACTCTTATTCCAGTTGGCATGATCGCTTGTGATATTTGCGAAACCCACATTCTGATAGAGATCCTCCACGATAAAACCCACATTCCTGATCCCAAGACCAGTGAAAAATCCAATGTTGTTGTTTAAGTCGAAGTTGGCATGTTGCTGGGTATGGAAAAAGACGGTGAAGCGCATGTTGGTACTCACATCGGTGCCATTGAATCCAACATCGGCTCCGGATAAAATAATCTCACCCCCGTTGGAATGATATATTCTTCTCTGTGCATTGCTTTGAATGGATATCAAAGCCAGAGCCAGTAAAAGAACAACATAGGAACGTTTCATATTATGATAAGGATTAAGTTATGTTCAATTAACACATGAAAATAATCAATTGTTCTTAATTACCGGCATGTTTATCCAGGGATGTAAGGTGCAGAGCAATGATCCCTTCAAACTCGTCCATGATCATTCGCAGCTCCGGATGGTCTACCCTGAATTGCCAGCCATCAATCTGCCGGATGGGCAGGATCTTTGGAGAGGTTCCTGAAATAAAACCGGCTTTCATTTCCCCCAGTTCCTTCAAATGAACAGATCTTGCGACCACTTCCATTCCTTTTTTATCACAGATTTCCAGCACATATTTTCTGGTAATCCCCGGAAGTACCTCCTCTTCAGGAGGTGTGATCAGCCTGTTTTTGGAATCCAGGAAAAAAAGATTGGAACGGCTTCCTTCTGTGATCTGCTTTTTATCGTTCAGAAGGAGGGCCTCGTAAACACCATGATCCCGGATGTATTGGTTGACTGATACTCTGAAGTGGTTATCCCACTTTTTAATTCGGGGTTTGGGTCTGATGTGAGGATAGGTGACAAGCCGGACCCCACTTATGTACATGCCTGTTTCCGGATACACAAAAGGTACAAAATAGCAAAGAAGCTGTGAACTGTTTTTCCCTGTTCTTTCCAGGCAGATCCTGATATTTCCCAGGGTGAAATCATTGCTGTGCACCAACAGGCTAATATTTTCTGTAATTCGTGCACTTCCCGGAAATTGCAATCCTGAATCTGCCAATGAATGCTGAAACCGATCCAGGTGGTCCCGGAGAAAAAGTACTTTGCCATCGATCAGCCTTACCACTTCATAAAAAATGTCGGCTGACATATCGTGAATAAAGGCCGATACATCTGCCGGGACTCCGTTAATTACATATGTGGTTCCTAATATCTTTCTGCTTATCATTCAGCCCTGGTGGAGGTAGCCGGATTCATCCTGGAAGCTTTTACGGCCTGCCAGCTTACGGTGATTACAGCTATGGTTAATGATAAGAGCAAAGATATGATAAAGGTCCAGAATGGGAAGGGAATGCGGTAAGTGAAATTTTGCAGCCAGGGTTGAATCACAAAATAAGATACCGGCCAGGCGATTACATTGGAGATAATTACCCATTTGGAAAACTGAACCAGGAATATGGTTAGTATCTGGTTCTGCGAGGCTCCCATTACCCTTCTGATGCCTGTTTCCCGGGTTCGTTTTACAGTCATAAATGCAGAAAGTCCCAGCAAACCCAGGGCTGCGATAAAGATGATCAGGATGGTAAAAGATATGACAAGAGCAAATACAATCTTCTCCTCTTCATACTGGGCATCCAGTTCATCACTCAAATAACTGTATTGAATGGGGTAGGCAGGGTTGAATTCCTCTCGTTTCTCTTCAATCCACGATAAGGCCTCCTGCATCTGCTCCTTGTTTACCCTTACATGGAGTAAACGCAGAAACTGTGCATTTTCACTGCAAACCAATACAAGTGGCTCAATAGGATTGTGCAAAGAGCCATAATTATAATCTTTGATTACTCCGATAACCTCAGCATCAGGAGTAGTGATGTTTGCGACATTTGGAGCTAGCTTAAATTTCTTCCCAATGGCATTATTTTCCCACTGCATTGCTTTTACCACAGCTTCATTCACCACAACAGAGTTTTCCTGATCAGATCCGAATTCCCTGTCGTAAAAACGGCCTTGCGAAAGGGGAATTCCCATCACATCCAGATAGTCGTAATTAGTAATGATCTGGTTAAAGGTCATCTCTTGCATTTCTCCCTTATTATCTTCGATCATGATTACCGATTTCCCGTGATTTCGGCCAGGAGCGGTAAAAGAAAGGGCGGTTCCTTCCACTGCAGGGTGTCTTTTAATCTCCTCTGTAAATGCATTTAAATTATTGAACACTGCAGTATCATTTAAAGTAAGCAGCAAAATTTGTTCACTGTCAAATCCCAGGTCTTCATGCTGAATAAAACGCATCTGCAGCGAAATGATAATTGAACCGATTATCATAACAGCTGAAATCAAAAATTGAACAATCACCAGTCCCCGTCTTAACCAGCCCCGATCAGAGGAGCTTACCCCATTTCCCTTCAGAATGGAAACAGGATTAAATGAGGCCAGGTAGATAGAGGGATACAAGCCGGAAAGCAAACCTGTTAGAATAGAAATCCCAAGAATAAAGAGGAGTACAGAGGGCTGCAGAAGTATAGTCCAGTCAAATGCCTTGGAAGTCAGATTATTAAAAAGCGGCAGAACAAGTATGACTAGCAGGGCCGCCAGAAGACCTGATAATATGGCCATCACAAGAGATTCGCCCAGGAACTGGGAACGCAATAATTTTTTACTGGCACCTCCCACTTTTCGGATGCCAATCTCTTTACTCCTGTTTGAAGCCCGTGCAGTAGTGAGATTAGTATAATTAATACTCGCGATCACAATTAGTAATACGCCAATTATCCCCATGATGTAGACATAATTCATGTTTCCCCTTGGCATATCATATTGAAGCTCATCTTTCTGAAAATGTATATCTGCGAGAGGGGTAATTCTAAGATTAAAGCTTGCATTGATCTGTTCTCCCAGTTCGGCCATGTACTTATCATAGAAATCCGGGAATTTTGACAGCACCATTTCAGGTCTTGTGTTTTCAGCCATCAGGATATAGGCATAGGTAGCCATCTGCCAGAAAGAAATAGCACTGCGATCATTGAACCGTTCTGCTCCGATCTGTTCCTCAATGGTAGCTGTAGATATGAGACCATTAAATCTCATGTGAACGTTGCCCGGAAGATCCTCAAATACACCGGTAATGGTATAGTTGGACCCATCCATTGCTTTCATGCTTTCACCAAGCACATCCCATGTTCCGAAATACTTGTTTGCCAGCGATGCACTTACTACCATGGTAAATGGATCTTTCAGCGCTGTTGATTGGTCCCCGGCTATAAATTGA
This sequence comes from Bacteroidota bacterium, assembly GCA_039714915.1. GTDB lineage: Bacteria > Bacteroidota > Bacteroidia > Bacteroidales. The sequence goes on from JBDLIM010000007.1 coordinate 5,496, forward strand.
ATGGTGAAAATTTTAAAAACTGTAGAGTCCGAAAATGCAATACTATCCTCTTTGAAAGCATCTTCATCCCTTTCGAAGTACAGGTTGGGCTGAATGATCATTCTGACATATTCCTCCACTTCAGGATATTCATCTTTTAAGGTGGGAGCTAAGGGAAACTGCACCCTGGCCATAAGGTCCTGCTTTTCGTTGATGGTAAAATCGCCCTCAAGCCGGTAGATTCGATCGATATTCTCATTGTGTTTGTCATAGCTTAGCTGATCCTGGATGTAAATGAAGATTAAGATGGCGGCCGTAATCCCAACGGCCAGTCCGAGCAAATTGAGGATGGAAAAGAACTTGTCCCTCACTGCATTTCTTGCCAGGGAGAGAAAATAGTTTTTGAGTAATGACATCGGAGTTAAGTAATATTGTTATGCAAATAGTAATGTATTCAATCATGGTGCCAAAGACATTAACACTTTTAATACCAAGATTATAAGTCGATTGCCAGGTGCCGATGGTGTCCGTTTTCGTATCTTGGCTGTTCGATTACGAACATTTAGTCGGGCTTTTCATTGTATAAATTTATTTGCTATTTTTACCAATACCGAAACAGCGATTAAGATCCTCAATGAGTAAACTGATATTTTTTATTGACGATGATAAGATGATCCTGAATCTGCTGGAATATACATTCCAGAGCAGGCAGGATTACGATGTGGTGTGTTATCAGACAGGTGAAAAGTGCCTCGAGAATTTGCACCAGGAACCCAGCCTTATTGTATTGGATCATATACTGGCAGGAACCGGAGATAATACCCTCAACGGCATGGATACATTGATAGAGATCCGAAAATTGAATAAGGAGATTCCGGTGGTAATTCTCACCGGCCAGGGGGACGACGAACTTCTTACCGAGTTTATGGATAATGGAGCCAGCAGGTATCTTACCAAAGACGATTTTTTCATAGACTCACTCATTGAGACCATTCAACAGGTGATTTCCTGATCACCTTCATTTTCCCGATCCCTCAGTTTCACAGCATTAATAGCTTTTGAGCCTTGAATTAATGCGAGGATTTTGTTTTTTTATATGAGATTAATTTATACTTTTGCACTCCCAAATTAGAGAATTGTGAGCAAGCGGGGATCATATGCAGTGCGCATTTCAGGTTTAGAAGACGGGGATCACGATTTTCTATTTGAGTTAGATCAGCAGTTCTTTGCTTTATTTGAGCATCCTGATATTGAAAATGGAAAGGTGCAGGCGAAGGTTATTTTTGAAAAAAAGGCCGGGCTTATTGCACTTCATTTTTCACTGGCAGGGAAGGTTGAGGTGATATGTGATCGCTGCCTTGAACCTTTTATGACCACGGTTGAAACATCCCAGTCTATTTATGTAAAGTTTGGAGATACTGAAGCAGAGATAGAGGACGATGTTCTGGTCATTGGAAAGGACGAACACGAGATCGAAGTGGGACAGTACTTTTATGAATTCATCATTCTGGCACTTCCCTATCAGAGAATTCATCCATCAGATAAGGATGGAAACAGTACCTGCAATGCTGAAATGTTAAAAAAGCTGGAAGCTCATCAGGCTCATGAAACTGATCAGAATGAAATGACAGATCCCAGATGGGATGCACTAAAAGGAATAATTGAGAAAAATAAATAGCTATGGCACATCCGAAAAGAAAGATCTCTAAAACCAGGAGAGATAAAAGAAGGACCCATTATAAGGCAGAAGCTCCTACCCTTTCCACCTGTTCTACCACAGGTACTGTGCATGAGCGTCACCGTGCGTATTATGTGGATGGTAACCTCTACTACAAAGGAAAACTCGTTATTGATTCCGAAGCTGATCTAGCTTAGGCCACATTGCCACCCGGGTGGCAATCAGCTTTCCCATGCGGATTGGAATCGATATGATGGGGGGCGATTATGCGCCTGGTTCCACAATACGTGGATCAATTCTTGCAAGGGAAACTTTGCCCGATGAGGTAGAAATCATATTGATTGGTAACCAGGATCTCCTTTCCCGCTATACAGAAGAACACAATCTTGATGTAGCCGGACTATCCCTTATTCATACACCAGATGTTGTGGGGATGGAAGATCATCCCCTGAAGGCCTTTAAAGAAAAGCCAAAAGCAAGCCTCTTTCTTGGGAATTCTTTGCTGGCTGACGGCAGTATTGATGGATTCTGCAGTGCTGGAAATACCGGTGCCATGCTGGTTGGCGCCATACAGATTGTTACCTCCATACCCGGGATTATACGTCCTGCCATTGCAGCTCCCATTCCAAATGTGGAAGGCAACCAGTCCGTTCTGCTGGATGTGGGATTGAATCCTGATGCACGCCCTGATGTTTTATACCAGTATGGCTCCATTGGTACCATTTATTCGAAACTGGTAAATAGTATTAAGGAACCGAATGTAGCTTTGCTCAACGTGGGCAGGGAAGAAAGCAAGGGAAACCTGATTGTAAGAAGTGCCTATCAGTTAATGAAAGAGTCTTCCTCTTATAATTTTATTGGAAATTTTGAGGCCAATGAAATGTTTGTTTCCAGCAGGGCCGATGTACTGGTTACAGATGGATTTGTGGGTAATATGATGTTGAAAGAGGCAGAAGCATTTTACAGGGTCGTTTCCGGAAAAAGAATTGGGAATGGTTATTTTGAAATGTTTAATTTTGAAAATTACGGAGGGACACCGGTTTTGGGAATAAATGCTCCTCTGATTATCGGACACGGGATCTCCAACGAGATAGCAATAAAAAATATGCTCCTGCATACTTCCGAGGTAGTGGGAGCCGGATTGGTCAACAGGATTAAAGAAGAACTGGACAGATGAGTAAAATTTCGGCAGGAATTACAGGTATAAACGGTTGGGTTCCAGAGTACAGGCTTACCAATGACGAATTGAGCACCATGGTGGAGACCACCGATGAATGGATCATGCAGCGTATTGGAATTAAGGAGAGAAGGATTCTGAAAGAAGGAGCCACCTCAGATATGGGTGCACGGGCGGTGGAAGGATTGCTTAAGAAGACCGGCACCTCCCCTGAGGAAGTAGAATTATTAATCTGTGCGACCATCACCAGCGATTATCATTTTCCCTCCACTGCAAATCTGATCTCTGATAAGGTGGGATTGAAAAATGCATGGAGCTATGATATTTCTGCAGCATGTTCCGGATTCTTATTTACGCTTCAGACAGCTGCCGGCATGGTTCAGTCGGGCAATTATAAGAAAGTAATTGTGGTAGGTGCCGATATGATGTCTTCGATCACGGATTATACCGATCGCACCACCTGCCCCTTATTTGGAGATGCAGCTGCAGCAGTTATGATTGAGCCGGTTGATGAGGAGCTTGGGATCAGGGATGCCATGCTGGAAGTGGATGGAAGCGGTGTGAAGCATCTGCTTATGAAGGCCGGTGGTTCTGTTAATCCTCCTTCGCATGAAACTGTGGATGCACGAGAGCATTTTGTGTTCCAGGAGGGACAGGCTGTATTTAAAGTGGCCGTATCAAAAATGGCGGATGTGTCCGTGGAAATCATGAAGAGGAACAATCTGGATCCGGAAGATCTTACCTGGCTGGTTCCTCACCAGGCCAACATGAGAATCATTGAAGCTGTTGCCAGGCGTATGGGTATTCCCAAGGAGAAGGTAATGATCAATATTGAGAAGTATGGCAATACAACTGCAGCAACTATCCCGCTGTGTCTCTGGGAATGGGAATCCCAACTTAAGAAAGGGGATAATCTGGTACTGGCTGCTTTCGGTGGAGGTTTTACCTGGGGATCCATCTATCTGAAGTGGGCTTACGATGGAAATGAGAATAATGATTAATTTTGTATAAAAAAGAAGCTATGGCAAAAATTGGTGAATCAGAGAATACCAACAAGATTAATATGATAGGCGTTGGAACTACCATTGAAGGCAGTATTTCATCCAGCGAAAATATCAGGTTTGATGGAAACCTGAACGGCAATCTGAATACCGGAGGAAAGGTATTTGTTGGGCAAAGCGGTAAGGTAAATGGTGAGATTCGCTGCAAAAATTGTGAGATTGAAGGTATTGTTGAAGGGAAAGTTTTTGTAGAGGAACTGCTGTCACTCCGCGCCATGTCGAAGCTCTATGGAGAAATTAAGACAGGGAAACTTGCCATAGAACCAGGTGCTATCTTTACAGGTAAATGTGATATGGGTGGAAACAAAGAAACCAACACCGGAGCAAACCTCTCAAAACCAAAAGAAGAAAAACCATAAGCCATCTGGAATAAATGCCTTCACCCGCTATTCGGGTATGGGCTTCCAGATGATCGCCATTATTCTTCTGTTCTATTGGGCCGGATCAAAGCTTGACGAAAGATCCGCCAATGAAAAACCGGTTTACACTGCCATACTTACTATTCTTGGGGTGTTTGCAGGACTCTACCTCGTTTTAAAAGATTTTATTGTCAGGAAGGATGATTGAACATATCCGTTACCTGTGGCAGGTCCTTGTTGTCGCTTCAGTGCTCTTACTGCTGGGTCTTGTACTGATTCCAAAAATAGATGTGGACTTGTCCCTGAAGGCCTACATCATCTCATTATTTGTTATCACATTGATTAACATTATTACTTTCCAGGTGATGGTCCGGGGAGTAATAAAAATGAATAAGGAGGGAATAGTCTATTTATTGGGTGGTATTGGCCTGAAATTCCTTCTGTATCTTGGATATATCCTGGTTTTCTGGGCAGTTACAAAAAATCTTTCCAAAGGGTTCATCATTACGTTTTTTGCACTATATTTAATCTTTACTTTTTTTCTGGCAGAAAACCTGCTTAAAATACTGAAGAACAAATAATTACATTGACCGTGAGCTTGAGATCCATAGCAGCTATTAGCACTTTACTTTTCGGAATTGCTTTTTTTAACCCGGGAGACCAGTTATATGCGCAGGAAAACGCTCACCACACTGATTCGGAGGGTCATGCGATAGAGAAGGCCCATGACGAAGAATTCAATGCTACTGAGTACATCCTGGAGCATGTTTCAGATTCTCATGAATGGCATATTCTCACAACAAAAGACGGTCATCATGTGAGTGTGCCTTTACCCATCATCCTTTTCAGCAAACATTCAGGATTTCATGTTTTTCTGTCCAATAAACTGGCACACGGACATTCCCATAATGGATTCCTGATGGGGCATGGAACCATCCAGATCGAAAATAAGAAAGGCGAACTGGCGGATAAGAGCCTGAACGGAAAGGTCATTGAGGTGGATGAGCATGGTGAACTGGTGGAGGCGGGTTTGCCACTCGATTTCTCCATTACAAAGAATGTATTTATGATGATGCTCTCGGTGATTATCCTCCTGTGGGTATTCCTGAGTCTGGCCAGATCCTACAGAAAAATGGGCACCAGCGAACCCAAAGGACTGGCAGGTTTTATTGAGCCCGTTATTGTATTTATTGAGGAGGATGTAGCTATTCCCAACATCGGGGAAGATAAGTACTACAGGTACATGCCGTATTTGCTGACCATTTTCTTTTTTATCTTGCTGAATAACCTGATGGGTCTGATCCCCTTCTTTCCTTTTGGGGCTAATGTAACTGGAAACATTGCCCTGACTATGGTTCTGGCGTTTTTTACATTAATCATAACCACCTTCAGTGGTAACAAGTCATACTGGCAGCATATTTTCAATACCCCGGGAGTACCGGTTTGGCTTGCTCCAATTATGATTCCAGTGGAGATCATCGGTATGTTCACCAAACCCTTTGCGCTGATGGTCCGGCTCTTTGCCAACATCACCGCAGGCCATATCATTGTATTGAGCCTCATATCCATGATTTTCATTTTCAAATCTGTGTTTATGGCTGTTCCATCCATGGCGATGGTCATATTTATGTACTTTATTGAATTGCTTGTAGCTTTCCTGCAGGCTTATATATTCACTTTATTATCAGCATTGTTTATCGGATTGGCGATGCCCGAGCATCACCATGATTAATTTTCACTTTAATATTTATTTATTATGACAGGTACATTAGCAGCAATCGGAGCAGGTCTGGCCGTAATTGGAGCAGGTCTGGGAATCGGTAGGATCGGTGGATCAGCGATGGATGCCATTGCACGACAGCCAGAGGCCGGAGGTAAGATCCAGACCGCCATGATTATTTCTGCCGCTCTGATTGAAGGTGTTGCATTGTTTGCCGTTGTGGTTTCCATGATGAGCAACTAATCAACTTAAATGAACTGGCCTGTAACGGTTGGTTGCAGGCCTTTCTTTGAAATCAATTAAACACAAAATACAATGGATTTAGTTACTCCGGGAATAGGAATGATCGTCTGGTCAACCCTCTTCTTTCTTGTTTTACTTTTTATCCTGGGTAAGTTCGCTTGGCCAGCCATTCTTACTGCAGTAAAAGCACGAAATGAAAGCATCCGGCATGCCCTGGATGCAGCAGACAGGGCAAAGGAGGAGATGGCACAATTGAAAGCGGACAATGAAAAAATTCTTTCTGAAGCAAAAGCAGAAAGGGATGCCCTATTGAAAGATGCCAAAGAGGTGAAAGATGCGATGATTGCTGAAGCCAAAGAGAAGGCTGCAGAGGAAGCAAAAAAACTGGTACAGAATGCCAGGGAATCCATTCAGGCAGAAAAGGCAGCAGCAATTAATGAAATGAAGACGCAGATGGTTACACTTTCCGTGGATATTGCCGAAAAGATTTTACGTGCAAAACTGGACAACAACAAGGCACAGAAAGAACTGGTCGATAAACTTTTGAATGAGGCCGACCTGAATTAAGAGGATATGAACGAGAGTCAGATTTCTGTACGTTACGCAAAGGCGCTTTTTCAGAGTGCCGCTGAAAAGCAGATCCTTGATCAGGTTTACAGTGATATGGAGTTACTGGCAGAGACCTGTAAACTGAATGATTTTAAGTATATGCTTGAATTGCCTTCCTTGCAGGCAAGTCAGAAATACAAACTGGTCAGAACCATTTTCGACAAGCGCATGTCTGAAATCTCCCTGTCCATGATCAAACTGATCATTAAAAATAGGAGGGAAATATACCTGCCGGGAATTGCCAGAAATTTCAGGGACCTGTATCGCAGGGAAAAAGGAATCCGTTCTGCAGAATTACTTAGTGCTGTTCCGGTGGATGATGCCGCAGTCAAAAGTATCAGGGAACTGATCCGGAAAACTTATGATGCAGATGTGGATCTTTCTACTTCGGTAGACGAAGATGTGATTGGCGGATTTGTACTTACCATAGAGGATATGCAGTATGATGCCAGTGTGGCAAGCAACCTCAGAAAAATGAAAAAGCAATTACTTCAAACCAGTATTGAAAAGAAATAGAATATGTCTCAGATCAAACCTTCCGAAGTATCGGAAATTCTTAAGAAGCAGATTGAAGGGTTCAAAAGTGATGTTGAACTTGAAGAAGTGGGTACTGTACTCCAGGTGGGAGATGGTATTGCACGTATATATGGATTGAACAGCGTACAGGCCAATGAACTGATCGAATTTGACAGTGGCGTGATGGGGATCGTTCTCAACCTTGAGGAGGATAATGTGGGAGCCGTATTGCTGGGTTCATCGGAACTGATTAAAGAGGGAGACTCAGTAAAGAGGACCAAAAGGATCGCTTCCATTGGAGTGGGTGAAAAACTGCTGGGCAGGGTAATAAATACCCTTGGAGAAGCTATTGATGGGAAAGGTCCTGTTGCAGGTGACATGATTGATATGCCCTTGGAAAGGAAGGCTCCCGGTGTGATCTATCGACAGCCTGTAAGTGAACCCCTGCAGACCGGGTTGAAGCCCATCGACGCCATGATACCCATTGGCAGGGGGCAGCGTGAGCTGATTATCGGTGACCGCCAGACAGGGAAGACGGCTATTGCCATTGATACCATCATTAATCAAAAGGAATTTTACGAAAAAGGCGAGCCGGTATATTGTATCTATGTGGCCATTGGACAGAAGGGTTCCACTGTGGCCAATATTCAGAAAACCCTGGAAGCAGCCGGTGCCATGGATTATACAGTTATTGTATCGGCTACAGCTTCGGATCCGGCCGCACTTCAATTCTATGCGCCCTTTGCAGGTTGCTCCATTGGAGAGTATTTCCGTGATACAGGTCGCCCGGCATTGATTATTTACGATGATCTCTCCAAGCAGGCTGTCTCTTACCGGGAAGTTTCCCTGCTTTTGAGGCGCCCTCCCGGACGGGAAGCCTATCCTGGTGATGTGTTCTACCTTCACTCACGTTTGCTGGAGCGGGCTGCCAAGATCATTAAGTCCGATGAAATAGCTAAAAAGATGAATGATCTGCCCCCACAGCTTAAACCCCTTGTAAAAGGAGGCGGATCCCTGACTGCCCTGCCCATCATTGAGACCCAGGCGGGTGACGTTTCCGCATACATTCCAACCAATGTGATCTCCATTACCGATGGACAGATCTTCCTGGAATCCAACCTGTTTAATGCAGGTGTACGGCCAGCCATTAATGTGGGGATCTCTGTTTCGAGGGTAGGAGGAAATGCCCAGATCAAATCCATGAAGAAGATCGCCGGAACCCTGAAAATTGATCAGGCTTTGTTCCGGGAGCTGGAAGCTTTTGCCAAGTTCGGATCGGACCTGGATGCCGGTACCCTGGCTGTGCTTGATAAGGGACGAAAGAATGTGGAGATTCTGAAACAGGATCAATATGCACCCATGCCCGTGGAGAAACAGGCCGCTATTATTTATTGCGGTACACAGGGACTGTTAGGCGAGATCCCGGTGGATAAGGTAAAAGAATTCGAAACCGATTTCCTTGAATATTTGGAACTGAAACACAAGGATACGCTGGCAGCCCTTGCTCAGGGAAAGTTTTCGGACGATATCACCGGTGTAATTGAAAGTGCAGCAAAAGAAATCGTTGAGAAATTTAAATAGCAATCCTACATGGCGAGTTTGAAGGAGATAAGGGAACGTAAGGTATCTGTGGCTTCCACCATGCAGATTACCAGTGCCATGAAGATGGTTTCTGCTGCCAAGCTGAAGAAGGCCCAGGATGCCATCGTTCAGTTCAGGCCCTATGCTGATAAACTTAAAGAAATCCTTGCCAGCGTGGGTGATAGCATAAAGGATGATGAGGATAACATCTATGCCGAACAGAGGGATAAGGAACGAATCCTTCTTGTATTGATTACTTCCAACCGGGGTTTATGCGGGGCTTTCAACTCCAACGCCATCAAAGCAACCATTCAAAGGGCTCTGACCCGGTATGATACGCAGATGATGGGCAGGCAGGTGGATTTTGTGGCTATTGGTAAAAAGGGAGCTGAATTTCTGCGAAAGAAAGGCTACAATGTGATTTTCGACGGCAGTGAGGTTTTCGATGACCTGAGCTTTGAACGTGTTGCAAGCATTGCAACTATGATCATGGGGCTTTTCACCGATAAGGAATATGATCATGTGGATGTTATCTACAACCAGTTCAAGAATGCAGGAACTCAGATTCTCACCGTAGAACAATTCCTTCCCATTCAGGTGGATGATCTGACCGAAGCTGCAGGGACAGTCACCTTTGTGGATTACATTTTCGAACCTTCCAAAGCGTATATCGTGGAGGAGTTAATTCCAAGATCACTCAAACTACAGTTTTATAAAGCGATACTTGATTCCCATGCATCTGAACATGGGGCGCGCATGACGGCCATGCATAAAGCAACAGATAATGCCACCGAACTGTTGAAAGAGTTGAGTCTCCAGTTCAACAAGGCACGTCAGGCTTCCATCACCAAGGAAATTCTTGAGATTGTAAGTGGAGCAGAGGCCTTGAAGGGCTAAAGAGAAATCAGGACCATCACAGTACCATCTCCGGAGCTTGATGAACTTACTGCCTTACCTATAATGGCATTGCGTCTTCGCTCGTTTTCAGCAAGTAAAGATTTCAGTTCGGCAAAATCTTTTGCTTCATTCACATCCTTAAGCGTCCATTTCATGGCATGTCCCGGAGTGGAGGAGGTGGTAAGCAGATCACCGGGCTCGATGGGGCCATTCTCCTCAGTGATCTTGACAGGAACACGGCCTGTGAGGGCCAGCCTGGTGGCACTTACCCCCGGGATTGGTTCACCGGTTTCTTCGTTGATAACCAGATCCATGCCCATTACCATATGGGGATCGGTGGTGACCACTCCCAGAACCGATGTCTGGTAGGCTTGTTGTGATTTAATCACACTCTCATCCTTATTTTTATCTGCCACCAGCACATCTCCTGCTTCTGTATCTCCGTGGGTATCGTAAATATATTCAGCCACATCTATCGCTCCTCCGCTCCGCTGGTCAGCATAAAAACCAAGGTAATTGCCATCAGAGCCTGTATCATAGAAGTAACCACTCCAATAGTTGGTGCCTGGCTTGTTCCTTGAAATAATGCCCATGATTCCATAAGCGTTCGAAGACGGATAGCTGGCATCGGTCTTGCTATATACATACAGGCCGTAATAAGAATTGGAGGGATAGATGTAGGTTCCTCCGTTCTTGTGTACCCTGAAGGCATCATGTTGCTCTGACACATCAGAGCCGGTGCCATTGCCAATCTGGAACAGGGGATCGGTACCAACCCATTCGGTGGCATTTCCATAGGAACGGTTGTAGACACCAATGGCAAATGAGTTCATGGATGCGGCACTGGTATAGCGGCCAAATGCAGTGGCGAATTGTCCTTCTGTCTTATTGGCAAATCCTGCTGCCAGGGAAAAAGGTGCAATGGCCTGGTTACCAAAACCCACAGCCGTAGAGTAGATATCCAGGGCATCGTTATAAACCCCCAGCGAGATTCCTCCGTTTTCGGAGCGGTTTCCATTTCCAAGTGCAATGGAATAAGTACCAATGGCCTGGTTGTTTCGGTCAGCAAACAGGGGAAGTGAAACAAAGCTTCCTTTTGCAGCATCTGGCTGTTTACCTGATTCTGTCTCCGGATCCAGCCCCTTTGGAAAGAGGGGGGGGATAATTATTATAGGAGGTAGGAAGATCAGGGATTTGTAGTAATGGGCTCCCATGGATATGGATTTGGAGCCCTCAGCTATCGCATTATATCCGATGGCTGTGGCCAGTTGATAGGATGCAATGCTACCGGTTCCAATGGCCACTGCATTCGGACCGGAAGCCTCTGCTCCTGATCCAATACTGATGGCCGTATCACCGGTTGCAACTGCATTGGCACCTATGGACAGGGCATAGGGTGCACTGGCCACACTTGAATACCCAAGGCTTAACGACCTTAAACCACTTGAGGTGGCGATCATCCCGAGTGCCATGGATCTTTCTCCTGTGGCTCTCGCATAGAGACCGAAGGAGTGGGAGTAGAGACCTGAAGCTTCAGACCTGTAACCAATAGCTGTGGAATAATCATTAAGTGCATCACTTCCGGTACCCAGGCCCATGGAAGAGACACCTGTGGCACTGGATCCCACTCCTATGGCAAAAGAACGGTAGCCTGAGGCAACCGCCCCGGAACCCAGGGCATATGAATCTTCCCCTTTTGCGATACTCCTGTTGCCAAAGGAGGTGGAGAAGTTCCCTATGGACATGCTCCTGTATCCAAAAGCCTGTGAGTAATTACCCATGGCGACTGACTTATATCCCATGGCTGTGGAATTCTGACCCACACTATCCACCGAACCGATCTGGATATTCCCGGCCAGGAAGGCTTCTTTGCGGGGATACCACATAATCTGTGATTTATCTTTTACCACATCCACAGCCTCTTGCCCTGACACGTTCAGGTAGATATCGTCCTGAAAACCCTTTGCGGACGAAGGCTTATATCCGCCTACTGCAAATCCGCCTTTCACTCCCTTGTTCCGGGGATCGGAATCAATGTAGATCCGTACACTATCGGAAGAAACCCGCAAATATTCTTCGGTTACTCCTTTTACCGGATTGTATCCTCCAACGGCAAAGCCACCCTTGGCTCCTTTAGCTGCATTGGGATCCGAATAGACCCAGACCATATCCTCGTATACGGCAAAGACCGGTTGTCCGTCTTTCCGCCTCACCATGAACAGGGCTTCGCCAGGCAGAGGATCTTCGTTGGGCTGAACACTGAAAGAACCTGCTGCACTTTTGGCCGAAGTTGCATATTGTGCCAGTGGTACGGTCTGGACCGCAGAGCCGCCCATATCCATAAAATCGTTGTCGACTTTCAGATATACCCTAAGAAAGTAAGGGAAGGCTGACCAGTCAATCTGGTTAAAAGCTTTTGCACTTCCGCCCTGATTCATGGCTTTTGGATCACCTACCGTCAGGGTAAACAAACCAAAGGGACTCGTAAGGACATCGTGTTCCTCGCTCCATATTAATTCTCCATCGATCCCGTATGCATGAATGGCAATTCTGACGGTCAGGTTTTGATCACCGAGGGGAGTACCTGAAAGGTCCCTGGCAACTGCCTGGTAAGTGAATCCCTGTTCTGTTTGAGCAAAGAGTTTTCCCGATGTGAGCAGTGCGAAAAACAGGAAAACAATGGCAAACCTATTAAATTTAGGAGCTGGCATCATCATATATGTTTGTAGTTAAAGCTGCAGGTATGAATATACAAAGAATACACTAAGAGCTAGTATTCATCCCAACTTTTGATGGCGATATCCTCCAGGCTCATCTTACAGATGGCATAAATGAATGCCGATGCCAGCCTGGCGTTGGTGATAAGCGGAATGTTAAAATCCACCGCGCCCCGCCTGATGCTGTAATCGTTGGATAATTCGTGCGAAGACAGGTCTTTGGGAATGTTGACCACCAGGTCGATCTTTTTGGCCTTCAGGTAGTCCAACACATTGGGTTTCCGGTCCTCATCGGGCCAGGCCAGATCGATGGATTCAATACCATTTAACCTCAGGAATTCATGGGTCCCATGGGTGGCAAAAAGATGGTAGCCTTTATCGACCAGCATTTTACATGAATTCACCAGCTCCACTTTTGAGCGCATTCCACCTGTGGAAAGGAGGATGTTCTTTTTTGGAATGGTATAACCCACCGAAAGCATGGCTTTCAGAATAGCCTCGTAGTAATTGTCGCCTATGCATCCTACCTCACCGGTGGACGACATATCCACACCCAGCACCGGATCTGCTTTTTTGAGCCTCGAGAAAGAGAACTGAGGAGCTTTACACCCGATATAGTCCAGGTCGAAAATAGATTTATGTGGTTTTTCGACTGGCACCTTTAGCATGATCTTGGTGGCCTGGTCAATCAGGTTTGACTTCAGGACCTTGGAGACGAAGGGCATGCTCCGGGAGGCTCGCAGATTACACTCGATCACTTTAATGTCATTGTCTTTAGCCAGAAATTGCATGTTAAACGGACCTGAGATTTCCAGGGCTTCGGCCAGTTGCCTGGCAATTTTCTTGATTCGTCTGACCGTTTCAAAATAGATTTTCTGGGGTGGAAACACCATGGTAGCATCCCCAGAGTGCACACCGGCAAATTCTACATGCTCGGAGATGGCATAGGAAAATAACTCTCCCTCGCGGGCCACAGCATCAATTTCTATTTCTTTAGCCTGTTCAATAAATTCTGAGACCACTACCGGGTACTGTTTTGATACCCTGGCTGCCAGTGTAAGGAATCCTTCCAGTTCTTCGCTGTTAGATACCACATTCATAGCTGCACCCGACAGGACATAGGACGGTCTAACCAGCAGGGGAAAACCAACTACATCTACAAAAGAAATAATTTCATCCATGCTGCTCAGCTCCTTCCACCTGGGCTGATCAATGCCCAGCCGGTCCAGCATCATGGAAAATTTATGCCTGTTTTCAGCTTTATCTATGGATTCAGGTGAGGTACCCAGTATATGAACATCCTGATCATGCAGGCGCATGGCCAGGTTGTTGGGGATCTGACCACCCACAGATACAATAACCCCTTTGGGCGATTCAAGATCGTAAATATCCATGACCCGTTCATAGGATAGCTCATCGAAATAAAGGCGGTCACAAACATCATAGTCAGTGGATACAGTTTCAGGATTATAGTTGATCATAATGGAACGATATCCTTCCTCATTCACCGTTTTCAGGGCATTTACACTGCACCAGTCAAATTCCACACTGGATCCGATTCGATAGGCACCCGATCCAAGGACAATTACCGAGCGCTGGTCGGAGAAGAATTCTATATCATGCTCAGATCCACTGTAGGTAAGGTACAGGTAATTGGTCTGAGCCGGGTATTCTGCTGCCAGGGTGTCAATTTGCTTTACACTGGGCAGAATCTTGCGTTTCTTCCGGTGCTTCCTCACCTTCTGCAGGTTCTCGGATACATCTCCCGCCATGACCAGGCGGGCCACCTGGAAGTCACTAAAGCCGGCCTTTTTGGATTGAAGCAGTAACTCATCTTCAAGCTCCTCCAGGGAGCTTACCTGTTCAAGTTCCAGCTTCAGGTCATAGATATTCTTCAGCTTCACAAGGAACCACCTATCAATCCGGGTTAACTCGTGGATCCTGTCTATAGAGTAACCCTCCTGGAATGCCTTTTCAATAACCATGATCCTCATATCGGTAGGTTCCGAAAGCTCATGGTCAATGTTTTCAATTTCCATCTCGTGATTCCCCACAAAACCATGCATGCCCTGACCGATCATCCGTATCCCCTTCTGGATGGCTTCTTCAAAAGTGCGACCAATGGCCATCACCTCTCCCACCGATTTCATGCTCGAATCGATCAGCTTGGATACTCCCTGAAACTTATTCAGGTCCCAGCGGGGAATTTTACAGACAATGTAATCCAGTGCGGGCTCGAAGAAGGCTGAGGTGGTTTTTGTGATGGAATTCCTCAGCTGATGCAAACCAAATCCCAGCGCCAGCTTAGCCGCTACAAAAGCAAGCGGGTAACCGGTTGCCTTGCTGGCCAGCGCCGATGAACGGGAAAGCCTGGCATTTACCTCTATCACCCTGTAATCTTCCGAGTCGGGATCCAGGGCGTACTGAACATTGCATTCCCCGATAATCCCTATGTGCCGGATGATGTCTATGGAAAGCTTTCTGAGCTTGTGATATTCACTGTTGGTCAGGGTCTGAGAGGGAGCTACCACAATACTCTCGCCTGTATGGATCCCCAGGGGATCAAAATTCTCCATATTACAGACCGTAATACAGTTGTCGAAGCGGTCCCTCACCACTTCGTATTCTACCTCTTTCCACCCCTTCAGAGACTCTTCTACCAGGATCTGGGGGGAATATGAAAAAGCTTTTTTTGCCAGCTTATCAAGATCCCCTTTATTGTAACAGAAACCACTTCCCTGGCCACCCAGGGTATAGGCAGCTCTGATGATGATGGGATAGCCAAGTTCTTCGGCCGCTTTGTGTGCATCCTCCTCTGAAGTAACGGCCATGCTGCGGGCAGTCCTTACTTTGATCTCATCCAGCTTGTCTACAAAAAGCTCCCTGTCTTCGGTATCCATGATGGCCTGAACAGGAGTACCAAGTACCTTTACATTGTGGTCTTCCAGAATTCCCGATTTGTACAGTGCCACTCCGCAATTTAAGGCAGTCTGACCACCAAAGGCCAGCAGTATACCGTCGGGTTTTTCTTTCTTGATGACCCTTTCCACAAAATGAGGAGTTACGGGAAGGTAATATATCTTATCGGCTACTTCCTCGGAAGTCTGTACTGTAGCGATGTTGGGATTGATCAATACTGTAAAAACATCTTCTTCCCGGAGGGCTTTCAGGGCCTGGGAGCCTGAATAATCGAATTCACCGGCTTCCCCGATTTTTAATGCGCCTGATCCAAGGATCACCACTTTTTTGATTGAGTCGTTCATTTTAATGGCCTAAGTGACTGTTAATTTGTGGATCAGGAGGACCCTGCAGGGGGGTTCCGGAGTCCATGTATTCCGGGGTGTAAAAATAGAAAAAAAAGCTGAGAGATTGGTGTAAAACCAAATTAATGTATAAATTTGCATCCCTAATGTATAAATATACAAAGTGAAAAACAGGAACGAAAGATTGATGGAGATTCGCAGGCTTATAGGAAGCCGGAATATTTCCAGTCAGGAAGAACTGATGAACCTCCTGCTTAAGGAGGGATATGAGCTCACCCAGGCCACGCTGTCGAGAGATCTTAAATACCTGAGAGTGGCTAAGATGCCCGACGAGAAGGAAGGTTATGTGTATATATTGCCCGATAAGGAGCAGGCGGTAGAAGAGGCGGTAGCGAACGGGTCAGGAATGAGCGGACTGATTTCCATTGATTTTGCACAGGGTATGGCGATTTTAAAAACCCTGCCGGGTCATGCAGGGATGATTGCCTATACCATTGACAACCTGGGAGCCTATGAGATTGCAGCCACCATTGCTGGCGACGATACCATTTTACTGGTTCCCCGGGACGGGGTTTCAAGGACTGATGTGGTAAATGCGCTTAAGGTAAAGATGCCGGGCTTGATTCAGGACTACGTGCACTGATCGCTTTTAAACAGGAAAAGAATGATACACGATATAGAGATTACCATCGCCTCAGGGGTACACCTTAACTATGTGCAGGAGATAGAACAGGCACTGCTGATAGCTTCACAGCAGAAGGGAACGGGAATTGCAGTCAGAAGCAGGGAATACCTGACCGGCAAGATTGATGAAGGGAAAGCCGTGATTGCCCTGAGCGGAGAAGGCAAATGGGCCGGATTCTGCTACATTGAATCCTGGGGTCATAATAAGTTTGTGGCCAATTCCGGATTGATAGTTTCTCCCGGTTACAGGGGAGTGGGGCTGGCCAATGAAATAAAGAGACGGGCCTTTGAATTATCTGCGACGCTTTTTCCGGGAGCCAGGCTATTTGGTTTAACCACCAGCCTGGCCGTGATGAAAATCAACAGCGGACTGGGATATAAACCTGTGACCTTTTCTGAGCTGACCGATGACGAGCAGTTCTGGAAGGGCTGTGAAACCTGCCCCTATTACGATATCCTGGTCAGGACCAGAAGAGATGACTGCCTGTGCACAGCCATGATCATGGATCCGGCGGAGAAGCAGAAGGTAAACGGAAAGGCCAGTAAAGCCGGAATCAAAGTGAATATTAACCACACCTGATAAACAAGCCATGGAAAATAAAAAAGCATTATTAGCCTTCAGCGGAGGTTTGGATACTTCTTTCTGTGCCATCTACCTTGCCAAAGAAAAGGAGTTGGAAGTACATTCAGCCATAGTAAATACAGGAGGATTCGAGGAGGAAGATCTGAAACAGATCGCCAATCACGCACAACGACTTGGTATGCTCACTCACAATGTTCTGGATGTAACGGCTGATTACTATAACAGCTGCATACGTTATATGATTTTTGGTAATGCCTTAAGAAACCGGAGTTATCCCTTGTCGGTCAGTTCGGAACGTACCTTCCAGGCCATTGCACTGGTTAACTATGCCAAGAAGGAAGGTTTCAAATACATTGCCCACGGGTCCACCGGTGCAGGGAATGACCAGGTACGCTTCGACCTGGTGATCCAGGTGCTGGCACCCGAAATTGAAGTCATCACACCCATCAGGGACCTGAAGATCTCCAGGGAAGATGAAATTGAATACCTGAAGAGCGAAGGCATAGTTATGAACTGGAATAAGGTCAAGTATTCCATTAATCAGGGACTGTGGGGAACAAGTGTTGGCGGAAAGGAAACCTTAACTTCCACGGATGAACTTCCCGATGAGGCCTATCCCACACCGGTGAAAAAGTCAGGTTCCGAGCTGCTAAGCATCGGATTTGAAGAGGGGGAACCCGTGAGTCTGAATGGCCAGAAAATGGAACCAGTCGTAGTGATCAGGGAACTGGAATTGCTGGCTTCCCCCTGGGGAGTGGGCCGGGATGTGCATGTGGGAGATACCATTATAGGGATCAAGGGAAGGGTTGGCTTTGAGGCTGCCGCAGCAAAAATTATTATTGATGCCCACCTGGCCCTGGAAAAGCATGTACTTTCCCGCTGGCAGCTTCACTGGAAAGAACAGATCGGGCAATGGTATGGCATGTTTGTGCATGAGGCCCAGTACCTGGAACCGGTGATGCGTGACATAGAGTCCTTTCTCGATTCATCCCAGAAGAATGTTACAGGTACAGTGAACGTACGGCTGAGACCTTACAGTTTTACAGTGACCGGAGTAGATAGTCCTTACGACCTGATGACCTCTTCTTTTGCATCCTACGGGGAGATGAACCGGGCATGGACCGCCGAGGAAGTTGATGGTTTTACAAAGATCCTTGGGAATCAGCAAAAGATCTGGTATGCAGTAAATGGAAAAAAGAATAAAGAAAATAATGCCTGAGATTATGAAGAAAGTTGGAATAATAGGAGCAGGAAACATTGGAATGGCCATTGCCAAAGGATTGGTTTCTTATAAAAAAATGCATCCCTCGGAAGTATTTCTGTCCAGAAAAAAAGTTGAGTTACTGGCCGATCAGGATAAGGAGGGATTCAATGTAACTGATAACACGAGCCTGGTTAGAAAGAGTGATTACATCCTCCTGGCAGTGCTTCCCGGTCAGGCTAAGGAGGTGGTAGAGGAAATCAAAACTTTACTTGAAGGCGAACAAAAGATACTGGTGAGTGTGGTATCGGCAGTGAGCATTCAGGAACTGGAGGAATGGACCGGTCACAAGGCGAGAATAGTCAGAATCATGCCAAATACAGCTGTGGAGTATGGAGCCAGCATGACCTGTATTTCGGGAGAAGAAGATCAGGCGGTGAAGGAAATCAAAGACTTGTTCGAACCCATGGGTCAGACCATGGTGATCAAGGAACAACTTATGCCTGCAGCCACCATTCTTGCAGCCTGCGGCATCGCTTTTTTTCTCAGGTTTATCCGGGCTGTTTCCCAGGGAGGCATTCAAATTGGATTTCATGCGGAAGAAGCCGGACTTATTGCTGCACAGACCGCCCGGGGAGCAGCCGAACTGTTAATGCAGACAGACCATCATCCGGAAACCGAGATCGACCGGGTGACCACGCCCATGGGTTGTACCATATCAGGTCTCAATGAAATGGAGCATTGGGGACTGAGTTCGTCCATGATCAAAGGAATTGTTAAATCTTACTCAGGAATCAGTGATCTGAAATAATGAGCTCAAAATTTGCATATACAGATCTTTTAATGGAAATGCTGGCTATTCCGGCCCTAAGCAGGAATGAAGAGCATCGCTCCGATTTTCTTGAAGCTTTCATCAAGGATCTGGGATATGAGGTGAAAAGGATCCACAACAATCTGCTTGTAGGAAATCTGACAGCAGAAGACGCAAGGCCGCGAATCCTGTTGAATTCACATATGGATACGGTTGCTCCTGTGGAAGAATGGAAAACGGATCCTTATAAACCTGTGATGCAGGGAGAGAAGATCACAGGTCTGGGCAGCAACGATGCCGGAGCATCTGTGGTGTGCATGATCGCTGCCATGGAGGCCATGAAAAGCAACCTGGAGGAGCACATGGACCTGCTTCTGCTGATCAGTGCGGAGGAGGAGGTTTCGGGACCATACGGGATCACGGCTGTATTACCCGAACTGGAGGATCTGGATGGAGTGATTGTGGGAGAACCCACAGGCATGCACCCGGCAGTGGCCGAACGTGGTCTGATGGTCCTGGATGGAGAAGCAAAGGGAAAGGCAGGACATGCAGCCAGGGAGGAAGGAAAGAATGCCATTTATAAGGCCATCAGGGATATAGAAAGTATTAAAGCCTTAAAGTTTGACAGGGAGTCTTACTGGCTGCCCGCACCCGGTGCCCAGGTGACTCTGATATCGGCCGGGACAAATCACAATGTGGTTCCGGATGTATGCCGTTTTGTGGTGGATGTGCGAAGCAACGACCGCTATGGGAACGAAGCCCTGCTGGAAATCATCAGGGAAACATGTGCAGCTGAACTGCATCCCCGCAGCACACGCCTGAAGCCTTCGGGCCTTCCAAAAGATCATTTCCTGATGGAAGCCATACGCACTTGCAAGCTGGAGCCCTTTGGATCATCCACCCTTTCAGATATGGCCCTGATTCCCTACCCATCCATAAAAATGGGTCCCGGGGATTCAGCACGCTCCCATACGGCCGGTGAGTACATATTAAAAAGTGAACTGGAAGAAGGCATTGAAATCTATGGTCACTTTCTGGATAAGCTAAAAGTCTGACACTGTTATGAAACGTCCATGATAATATTATTGTGGTAAGTTACACGAGACCAATTTAATAACTAAATTATATTCGAGTGAAACTGTGGGATAAAGAGATATCGACCGAACAAAGAATCCTGGCTTTTACCACCGGCAAGGATCCGGTGTATGATCTGGAACTTGCACCCTATGATGTGCTTGGTTCCATGGCGCATACCCTCATGCTTGCCGAGGTGGGACTGATAAAAAAGGAGGATGCAGCCAAACTTGTGGATGAACTGGCCAACATTTACAGCGATGCCAGTAAAGGAAAACTCCACCTGGAAGAGGGGGTGGAGGATATCCATTCTCAGGTGGAGATGATGCTCACAAAAAAGCTGGGCGATTTGGGCAAAACCGTTCACACCGGGCGTTCCAGAAACGACCAGGTGATGGTGGATATCAAGCTCTTCCTCAGGGATGAGCTTCAGGAGATAGTTAATGAGGTTCATGACCTGGCTTCGGTTCTGGAAAAACAGGCCGGAGTATACGGCGATGTACTGATGCCCGGTTATACCCATATGCAGGTGGCCATGCCCTCGTCTTTTGGTTTGTGGTTCGGAGCCTATGCAGAAGCCCTGGCCGATGACCTGACCTTCCTCCAGGGGATTTACAGCGTGATAAACCAGAATCCATTGGGATCGGCAGCGGGATTTGGATCCTCCTTCCCGGTAAACAGGGAACTTACTACCAGTCTCCTGGCCTTTGAAAACATTCATATCAGTTCAGTTAATGCCCAGATGAACCGGGGAAAAACAGAATGGTATGTGGCTACCGGGATAAGTGCTATTGCTTCTTCCCTTGCCCGCATGGCCATGGATTCAGTTCTCTTTATGAGTCAGAATTTTTCTTTCATTTCCCTGCCCTCCGAGCTTACTACGGGATCGTCCATCATGCCCCATAAAAAAAATCCGGATGTACTCGAGCTCCTCAGGGCCAAATGCAACCGGCTTACCCAACTTCCTTCAAGTATCTCCGCAGTGACAGGAAACCTGATCTCAGGCTATCACCGTGATTATCAGATCCTTAAGGAGATTCTGCACCCGGCACTGGAAGAATTGAAAGATTGCCTGTCCATGATGAAATATGTGATGGAGCGAATCAGGGTCAACAGGGATATCCTGGAGGACGAGACCTACCAGTATATCTTCTCCGTTGAAGAGGTCAACAAGAAAGTCAAAGAGGGGATCCCATTCAGGGATGCCTACAAAGAAGTTGCTTCAGAGATAGATAAAGGTCGTTATAGGCCTGGCCGGGATCATAGCTATACCCATCTGGGGAGTATAGGAAATCCCGGCATTGCAGCAATCAAAGCGAAACTGGACACGGCTTATGCCGGATTTCGTTTTGTGAATACTTCAAAACTTGTAGATCAATTAAGTACCTATTTTGAAAAGTCATGACACACAGAAAATATTTAAAGAATAAGAAAAAAATCGTTGTAAAGGTGGGCACCAGCCTGCTGGCCTACGACAACGGGAAAATCAACCTGCAACGCATGGAAAAGCTGGTGAGGGTCCTGGCCGACTTGCACAACAGCGGAAAGGAAGTGATTCTGGTTTCTTCCGGTGCTGTGGGTGTGGGTGTGGGAATGATCGGACTGGCTGAAAAACCCACCGATCTGGTAAAGAAGCAGGCTCTGGCAGCCATTGGTCAGGTGGGCTTGCTCCGTTTATACCAAAAGTTCTTTGATGAGTATAACAAGACTGTGGCCCAGTTATTGCTTACAAGGGATGGCATTGAAAACAGCCTTCGCAGGAAGAATGCAAGAAATACCCTTAACCAGCTGCTTGAAATGGGAATCATACCCGTGATAAATGAAAATGACACCGTCATTACCGATGAAATCGAGTTTGGGGATAACGATACGCTTTCAGCTTGTGTTGCCACACTGATCCATTCCGAATTGCTCCTGATCCTGACCGATACGGATGGTGTTTTTACTGCTGATCCGCATATACATCGATCGGCTCAGAAAGTACCTAAAGTAATGAAGGCAAGTGATGATTTAAAAGATATAGATATAGAAGGGTCTTCCAAAATGGGATCCGGAGGCATGGCTTCAAAAATCGCAGCAGCTGAATTGTGCAGAGAGCATAATGTGGATGTGGTCATAGCAGACGGTTCCGATCCGTCCACCATCATGGATGTACTTGAAGGCAAGGATCTGGGAACCTTTTTTGTGTCTGATGCCACAAATCAGCTGGCAAGCTGATTTGAGTCAAAAGTCAAAAGTCAAAAGTCAAAAATTGAAAGTATGGAAGAGTTAATTGAGATTGGGAAGAAGGCTAAGAAGGCTGCGGGACAGCTGGCCCATTTAAATACAGAGCAGAAGAACAAGATCTTGTTGCTGGTGGCCGAGTTGCTTGAGAAGAATAGCGCTCAGATCCTGGAAGCCAATGCTGTGGATCTTGTGCAGGGAAAAGAGATGGGATTGAAGGGGGCCATTGTGGACCGGCTGACCCTGTCCAAAGAACGGATAAGCGGGATTGCAGAAGGTCTCAGGGAGGTCGTGCAGCTGGAAGATCCCATCGGGGAAATTGAAGAGATGAAAAAGCGACCCAATGGCTTGTTGATAGGAAAGAAAAGGGTAGCCCTGGGTGTGGTGGGGGTGATTTATGAATCCAGGCCCAATGTAACAGCCGATGTGGCCGGGCTTTGCATTAAAACCGGAAATGTTTGCGTGCTAAGGGGAGGAAAGGAAGCTTTTCAGAGCAACAATGCCATTGTGAAGATCTTTCACAAAGCCATCGAAAGTTGCGGACTGGACCGGAATATGGTCCAGCTGGTTCAGAATACCACCAGGGAAAGTGCCGTGGCCATGATGAAGCTGAATGACTACCTGGATATCCTGATCCCCAGGGGCGGAGCCGGATTAATTCAGGCCGTGGTACAGAACAGTACGGTGCCCGTGATCGAAACAGGGGTGGGGAACTGCCATATTTATGTGGATGAAGCGGCCGACCTGGAGAAGGCGGTGGCCATTATATACAATGCCAAAACCCATCGTCCCGGGGTTTGCAATGCGGCCGAAAGCCTGCTGGTGCATGAAAAGGTGGCATACGATGTACTGCCTGCCATTGGCAAGTCACTGGCAGAAGGCGGCGTGGAGATCCGCGGCGATGATAACACCTGTGTCCTTATCCCGGAGGCCGTTTCTGCCACGGAAGAAGATTGGGGTACGGAGTACCTGGATCTGGTGATCTCTTCGAAAGTGGTGAAATCGCTGGAAGAGGCTGTGGAACACATCAACAGGTATGGATCCATGCATTCGGAAAGCATTGTCACCGAAAATTACAGCCATGCCCAGTACTTTCTGGACAGGGTGGATTCCGCCGCTGTATATGTAAATGCCTCCACCCGCTTTACGGATGGTTTTGAATTTGGCTACGGAGCAGAAATTGGAATCTCTACACAGAAACTACATGCCCGGGGACCCATGGGTCTGAAAGAACTCACCACCAGTAAATATATCATTTACGGATCTGGACAGATTAGGAAATAAGTCGATAGGCAAAAGTACTATCTACAACCGACTCTTTTCAATGTTTTCTAGGAATACATCGAAAAGAAAAGCCGTATCGGTGGGTCCGCCTGAGGCCTCCGGGTGGAATTGAGTGGAGAAGAAAGGCTTTGAAAGGTGCTTCATCCCTTCGTTGGTGTTGTCGTTGAGGTTATTGAACAGAGGCTCCCAGCCTTTCGGAAGGGTTTCATTGTCGATGGCGAAACCGTGATTTTGTGAGGTGATGTAGGCTTTATCGGTCCCCAGTTCGAGCACCGGCTGGTTGTGACTGCGGTGTCCGTATTTTAATTTGTAGGTGTCGGCACCGGCGGCAAGGGCCATCAGCTGGTTTCCCAGACAGATGCCAAAAATGGGGGTATTGGATTTGTAGGCATTGGAAAGATTGTTGATGGTGATTTCACACTGCTTGGGATCGCCCGGTCCGTTTGAAATAAACAGGCCGTCGTATTCTTCCTGGCTGAAATCGTAGTCCCATGGAACCCTGATCACCGTGGTATCTCTTTCAAGCAGGTAGCGAATAATGTTGTATTTTACTCCGCAATCGATCAGGAGGATCCGGTATTTTCCAGTACCGTAAACGGTTTTTTCTCCCACGCTTACCTGGGCTACCAGGTTTTCCTGGTTGGGATCGTAGGTTTCGGGTTCCTTTTCGTCAAATACGATTTTTCCAAGCATGGAACCCTTCTCCCGGAGGATCTTGGTAATTCGGCGTGTGTCCACATCAAAAATACCGGGGATCTTATGTTGTTTCAGCCAGTCGCCCAGGCTGCGTTCGGCATTCCAGTGGGAGTACTCGGTGGAGTAGTCCGAAATGATCAGGGCCGAGATATGTAGCTGATCCGATTCAAAAAACTTGTACATATCATTCTCCAAATCCTCGCGGGGTACGCCGTAGTTACCCACAAGGGGATAGGTCAGAACCAGGAGCTGACCCTTGTAGGAAGGGTCGGTCAGGCTCTCGGGGTAGCCGGTCATCGCAGTGTTAAAAACCACTTCACCTGCAATGCTGCCTTCGTAGCCAAATGATTTTCCGGAAAATGTGGATCCGTCTTCGAGGATTAGTTTGATAGATTTGAAATCCATGGAATTATGAATTGTTTTTTGATTCAATTTGGATCAGGTTATTGATAATTCGCTCGGCCTGCTCCGGCGTAATCCGCTTGGCCACAATCTTCTTGTCATGGTCCAGTACAAAGAGCTGGGGGTAGCTCTGCAGGTTATATGAAATCCTGAACTCGTTGCTGTAGGGACTCCAGCTGTTGATCCAGTCGTACAAGTGATGTTCATTCACAAAGTCCACCCATTTCTCCTTCCCTTCCAGGGTGTTGATCGCATGTACCGATATTACCTCCACGCCTTGTTCTTTCAACCTGGAATAGATCTCGTGCAGGACTGGTGTAGTTTTCTGGCAATGCCCACAATCGGCTTCCCAGAAATAAAGGATGGTATAGCTGGCTTCCGTATCGTAAAGGAAAAAATCGTGCCCGATGTGCGGATCCCTTTTAATGGCTGTATCCTGGGCCGCCATTTCAAAATGCTCACCGGGAACCTGTCGAAGTATCAGGTTCGGGGCCTTCTGCCCGATCAGGGTGGGCTTATTTTTCTCCAGATTGTCTTTCAGTTTGCCGATAAACTCCTCGCTGCTCCAGCTGGCATCGGGAATGTAATAGTACTCGGCTATGTGGAAGTAGACCACATCCATTCCCATGAATTTACTTTCTGCAAAATGGTTGAAGAGTGTAATGAGCATGTACCTGTACAGATCCTCGTCCACTTTGGATCCCTCCAGGAGAAAATCCGATGCAGCAATAAGTGAATCCGGGTGCTGGACCACAGCACGCGACAGGTAGTTCATGATTTTATTTTCATAGAGGGGCGTATGCAGCAACCTCACATTAAAGGGATCGAAACGGTCAAAGTAGTGTTCCCTGTAATAAAAATAATGGATCGAATCATCATGTCTCTTCTGGCCATTCAATAACTCGTCCGGAGGGAGGGCTTCCCTGGTGGCCCCGATAAAATCATTTACAAACAGGGAGGCATGCTCCGCTTCAATCCGGTCCATGTAGAATTCCATTTCCCCGTTTATCTCTTCCTGTTTTTCTTTGATCTGAGCAGTGTCCGAAGCGGATCCTGCTCCGGCCAGCAAGGATTGCTGATGCTGCAACTCTTCTCTTTTTTGCTGGAGAAAGTCCTTATAATCCTGAAAGACCTGGTTATTTTTCGATCCTGTGAATTTCACCGTACCCGCCAGATCAGAGGTATCTGCAGTCAGGGCAAACTCCTGGTCATCACCAAGCAACATATCAAAGTAATAACGTGAGCTGTAATAAACCAGGTAAAGTCCTCCCACAAATGCAGTCTCTCCCTCAAAGACTCCCCTTCCCTTCTGGTCCACCACAATGGTATCTTTGGGAACCATCCTGGAAGTAAAGTATTCACCTAAAATCACCGTATCCCCGGCGAGGCCCTGGACTTGAATTTCAATCCGGTATCCCTGTGCTGAAAGTGAAGAAGGCAACAGAAAAATAAATCCTGCCAGAATGGAGCGCAATCCCTTATAAAATGACATCAAATGCATCTTTTTAAAATCGGTCAAAGTTAATGATTCTATTTTAAAACATATTGTTCAATCTCCATGCCAATCCTGTCCGAAAATCACTACCTTGTTCAAGACAATTGCATGTTCATATGACCTTAATTACAGATGTATACACTGCTTGAAGCTCAGAACCTGATTGAAAAACATATTCAGAATCTGTCCATTCCCGATGCTCCCCCGGAATTATACGAACCGGTTAAATATGTCCTTTCCCTGGGAGGGAAGCGCATCCGGCCTGCTCTGGTAATTCTTTCATGCGATTTATTTTCTGGAGCGGTGGAATCTGCCCTGATACCGGCTGTGGCCATTGAGGTCTTTCACAATTTCACCCTTGTGCACGACGACATTATGGACCGCTCGGAGATTAGGAGAGGACAGGCTACAGTGCACATTAAGTACAATAAAAATGTGGCCATACTTTCGGGCGATGTAATGTCCATCCTGGCCAGCCGCCTGATCAACCAGTCGCCCGGAGTGGTGCTGAATACGGTACATGATATATTCACAAAGACCGCCATGGAGGTATGCGAAGGACAGCAGATGGATATGAATTTCGAGGATCAGCTTATGGTTTCAGGAGAAGAGTACATGCGAATGATACAGTTGAAAACAGCAGTTCTGATTGCAGCCAGCCTGAAAATTGGTGCCATCCTGGGAGGCGCCTCCCAGACCGATGCCAATGATCTGTATGAATTTGGAAAGAACCTGGGAATGGCTTTCCAGCTGCAGGATGACCTGCTGGATACTTACGGGGATCCCGGGATCATGGGGAAACAGCTGGGAACCGATATTGTGGATAACAAGAAGACCTTCCTGATGATCACGGCCCTGGAAAACAGTTCACCCGATCAGAAAAAAGAGCTTATCGACTGGATCACCAACAAGTACTTTAACAGGGAAGAGAAAGTCTCTGCAGTTACAGCTATTTTCGATGACCTGGGAATCAAAGAGCTTACGGAAATCCGCATCAGGGAATTCTATGAAAAAGCCCTGGCCAACCTGTCCCACCTGAACAGACCGGAAGAAAGAAAAACCCAGTTATTTAATTTTGCTTCTTTTCTAATGAATCGCAATAAGTAGTAATTCAGTTTATTAGCCCGGAACACCAGGTCCTGCATTGCTTAATCCAAGCTCCAGCATCAAATCCTGCTGCTCGTATTTTTGCAGCAGGATCCTTAATTCTTCAAGCTGGTACCTTACCTCGCTGTTTTCCCGTTGAATGGAAGATTTATGCCGGGATTTCATGCCGTTAAAGTAAGAGAATTCAGCCGCCAGCATCAGGTAGTACTCCTTAAGAATGGTATTGGCTTTTTCTGTCTCCCCGCAGAGGTAATAGGCTTCAATGATTCCCTCGTGATGGATAATCCCACCCTGCCGGTCAGGAAGAGTGATACCTGTGATATACTGGTCGAAGGGAAGCACGTGAGAAGGGGACAGATCCATACAGCGATCCAGAACCTCCACCGCTTTTTCTTTTTTACCCTCATCCAGCAGTTTTATGGCCAGGCGGATATGAATGCCCCTGAAACGTATCACAGACAGGGTACGGATGGTATAATAATCAAGCTGAACATCCTCTGCATTCATCCTGCCCCACTGAAATTTATTCATTACGCGATCATACAGGATATCTGTATCTATGTCACCCATTTCCAGAATACTCTGGTAAGGAGTTGATACGGGTACCACGCGGTAAGCCAATCCTTCTGAACGGTAGTATTCCTCCAGTCCCAGGGATCCGTCAAAACCGCCTGAGGTATAGTAAATGGGACGCTTCCATTTATTGGCTCCAAGGATATCCAGCTGTCCCAGGGTGCCCTTCAGGATCTGACTGTTGGGTTTCAGCTGGATCCGGATATTCTTTGCCAGCCTGTGGGCATCTTTGGTCCTGAGGGTTCCATTGCCAAGTACCCGGGCCGAATCCACAGGAAGTATGAGTTTGTGGGTGGGTATGAAATCCACTTTTTCTCCGCTTCTCAGGGGCAACTTGGTTCGTGGATCGTTGCTGGTCATGAATGTGGAGATGTAGTCCACCGTGGCCGACTTTTCATTCTCCCTGACGTAGATGGTGTTCCCGGGAACTTTATCATAGGTCGACTGGGGGATGGAAAGGGGCAGGGGCGCTGAGCTGTAATTCTGCCATCTCATCTGATCGATATACCAGTTCATATTAAACAGCATTGTGTTGACTATACGGACATCCTCGCGAACTCCTTCCACATCCTGGACGTACCAGAGGGGGAAGGTATCGTTATCGCCGACGGTAAATAGAATGGCATCGGCATCACAAGAGTTCAGGTAATTGCGGGCAATATCCCTGGCAATGTACCGGCCCGAACGGTCGTGGTCGTCCCAGTTTTCCATGGCCAGCATGGCAGGTACGGCAAGCATACTAAGGATCAGTGCAGTAAAGGCAGACAGGTTTGCCTTGAGTCTGGACCGCAGGATCTGGAATATTCCTGCCACGCCGATACCGATCCAGATGCTGAATGCATAGAAGGAACCCGCATAGGCGTAATCCCGTTCCCGGGGCTGATATGGAGTTTGATTCAGGTAAAAAACAATGGCCAGGCCCGTAAGAAAAAACAGGCTCATGACCACCCAGAAATCGCGTACATTCTTATCCAGCTGAAAGAACAGGCCCACCAGGCCCAGGAGGAGGGGAAGAAAATAATAGGTATTTCTGGCAGGATGGTCCTTCATGTGTCCGGGGAGGAGCTTTTGAGGGCCTATCCGGGCAGAATCGAATGCCTTGATCCCGCTGATCCAGTTCCCGTTCAGCACATTGCCATGTCCCTGCTTGTCGTTTTGTTTCCCCGCAAAATTCCACATGAAGTATCTGAAATACATATGTCCGATCTGATAGCGGAACAAAAATTCCAGGTTATCCAGGTAGCTTGGATTGGCCGGATCGCTGATGGTAGCGAATTCCTGATAGGCCTGCCTGTGCCTGGAATCCCTGCTGTACATCCTGGGAAGCAAGACCTTATTTCCCTTCATGATCACATCGGGTTTGTAATAGGCTATTTCGTACTGATTCTTTTCCTTATTCAGAATATGTACAGGCTTTTTATACACATAGTCTTCCAGTTCTGCATTATAGAGGTGGCCTTTTACCAGGGGCCTGTCCCCGTATTGTTCCCGGTTCAGGTAGGACAGGAGCGCAAAGATATTTTCGGGACGGTTCTCATTCATGGGGGGCCCTGCCAGGGACCTGATCACAATAAGCGAGTAGGAGGAGTACCCGATGATGATCACCGTAATCCCTACCAGGATGGTATTCCAGATCACGTTTTTCTTTACAAACTGAGTTCTGTAAATTCCATAGACCAATCCGCCCAGCAAGAGGGCTACGTAGATCACTACACCCACGTTGTAATGCAGGCCGACGGTATTGGTAAAGAATTTTTCCACGACGGTGGCCACTTTGACCAGGCCCGGAATAATCCCGTACATGATGGAGAGCAGGATGGCAAAGGAGATGGCCAGGGCATAAATGACGCCTTTGCGTGTGACCGTTTTATTCATTTTAAAATAGTACACCAGCACCAGGGCAGGAATGGTCAGGAGGTTCAGCAGGTGAACACCGATGGAGAGGCCCATCAGGTAGGCAATAAGGATGATCCAGCGATTGGCTCCCGGTTCATGGGCTACATTTTCCCATTTGAGCATGGCCCAGAAGACCAGCGCGGTAAAAAGCGAGGAGGTCGCATACACTTCGCCTTCCACGGCAGAAAACCAGAAGGTATCGGAAAATGTGTAGGCCATGGCTCCAACGAAAGAACCTCCCAGCACCACCATCAGATTTGCCCTGGAGGATTTGTCATCTTCAGTGTCCTGGCTAAGCAATAACTTTTTGAGGAGGTGGGAGATGGTCCAGAACAGGAACATGATGGTAAATGCACTGGCAAAAGCCGATACTGCATTGATCATCATTGCCACCTTCTCTGTATTGGAAGTGAAGAGTGAGAAGACCCGTCCAATAATTAAAAACAGAGGTGCTCCGGGAGGGTGTCCTACCTGTAATTTATAGGAGCTTGCAATAAATTCTCCACAGTCCCAAAGGCTCACGGTGGGCTCGAGGGTAAGAAGGTAAACGATCAGGGCAATGGCAAAACTGATCCAGCCCAGTATGAGATTTATTTTCTTGAATTGCATAGGGAAAAATGTAGGTCTAGCGTTTTGATTGGCACGAATTTAACTCTTTTTTTATCACCTGCATGAAAAAACAAATGTTTTGAAAAGAGTTGACAGGTATTAAAATGGAATATATATTTGTGGTTCACTAAATCCAAAAGTCATGACTTTAAAAGGAATGAACGACCTGGATCACACCCTCTACACAGATTACCCCGAATTTGAATTTGAATACGCCAATAAGAAGGAACCCAATACATTGCCTCCTGAGAAACAAGCCCTGATAGTAGGTCTCGATAAACGACATGCGGATGACAAAGTCATTACCTTTATTATGGGTTTTGTGGGAAGGCGTATTGATCTGAAGAAGATAGAAGAAGAATTGCAGGGCGTTTGTCATACCTGTGCATCATCCAAAATGTATGATATCATGCTTACCGGAGATGTGCGGAAGCGTGCCTATGTGTATTTGCGTTCCTGTGGATATAAGGTAAAATTTGCAGAAAATTAAGCACTTCATATATGATCACTTTGTCAAAGGCAGGATGGTTCTCATCCTGCTTTTGTTCTTTTCTGCCGGACTGAATGCCCAGTTTTATGAGTATGGACAGGATGCAGGAAGCCTGAAATGGCGTCAGTTTAAGACTCCCCATTACAGGGTGATTTATCCCGGGGGACTGGATAGTCTGGCCGGGGCATTTGCAAATCGTCTGGAATATTTCTATCCTCATTTAGGGGCCTCCCTCGACCATAAGCACAGTCCCATGCCTGTGATCATTCATAACGAATCCTCTTTTTCAAACGGGGTATTTGTATGGGCTCCCAAACGTCTGGAAATATTCACCAATCCGGATCCCAATGGCTACCACCAGGACTGGCTTAGCCAGCTGGCTCTTCATGAGGGGAGACATGCTTTTCAAATTGACAAATTAAATCAGGGCTTAAGCAAGGTACTTTCCTATTTAGGAGGAGAGCAAATGGTAGGGGCCATGGCTGTTTTCCTTCCTTACTGGTACCTTGAGGGAGATGCAGTGGATGCAGAGACCAGGCTGTCAAATACGGGCAGGGGACGACAACCCTCATTTGAAATGGGACTGAAAGCCCAGTTGCTTGAAACCGGAAGGGTATATTCCTTCTCGAAGGCTGCCATGGGATCGTACCGTCACTACATACCCAATCATTACGAGCTAGGCTACCTGATGGTGCAGCACGGTCGCAGAAACTACGGGGATACCTTCTGGATCGATTTTCAACAATATGCTGCCCGGAAGCCCTACCTGCTGAATCCAACCTACTTCAGCATGAAAAAGTACGGTTTTCGTTCCAAAAAACAGTTTTATGAGGAGGCGCTTGATGAATACAAGCTGCACTGGATGGTAAACGCCACCGGGCGGTCCCTTTCTCCTTTTACCGACTGGAATGTGAAGCGCACCCGTCATTTCACCTCTTATACTTTTCCGCATGATATTTCCAGCTCCATGGTATTTGCCCTGAAAAAGGGCATTGACCAGATCCCAGAGTTTATTTTCCTGGGTAAGAATGGGGAGGAAAAACGCATTTATCGACCGGGTTTTCTGAATTCGGGCAGGGTAAGCTATTCCGGAAGTCACGTGGTCTGGGATGAATTTGTACCCGATATCCGTTGGAGCAACCGGAATTATTCGGTGATCAGAAGTCTGGAAATAGCCACAGGAAAAGTGAAAAATCTGGGTCGAAAGACCAGGTACTATTCGCCCTCTCTTTCCAAAGACGGATCCAGAATCGCGGCCGTTGAGCAAACAGAAGACCAGCACTTTAACCTGGCCATACTGGGGATTGACGGAAGGGTGCGGGAGATCATAGCTTCACCAGAGAACCGGTTTTTACAGCACCCGGCATGGATGGAAAAAGATTCGGCCCTTGTCATGATGGTTTCTGAAAAATCAGGAAAGTCCCTTTACAGCTACACCCCGGCTTCAGGATCCTGGGTCAGGCTGTTTGAAGCTGAATTTGATGATATATCCTACCCGGTGGTGGCAGGGCATCGTATCTATTTTGGTGGGACCTTTTCCGGGATTGACAACATTTATTGTCTCGACCTGAGTAAGAATCAATGCTACCAGGTTACTTCGGCCCGTTTTGGTGCATTTTATCCTCAGCTCTCGGGGGATGGGAAGGTATTATACTATTCCAACTATTCGGCCCTTGGGAACGGGATTGCTTCCTTGCAGGTGAAAGACGGGTTGTGGAAACCCCTGGAAGAAGCACGTACTCATACCGAGCAAATTAATCACAGCCAGACCCCGGCTGAAAAGGAGGTAATCGACGGTACCTACTCAAACGATACTTTGCAATATACGTCCGGCAGGTATATTAAGGGCCTGCACCTTTTTAATTTCCACTCGTGGCTGCCCCTGTATTTTGACTACCTGAATCCTGAGCTGGAATTTGATCCTGATCATCTGCCTGTGAGCCCCGGAATCTCCTTGATTTCACAGAACCGGCTGAGTACTGCAGTCAGTCAGCTGGCTTATGAGTACAGGAATGGCCACCACATGTTCCATTCCGGGATCAAAATGAAGGGTAAATACCCGGTACTGAACCTTTACTTCGACTACGGTGGCGAGCCCAATGTGCTCTTAATGGCCGAGGGAGATTCGCTTATATCTTTGCCCAACGATCTGCGGCTTACGGCCCAGACCTATGTACCCCTGCGCTTTAATACGGGAAAATTCCTTTCTCTTGTTCAACCCCGGATTGACTATAGCTACCGGAGGGATGTTCAGTATGATGAGAACCAGGAAAACTACCGGGTCGGTGCACATTATTTCTATTACAGCCTGTATGCATCGACCTACCTGCGAAAAGGCAGGAAGGAGATCCTGCCCCGCCTGGGACTGGTCACCACAGCCGGATATTACCATGCGCCTTTTGAACACCAGCTGTATGGCTCAGTGGCCAGCGGAGGGATTACCGCTTACCTGCCCGGTGCGCTTAAGCACCAGACCATAAGGCTATCCCTTCGGCACCAGAAACAATATCCCCTGGACATGTCACGTCCGGCTTTCATCAACCTGATGGGTCTTCCCAGGGGATTGCATGGCATCTATGGGGAGGAGCTTACCCTGCTTAGTGCCGACTATGTATTTCCCATCCTGTATCCCGACCTGGAGCTTGGCGCACTCATGTATGTGAAAAGAATCCGGGGAGCCCTGTGGGGAGATAAGATGAGCGGTACCAATGTGATCATCAGGCATCCCGATCCCCATTATGAAGATAAGTCCTATTCCACAGTCGGTTTTGACCTGGTGGCGGATGTGAACTTGCTTCGCATCTCATTTCCTCTTTCGCTGGGAGGACGCTTTATCTACGAGCCTGATACGGGATGGTGGAAGCTTGAGGGGATTTTCTCCGTGGATATCAACTAGTGCCTATGTGGGCGTCCGGTCATGATTCAGCCCTAATTTCCGGAACTGAAATCCTGGGAGATGGAAAAAAACCCGGGATAAGAAATGCTTTGTCCTCCGACCAGCACACTGGGCTTGATCTTCATAACTATCCGGGAAGGCTGATCCCCAGCCCCGAGAAGGTTCATAGCAAAGTTCATCATGGCCTGGGGATTATCTCCCTCCAGGTATTCGATCAGGTCTGCATGTACCTTGAGCGGAACAATAGCGAGTCCTCCTGAAGGAGCAAGCTCAATGGGACGGTCTAATACTCCGGTGGCAAGCTCCAGCTCATCGATATAAGCCTGCCATTCGATGGAATTCACGGCTGCAGTGCTCGTTCCCGGATTTCTCACTTCCACATTAACCGTAATATCGAAAGGAAGTTCCCCTCTTAACAGGTTTGTACCAATTAGCTGTGCATCCATAAAACTGAAATCGGACCAGGAACTGCGGTGGCTGATGTCGATGCCGCACACAGCCGGATCCTGAAAGGAATAGAGCCTGAATTCGCACTTTTTAAATGCAGAAAGTTCTGTCAGCACAGAACAGCCGGATACGACCAGCAGGAACAGGGTATATACCAGTATTTTCTTCATGCAAACTTCATGTATTAATGTAAAATAAAAAGAAACACTTCCACGTAATGTAAATGTATATAATTTTGTAGCTGGGTGGAAGATATATTTTCATATGGCTGGTCCGGAATTAAAAAGTTCCTTAGGGACAACCGGATTGCGATCCTGTATACGGTGATCATTCACCTGGTGATCCTGATTATCATGGTATTTGTGAAGGTTGAAGGATTGAAGAATGGCCGGGAACTGGGCATCGAACTGGAATTTGAAGAGCTTAGCCTGGAAGAAAAAATAGCAGAGGAGATGGAGGAAATCCCGGCTGATTGGCTGGAACAAATTCTGCTGAAAAGAGAACTTGCCAGCAACAGGGCGGTGAATATGAATGCTGAAAATGAATTCAACAACGATATTTCTACGGACGAATATGTCAGGGATCTGCTCGATCAGATAGAGCAGGCCAGGAAGGAAGAAGACAAAGAGAAGCTGGAAGAGCTTCAGGCCATTCTGGCCACAGCTGATTACGAACCCCCGGCTTCTGAAAACCAGGAACGGGAAGAAAGTGAATATTCGGGTCCTACCACCATTACCTACGAATTCCTGGAGGAACCAAGGAGCAGGGGGAAGATCATGCTTACCATCCCGGTGTACAGGTGCCAGGGATCGGGTGTGGTAAGAGTGGAAGTGCATGTGGCTCCCGATGGAACAGTGCGCGATGCGCAGGTGAAGCAACCCATTGAAGGAAACGACAAGGTTTGTTTTGGAGATGCAGCGCTGGCTGCAGCACTTTCCTCAAAATTCAGGATCGAGCTAAGCGGTCCGACCAGGCATAAGGCCCTGATTACCTACACTTTCATTGCCCAGTAAACGCTAGAAGAGCTGGTTGGCTGCCTCTGCAATTCCTTCAAGATCCTGATCCATCATGCATTTGAAATGCTTTTTCGGACATTTCTGATATCCGATTTTTGAGCAGGGACGGCAGCTGAGAGCTTGCACTTCGAATTGCATGGAAGCAGGATGCGATCTGAAGGGAAACATTCCAAATTTCGGCACTGTATTTCCCCATACGGACAGGATTTTTTTGTGGAATGCCGCTCCCACATGCATGAGACCCGTATCGTGAGTAATCAGCACATGGGCCTGTCTGACCAGTGAGGCCGATTGGTGGATCCTGTATTGGCCACAGCTGTTGAGGATGGTTTTTTCGGGGACTGCAGATACCAGGGCCTCGCCTGTTTCCCTGTCGGTGGGCCCCCCCAGAACAATTACCGGATGCCTGAGCTTTTTACAAAGTTCGATCAGCAATGCTACCGGGAGCTTCTTGGTCTCGTGCTGAGCGCCAATGGACAGGCCAATGTATCCGTTTTGAAATTCTTTGGGAAGTGTGGAAAGATCTACTGCTTCCCTCCCGGGAATGAAATAATCCAATCCTCCCTGATCCCTTTCCGATATGAAGCCTGATATGGTATCCAGGTTACGGTCCACCATATGCCGGTATGGCATCCGGTCCAGTTTCAGGTTTACAAAAAGCCACTTCTTCCAGTTTAGCTTGCGTACTGTGAAATCCATCCGTTTAAGGCCGTATTTCAAGCGGGCCGACCTGGCGTTGTGATGGAGGTCAATGATGTAGTCGATCTGAAAGGTCTTAAGATCCCTGATGCATTTCTTCATATCCCCGTCAAAGGAATGGATTCTGTCCACAAAAGGATTGGCTTCCAGAAGAGAGGCGTAATCAGATTTGGTAAGGAAATGAATTTCGGCATCTTCCACCTCTTGCTTCAGGTGGCGCATTACAGGTGTGGTCAGGATAATGTCCCCAATTGAACTGAAGCGGACTACAAGGAATTTAACCATCAAATAAGATTCTTAAAAAAAAGAATCAGCGCTAACCAGTATTCTGAGTTGTACTTGTTTTCTTCTGTTAATGCACGTGACCCCCTTCCCCCGTCTCCAAGTGCCGGCTCAAAAAGTGTGAGATACTGGGCAGGTATACTGGAGGCAAGCTCGCTTGCATAGGGGAATTCAGGCTTGCTGGAAGTTATAAAGACTGGTTTTTCCAGATGGGCAGCAATTTCCTGGATCTTCAGTTCGGGTAAAAAATATTCACCCGGACTAAGGGCAATCACTGCCCTGACGTTGTCATTTTCACCTGCTATTTTCAGACACAGGGAACCATTGGCACCACTTCCTAATATTATAACCGGCTTGTTGGATTTAGTCAGGGCATATTCAATGGCAGCCAGCATATCCATTTCCACATTATTTATTCCCTGTGCACATCTGCTTTCCCTGCAACGCTTGGCTGTCTCGTTGGATACATTGTTGCTATTTCCCCCATTCCGGGTATCAATTGCAAGGCAATTATAGTCCATCTTACACAGTCGTTGGGCAATGCTTATAAACTCACCACGGCTCGACTCCTGCTCATGAAACAGAAGAATGAAAGGAAGTGTGTCGGAAACGAAATACTGATCTGCAGTGATTTCAAGACCGTCTGAAGAGGTAAATGTGGCCGTACTGACCCTTACCACATTGAAGGAGCTTAATAACAGGAATAATAAAACAATTATTCCCAAATACTTATATGTTAGCAGTTTCCGCAAGTACTATGATTTTGTTGTTTTTTGCTTCAATTACTCCACCGTCCACATCAAAAAAGCTAATTCCGCCTTTCTGATCGACAATCTTTATTTTTCCCCGATCCAGGGTAGAGATTATGGGAGCATGATTTCTAAGGATCTGAAATGAACCCTTGGATCCGGGTACCTGAATCAGGTCTACTTCTCCAGAGTATAATTTTTGATCCGGTGCAATGATCTCAAGCAACATAAATCCTTAAACTTTGGTTTCAGCCAGCATTTTCTTACCTTTCTCAATGGCTTCCTCAATGGTACCCACCAGGTTAAAAGCAGCTTCCGGGTACGCATCCACTTCTCCGTCCATGATCATATTGAAACCCTTGATGGAATCTTCAATATTCACAAATACGCCTGGAAGTCCGGTAAACTGCTCGGCTACATGGAAGGGTTGTGAGAGGAACCTGGCAACCCGCCTGGCCCTGTGAACCACCTGCTTGTCTTCCTCAGAAAGTTCATCCATACCCAGGATGGCAATAATATCCTGTAATTCATTGTAACGCTGTAACAGCATTTTCACCTTCTGTGCAGTATTGTAATGCTCATCCCCAACAACCTCTGCTTTAAGGATTGTAGAGGTGGAATCCAGCGGATCCACGGCGGGATAAATTCCCAGCGAGGCAATCTTCCGGCTCAACACGGTAGTTGCGTCCAGGTGTGCAAAAGTGGTAGCAGGTGCAGGATCGGTAAGGTCATCCGCCGGTACATAAATGGCCTGAATGGATGTGATGGACCCCCTCTTTGTTGAGGTGATTCTCTCC
This sequence comes from Bacteroidota bacterium, assembly GCA_039714915.1. GTDB lineage: Bacteria > Bacteroidota > Bacteroidia > Bacteroidales. The sequence goes on from JBDLIM010000007.1 coordinate 43,310, forward strand.
TGCATGACCCCCATTTCAGTGGCAAGGGTGGGCTGGTAACCCACTGCAGAAGGCATACGTCCCAAAAGAGCTGATACCTCAGAGCCGGCCTGGGTAAAACGGAATATATTGTCCACGAAGAACAGGATGTCCCTTCCTCCTGATTTCTCATCTCCATCACGGAAGGATTCGGCAACTGTCAAACCCGACAGGGCTACTGTAGCACGAGCTCCGGGAGGTTCATTCATCTGTCCGAATACCAAAGTGGCCTGGGACTGATCCAGTTGCTCCTGGTCCACCTTATCCAGGTCCCATGAACCTTCTTCCATGCTTTTCTCGAAAGCTTCCCCATACTTGATTACACCCGATTCGATCATCTCCCTGAGAAGGTCATTGCCTTCCCTGGTTCTTTCTCCCACTCCGGCGAAAACCGATGTTCCTTCATACTTCTTGGCAATATTATTGATCAACTCCATGATGATCACAGTTTTACCAACACCGGCACCGCCAAAGAGCCCGATCTTACCTCCTTTGGCATAGGGCTCGAGCAGGTCGATTACCTTAATACCTGTGAAAAGCACTTCCGATTCTGTCGAAAGATTCTCATAGGCGGGTGGCTTGTTGTGTACCTGGTACCCATCGCTGTTATCTACTGATCCAATCCCATCGATGGCCTGTCCCACTACATTTAGCAGACGTCCTTTTACTGTGTCTCCCTTTGGCATTTTAATGGCCTCGCCGGTCGCGACTACCTTCATGCCACGCTGAAGTCCGTCTGTGGAGTCCATTGCAATGGTTCTCACGGTGTGTTCACCGATGTGCTGTTGACATTCAATGATCAGAATTTGTCCGTCGGGCCTCTCAATTTCAAGCGCTTCGTATATGTTAGGGAGTTCATCTCCACTTTCTTCAAAACTCACATCAACTACAGGACCAATTACCTGTATAATCTCGCCAGTTATTTTTGCCATTAGAATGCTTATTTATGTTTTAAAAAGCGATTTTATTAGGGAAACACAAATTTAGTACTTTTTTATCGTCAACAAGCTAAAAAAGTTAGAAAGTCTAAAGTCTAAAGTCTAAAGTTTGAAAGTCTAAAGTCATAATAGCCATGAGGAATATGAACTAAAAGTATGTAACTATTCGACCCAATAAATCGTAGAACTAAAATTGGTACCCTGAAAATGATGCAGTGAAAGAAAGAAGATCAGTTAAATGCATGCTTATAGCCTTGTGTTTTACCCTGATAATCAGCGTGGGTTCCAAGGCCCAGATACATCGGGTGGGAGGAGGATTGTCATTTTCATCAGGTGTGGATTTTAATTATGGAGAAACCGGGAATCCGGGATTGACATTCAGATCCTGGCTGGCAGTTAATAAACCGAGTACACTGCATGTGGTACCTTCTGTTACGGTTTATAACCGTTTCAGGCGGGAGACAGGTTACTCCATTCTGTCAAATTATATGTTGCAGGGAGATTTAAACCTGCAATATGCGTTCTTCAGTGAGACATCGGTGAAAGCTGTGGCCTTTGGGGGTGGGAACTTCACGTTTCTTAGTTCCACTTTTGAAGCTCTTATAGACACAAATAATGAAAATATAGCCGATAGAAATGATTATGCCTTTGGTGGAAATATAGGGGCAGGCCTGGAATTGAGCATGGCCCCCAAACTGGATTTTAATGTATCGGCAAAATACCTGTTTTCAACCTACTCGCAGTTTATAATTTCGGTACAGGTGGTGTACTTTTTTAAAGTGAGACGCAGGGCATACAGGCGATGATTTTTTTTTATCTTTAGTCACTATATATTGAGTATTAACCAGTTTCAGAATTTTAACTAATATGGCAAGCTTAAGCTTTTTACTTGGAATGGTACCCGGTACCGAAAAGGTAGAAACAGCACAAGACCAGCTACGGGCTGATTTTCAATCTTATAAAGAATACGAGAATTCGGATGAATTGAGGCACTACCTGGAACTTGAGAAGGAAATAAAATCAGGTAATTTCGCGCTTCGAAAGAAAAAAATACTCAGGGAAAAATACAAGGCTTCAGAGGCCTTCCGGAAGGAAGAACGCTATAACAAACTTCTCAAGAGACAGAAAGGGAATGAGAAATCAGAAGAGCTTAATAAGCTGGAAGAATATATGTCTTCTGAGGAATTTATTAAGCAGAAGCAATACCTAACCATGAAGCCTGCCGAAAGGTATGAGACCACTGAGGAGTACCAGAAAGAAACAGAGTATCAGAGCTTAAAAAAATCTGAGAAGGTCCTGTGGTACTTCAAAACCAAAAAGAAGTATCCTTTCAAAGAACTGGAAAAGTGGGATATGACTTTTGAAGAGACTTTCAAAGGCGGATCGCTGGACAGGGGGAAATGGATGACCCGCTATTATTGGGGGGATGAAACCATGGATTCTTCCTTTGTTCTGGAAGATGATAAAAGCTTCATCACCGATGGAGACAACATCGATTTTTATGATAATAAGGCCAGGATTGTTACCAAGGCAACTAAGGCTGAAGGACTGGCCTGGAGGGCAGAGCAGGGTTTTGTCATGGAAGATTTTGATTTCACATCAGGTCTGATCAGTACCTCAAAAAGTTTCAAGCAGAAGTATGGTGTTTTCAAGGCAAAAGTTAAAATGGCGGGAGGATCGGTGGCCCAGTCTTTCTGGATGGTTTCGGAAACCATGCTCCCCCATATTGATGTGGCCAGGTTTGAAGACGGCAAGCTCTATGCAAATTATTTCTGGGGAAAGGGTGCTTCACCCAGTAAGTCACTTTCAAAAACAGGGGGCGCCAAATACGCCGATGAGTACTTTATTTACACCCTGGAGTGGACGCCAAACAAACTGGTATGGAAGATCAACGACAAGGTATTTAAAACCCAGACCTCCGGAATCCCTCAGGACGAGATGAGCATCAACTTTTCGGCCAATCTGAAAAAGGATGCTTCAGAAAGCGGCCTTCCGGCAGCCATGGAGATTGACTGGATCAGGGTGTACAAGTTGAAAAGTTAGCACTCTGTAGAAAGTGGAAAGTAGAAGGTAAAAAGTGTGAAGGGCCCCGTTCATTGATTTGGATGGGGTTTTTTCATTCTTTTTGATGCAATTCCTCGTTTTCATGTATCAATTCATGTTCTTGTGGAGTAGGGATAATAACCGTTTGTGTCTGTTTATAGTAATAATTTGACTATTCGCAGACTTTTTTTGTCCGTCGACTAACCGTTTATGTCAGGAAATAGTCAAAAATCTGCCCATTTGCGGAACTTTTTTATCAGGTATCCTGTTCCGTTTCATTCTCTGTTTTGTATTTTTCGTTCGACAATCAGTTCAACCATCACATAAACAAAAGATATGAAAAAGACGGTACTAAGTTTGGGCCTGATGGCCCTGATGGTTTTGGGATACTGCCAGGACAGGCTTACCGGCAAAGCATTTGCCACCAGGTCGGAAGTGATTGCGCAGCATGGCATGGCCTGTACCAGTCAGCCCCTGGCTACCCAGGTGGCCCTGGATGTGTTAAAGGCGGGTGGGAATGCCATTGATGCAGCCATTGCAGCCAATGCAGTGCTTGGATTGGTGGAACCTACGGGGAATGGCATTGGAGGCGATCTGTTCGCCATTGTATGGGATGCCAAAACCGCAAGGCTATATGGATTGAATGCCAGTGGCCGGTCACCAAAAGCATTGAGCCGCGATTATTTTATTGAAAACGGCTACGATAAAATCCCCTCCTATGGACCCTTGCCTGTTTCCGTTCCAGGATGTGTGGATGGATGGTTTGAATTGCATGAAAAATTTGGAACAAAAGAGATGGAAGAGATCCTTCAGCCGGCCATTAGCTACGCCAGGGAAGGATTCCCGGTTACCGAGTTAATTGCAACCTACTGGGCAGGGGGAGCCAGGGCCCTGAGTCGTTTTCCCAATGTGGCAGAGGTCTATATGCCAGGAGGGAAGGCTCCTGCGAAAGGGGAAATATTTAAAAACCCATACCTGGCCAGTACCCTGGAAAAGATAGCAAAGGGAGGACGTGATGCCTTCTATAAAGGAGAGATTGCTCATGCCATCGATAAGTTTATGAAGGAGCAGGGGGGATTCCTCTCCTATGAAGATCTGGCCAGGCATAACTCTGAGTGGGTGGAACCTGTGAGCACCAATTACAGGGGATATGACGTATGGGAATTACCACCGAATGGACAGGGAATAGCCGCACTTCAAATATTGAATATCCTGGAAGCTTATGACATAGCAGGGATGGAGTTTGGATCAGCTGAATATATACATCACTTTGTGGAAGCTAAAAAACTGGCCTTTGAGGACAGGGCTAAATATTATGCCGATCCGGATTTCAATGATTTACCTGTGGATGAATTAATATCCAAGGAATATGCTTCTGAAAGAAGGGCACTGATCAATCCCAACAGGGCCTCCCGGACCCTTGACGCAGGTAAGATAGAGCATGGAAATACCATTTACCTGACCGTTGCCGACGGAGAGGGAAATATGATCTCCTTAATACAGAGCAATTACCGGGGACTTGGCTCCGGGATGTGTCCTCCCGGGCTGGGCTTCATTTTGCAGGACCGGGGAGAATTATTCAGCCTGGAAGAAGGGCATAACAACGTATATGAGCCAGACAAAAGACCCTTTCACACCATTATTCCGGCCTTTATCACCAGGGAGGGCAAGCCCTGGATGAGCTTTGGGGTCATGGGTGGATCCATGCAACCCCAGGGACATGCCCAGATTGTGGTGAACCTGATTGATTTTGGCATGAACCTGCAGGAGGCGGGCGATGCACCACGCATCCGACATGGAGGTTCTTCGCAACCCACAGGAGAACAGATGACCGATGGGGGCGTTGTCTACCTGGAGTCGGGCTTTGATTATGAAAGTATCCGGGGATTGATGCGACGGGGCCACAAAGTTCAGTTTTCGAACGGGGCTTATGGGGGATACCAGGCAATTCTGTGGGATGAAGAGAAGGGGGTATATTTCGGGGCATCTGAGTCCAGAAAAGATGGTCAGGCTGCAGGGTATTAGAGTCACCATCCACCAATCCCCAATCACTATTCCACTAGAACGGCCAGAACCGGGGAATAACCAACAGAGAGATAATCAGGGCAAGGATATTCAGAGGAAGGCCAATCTTCCAGTAATCGCTGAACTTGTAGTTACCTATGCTCTGTACGATCAGGTTGGTCTGGTAGCCGATGGGGGTGGAAAAGCTTGCAGAGGCGGCCACGCATATGGTGATAAAGAAGGGCCTGGGATCCACGCCTAATTGAGTGGCTGCTGCATAGGCGATGGGGAAGGTAATAGCAGCAGCGGCGTTGTTGGTGATGATTTCAGTAAAGACGTTGGTGATGATGAATATGGCTGCCAGCACTCCCAGGGGCCCGAATCCCTTTGAAAGATTAATGGTGGAACGGGCGATGAAATCAGCTGCCCCGGAATTTTGCAGGGCGCGGCTCACCCCGATGGCTGCAGCGATGGTAATAAGCACATCCCAGTTAATGGGTTTGGTGTATTTCTTTGGAGTGAACACCTTCATCAGGGCCATGAGTACCACGGTAATTGCCGCAAAGAAAAACATGTCAAGTTCATTCTTTCCCTGATGGGGAATGTACCTTCCTGCGGTTGCTCCGGCAATCATAATTACCACCAGCCCCATGGCTACCCATCTCCGGCGACGGTCCTTTGAATCATCCATTTCGCCAATCTCCGAGGCCATGTAGAATACCCGGGATTCACCCCAGTACCTGGTGAAATCTTCTGTGGTAAGCAGCATCAGGTTGTCCCCTGCTTTCATTTCCAGGTTGTCCAGGTTGGTGGTAATCCGTTCCCCATTTCTGTGGACGGCCATAACCACTGCATTGTAGTGACCGAAAAAATCAAATTCGCCCAGGGTACGTTGAATACCCGGGAAACGGGGAGCAATAACCACTTCCACCTGGCGCAGGGATTTCTTCAGAAAATCGGAACTCACATTATCCAGGGCATGCAGTTTAATATTGGAAGATTGAGTCAGGTATCCCACATCCTCGGAACTTCCGGCCACGATGAGTTTATCATTGGCTTCCAGTTGAAAGGGAGTATTTGAGATCCGTATGTGTTTGCCGTCCCTGATGACCGTTCGTACAGTAAATTCATTCAGTCCGGACAGCCTCCTTTTCTCTATCTCTTTGCCAATGTAATTGGAGTTTTTTGGCAGGTATAAATCAAAATAGTATTCCCGGGTATCGTTGGGGAAGCTGAATCTTGGAATTTTCTCACCCGGAAGAAGCCGGTTCGAAAACAGGTTCATGTAAAGAAAGCCAAAAAAGACAATAAACAGTCCCACTTTAGCCAGTTCAAACATTCCGATTCCAGCCATTCCCCGGTCGAGCATCATTCCATGTACCAGGAGATTGGTGGAGGTGCCGATGAGGGTACAGGTGCCTCCGAATATGGTGGCATAGGATAGGGGGATCAGGAATTTCTGAGAGGGCATGCTCAGCTTATCGGCCCATTTCTTTAGCATGGGACCGAAGATGATCACTACCGGTGTATTGTTCAGGAAAGCGGAGATGGCCGAAACCGGTATCATGATCTGCATCAGGAGCCTGGGAATGGGTTTTCGCTTTTTTGGCAGAATTATCCTGCCGAACTTGTTCAGAACTCCGGATTCTTTTACCCCTTCACTAACGAGAAACAAGAGTGCAACAGTGATCATACCTTTGTTTGAGAAACCGGAGAGGGCTTCTTCTGCGGTAAGTATGTCTGCTGCAAGAAAAATAACAAGGGCCGAAAAAAGAATCAGGCCGGGACGCAGAATTTCCCGAACAAGGGCAACAATTACCAGCAGGATGATACCCAAAGCAATATAACCAGATACAGTCATTGTTTATCCATCAAATTGGCCCATTCGGGCAGTGGTCGGATTGAAGGTTTCCGGCCGTACAAAACATCGTCCAATTTAATGGCCAGATACCGGAAAACCAAATTATTTTTAATAGCTGCTCTGACAAGGCGATGAAACCAGTTGTCGGGGTGACTATAAGGGCAGACAGAAATACACCTTCCACAATCGGTTCCCGAGGTGGTCCAGAAGTGATAACATTTCTCGGAATTGATCTGCCACCGCTTTATCCCGCCCATTTCCAGCCTGGGACCATCAGGGATAGCAGCAGCGGGACATACATCAGCACATTTCTTACAGATGTGACAAAAGTGAAGGGTGGAGCTTTCCGGTTTGGGTGAAGAGTTTACCAAGGGCATGGAAGTACTAACCACGGAGATCCTCACACGGGGGCCCAGGTCAGGAGTCATTAACAATCCCATACGGCCCAGGGTTCCAAGTCCGGCATCCACCGCCACAAGCGGACAGATCAAATCGTAATTTCCATCAATGTGAGCGGTGGCTTCATAGCCTGATTCTCTTATCCAGGAGGCAAGTTTTAAAGCGAGTACCCCGGATTGGAGGTATTGTTCGGAGGACTCCATGACGGAAGTTCCTTCCGGAGCTGATTGCATCATCCTGTGCTTCATTTCGACGGTGATGGCAATGGCATGTTTGTGTTTCAGCTCGATGGAATGGCCGGAAAGAGGCCCCCTGCCTTTGTGCGAATAGAGGTGATAATCCCTTAATTTTGTGATCCCAACGGAGTGAGCCCCGGTCTGCTTCATCCAGTGGGTGATAAAATTGCTGGCTTTTTGAGGGCTGATTTCTTTCCTGGAGCCGCTTATGGATCCATGTGTCAGATTCCCCAGGAAATCAATGAGCTGAAAATTGGCTTTGCTTGCTGCGAAAGTCCCCGGTTCATAGTAACGCGCTTTCTCATCCAGCAATCCCGGAGCCTTTCTTGACCGCTCGTCTGCCTCCCTGAAGTCAGGGTGTTCGGCATAGTAAGAGTCATAGCTTTTGGTTCCTGGTGTGAGCAAGCGTCGGGAAAGTACAGCATCTGCTTCATGAATTCTTCCGGAAGGAGGCTGATAGCTGAATGATCCGGCACCTTTAATTGGCAGGATGAGAATTATAAAGAATACTCCCAGGATGCTTAGAATAACTAATGCCAGGCTCATGAGGTGGAATGTATATGCTGCAATAGTAAAAAAAAATCCTTAATTTGATGGGCTGACCTCACTGGAATGCATTTATGAAGTTTCCCCGATATCTGTTTCCCATGCTTATTTTTACAGGGCTATGTCCTGGAATTTTTGGACAGGCGGGCTTTACCAATCAGACCAGAGCCCTTTACATTCTGGATATATCCAGATACGTGGAATTCAATGCCAGCCTGAATGAGCAGGAAGATTTCATTATTACCATTCTTGAAAAGGAGGTGGATCTGTACTGGGAGCTGGAAAGACTGGCTAAAACCAGGAAAACCATTCAGGATAAGCCCATCCGGATCCTGATGAGCTCGCAGATTTCCAAAATTCAGCCAGGGAATGTGGTATTTGTAAATAGTGAAGATGGCTATCAGATTAAGGATGTGCTTAAAGCTTTAAAGGGATCAAATACCCTGCTTATATCCGAAGGCTACCCCTTCCGTTCTTCCATGATCAATTTTGTGGTGATTGACGGGGATCCAAAGTTTGAGGCCAACGAGGAACTAATGACCAGTGTAGGTCTTTATGTGAATGACCTTTTTCTTGCACAGGCTGTCAAAACACGCGAGGATTGGGAAGCCCTGTATGAGGTGACGGAGGGTGAATTGAAAATAGAAAAGGGAATTACCCAGCAACAGGCTCTTCTGATTGAACAGCAGCAAAAGGAAATCGGTGATCAGGAGGCAATGATCAATGAAAACAATGCAACCCTTTCCATGCTCAGGGGAGAGATTGAGGCAAGGGAGAAGGAGATTGAACAAAAATCGGAAGTGCTTGAGAAGCAAAAGGCAGAGATTGAGAATCAGAAGGGCACCATTGAGGATCAGGTGGCTGAAGTGGCTTTGCAAAGGGAAATCCTGTTTAATCAGGAAAGGAACATCCTGGCAAAGGAAAGCACTATTTCTGCCAGGGAGGACGAGATCAGGGTGCAGGATGAAAAAATTGTACTGCAGGCAGAGGCCATCCAGAAGCAGAAGATTATCATCATTGCGGCTGTTCTTGCCATGCTGCTTTTATTTGGCCTGGTATATTTTATCTGGAGGAATTACAGGAATAAGAAGAAAGCGAACATTCTTCTCCAGTCACAACGGGATCAGATTGCTTATCAGAAGAAGCATATTACAGACAGCATTCAATACGCGAAAAAAATACAAACTGCCATTTTACCATCCCTGGAACTATTTACGGATAAAGTGGAGCACTTTGTGCTTTTTAAACCCAGGGATATCGTAAGCGGTGATTTTTACTGGGTGGAAGAAATTGAAGGGAATCTGATTATCATCGCAGCCGATTGTACCGGTCATGGTGTTCCGGGAGCATTTATGAGCATGCTGGGAGTAAGCATGTTGAATGAAATTGTTTTGAATGAGGGGATTAGCAGACCGGATAAAATCCTGAATGCCCTCAGGGAAAAGATCATTGTCGCATTGAGGCAGGAACCGGATAGCATGATCAAGGACGGGATGGATATGACCATTTGCGTTTTGGATCGATCCAGGAAAAAGCTGCTGTACAGCGGAGCGGAGAATCCACTCTGTCATATTTCAGACGGAGAACTGAATCTGGTGAAAGGAGATAAAATGCCTGTGGCCATTCACGAAGTGATGGAGCCCTTTACATTGCATGAACTGGATTTGAAAAGCGGAGACACCTTCTACACCTTCTCGGATGGCTATGCAGATCAGTTTGGCGGATCGAAGCAAAAGAAATTTATGATCAAAAACTTCAGGAACCAGCTATTAAGCATCCAGGACCTGCCTATGATAGAGCAGGGCAGAAGGCTTGACGAGGTGTTTGAAGAGTACCGCAGCGATCTGGATCAGGTGGATGATGTGGTGGTGATCGGAGTGAAGGTCTAGTCACATACCCAATAGGTGGTAACCCCACCAACCGTAACTGGCGAAGAATTTTCCCTGTCCTTCAGATCATCCCCGCAGAAAGGTAGCGGTGTTGCATAGGTAGTCGTTCCATCTGCTTGTTCTGTTGCCAGTTTGCAATTTCCGCACTCCTCAATTAAATCACATGCCTGAAGGAATCCCAATGCAAACAGGATGACTGCACCGATAAGTATTTTTCTTTTTCTCATTTGCTTAATACTGGTTAAGGAACAAAGATATACAGATACCAGATTTGTTATGTTTTTATACGAGGCTTTTTAATAAAAGGTTCTCTTTGGTAAAGGGCTTATTGTTAAATTCGTGGAGTGCTTTTTTCTGAAATATGAGGACAAAACGTAAATACAGGGTTCTTAGGATTCTGGGCTGGATAGTGTTGAGTTTTTTTACATTGATCCTGCTTCTTACCCTGGGCTTCTACCTGGGGCGGGATCGGATTATGAACCGGGCTGTTTCTTATCTAAATGAGAATCAACCTGGCGAGGTACAGATGGAGAAGATGAACCTGATTCCCTTTATGAATTTTCCGGATGTATCTCTTCAGTTGAGAAACTTGAGTTATTATGAAAAGGCCATACATCCCGATTCATTGTACCAGGAACCCATTCTCGGCTTAAATGAAGTTTACATTACCCTGGATGTGATTGACCTGATCAGGAAGGATATTCAGGTTTCTGAAACCAGAATCGAGAAAGGATTTCTCAGGCTCGAGATGTATGAAGATAGCATCAGCAATCTGGAAAAGGCCCTGGGCATGCGAATCAGCAAGAATGGAAAGGCTGAGGAATCTTCCGGGCTGCCTTTGTTAAGGGTTAATCTTGAAAAGATGGAGCTCACCGATATATTGCTTATCATGAATGACCGGACCGGGAACATGCACCTGATGCTACAGGTGAATCAGCTGGAGAGCAGTTTTAGCTATCTTCCCGAAATAATTGAGGCATCTATTGAAGTAAATATGAATATAAATAATGTTAAGTATTTGACATACAAGGATGAAACTAAAAGAAATATATTATTCGAAAGCAAGGCAACACTGAATCCGGAGTCAAAAACGATCCATGTAAAACCCAGCAGGCTGGAAGTTTCGGGTCTGGAGCTGGAGACCTGGGGGAGCTATGCTTATTTCGATAAACCGAAGGTCGATTTCGAGTTCAGGGCAAAAAATGAAGGTCTGGAATTATTGAATTACATATTTCGGGGCATCCTGGATCTGGATGAGCTGGAACAAATTGGCGAAGGAAGCATAAATCTTTCTGGAGATATCCGGGGATTTCTGGGGGACACTCTTCCGGTGGTTCACATAACTGGCAGCGCCGATGAGCTTGGTTTCCGGATTAAATCCATTCAGAAGGATGTCAGGGAAATTTCCTTTAAAGTAGATGCCAGCAATGGAAGCAGGATTGATTTCAGTGATGGATTTCTAAAAATTGAAAATTTCAAGGCAAAATTTCCTGAAGGAGATATCAGTGCCAATATATCAGCTGTTAACCTGGCTTCACCTGAACTAAAAGTTGAATTACAGGGAGAGGTGGATCTGCTGGGCATGGATGAGATGATACAGACTGATCTTTTTTCCCGTCTGGAAGGCAGGGTAGCCATTGATGGGGATATGGAAGGTAGTTTAGACCGGGAAAGCGGAAAATTTCTGAATAAGCGGGGATACATCCATACCCGGCTTGAGGATGTGAGTTTTTTGCTTCATGGAGACAGTTCAACAGTGGATAGTGTGAAGCACCTGAATGGACAGTTGGACCTGGAACAGAACGTACTGGCTGGAAAGAACCTGGGATTTGAATACAATGGAAACCAGATGAATGTGGGTTTTCAAATTGAGAACATCCTGTTTTATTCAATGGGTTTTGATAAGGATGTAAAAGCTGAACTTTCAGCTTCTGCCGATAAGCTGAAAGTCGCATCCCTGATGCAGGATACAAGCCTGACTAATTTACTCGGAGACGAGCTGAGAGGATTGCATTTTCGTGCCGGAGCATATATCACATCTGAGGAACTGGATAATTTTCTGAAATCTAAAACGCTTCCTGAACTTGAGCTCACCCTGGATAGCTTTGGCATAGAACTCCCGGTATATGCAGATATATCGAACATGAATGCCTCTTTAAGCATCAGTGCCGATACACTCTTGTTTCATTATTTAAATGGGGTGGTAGGGGAAAGTGAATTTAGCTTCTCCGGTCATCTGGCACATTACGGGATTCTGACCGGTCAGGATTCAGCTGAGATGGTCAGTCTGGAATTTGATATCTCCTCGGACCTGATGCTGGCAGAAGATTTCTTCACCCTGAATAATGAGTTTTTACTTCCTGAAGCCTACCAGTCTGAGTACCTGGAGGATTTTCACCTGGATGGAACTGTGGATTTACCGGCAGAAGGATTGTTAAACGATAGTCTCTCGGTTGATTTCGCTCTGAATATCCGGGACCTGGCATGGAATTTCAGGTACTATCCTCTTTCTTTCGAAAATTTCCTGATGCAGGTAAACAGGGAAGGAGAACAGCTCCATATAGAAAACTTCCAGGGAAGGGTTGGGGAAAGTAACCTGAAGATGCAGGCCAGGCTGGAGAATTTCAGGGACAGCCTGGTGGAGAACCTGAAAGGGGAATTAGTTCTTGAATCAGATCTGCTTGATTTTAACAAGTTATTGAATTACCAGGTGCCCGCTGAGATAGCTGAGGATGATTCAGTAACAATGGCTGCTAAAGAACCTCCCAGACTGGATCAGATTTCCTATCCGCAATTCAGCTTCACGGTAGACATTGAGGAGCTCAGGTATGGAGATTTTAATTTCTATGATCTGAATGGCCGGCTCAGGTCCTCCAATGAAAAGATCTTTCACCTGGATCAATTGTCCCTTTCCGGAAGAAGCGGAGGATCCATGGCCTTTCACGGACAGTTCAATGTGGCCAATCCGTACATGTATACATTCAGTGCCGAGATGGACATGCAGGAGATGAACATAGATGACCTGGATATTGAGATGCAGACAGGTGATACCCTGTATACCCTGAAGGAAAATTTTGACGGACGCGTAAGTGCCGATGGCATTGCAGAGATTTTTATCACTCCCGATCTGGAGGTGGATATGGCTGCCACCACAGCCATTTTCAATGTGCGCATCGACGACGGCGCACTGATTAACTTCACACCCCTGCAGGCTGCTGCAAAATTCCTGGATAACAGAGACCTTAACTACGTGAAATTTGCCACCCTTCAAAACAGCTTTCCGCTAACATTGATGGATTCAAAAATTATTGTCCCATTAATGAATGTGGAATCCACCGTCGGACAGATGTTAATTGAAGGTGAACAGGGTCTGGATAAGAGTTTCCTTTACCTTCTGAGGATACCGCCCAATCTGGCCCGTGAAGCTGCCAGAAGTGTTCTTACCGATGCAAAGGATAAGGAAGAGGAAGATCAGATACAGGAAATGAGAAGGGGAAATTTCTATAATATGACCGTTTGGAGTGATGGAATTAATTCTGATTTCAAACTTGGGGATAAACGGGATAAATTTCAGGAATGAGGGAAGTAATTTTTGCACTTGGCTATATGCCACACCGGCTCTGGGGAAGTATTTTACAGGCCCAGTTTCTGGAAAAGGAAAGAGAGAAAGAGTTTTATATCCCCACCGAATACATTCAGAATGATCCGTCCACAAAGGCTTATCAAAGGCTTACACCCATGCAAAGAGCTGTAATTCAGTTTGTGGATGCCTATAGCGACCGGAACCTTCACCGGGTATTTTCAAAAAAGAAAACTGTAAAGGAGTTTCAGGACAATGTGGATCGGGATGTTATTCAAAAGCACATACGCCCCTTTATTGAGCGGCATATGTATCAGGCCCTGGAAATAGCCCGGGATAACAGTTTACGCATATTTGTGAAGGATAAGAGCAACCGGAATGTATTTGAAGAAGATTTTATCAGGATTGAAAGACATCCGGCTGATCCGGTATTCATTTTCAGGTACCGGAATGGCTTGTCCTATACACTGAACCTGACTCATGGACAGAACAGGCTGATCCTGAACAATAGCTTTGCTGAGATTGTCAGCCATGAGCCCTGTGCCTTGCTTCTGAGGGATTCGCTCTTCTTTATCAATGAGATTGATGGCAAGAAACTGAAACCCTTTATGGTGAAAGAGCAGGTGGAGATACCCGAAAAAGTGGAGCAAAAATATTTTGCAAGCTTTGTCCGGAACAGCCTTCGTGATTTCAAAACCCTTACGGAAGGAATAGATGTGAAAGAACTTCAAGCTGTCAAAGAAGCCGAACTGGTGCTTGAGGAGGGAATAAATAATCAGCCTGTATGGATACTTTCCTATGTATATAATGGTCAGGCCATTTATGGGGATAGCGGTATTAGCAGGTTTGTATACTATACGGGGAAGAAAGGATCTCCAGTTTTTGAACGCTTTGAAAGGGATCTTGCCTGGGAGGAAAGCAAGGCCATAGCATTAAATGAATTGGGTTTTACCTCCAGGGATGGGAAGCAGTTTACCTTGAATAAAAAGTTTAATTTAGCAAATGAAAGTTGCTTATATTCAGCTATTAATTTTGTTAATGAATCCGGGGTATACCTTGAAGAAGCAGATATTAGGCTAAGACAACGCCTGAACCAGGATTATTACCTGGAAAAAATTGATCTGCTGCTTGAGTCCAAAGAAAGGGAAGATTGGTTTGACCTGCATATGGTGGTCCGTTTTGCAACGCATGCAGTTCCTTTCTTTGAATTGAAAAAACACATCCTGGAAGGAAACAGGGAATATCTCCTTCCTGACGGAAAGGTAGCCATCCTGCCGGAAGAGTGGTTTGCGAGGTACAGGTCCATTTTCGAGTTTGGGAAAATAGAAAAAGACCGGATCCTGATCCACAAGCAGCATTTTTCAATGATGGAGGGTCCGGTCAGGGATTTTCATTCCAAAACCCTTTCCAGGTTTCAGCAGCTAAATGAAGTTGAATCGATCCCGGAGCGGGGTCTTCCCGGTGGATTGAATGCTGAAATGCGAAACTACCAGGTGGAGGGCTATAAGTGGCTGTGTTTTCTGCAGCAGAATGGTTTCGGAGGCTGCCTGGCCGACGACATGGGACTGGGAAAGACCTTACAGGCCATAGCGGTGTTATTGCGTTCCAAAGAAAACCAGAAAAACAAGCCCGAAGGTTCCGGCAGCGATGCAAAGGTTCCGTCGATACATGGACAGCTAGCCATGTTCGGGACCGGCGGTGTGAAGCTAACCTCACTGATAGTGGCCCCTGCTTCACTTATGCATAACTGGAAAAGTGAAATCAGCCGTTTTGCGCCGGGCATCAAGGTATTTACCCATACCGGTAGTCAGCGAAACAGGGAGCTTACCAATTTTTCTTACTACGATGTCATCCTGTCCACCTACCATACGGTACGTCAGGATATTTCTACTTTATCCACCTATCCCTTTCACTATGTCATCCTGGATGAAAGCCAGATGATTAAGAATCCCTCTTCCAAGCTTTACCAGTCGATCATCGAGCTTCAGTCCGATCATAAGATCGTTTTAACCGGAACTCCCATTGAGAATTCGCTCACAGATCTCTGGTCGCAGATCAATTTTGTAAATCCCGGTTTGCTTGGGACTTTAAGTTTTTTCAAGCGCAGTTTTGTGTACTCCATTGAGAAGAAGAAGGATGAGCAGAGGGAGAAAAAACTGAAGGAACTCATAAATCCTTTTATTCTCAGGCGAACAAAGCAGGAAGTAGCTCAGGAGCTTCCCCCTGTATACGAGCAGATTCGTTATTGCAACATGACGGAAGGGCAAAGGAGGTTTTATGAAGAGGAAAAATCGCTTGCACGAAATTCCATTCTGGAGAACCTGGAAGAAATGAGCCTTGAAAAATCTTCCATGGTGGTTCTCCAGGCCTTAACCCGCCTAAGGCAGATTGCCAATCATCCTGGCCTGGTTGAGAATCCCAATGCCCTGGATTCGGGTAAATTTACGGAAGTATACCGGGATATTGAAAGTGTACTTTCCGAAGGTCATAAAGTGCTTATGTTCTCTTCTTTTGTGAAACATCTGAATCTCTTCAGGACCCGTCTTGATGAGGAGGGGCTGAACTATGCTTATCTGACGGGAGCGCAAAACCATCTGCAGAGACAAAAGGCTGTACAGGAATTTCAGAACAACCCGGGCTGTTCGCTGTTTCTGATTTCCTTAAAGGCCGGGGGTGTGGGACTGAATCTTACGGCGGCGGATTATGTATTTATTCTGGATCCCTGGTGGAATCCGGCTGCTGAAATGCAGGCATTGAACCGGGCGCACCGGATCGGACAGGAGAAGAGTGTCTTTGTTTACAGGTTCATCTCTAACGATACCATAGAAGAGAAAATTCAAAGGCTGCAGGCGCTTAAAAGAGAATTGGCCAAGGCCTTTGTCACATCGAACAATCCTTTGAAGAGCCTGTCTGAGAAGGAACTGCTTGAACTTTTTGCTTAGAATCGATAGCTGAGTGTGGCCATGGCCCCTCCTTTCAAGGGGACAATTCCAAAACCCAGAGAGCTGTAGGAATTGTTTACCATATTTCTGGCGGTTTTAGCCCTGGAGTGTGCATAGGAAGTCATGGCTACTATACTTGCTGAACCGAAGATGGCACTGGCGATGGTTAATGGAACTGTTGAACCCCAATCCTGGGAAAAACTATAGATCGCCAGCGAAGTGGGCACAAGCGATAATGCATAGAGGGTCCATCCCAGTTTTGCCCTGGGGTGGGAGATCTCCTTTAGAATTTCTACGGACCGGCCTCCGGCATAAATAAGGGGTGGGGCTGCAAGTATCATGACCGCCGCAGGTATTCCTACGTATGCTGCATTCCATTCATTTACCAGTGAAGCCACAAACATGAGCGCCAGAGCCGATGGAGCTGTAACATATCCGGTAGTAACTGCTTCATCGGCCCACCCGGTGGAAAGGGTCATCTGGGGAACCGAGTCCGGCTTCGTCAGAACCTGCGCGTTCAGGATAACGCAGCTTACAAGCGTGCTGAGTATAATAACAAATGCTCTTGTCCTCATTTAGCTCAGTAATTTTCTTCAAGTTACTTATTTTATTCATGATTTAGGATCGCTACCTTTAACTCATGCGCGAATGCCTGAAGAAGGAGCTAAACTACCGGACCAGCAGATCCTCCGGTCCGGGTGGTCAACACGTGAATAAGACAGAGTCACGTGTGGAATTGCTGTGGCACCTTCAAAAATCTGAATGTTTAGATGAAGCGCAAAAAAACCTGGTATATAAGCGCCTGCATTCAAGAATCTCCGATGAGGGTTGGCTGATACTGGGATGTGAAAAACACCGGTCACAACATCAGAACAGGGAGGAAGTCACAGAACGTTTTATTAGTCTGTTGCTGGCCAGCCTGGTTCCGCTCAAAAAGCGAAAAGCCACTACCCCCACCCGCACGAGCATTGAAAAAAGGATCAGCAATAAAAAGATCAGGGGGGAAGTGAAGCGTTCCCGGAGGAAGCCGCCGGAGGATTAAATATACAACTAAGGGGTAAGCTGATCGCTTACCCCTCTGAAGTGTAAATGGAAATATTGCTTATGAAGCAGGAACAAGGTCCTTGTTCTTGTTCTTTACAGGCTTGAAGATCCCGATGACACCTTCCAGACCCACAGTCATTACTATGTTAATGAAAAAGGCCAGGAATGCGATAAGTAATAAGGCTCCACAGATCAAAGCCAGTATCATATAGAGGTCATACTCCCCGTTAAAATAAAGTGTTCTCCGGAGCATGCCTTTTAATCCGGCCATGCCCATAAAGGCTCCCATTCCAATGCCCCCTATCAGGTGACACCAGAAGTGCAGATTGGCCAGTTTCTGGCTGTAGAGTTTTGCACCGTTGGTGAGTAAGGGTAACAATATGTAAATGGCCGCGTATAGGGTCATGGTGAGTCCCACCAGGATAGCCACATGCACATGGGGTCCCACTATCCACTGAGTGTTATGCAGAATGCGGTTCAGACCCACATCTGCCTGCATAATTCCGGCGGGTACAGCCAGGGCAAATCCCAGGAGTCCTCCCAGCAGAAACTTCAGTTCGTTGGTCATTTTTAAAGGTCTGGCAGCCCAGAGAGTAGCCAGGGTAATAAAGAAAGCCAGGCCCTGGGTAATTAATTCAAATGCCGTAACCATTTCACCGGACAGGACTTTCAGGAATCCGGGTTGAGCCTGGTCAGAAAGAAGGTGATGCGACCATACTGTCCATGATACGATGAGCTCAACCAGAAGGGCTGCACGGGCAATGTTTTGCATAAAGAGTTTCTTCCCGGTGATCATGGTGGCCAGCAGGTACCAGGTTCCGGCCACAAAAATAAGGACCAGACCATCAGCAATCAGATCAAGGCCCCACCAGAACCAGTTCTTATAAAGCAGGGCATCCACAGCTGTTTCCTTCAGATCATATCCGAGGATGGCTGCTACCATGTAGACAAGGATGAGCACACCCGTAAACAGGATGATTCCTGCATTCAGCGCCATATCAACTGTACCCCTGGCAATTGCTGCAACAGGAAGGGATACCAGGTGTTCTTTGCGCTTATTTTTCTTTTTAAAGAGATTGCCGAAGCCTGCTGTCCCCAGGGCCGATCCCAGCAATTTGCCGGCAGGTTGTTTCTCCCACCCCTCTGGTGTATAGGAAATGGTCTTAAATATGTTAATAATAAAGAAAACCGAACCCAGCATGACAAGGGCAATTCCAAGTATGAAGATGGCTCCTCCTACCGGATTGAATTGAGAGAAATCAGCCGGTAAGGGCCAGTAGAGCGTATAAAGTGGTGCATAGTGAGAAATAAATCCGGCCAGCCAGAAAATTAAGGTTCCGGCTGCGATCAGGATGAAGTTCCAGTGAGCCAGCTTCATGCTGTAGAGAGGTTTCTTCATAAGGAATGGGACCAGGAAGAGGAATGCTCCACAGACTATGGAGTAAGTCGAGCCAAAGATCCCCACCAGGGGGTGAGCTGTAAGTATGGCAAAGTACTGGACATCGGAGACCATGTCGATTTGCTCCACTTGAATGACTCTCATAATCATTCCTTCCACCAGGACAAAGAGATAGAAGACCAGTCCGACGACTACAAAACGCAGGGTAAGTTTTTGCATGGCGGTGAGGGTTTCGGATTTGAATAATCCCTGTTCGCCTTTCATAAGGGTATTAATAAATGACATAATGAAGTTTTTTAGGTTAATATGGGATTACTCAGAGATGCTGCCTTCGGGAACAACTTCCACGGCATTTTCTATGACCATGGCTACCCCCTTTGGACCTGAGTACTCGGTCGACCGAATGGTATAGACACCAGGTTTCAGAAATTTCCAGATGATATCGTTCCGGTGACCCGGTACCACCTGCATCTGAAATAACATGGAGTTATCCTGTCTGAACAGTCCAAACCCATAGGTGAGGTCCAGAGAAGTGACATCGAATTCCACAATTTCACCGACCTCCACAATCATTTTCTCATCTGGAAGCAGGAATTCATGATTGGCCACATCGATGGCAAAACTCCTGTCGGGAGTGATCTCGTGACGTTTGAGATCCATTTCCGACCAGGGAATGGTATTATAGGTTATGATGTGCAGGGAAACTCCCAGCACGGTCAGGAATCCGACAAAAGTGTAAAATAATGCCGGTTTCACTGTGCTTTTTCCTGGCTTGGTTATACGTAATGCGAACCATGCCATTACCAGTATAATAACCAAACTATAACAGGTATAAGCAATTGTTTGTCCTTTCAGGACGAGGGCTGAATCAACCATACGACTTCCGTTTTTTAGCTTAGTTTAACATAAAATGCTACCCAATTATAGCATATAAATATAAAAAAAATCAATGTTTCATATCAGGATTTTTCATTTGAGCCAATGTAGTGTTTTTGAGCACATTAAGTAAGATTTCCCGGGTCTTGGCCCAGGGCTTATGCATGACACAGGAATGGTTAAACGGACATTGTTCTAGTCCCATTATGCAGGTTCCCAGTACATCCAGCCCTTCCACAGAGTCTATTATATCAGCCAGGGTGATTAGGTCGGTCGACTTCTGCAATACAAATCCGCCATTTCGACCCTGTACACTGTCAATGAAACCGCTTTTTGACAGGCTTGTGAGCAATTGTCGGAGGTAGGGCCAGGGAATTTTCAGGATCTCATTGAGCTGTTTGGCAGAGTATTTCTCACCTTTATGATCAGCCAGAAAGCTGAGGGTCATTAAGGCATATGAGGTTGTTTTGCTAAAATTCATACCTGCGGGAGTGCACAATCAGATGGTGCCGATTAAATGCGATTCGAATATAGCAATTACTACGGTTATGACGAAGTTATTACATGATTATCTTTGTCAACAAATATCCTGATATATGTCAGTCTCTTTTCCTAAGGTCTCTGTTATTCTTCCATTCTATAATTCAGAAAGTACACTGAACAGGGCCGTTCAAAGCATATATGAACAAGAGTTCGAGGATTTTGAATGCATCATGGTTGACAACAATTCAACAGATAAAAGTGCAGAACTGGCTGAAGGCTGGACCAGGAAGGATAAGCGATTTCGCCTGCTCAAGGAAGCGCGGCAGGGAGTAATGTTTGCTTCCAACAGGGGTGCTGAGCTGAGTCATGGCGAATACCTGGCCAGGATGGATTCGGATGACCTGGCTTATCCCTGCCGCCTGCGTTTGCAGGTGGCGTTCCTGGACAAAAATCCGGAATACGGAGCAGTTGCAGGAAAGGTTAGGCATGTAGGAGAACCTGGCAGGACAGAAGGATTCAGACGCTTTGTGGAATGGAGTAATTCTCTTGTATCTTTTGAAGAAATAAATTACCGCCGTTTTATTGAAGCACCTTTGGTAAATCCAAGTGCCATGTGGAGAAGAGATACCATGGCTCGCCATGGCATGTACCTCAGCGGGGATTTTCCTGAGGATTATGAAATGTGGCTGAGGTGGCTGGATGAGGGGGTGAAAATTGCTAAAGTGCCCGAGGTAATTCTGGACTGGCATGATTCAGACCTGCGCCTGACCCGTACGGATCCCATCTATAGTGAAGGAGCCTTCTATGAGATCAAGAGCAAATACCTGGCTAAATGGTTGAGCCGGCACAATCCTTTTCACCCCAATGTGGCCATATGGGGTGCCAGCAGGATCTCCAGGCGTAGGGCCAGGATCCTGGAACAGCATGGAATCAGAATCAGCACCTACATTGATACCAAGAGCAGTCGCCAGATTAAAAAGGAGGTAGTTTATTATCAGGACCTTCCCCGGGCAGGAGAACACTTTGTCCTGAGCTACATCCGGCAGATGAACAATCGGGAAAAGATACAGGATTTCCTTGAGAAGCGGGGGTATCGCGAAGGAGAAAGCTACCTGCTGGTTTCCTGATGCTACAGTGGATCGGGATTTAATTTGTAATTTGGCATTTAGATTTAATTACAAGCTCATAAAAAATTCACCTATGCAACGTAGATCTTTTCTTAAAAGCAGTGCCGTGGCATCTGCAGCTCTTGTTTCGGGAGGAATGGCACATGCCTCAGCTGCCACAGCGCTGAAAGCTTCACAAACCAGTCCCCAATTTAACTTAAAATATGCCCCGCATTTTGGAATGTTTAAGCATTCGGCCGGAGAGGACCTGCTTGATCAGCTTCAGTTTATGGCCGATGCCGGGTTTACGGCCATGGAAGACAATGGGATGAAGGGTCGTGATATATCCATGCAGGAAAAGATTGCCGGCAAAATGGCCAAGCTGGGAATGGAGATGGGTGTATTTGTAGCCCATTCCATATACTGGAAAGAACCTAATTTAACCAGTGGCAATCCCGAGAAACTGGATGAATTTTTAAAAGAGATTAAAGAATCGGTGGAAGTGGCAAAGAGGGTCAATGCTAAATGGATGACTGTGGTTCCCGGTCATGTGGATTTGCGTAAGGATATGGGATATCAGACCCGGAATGTAGTTGAAGCGCTCAGGCGGGCCAGCGACATCCTGGAACCCCATGGACTGACCATGGTACTGGAGCCCCTGAATTTCAGGGATCATCCAGGTTTGTTCCTGAATAAGATCCCGCAGGGCTATCAGATCTGCCAGGCAGTGGCCAGCCCTGCTTGTAAAATTCTGGACGACCTTTATCACCAGCAAATTCATGAAGGGAACCTGATCCCTAATATGGATCTGGCCTGGGAAGAGATTGCTTACTTCCAGGTGGGAGATAATCCCGGAAGAAAAGAGCCCACCACCGGGGAGATCAATTACCTGAATGTATTTAAACACATACATGAAAAAGGATTTACAGGCATTGTGGGCATGGAACACGGGAATTCAATCCCCGGTAAAGAAGGGGAAGAAGCCCTTATCAAGGCCTATGCCAGTGTGGACAACTTCTAAGAGGCGATATTACACAGAAAAACCGGGTGCTGCGTTGTGCAGTTACCCGGTTTTTTATACTATGAATTGCGAAATGGCTATTTAGGGGCTGACCCTGCAATGGGGATAACTTTTTCCATATCCACCTTTCCCATTTTCAATTCGCCTTCAGGTCCCAGTTTCCAACTGGCGCCCATCATCTCCTCCCAGCTAACTTTCTTTCCGGTATAAGCGGCCTCTCTTCCCATAATTGCAGTGAGCACTGATTTTGCCGTTTCCTCTGCTTCCACAATCTGGTTCCCTGTACGGATGGCCGCAACCAGGTCTATGTGTTCCTGGACATAGGGATTGATTTCCAGGGGTTTGCCTTCTGCATCCACAGGAGAAGCATACTCATACAGTAGATTGTCTTCCGAATCCCAGATATGTTGATTCTGGTCCCCGGCAATCATATACCCTTTTGTACCCCTGATGTGCTCACTTACGCTGTTGGCACAATCGTTAATCTGGCGGCACATGCTGCCCATATGCACTTTCTTATCATATACAAAATCCACACTGAAATTGTCATAGCAATCCCCGGTAGGCCTTCTGAGTCTTGAGCCCATACCCACAGCTTCAACAGGTACACCACCCACAAACCAGTTGCTTACATCAATGTTATGCACATGTTGTTCCACAATATGGTCCCCTGAGAGCCATGTCCAGTTCACCCAGTCGCGCAGCATATGCTCCATTTCTGTCCAGCCGGCCATCAGGTCCTTGTGCCAGAGCTTGGACATATTCCAGTACACATTGGTGGCAACTATATCCCCAATCATACCTGCATCTACACGGGCCTTTAAATTCTGATAGGACCACTGGTGGCGCCTCTGGGTGCCCGTAACCACACATAGTCCGGCAGCTTCAGCCTGCTTGGAGGCAGCCATAACTGCACGTGCTCCCACCGGGTCAACAGCCACAGGTTTCTCCATAAATACATGCTTGCGGGCTTCCACACAGGCCTGAAAATGCTCTGGGCGGAAATAAGGCGGAGTGGCAAGGATCACAATATCCACATCAGATTCAATCACCCGTTTATAGGCATCAAAACCGATGGAACACCTGGAATCCTCCAGGGTCACATTTTTCTCATCTTTCAGTTTCTGACGAAAACCGTCCATCCTGTCCTGAAACATATCAGCAGCAGCAACAACACTCAGGCCGGATCCGGCATCCAGGAAGTTAATGGCAGCACCAGTGCCTCTTCCCCCGCAACCAATAACACCTGCTTTAAGAGCCTGTCCTTCCGGAGCAGTGGACAGGAATGAAGGTTCTACCACATCAGCAGCGGATTCCCCGGGTGTACATGATTTGATTAACTGGCTTGCACCAATCGCGCCGATTGCACCTATGGCAGCAGTGTTCTCTAAAAATCTGCGCCGACTTGTTTTGTTTGATGGTTTCATATTTGATAGTCTTTTATAAAGTAAAGTTTGCTTAAGCAAGTTATGGTTTAATTGTTTACAGCTGGAGCATCGGGTTCACAAACTACCCTGAATCCCACGGACATGCAATCGGAATACCACCAGACGCTTTTTGGGATCTGGGGATCGGTCTTCATCCAGGGTTCTGTTTTTGTAATATTCCGGGATGCACAACGGACAAAATCAGCAGTTTCCATAAAGGAGCCACCTCTGATCACATGTTCTTCTCCGGACGCTGGCCCGCTGGGATTTAAAACGGTTCCCTCAGGATATTGGGAATAGGCATCAGCTGCATACCAGTCTGAACAGAACTCGGCCACATTCCCAAGCATATTGATCAGTCCAAAGGGATTCTCCCTGATCTGATCCGGACCGGCAGTTCGGGCCATGCTGTTTTCACTATAATAAATGTAACTGTTAATTCCGAAAGTATCCACACCAAATAGTTTATTTCTGATGCCTTTATTCACATATCGCTTCGGATCACCCTCGAAGAAATAAGCTGAATTGGTACCACCCCTGGCAGCATATTCCCATTCAGCTTCTGTAGGCAGCCTGTAGGTTTTCCCTGTAATCTTTGTCAGCCACCGGCAATATACTTCAGCGGCATGATGGGTCATAGTAATGGCCGGCCTTCTGCCTTTGCCCCAGCCCTGATCAGGAGCGCCATAGGGAGGAGTGGGCCCCGAGATTGCATCCACATCTCCCAGGTCCGTTTGGATAAAAGTATCTGTGGTTTTTATCTGAGATTCTGTCTGTTTAAAGAAGGCAAGGTACTCATTCCACGATACTTCAATCTGAGCCATAAAGAAGGAATTAACCTCTACTTCCCTCACTGGTCCTTCATCGTCCTTTCGGAAGGGCTCATCCTCAGGGCTGCCCATCTGGAAGGTGCCTCCTGGGATGGCTATCATTTCAAAACTTACATTGGAGCCGGGAATATACTCTGTAAAGCTATTGAAGCCTTCCACTACTCCCGGTTCTGTATAGATTTCAGTGTCCTCCACTTCGGCAATTCCAAAATCGGTATTCTTTGCATGCAGCCGGTCCGGATCATAATGGCCAACTGTGATATGGCAATTGATGCAGTGCAGGTCACCCTCCTGTTGTTCGTAATAAAGATGTGCCTCTCTTCCTTCAGCTGTCAGGCCCAAGGGGAAATTATTCTGGTGACAATGGATACAGGCAGCTTCGAAGCTGTGGTTTTTAGCGTATTCAATCCGGGATTTTAATTCCCAGTTGAAACTCTCCGGATCTTTAAATAACTTTCCCCAGAGATCGCGAAGACCGGTACGCGTCTTTTCTGCCAGGTATCCTTCGCCATGGGGAGGTAAATGACAGTCCACACAGTGTACATGGATTCCATGTTTATTATCATGGTGCGTGGAAAGCTTCCAGCTCTGGGTAGAGTGGGGATGGATATGGCACGAGGCACAGAAATCATCTGTGGAGGTGGCTGATATTGCCTTATTTCCAAAAAAGATGATCCCTGCAGTTAACACCACCCCGGTAAGGAAGAGCAGCCTGCCAGTATTTGTGCTTTTTAGTCTCATTGTCAGGTGGGTTAAAGAAAGTGATTTTTGCCCTCAGATTCAAATATGATGTTTGCTGTACACTTATTTAAACAGATTCTACACGACATCTGGAAATTAGCCAGTAACCTTAGTTTTATTTTTCCGTAGATAGCAGAAGAGTGCAGAATGTAAAATGAAACAGCTTGTTTGTTGCATCCCAGCAAAAAATCGCTAGGTTTGTAAACTTTAACATAATTAACAAATCTTTAATGATCCTTTAGTTATGCAAAGCAAACAAACAGCCATGACCCTCAATCAACTCTCAAAAGAAGATCGTAATTTTCTAAATACACTTGTTGAAAAGGGAGGCCCTGAGCCCAATGAATACAAAGAATTCACGGCCATAGTAAACAACCTGGAAGACCAGGAACTGGAACATTTCAGAAATGTAATCCGGGAATCTCTCAATGAGAATACACTGATCGGGCATGGATTTGTTAAACCCTATGGGTATCCCGGTGATTTTACCATTATTCACAATATATATAAGGAGTATGTAAATCCTGATGGGAAGTATAGCAACTGGGATCGTTTTTTTCAGGATCAGGCCGGGGCACAGGCTGTGCGTAACAGGAAAGACTATTTTTTAAAACGCTGTGCAGAGATTGACAAAAAGGCAGATAAGGATAAGCATGTCCTGATCCTTGGATCTGGTCCGGCCACAGATGTGAATGAGTACCTTAAGAAGAATCCGAAAAGCAGGATTAAGTTTGATCTGGTCGATTTTGATCAGAACGCCATCGATTTTTCCAGGATGCAGAATGAATCTTTTAAAGACGCCATTAACTATTATAAAATCAATGTACTGAGATTTAAACCCTATCAGTGGTATGACCTGATCTGGAGTGCGGGTCTCTTCGATTACTTCAAGGACAAGCACTTTGTTTATATGGTTAATAAGTACTACAAGTACCTTACTGAGGGAGGCGAATTTATCATTGGTAATTTCTCTCACAGCAATCCAACCAAAAGGCTGATGGAAGTACTTTCTGACTGGTACCTGGTTCACAGGTCAAAGAATGACCTGGTCAGGATGGCCCTGGAGGCTGAAGCTTCCAAAGAGCTGGTGGAAGTTGAAATGGAAGAACTTGGAGTAAATCTGTTCCTTAGAATTAAAGCAGCATCATGAGATGAATCTTTCCTCCGTATTTAAAGGGAACCTCTTTGGGATGCCAACCCCAGGTCGGGACGACTGGAAGCTGAACAGGATTACCCTGGCTTTCAGTGGGGAGATCAGCCAATATGAGAGTGATTTCAGGGACGATTATTTCAATCGATCCATCGATCCCATGAGATTCTCCCTGATTCTCTCCATCTTCTTTTTTGGAATTTTCGCCTTTCTGGATGCTGTTCTCTTGCCTGAACTGAAGAACATGTTCTGGTTCATCAGGTTTGGGATCATTACTCCTTTGCTTATTGCAGTGATTGGATTCTCGCTAAGTCGCGGTTTCAAAAAGTTCATGCAGCCTGTGCTGTCAGCCACCATGTACCTGACGGGCCTTTCCATTATCGTAATGATCATTTTTGCTGCAAATGTAGCTGAACATTACACCTATTATGCCGGACTGATCCTCATTTTCATCATTGGTTATACCTTTATAAAGGCCAGGTTCATCTATGCGACAGTGGTGGGCTGGTCCATTGTCGCAAGCTATGAAGTAGCGGCTATATGGCTTTCAGATACACCCATTGAAATTCTCATAAACAATAACTTTTTCTTTATCAGCGCCAATGTGATTGGTATGTTTATCTCCTATTTCATGGAGCAGTCGGTTCGAAGGGATTTTTACATGCGTATCCTCCTGGAAAAAGAGCAGGAAAAAGTGAAGGCTGCCAACAATGCACTGGAAAAAAGCGTTCAGGAAAGAACGCGTCAGCTTACCCTGGCCAATAAAGACCTGAAAAAGGAGATAGAAATTCGTAAACACCACGAGAAGGAAAAAACCAAGTTGGAAGGTCAGTTGCTTCAGTTGCAAAAAATGGAAACTATTGGAACGCTTGCAGGTGGTATAGCACATGATTTCAATAACATTCTTACACCCATACTCGGATATACAGAGATGGCCCTTGAAGAACTGTCGGATGAGAGTGTTCTGCGTTATGACATTGAACAAATCAACAGTGCTGCCATCCGTGGAAAGGACCTGGTTCAGCAAATCCTTACCTTCAGCCGGCAGATGGATTTTGATAAGAAACCAATTAAACTGGATGATGTGGTCAGGGAGGTACTGAAGCTTATCAGAGCATCCTTCCCTTCAAGTATTGAGATCAAGCAGGACCTTGATTCCAACTGTGGGACGGTGCTGGCAGATTCGACACAAATGCACCAGATTATCATGAACCTGTGTACAAATGCGTACCATGCCATGTCGAATACCGGGGGTGTGCTGAGTGTAAGCCTGGATAAGCAATCGGTTAGCCCACGTCAGATCGGTGGATCGGTAAAGATACAGAAAGGCATATATGTCAGGCTGATTATAGCAGATACAGGTCATGGCATGGACAAAAGGACCATCGAAAGGATCTTTGAACCCTTCTTTACAAAGAAGGAGGTTGGATCTGGTTCGGGTCTTGGCTTATCAGTGGTACATGGTATAGTGAGTAATAATAACGGTGCCATTGAAGTGGAAAGCGAACCCGGGAAGGGATCTAAATTCATTATTTACCTTCCCCAGCATTCCGAACACCAGGATTCGGAGGGGGATGTATCTCAAAAAGCAAAGAAGGGCAAGGGAAACATATTGTTTGTGGACGATGAAAAGGAAATCACCTTTATGGGTAAACGGATGCTGGAAAGCCTGGGCTATAATGTGGATATAAAAACAGACAGTCAGACTGCTCTCCAGGATTTCAAAAAGAATCCTGAAAAGTACGATCTCCTGGTAACCGATCAGGCCATGCCCAGGATGACAGGAACTGAACTGATCGGTGAAATTAAACAGATTCGTCCCGACCTGAAGACCATCATTATTACAGGATACCAGGATTCAATTCCGGTGAATGCCACAGAACAGTACGGAATAACAAATATAATCTCTAAACCACTTATTCTGAGCGAGTTCAGCGATCTCATCCGGACTGTTCTTAGCCAGGATATTAAAAAGGCTTCATAATGGCTAGAATTTTAGTAATTGACGATGAGCCTCATATTCTTCTTATGGTAAAGAAGATGCTGGAACGGACAGGCTATAAAGTGGACATTGCATCCAATGGGAGTGAAGGACTCCGGCTCTTTGAGATCATCAATCCTGATCTTGTTATTACGGATATCATTATGCCTGAAAAAGAGGGTTTAGAGACTATCCGGGCGATGAAAAAGAGGAGCAAGGATTTGAAAATCATCGCCATGTCGGGGGGAGGAAAAATATCGGCAGATAATTACCTGGAGACTGCCAGGGTTTTTGGAGCAGCCAGGTTAATAGAGAAACCTTTCTCACAGAAACTTTTACTTTCGTACGTGGAAGAATTATTAGGACCCGGGGATAAGCAGCAGGGCTGATAGCAGCGTTGTAGCTATTACAATTATTCGGAATACCTTTTCCGGCAGAAGCTTCACTACCCATATTCCCAGAAACGCTCCTGCGGCTATGGCAGGTATCATAAATACATCCAGCAAAAAAGACTCCTTGTTAATCGTATTCCATGACCAGATGTGAAGCGGTACCTTGGAAAGGTTTATGATAAAGAAGAACCAGGCCCCTGTTCCGATGAAGATGTTTTTAGGTAGTCTCATGGAGAGCAGGTAGAGAGCCATCACCGGACCGGCAGCATTTCCAATCATAGTAGCAAAGCCTCCAAGCAGACCCAGTCCGGCAGCAAACCACCTGGATTCGGGGATATCCAGTTTCCCTGACCTGATATCCCGCCATGCTAGTATGATGATTCCGACAATGACCATGGCAGCCAGGAGCCGGTTAAAAGAGCTGTCTGAAATGCTCTTTCCCACAAATGTGGCTAGCAGAATTCCTCCTATTGCCCAGGGCAGAAGACGGAGTATATGTTTCCACTGTGCATGCCGGTTGTACCAGGTAACTGCAAATACATCAGCAAAGATCAGTATAGGCAACAGCAGTCCCACCGACGGGCGTCCTCCGAAGGCATTGGCAAGAAGGGGTACCACCATCAGTCCTACTCCGGATAGACCGGTCTTTGCCATGCCTATAAGCAAACCACTGACTGCCAGCAATACCCATTGCAGAGTAGTCAGATCGTATGACTGGATAAGATCTGTCAAAATGAATTAGAGATGTGCTGCGTAAGCAACCAGGCTTTGCCAGTATTTCGAAAAAGGATTTTCGTTGTCCTTCCCGGCAAGTTCGGCATAGGCTATGGTGTTATCCGGTGAGCAATCCAGATAAGCACTCATCCATTCCTTCCAGTTACAGGTAAAGAGCATTTTACTGTTGACCTCAGTGACAGCCATCATGTTGGAGAGGATGGTCACTTGAGTGGCCTTATTCTCTCTGTACTCAAGGGGCATGAAAATACCCACCGATTCGATTGCTTCTAATTCCGCTTCCATTTGACTCATCCCTTCTCCAAAATGATAAGGCATATCCACGGCAGGGATCATGCCGCTTGAAAAACCATGAGGAAAGATTTCACCGAAAGAAAAAGCTTTCAGAAGATCACTCAGGATCAATGGTTCCTTCCCCGATACCAGGGCAGGTTTTCTGGATTGCACAGTACCCCTGTATGAATCATCAATTCTGATTATCCCTTTTACAGGGATATGCATATGCAGGGCGGTGGAAAGAATGATGTTGTTAAATTCGGTAAATAGTTTGAATACCACACTGTTCAGGTCTGCAAGGTCTTCCTCAAAATAAAGCTTTGAAGAGAGAAACATCCGCTTGGAGAAATTCAGAAATTCAGGTTCAATGACCCGGAATCCCCATGAATAATTCTTCTTTCGGGTGTTATAGATTTCCTGAGCAATCCGCTCGTAAAAGACCTGTATGGTTGAAATTTCTCCCTTATTTATAAGGTCGTGGAACCCGAGGATTTCAATGGTCGAAATTACCCGGGATTGAGGCTGAACGGGATCATTTACAGGTGTGAATGCACTTTTAGTTGATTTCGTCATTTACCGAATTTTACAGCTACCAAAAAGTATACGCAATTAGCATTATAATGTTACTCATGTGTTCATTACAGAATCAGATCCGGATAAAAATCTTTTTCCTGTACATGATCAGAGCAGGAATGAAAATAATAAGCATGTAGATTAGCGCATAGAGCATGGACGAAAATTTAGGATCAAAACCCACCTGGGTCGTTCCGCTCATAAACCATTCATTTAATGAGGATCCTCCAATTTTTAATCTGTAAAACACAAGGGTGAGCATACCCGCCAGTACATAGGATGTGATGGCATTGGCTCCGTACACTCTGCCCAGAAAGGTCCATTTTTTATATCCCCAGATGTCGACAATCAATATGCACGCAGCAAGACCCAGGGTTCCCAGACCGGCAGTATACAAAACATAAGAGCTGGTCCAGATGTTCTTATTGATGGGAAAAATCCAGTTCCATAAACCACCTGCCAGAAACATGGAAAATCCAATGAAGAAGAGCCATACCAGCTTTTTATTCTCATCCTTTACCGTCAGGTAAAGTTTCCCGATGAGCATGCCTATAATCCCTGTAACGATGGCCGGAAATGTACTCAGGATTCCTTCAGGATCCCAGGTTTCCTGATACATGACCCCTGGTAATATAAGCGTATCCAAATGATTGGCCCAGTTGACGGCCGGAATGGACAGGTCAGGTTTGCCTATTCCGGGAATGGGGATGTAGGCCACAATGATCCAGTACAAGACCAGAATAATGGCTCCAATCCTGATTTGTTGTTTCCAGTTTGTATTTAGAAATATAAGCGCACAGGCCAGGAAAACGAAAGCTATTCGGTGGAGTACCCCCACCCAGCGCATGGAACTGAAATCAAATTCGGGGAAGAGCACGAGAAAAAGCCCCAGCAGGTATATATTCACTGATCTGATGATGATCTTCCTGTAAATGCTTTTCCGGGAAACATTGGCTTCCAGTCTTTTCGTGTAGGCCAGTGCAATGGAAACTCCCACAATAAACAGGAAGAAAGGGAAAATCAGATCAGTGATGGTGCAGCCATTCCATTCAGCATGTCTGAGAGGCCGGTACACATGTTGCCAGCTGCCGGGATCATTGACGATTACCATGGCCGCTATGGTGAATCCCCTGAGTGCATCAAGGGCAATCAAACGTTTGGATTTTGCCGGAGAAGAAGATTCTGTCATGGTAGCTTTTGTTGGAGGTTTTTGTAGATTTGCTGATGCACTAAACTACTAAAGAAAAGCATAATTGCCATGAAAAAGACCTACCTATTCTTTCTGCTTGCTTTATTTACGATGTCATGTAATCAAATGAAGGACTCATCAGCCCCTGATACCAATGAACTTGCGCTTGAATGGGAATTCACCGGAAATCATTTCCCGGAAGGATACAGCAGTGCAGTGTTTACACTAAAGAATAACAGCAATCAGGTTCTGGGTGCTACCGGATGGGCCCTCTATTTTAACCAGATGGGTCAGGGTGTAATCGGGGAATCTGTCACCGGCAATGTACAAATAGAGCACGTAAACGGGGACCTGGTCCGGATTATACCAGGCAGCGAATTCAAGCTTGCACCAGGGGAGCAGGTGGAAATCAGTTACAATAAGCCCGGTCTTGTGCTTAAGGAGAATGAAGCACCACTGGGACCCTATATGGTTTTTTACGATGAGGCTGGAGATGTGTTGTCCTCACTCGCATTTAAGGATTATACCCTTAAAGCATTTCCATCACTGGATCGGGTTTTTCCCGAGGAAAGTGCTGTGCCACTACCTGATGCTGAGTGGGTATTTGAGCAAAACAGCCAGCAGTCCCTCTTAGAAGCTGATGAAATTGGAAAAATTATTCCTTCCCCGGTAGAGCTGGTTGAATATGGGCAAACGCTAACACTGGCTGAGGATTTGGTGATACATTTTGACACTGGTCTGGACCGGGAGGCTGATTTTCTGGCTGAAAGCCTGGGCCAGGTGATGGACAAAGCTCCCGGACTTAAGGCCGGCAGTGCAGGCGGCTCAAACATCATCAGGCTGGAATTAAATGAGGATAGGGCAGAACCGGAAGCAGAAGGCTACATGCTGGATGTACATCCTGAACGGGGAGTGAGTATTGCAGGGGGCAATACAGCAGGTGTATTTTATGGGATTCAGAGTTTTTTAAGCATGCTACCGGTGGAGGTCTGGGCAAAGAAACAGGCTTCGATTCCTGTAGAGGCAATAAGGATTAAGGATAAGCCTGCCTTCGCTTACAGGGGAATGCACCTGGATATAGCCAGGAATTTTATTGAAGCTGAAGCCATCATGAAGCTGATCCGGGTAATGGGCTTCTATAAGATGAATAAACTGCATCTTCATATTACCGATGATGAGGGATGGAGACTGGAAATTCCCTCACTACCCGAATTAACCGAGGTAGGTGCTTATCGTGGGCATACGGTCTATCACAGGGATCATATGTATCCCGCTTATGGTTCGGGTCCCCTGCCGGAACCAGGCCTGGGTCAGGGAAGCGGATTCCTTTCAAGGGAGACCTTTATCGGGATACTGAAGTTTGCTGCTGATCATCACATTGAAGTGATCCCGGAAATTAATTTTCCCGGTCATGCCCGTGCTGCCATTTATGCCATGGAAAACAGGTATGACCGCCTGATGAAGGAGGGTAAGCAAGCGGAGGCTGAAAAATTCAGGTTGATTGATCCTGAGGATCAGTCCCTTTATAATTCGGCCCAGAATTTTAATGACAATGTGGTTTGTGTCTGCACAGAGGCTCCTTACCTGTTTTATGAAACGGTTGTGGATGACATCATGGCCATGTATGAGGAAGCAGGATTGAAGATGAAAGTGATGCATGCGGGCGGGGATGAAGTACCTGCAGGATCATGGACTGCTTCTCCTGTATGTGAAGCTTTCATGCAGGAGCATCCGGAAATATCAGGAACGGATAATTTGCAGGCCTATTGTGAGGGTCGCCTGTATGAGATCCTGGAGGAGAGAAAGCTGGTAATGGCTGGCTGGGAGGAGATTGCCATGAAAAAGAATGAAGAAGGAATCTGGGTTCCCAATCCGGAATTCCTTGACAAGAAGATGCTTCCCTATGTGTGGAATAACCTGTGGGGTAACCTGGACCTGGGAAACCGTTTGGCAAATACAGGTTTTCCTGTGATCCTCTGCAATGCGACCAATTTTTACTTTGATTTGGGATACAACCATCATCCTTCTGAGCCCGGACATTACTGGGGAGGTCTGGTGAACACACGCAGGGTATTTGAATTTGTTCCTTATGATTTTTTCAAATCCTCAACAAGGGACAGGTACTGGCAGGCCATTGATACGGAAAAGGCTTTTAAAGGACAGGAAAAGCTGAAGCCTGAAGCCTATGACAATATCATAGGGATACAGGGTCAGCTGTGGAGCGAGTTTATTAAAGGAGGAGAGATGCTGGAATACTTCTACATGCCAAAAATGATCGCACTGGCGGAAAGGGCATGGTTGGGACAGCAGGAATGGGAATCCATGGACCGTGCATGGAATGAATTTGCCAATGTGGTGGGTCAAAGGGAAATGCCCCGGCTGGATTACTTGTTTGGAGGATTTAACTACAGGCTTCCACCACCGGGTGCAAAAATAGAGGAAGGCCTTCTTGTTGCCAACATCGATTTCCCGGGGCTGACCATTCGTTATACCACAGACGGTTCGGAACCTGGAGCAAATTCGCCCCTCTATTCAGCTCCCTTTGAGGTGGAAGGCAAGATCAGCCTGAGGTCATTTGACAGCCGGGGCAGGGGTAGCCGGATATCGGAATTGTAAAGTTGATTTGCGGCAAGAACCAGGAACATATAATTGGTGGCCCCTCCTCCCATTACATATTCGGTCTGCTGCCAGAGATAGGGCCAGGTTTTTAATTCGGGAAAATCAGGCCTGATCAAAGCAGTTCCTGAAACCACTCCACCTGGTATATAAGACCATTCGGCCCTGTTTACTCCATAGGCCACTTTGATGGAAGAAGACCCTACGCCTGAAGCAAATGAAGCATTATTTGATCCCGGGTGCACGCCCAGGATAAAATGAAGTGCATTTTCAAAGAAGTCGGATGTGGTTAATTCAGGCCAACCCTTATGGTAGAAGTACTGTTCGATTCCAAAGCGCTGGATTTTCCACCCGGCTCCCCATATGTTGGGCTTGTAAGGTACTCCATAAGGAGAATCACTTAACTGTTCAGCTTGCAATTGCTCCTGGTAAGCCCTGACTGCTTCAGAGATCTCTTTTCTAAACTCTTCATCTTCGATGGATGAAATAGCATGTCCCACAGCCCAGCCACAGCTGGATATATTTTTGATAATCTGGTATTTAAGACCGATCATCTCGTCAATATATACAGAGTCTCCTGTGGCTAAAATCAATTCTGAAAGTGCAACTGCCTTTTGGGC
Source organism: Bacteroidota bacterium (assembly GCA_039714915.1). Taxonomy (GTDB): domain Bacteria; phylum Bacteroidota; class Bacteroidia; order Bacteroidales. The sequence goes on from JBDLIM010000007.1 coordinate 78,225, forward strand.
GGTGAGGCCCTGGGCGCCGGAAGCGCTTTGCCAGAGTGCAAGTGCTGTCTCCAGGGCCTCATTGGAAAGCTCCTGGTTATGTTCCTGCAGCACCCTTGATGCAGCAGCCAATCCCGGAATAACACGGAGCTCTCTTTCCGGATTTTGCTCAGTAAATACCCAGCGGTCGTCTTCATTGCCCGGTATGTTGTCTGTCATCGAGGCAGCATCACCAAGCATCACATATTGCCGCAGGTTGGAACAGATGATCCCTCGGTATAAGCGCCCCAGGGACCTGTAGCCCCCAAGGATGGAATGTAGGCCATGCTCGATTTGCTGTATGGCATCCGGAATGCTGTCGGGCTGATGGATCTCCACCAGGTGCTTCTCATGATCGATGAGGGTGGCATCGTGGTCAAGCCCGAATTCTTCAATCATCAGGGCCAGCATCCAGACAGTTCCGGCCTGGGATTCTACCCTCAGGTCGTAATCCCCGGCATCGTGCCATCCTCCCTGATTAAGTCCGGGCACCAAAGCTCCCGCCTTAAAGGAAGTATGGTTTTCCTCGCCCTGATGGTAGCCATCAAAATGATAGGGCACATGGGGAGCCATCAGGGCATCATCCATATGGCACAGGTCGTGCCACACCCTGTATTTTTCATTGATCCTCATGTGACACATCTGTACTGGCAAATAGTAGTCCAGGGTGGGTTGCCAGGCGTAGTTCCCATACACATCTTCAGCAATTTTAAAAGGATGAGAGAGTTTTGAACCATAGGCAAGCTGATACATACCAGGTTCAGAGACCAGTGAAAAATCAAGAGTGACATACTGATACCTCAGGAATTGTCCCCAATGCGAAGGTTTTCCTTGATATATGCGTTCCCTGCCATTCTCGCCGAGCCTGTAAATGGTAAATTCCTCCACTGGTTCATCTTCCATATCCAGTTCTACTACCGCCTTTTTTTTCTGATCGGGGTGATAACCCAGTTGCGAAACCTGGATCACTGGTTCATATTGCCAGCCATAGACAGTAGAAGGAGAAATAATCCATTCAATGGCACCTTTGGTGACATTCACAGGAACCTTGCTTCTTACGATAAACCACCCGTTGTTGTGCTTGGTTCTGCCATCCCACAACTCCAGTTTACTCCTGTTTGAACGGATGACCATTCTTTGCAGGTCATCTTCAGGAGCTACCACCAGCTTGGATCCATAGGCCAGAGGTTCCATGAGGGGATCCCCGTATTGGGAATCCATGTTGCCGAAAGGCTGGTCAGGAAATATACCAAAGGCCTCACCCATCTGGTAGGATTTTCCAAACAGGTCACCCGGAAACAACTCCAGGTTAAATCCCACCTTCCCGACCCATTCATCAGGCAGAGGTCTTTCCAGGTCCACCACCACTTTCACACTGTTCCCAGGCAGTGCACTTACATGCACCTGGTATTTGAATCTCAGATCCGGATAATTGATTGGATTAAATCCCTTTTGATTTTTACTTGTATCGGGAAACCACAGGGTCTGCGAAATTTGCTGGTTTTCCTGGTCCACTATCCTTGTTCCCCCTTTGGGAACCGGCGACCACTGGCCCGGAGAGGGTTCCAGTCTGAGATCGCCATTGGCTGCTACCCGGGTTCCATGCTGAATGATGGTCAGGCCGGATTGGTGGCCATCCGGATAGTAGTCGCTGAATACAGTGATGTCCAGTCCCCTGGTATGGAAATATCCCTGGTCGTTAAGTTGAAGCTGGGCATGGATGTCCAGAACCTGCAGGGCAGAGAAAACAAACAATAACAGATAGTGTCTTTTCATTTGAGCAGTGATAATACCACAAAGAAAGTGAATTTATCAAAGCTGTGATTTATTCAGGCTAAAATCAGGTTTACACCTGCTTCCCTGAACTCTTTTTGATATTCTGGATTCAAATCCTTGGTGGTGGCAATGTGCTGAATATCCGATGAGTAGCACACATTGCTAAGCTCGGCCTTCCCGAATTTAGAGGAATCGGATACAATGTACACATCCCGGGCTTTTGAGATAATGTATGTGGAGATCTCGGCGCGTAGTATATCCCTTGAAGTAAAGCCGGTTTCGGTGGTATAACCGTCGATCCCTATAAAAGCTTTGTGGATGTTAAGCTGGTCGATACAGGCTTTCGTTATTTTTCCCACCAGGGTTTCACTGTCATGCTGATAAATGCCTCCAAGAATGATGATATGGGCCTGTTCCACTTTTCTGAACTGTCGGGCCAGGTATACATTAGTTGTAAGAATGGTGACCTTTTTATCTTTCAGCAGTTCGCGGGCGAGAAGCACATTTACGGATCCTGATTCAATCAGGATGGTTTCACCTTCGCTCACATAAGAGGAAAGCTTCCTGGCAATCTGTAGTTTCCGCTCGTAATTATAGCCCAGGCGATTTGACAGATCATCCGCATCCTTTAGTACAGCCCCCCCATGTACACGTCTCAGGAGGCCTTGACTCTCCAAAAAGTTCAGATCCTGACGGATGGTAACTGACGAAACACCCAGCATTTCAGCCAGTGTATTTACCGAGCTCCGATCATCTTTCCCCAGGATCTCCAGGATATGATTTTGCCTTTTATTCAACATACAAACTGTTTCCCTTCATTGTAATTAAACTTATTCCAGGGTGAGGGCTGCAGCGCCAATTACCCCGGCATCTTCAGCTATCTGTGAAATACTGATTTCAATGGGATCAAAAATCATATCCCGGGCCAGACCAAAAAACGTCGATTTGATTTTATCCAGGTAAAAGTCTCCCCAGTTTGTCAGTCCGCCACCCAGCACAAACAGGGGGGGATTCAATATTTGAAAGAGGTTATAGAGGCCTACACCCACATAGTAGCCGCTCTCTGAGATTAGCTCCATGGACACCGGATCGCCCAGGTCCAATCCCAGCTTTAATTCTTTTCCGCTTATCCGGGAGAGCGGGAAGTCAGGAGGAAGATCCAGTGTGCTTTTCTTCCCTTCCTTCAGCTTTTTCTCAAACAGATGGGGCAGGGCCAGTCCGCAGGCATGGGCCATCAGGCAACCCTTATTTCCACAGGTACAGGTAAGCTCGCTGCCGGGTTCCACAATGGAATGTCCGATTTCTCCGGCTGTTCCGGTGACTCCTCTGAACAGTTTATTGTTGATGATGATGCCTGCGCCAATACCGGTACTAAGGGTTACAAATACCATAGTTTCAAATCCTTTTCCGGCACCGAAACGGTGTTCACCCAGGGCCTGGGCATTGGTATCGTTGTCCAGAATAACCGGTATTTGAAAATGGGCCTGGATTGCTTCCCTGAGGGGATAATTCTTAAAGCCTCTGAGGTTGGAGGTGGTGATAATCACCCCATCCCTGTATCGTATATGTCCGGCGCATCCAATGCCAATGCCCGGAAGGTCAGTTTCCTTCAGGTCATTTCTGGCAAGTATCTCCCTGATATGCGTCACCAGCAAGCGAATCATTTCCTTTTCTTCCAGATCCACATGGGCGCAGGTATAGATTTTATCCAGGATGCTTCCTTTATCATTAATCAGGGCAATGGAACATTTGGTACCCCCTATATCCACCCCACAATACATATTGCTCATGTGCTTATTAGTTTAACGAATGCTCTGTCCGGGCAATGATATCATCCTGAGTATCGGGCGATAATGTAGTGAAAAAAGCAGAGTATCCGGCAATCCTGACCACCAGGTCCCTGTATTTTTCCGGATCCTTCTTTGCTGCCAGCAGGGTTTCCCGGGATACAATGTTATACTGAACATGCCATCCTTTCAGATCTTCAAAAAAGGTATGGATCATGGAAAGCAGTTTTGATTTGTCGGCGTCACTCCGGATAGCCAGTGGGGACAGTTTCTGATTCAGGAGCACCCCTCCCATGATCTGAGCGGTGGGTAATTTTGAAACAGATTTAAATACAGCGGTGGGACCAAGCAAATCCGTGCCCGAAGAAGGAGAGCTTCCCTCAGCTACCGGCTTGAATGCTTTTCTTCCGTCGGGTGTAGCTGGTACAACAGCTCCACTGGGTACATTGGCTGATATGCTGGACGTTCCTGCATAGTATTTGCATCCGATGGGTCCTCTTTTGTAACGGGTAGTATGATACCTGTCTATTTCATGGATGTATTCCATGTATGCCTCTTTCAGGAGTAGATCCACAAAGTCGTCGTCATTTCCGTATTTTGGGGCATAATTAAGAAGCAACTGCCGGATTTTTTCACCTTCTTTTCCGCTAAAATCACTTTCAAGGGCGTTGAGAAGTTGAGTTTTCGTGATTTTCTTTTCTTCGAACACAAGCTTCTTTATGGCTGCCAGAGAATTCCCCAGGTTGGCGATCCCCACCTGCAGGCCGGAAACAAAATCATATTTCGAACCACCTTCCTTGATGGTCTTGCCCCGTGCAATGCAATCTTCCACAAAGGCAGAACAAAGCACATCTGGAACCAGCTCTTCCAGAGCGTTATCTACCGCGGTGTCTATTTCCACACTCTTCTGCGTGTAGTATTTAATCTGGTGTTGCCAGGCAGTCAGGACCTCATCGTAAGAAGAGAAATCGGAAAAATGCCCTGTACCAGGGTTAAATACCTTGCCCGTTTGTGTATCCAGCCCGTTATGGAGCGAAGCCAGGAATACACGCATCAGGTTAAGAAAGCTCATTCCCGTGCAACGGTATCCCCACTTACCGGGTACGGCAATTTCGATGCATCCGATGGCCGAATAGTTATAAGCATCGTTGCGTTCCACACCCAGGTCCAGCAGACCCTGGATCACGATTTCATCGTTGTTGAAAGATGGCATTCCAAATCCCTTCTCTATGACACGGGCACACTCCATCATAAATCCGGGATTGATGTTTTTATGGAATCTGACCGAGAGATTGGGCTGGGTGAGTTTCATCTTCCCCACCGAATGAAGGATAAGAAAACTCAGATCATTTACTGCGTCTTTGCCATCGGTGGTCTGTCCCCCGATGGTCACATTCTGATAAAGGGGTCCGCCAGCGGAGAACCTGGTATGGGACCAGGGCCTTATTTTATTAATGGACAGCAATTTTATCCATGTATTTTCCAATAGTTCTGAGGCATATTCTTCGCTTATCTTTCCGGTGATGTGGTCGTGCCTGTAGAAAGGGTAGAGGTACTGATCCATCCTGCCCAGGGAGACTGAGTGGCCGTTGCTTTCAATCTGCAGGATGAGTTGTACAAAGTAGACCAGTTGCAAGGCCTGGTAAAAGTCACGGGGAGGGTGTTCTGAAATGACATTGCAGTTCTCGGCTATCAGCAGAAGCTCTTCTATTCGCTGAGTGTGCTGTTCAGTTTTCGAAAGTTCAAGGGCCAGTTTACTGTATCTTTTAATAAAGAGCTGAAAGGCTGTGATGGAAATGGTCAGGGCCTTATAGAAGTTGTCCTTTTTGATACCTTCCCGGGTATATCTTTTCACTTTTTTATGGTAGCTTGTGATTTCCTCCAGGTATCCTGCCAGGCCCACAGTAAGGATTTTATAGAAATCAACTGCGATATGGGCATCCCCTGACGTGAGGTTCCCGGTGGCCTTTATAATGGCCGAATCCTGGAGTTCCCTGAGTTCCTCTGACATTAAAGCCCTGCCCCGGTCCCATAATACCTTTCCCTTCCACCATTTCGCAATTTCCAGCAATTCCTTTTTATGATCTTTTGTAATGTAAAAGGCATCTCCGGGCCGCCTGTCCAGCTCATCCATTTCTTCGGGCAACCAGTCCACCGCGTACTCAGGAAATATAGGTGCAGCCCTGTGCCGGGAGGATTGGTTTCCAATAATGAGTTCACCCTCATCGATGAAAACAGTCATCTCCTTCAGGGTTTTTTCCAGGGCCAGGGCACGCTTAATAAGTATCGGCTGATCTTCATTGTTCCTGTATATTTCCGTATAGAACACGGCCCGTTCCGTACATACAGACGGCCTGGTTCTCAACACTTTTTCCCTTAAATTTTTAATACGTTCTGTAGGTTCTGTGACCTTTGTTGCAATACTCATTTCAGCCTCCGATCCTTGTGATTAATCCTTTTAATTCGGCATATTGTATATAAGGTGCCAGCTCCCAATCCCGGACCTGGTTTTTATGGGCCATTTCGTATTCCATCCCCAGCATAGTGTACTTCTCAAGCCCAAAAGTGTGATAGGGCAAAAAGTGCAGTTCCCTGACTTTTTGAAGGCTTGCAGCGAAGTCAATCAATTCAGACATCTCCTGCCCGGTATGATTGAAACCTGGAATTACAGGGATGCGTATGATCACATGTGCCCGAGTGTTCTGAAGCTTACGCAGGTTGTCCATGACCAGCCCCGAATCGCCCCTTGTAAAAGCTCTGAACTTTTCCTTTTGCGTATGTTTCAGATCCGCCAGAAAGGTATCGACCAATCCGATACTCCTGGCCACCATTTCCCATTTTACATGAAGCGAGGTCTCCACGTTTACAGGGATGCTTCTGCTTTTAAGCAGCTGAAGTAACTTTATAAGCTCATCCCCCTGGGCCAGTGGCTCACCCCCGGAAAGGGTTACGCCCCCCGTATCCCGGTAGAAGGGCAGATCCTTTTCAATTTCCAGGAGCAGTTCCTCTGCACTTTTCACTTCCCCCGAGATGGTGATTGCCCTGGAAGCACAGATATCTTTCATATCCTCAGGTGTATTCAGAAGTTTCCTGTCAATCAGTATTCCATGGGAATCTGCCTTGCGGATAGCTCTTCCATTCCTCTTCAGACAATCCCCGAAATCTTTGCACAGCTTTTGATCATAAAACAAGCTGTAATCAAAAGAATGACTTTCGGGATTACTGCACCACTGGCAACGCAAGGGACAGCCTTTATAAAAGATAAGGGTGCGGATCCCATCCCCGTCATGGGTTGAATATCGTTGTACATTGAAGATCATGACTGAACTCTCCAGATCTATGGCAGAAACAAAGGTAGGAAAATTTCAAATGAAAGCAAAAACACTTACGAATAAAAGTATTTTTTACTTATCCGATGCTTGCCCTGACGGTCCATTGGGTTTCGTAATACAATAGTTGTATATTGCAACAGTTTTACAAGGAAACCTATTATGGACTTCAGCAAGCTGACCCTTATTACTCCTTCAAGAATCGATTCCAACTGGTCACAGGAAGACATTCTTGGCGCCATACGTATGAGGCTTTCCATAGGCAGAAACAGCTACCGGGTCGATCCGGGCCTGTATAAACTGGGTAAGCCGGGGAAGGATTCGGAAGTGATGGTAAGTTCAAACTATAAATTGAGTTTTGATATCCTGAGAAGGAACCTGGAGGGCATGGATGCCTGGATCCTGGTT
>JBDLIM010000008.1:0-80858 GCA_039714915.1 Bacteroidota bacterium
CCTCGGAGCAAGCTCCGAGGAATCTCCGATTAATTATTAATTTTATTTGTGCTCGCTAACCCCGCAGCAAGCTACGGGGAATGCGCGAGCGTAATTCAAATTCAGGACATTTCAATTTGCTTTCAAGTGCTGTCCCTTTATGGATAATGTCAAAAGCAGATTGGCCGTTCAGGCCCGGATTGTCCGTATGGAATTTCATTTTCATAGGTCCAATTAACAATGGCCTGTGTGCTTTTTAAATCAGGGAAACCAACCTCTCCGTCACCTCCGGTAATGTTTACTTTAATAACAGTACCTTCCGGCAGTTCGCCCTCGAAATCTTCGCGAACAAGTACAAATTTCTCCCCCTCTTTAGAGGTTACCTTGTCAAATTTGGTATGGTGTTCCATATCAAATATCTGGATGCTGGAATATCTGTCGTCTTTTGCCGCAGTTTCCACAACGGCAGGACCTTCACGCACATCTACTACTGCCTTTGCATAGAAATGATCCAATGCAGGTGTGATCACAAATGAGATATGGTCAGCGATACGGGGGTGGTCAAATTTGTTAAAACCAAATTCCTGGATATGTTCTACCACGGCAGTCATATGGTGAACCACCTTTTAACCATAATATTCATAATCGGGCAGGTACTGGTCTCCCGGTACTACATTCATTTCTGCTTCTGTCTCTTTGCTTTGCGTTGCAGCTTGCTTACTAGAATTGCCACAGCTTTGTGCAAAAACCATGGCTATAATAGCCAAGGCTCCAAAAGAAACTCTTGTTTTTATCAGGTCCATACAATGATTTCATAACAATTTGATTGGCTAAATGTTTGCAAGAACGATTGAGGTTCTATTCCGGGGTTATTCATTGAAGCTCTTTGCCTTTTTTCCAAATCACCATTTAGCATCTCAATTGTTAGAAATATGTCCATGCTATAGTCACAATGGAAAGGACTTAATTAAAGTTAATGAAATTACTTGAAAGAGAAACATCCCGGCATTTAGCATACATCGAAAATAAGCTACAGGAGTATAATGAAGCTCTGGCCCAGAGCGATGGGGACAATAAGGAGCATATTGAAGGTCAAATTGAAAAGCAAAAACAAAGGGCTGAAGGATATCATAAGATAGAAAACCAGCTAAAGGAAAGCGGCGAGTCGCAGGTATCGACATCAGATCCGGACAGCCGCCAGATGATCATCCGCAACAATATTACAGAAGTAGCATACAACGTGCAAACCACCGTCGATGCAAAGAACAATCTGCTAATAGACTACAAGGTCACCAATTGCAACGATGTCAAAGCCATGGGGAATATGCTGCGAAGAGCCAAGAGCATATTGGGAACCAACCAGTTTACAGCCCTATATGACAAAGGGTATCATACCGGATCAGAGTTTAAGATGGCCCATGACCTGGATATCAATACCCTGGTGGCTATTCCCAAGCAAACTTTTCAGGCTCCTGATCCGGCATACAATGCAGAGAACTTTACTTATATCCCGGAGGGAGATTATTATTTATGCCCTCAGAATCAGCAGCTGACAACTACAGGAAAATGGCACAAGGCGGAAGCCTATTACCTCAAGAGATACTCCACAAAGGCTTGTAAATCATGCAGTGCAAAAGATCTATTGACAAAATCTATTCGCGGAAAGGGAATACACCGAAGCGAATTTCATGAACACATACAGCATAACAAGGAACAGCTCAAAAAGGGCCAGTGCGGATAAGGGATTATTAATGACCGCATACAATCTGAGGCGTATCATCAATATCTTTGGCATAGAGTGGTTCAGGGAGTTCCTCCAAGATAGGATAGCCTTGTTTTTCAGCAAAACCACTGTATTGGAGCAAAAACTAGCTCATATGCTGGCACTTCTTAGAAAAATCCAATATTGGACACCGAGTTTTATGCTCCCCGTGAATCGGCTATCTTTAACTCATTATCACTAAACTGCGGAGGTTTTTAGTCAGACTGCCGTTCTGCTGCGAATCCGAATACTCAATATAAAAGACTCGAAAGTTGCACTATAGTGAAACATTTCGTATATTTGTATCGTGAACTCGAAAAAGAGATATAGGACGATTATATTCTATAAAGACTATTTCGAGAGGTTCTTTGTAAAACAACCTGAGAAAGTAAAGGATAAAATCATCTGGACATTCGAACTTATTGAAGAGATCGAAAGAGTCCCTGTGAATTATCTGAAACACCTTGAATCGACCCAGGGGCTGTATGAGATCCGGATTAAACTAGGGCGTGAGTATACCGATGAGCACAAGAAATAAAATGACTCTCAACGAGTTCAAGGATAAGCATTACGGAATCAAAGGCACCGAAAGGCGAGATGCTCTAGATGAGGGTTATGAGACCTTCAAATTAGGAGCATTGTTGCATGAAGCGAGAATCGAGAAAGGCATGACCCAGGCTGAGCTAGCAGAGAAGGTGGGCACAACTAAATCGTACATTTCGAAGATTGAAAACAATGTAAAAGAGGTGCGTCTATCCACTCTTCAGAAAATTGTTCATCTCGGCCTTGGAGGAAGTCTGGATCTATCTATCAAACTTTAATATCTACTAGCTCTTCAGAGTAAATCTAAGATTGTGAAAGGAAAATCACCTCTCAGTTAGCGTTTACACAAAATTATCTACTCACCCAAAATAAATAATCTTGCACTTGGTTTGTTAAGGAAAGCAGGGTCATAAGTATAAGTTTTCATTATGCGTAATTAATCTGACCGCTCCTTTTAAAATCTCAATCTGTAAGCGCTCAAATTCTCCAATTATTTCACCATCCAGCTGCAATAATCTTGGCCGGTCAAAAACTATTTCAGCCTTTTCAGTACTGATAACTATTCCATTTTGACTATCATGAAAACTATCATCAAATTTAGAAAGGCCTGCTTTTAGTAAAGTACTTGTATTTATTTTTTCTACTACAACGATTTCAAACTTTCCGTCCATTGGGTTTCCTTGCACATTTAAAGGAACCCCGGTGCCGTATTTCCTTGAATTACATATACCAAGCATCACCCCTTTCGTTGATATTGCCTGTTCATCTGTCTGAATAGTTATTTTGAAAGGTTTAATGGTTTTTAATTCTTCGAGAAAGTATTTGGCATATGTTACCATGCCTCTATTGCTATCATTCTCATATGCCTCTACTATTCTTGCATTTACACCTACATCACCAATATGTATTGAATAATGTTCTTCGTTTACCATAACCATATCAAGAGCTCCAATCACATCCGACATGATGATATCTTTTAAAGCTTCATCCGGGTCGGGATTTACAAATAGTTCTGTGGCCATACCATTAGCTGAACCCAATGGAATAATTCCAATGGGAATTGACGAGTTTAATAAAGCTATGGAAGTGAAGAGCGTTGTTCCGTCACCGCCTACAGAAACCACTTTGTCAGGCTTATAACTAAACAGTTCATCTTTCAGCCGTTTTTCGTCATCCTTCCCGCTTGTTTTGAAAATATGATATTCAACACCGTACTTGTTACAAAGTAATTGCGCTTTTTTAATAAAAGGTTCTTTGTTCACTCCCCCCGAAATGGGGTTTACTACAAATAGAAGTTTCATTGCTCAGATATTCAGATTGGTCTCTATTAGTTGAAACCATATGATTGAATTTGATTGCTGCGAAGATGTTCTTCAAGATACCTGATTTCAGTTGCGCTATCTGTCTTCTCTGTGAAATAGCAAGCATCAGGAAAATGATTCACCAGGGCAAGCCACATCTTTTGCTTTCTCCTGCTTACCCTCTTTCGGGTTTTCCTGATATAGATCTTCACGATCCTGCCGGGAAACTCTTTGGAAATCTCTGTATAGACTTCCATATCCTTCTGGGTATCGTCCCCAAGAAGAACATATCTTTTATTTGCTGAATTCTCTATCAGGAAACGAATGCGCTGGTATTTATAATCTCGCCCTTTCTTTGGATGGATAAGCTGACCCGGTTTCAGATAGGGTGTTAAAAATAGCTTTCCCTCAGGAAATTTGTTATTACGAATCAGGGTGGTCAGCAACCCGAACAGGTTGCTTTCGCTTTTCGAAATATAAAAAACCCTTGTATTGTGTTGTTTCACAAGGTAATTGAGCACTTGCAGACTGAAACCAACCGGCTTACGGTGCTGTGGAGCCTTCAGGGTCAGGGTTCCCACTCTTTTTACAAGGCTGGCGGTATGGGAAATAATCACTGTATCATCAATATCCGAGATCACCTCCAGAATAGTATCGGTTTCTCTGAAAATCACCGGATAGTTTTGTATGATCTGCAGGGATTCATCACTACCTGGAACACTGATTTTCACCTCATCATCGACCAGAAAATCGACAAGCACAGAAAAACCTCCGGAACCATCGGTGGCGGTACGGATTGCAGTTCCCTTAACGGCTACATCAATCTCCTTATCTCTGTATGTATCTGCAAAATAGGTTCTTACAACTCTGAATGCGTTTTTTATACTGCTGGTTTTCCGCTTGAAATTAAAGGGGCTCTTACAGAGAAGAACACCACTGAGCAGTGTTCTTCTGTTTAAATGAATCGCCGAAATTTCCCAGACAACAGGCATGTCTACTTTGTTTTCTATTTGCTTTTAATCATTGTCAGCACCATTTTAAATTTCTCGACCGCCTTTAGTGCGTGCGGAACATCTGCCGGCATTACGATGCTTTCGCCTGCATCAAGAATATTAGAAACTTTATCTATTACTATATCAGCTTTACCGTCAACAATATGAACCAGGGCATCAAAAGGTGCTGTATGTTCGCTTAATCCTTCGCCTTTATCAAAAGCAAACAGTGAGATATTTCCTGTCGCTTTTTTTAAGATGTGTTTACTAACAACAGATTTTTCTGCATAAGCAATGCGCTCGCGGTAGGAAAACTTAGTTCCTTTCTCAAATTCATTTGACATGGTTTTCTTTTTTAATGATAAAATTATTCTTTCAAGTATCAGCTACATAGATGTTGTGCGGTGATGACGAATCCATCGTTCGGAGAAAAAGAGCAGGGCTTTCCAGTCACCTGTGTCTATTTTAGTCTCACCGGGAGGCTGAAATGTAGCCCGGGTTAAAAGCGATTCCACCACATCACCTGGCTCCGCATCCCTGCAATTCTCAGCCAGGAACGCCATCCAATCCTTTCCGGTCAGGGATGCCACCTCTTCCCTGGGATAGACTGTCAATGCTGTTTTCTTCAGCAAGCTGTTCAGGGCAAGCAGCTCTTTCTGATCCGGGATACCGCCTGCCCTTCGCTCAATCTCATTGAGTTGCTGCAGTGCCGTGACCCTGTAGCGGTTCCTTCGCCTATGGACGACCCACCTGGTTGCCAGGAAGACCAGGAGAAGCATCAGCAGTCCGGCCAAAACATACCATCCCGGTGCCGGTGGCCAGAAGGGTACGGCGTCCGGTGCGATCATGGGTTCAATACCAGTAATATGTATGGTATCCTGCACGAGCTTCATTTAAATATGCGTTTTACATGTTTCTGTTTCTGCATTCCCGGGGTTCAATTCAATGAGTTCCAGTTCAGGTGTTGGTTTATACCTATTGGTCACCTTTTTTCTGGCTTCTCTGACTAATTCCATCATGCTTTTTCCATTCCAGTCATCCTGCTCCTCACCGGCAAAAACAATCCGTTCCAGTTGGGCAAAGCTGTTTTTCAAATCTGCAGCACCGGCAACACAGATGAAGTTTTCGAATCCGGGCCCGAAACGCTCACTCCTGTAGCGGTCGTACCAGCCAATCAGGGCCTTCATCACTTTTGAAGGATCCCCCTCCCTGCTCACCTTTACCAGCTCCTCAAAATAGTGCTCTTCTGATTCGATTGCGGCTACTTTTCTCCTTCTCACCGAGGAGACGATTCGGCGAATCATCCTGATCACCAAGTAGATGATTATCAAGCCGGAGAGACCGGCCACGACCAGCTGCCACCAGTTCAATCCCATCCATTCAAAGGGTTCTTTCTCAATCTCCTCTCCCGTCTCCAGCAAAGCCTGCAGTGAGTCCTGCATAGTCAGCAGAAAGTCCAGGTTTGGATTCTCTGCAATGGAGATCTCCCGGGCCTCAATCGCGACGCTCTCCACCTTTCCGGAGCCGGGATCGTACCAGGAGACTTTGATACCCGGAATGGTATAGGTTCCCTCCGACTCCATCAGGTAGGTCCATGATTCGATCCTGGTTCCCGTAAAACTGGCCTGATTCTGTACATTATTCAGGGATGCCGGTTGGGAGTATACATTGCCATAACCGCCGCCTTCCAGTTCCAGGGGGGGTATCAGTGCAGCCAGGGCACCGTATGCCTGTATGGTGATCCGGCGCTTACACACATCCCCTTGCATCAGTTGATCCATTGGTTTATCCCACCGTTCAAACAGCTGTACATTGTAGGCTGTCAGCCATTTTTCCATATTGAGGCCTTCAGGTGGTGGCTTGACAGTAAAGGTGCGCTCCGGTGATTTGATCACCCTTCGTTTGCCCTTGTAATCGCCTTCAGGTGGTGACTCAACCACAATGGTCAGCTGTGGCAGGCTGTTCTCTCCCACCCTGAAGGGATAGACCACAAACTTCTTCTCAATGGCGGGATAGGATTTGTTCCCGATGGTCTTCTGCTTGGCGCCTGTCCGTTGCTGGTAATCCACCATCATCGCTTCGGGTACCTGAATCTCACTGAACTCAGGAGGAGCGGTAAACCAGGTGCTGGTGTAGACGGTCACCGTGACTATCAGGGGTTCTCCCACCACTACGCTCCGCTTATTGAACTGCACCGAGGCCCAGATATTGGCCGGTGTGGTTTCGGCCCGGGCCATGAAGGCTGCCGGGAATAACAGAACTGCCATTGCAATGGATGCTATGTTACCACGTTTCCTCAGAGCGTTCAGGTTTTTGTTTTCGGTTTTTTAATTGGTGTGCGAACTTACGGCGCAGGAAGATCGATGGATCTTCATCTACCTGGCGAAGCAGCGATTGCTTTGCTTCCTGCTGGTCGAACGGGGCAGGCTCTCCGCCCGTATCGAAAAAATCGATGGTGGACTCATCCACCTCTTTGGAACCCATCTCCTGTACATCTCCTTTACCCTCAAATTTCTCATCGCTCTCCTGTGCCTGCTCCTGCTCCTCCGAGATTTTACCGGGCTCCACAAATTTTTCCGGTTTCTTTTTCTCATCTTCAGGGGCACCACTCTCACGCTCTCCCACCAGGAACAACGAATCGAGTACCAGGTCTACCCGCTCCAGGTTCTCCCTGGCCACCTCCATCTCCGGATCCATTTCCAGTGCAGAAGCAAACGCCTCCCTGGCTGCTTCCGCATCGCCCATGCGGGCATAGACAACTCCCAGGTTATAAAATCCGTCGGCATTGGTCTCCCGGCTGTATTCCTCTGCCGCCTTCTCCAGCTCCCCGGCCTGCGCAAAGGCATACCCCTTCCGGTTGGCTGATTCAAACCGTTCGGCCGCCTCTTCCATTTCTCCTTTCTCAAACAATTGCTGTCCCTGCTGGTCCCGGCTCCGGAAAAGATCAGCCATTCTGAAATCGCTCTCTTTGTTACAGCCGGTTGTCAGGAGCAGCAACCAAATCCAGTGAACCATCCAGCCCCTCCGGAACCACAACAGGCTCATTAGTATAGCCGGGATCAGGAGCCAGTACCCTGCATCCTTCCACGCTGTTTCAGCCTCTTCGGGATCGGCAATAAACTCCAGGTTCTCACGAATGTGCATGGCCAGGATCTTCACATCACTTTCATCCAGGGTCACCGTCACAATATTTATCTGCGGGGTATTTCCCACCTCCATCAACAGGGAGGGATCAAAACCGGCCACCACAGGTTTACCAGAGCGGTCCCTGAGCACTCCGCCTCCCCATGGTATGGTGGCACCCCCGGGGGTTCCCATGATCATCACCTCCACCCTGGCCTCCCGGGTGCTCTCCCTGATCCGCTCCACATCCTCCGGTCCGATCCCGTCGGTAACCAACAGGATGGAGCTGGGCGCTTCAATTCGCCGAAGAAGGGAATCGGCCAGATCAAGGGCATCATCCAGGTTGGTGCCCATCATCGGCATGATGTCCGGTCTGAGGGCCTCCATCTGACTGCTGATAACCGGGTAATCCTTGGTAAAAGGCACCACGGTATGTGCGCTCCCGGCATAGGCAACCAGTGCGGTCCGAATACCGGGCTGTGCATCAAAAAGGTCCTTCAGTTTCAACCGGGCCCGCTCCAGCCGGTTAGGCTGTATATCCTCAGCCAGCATCGACCTGGAGAGGTCAAGCACAATAACCAGGGCAGCCTCTGTTCTGTTTCCGGGCTGCTCATTCTCTTCCCAGGTGGGTCCCGCCAATCCCACAATCATCAAGGCCATGAGCAGGAGCAGGAAGACCCTGGGCAGCAGGAACTGGCTCCGGGTCCCTTTGAGGGTGACAAAGGGCAACAACTGTTTGGAGAAAGATCGCTTCCACTCCTCCCTGCGACGGAAAGTGAGCAGAAACATAAGGGCAATGGCCACCACTGGAATAAATCCCCAGAACCATTGCGGTCGCAGGAACCAGAGATCCTGCCAGGAGAACGATATGACCAGTCCGTCCAACATATTATTCTTCAGGTTTGATACGGTGCAACAGAAACCGAAGGGTAGAAAATAAACCAGCCAGCACATGGAAAAGAACCACCACTCCAAAGGCTGCCATCAGCGGGTAGTAGAACATCAGGCGCCTGGGAATGTAGTCCTCATCTTCATACTCGATAGGTTCCAGCTCATCCAGAATTGTGTAGATTTCCCGCAATCCCTTCCGGTCACTGGCCCTGAAATACTGGCCACCGGTGGCTTCAGCAATAGCTTTCAGGGTAGTCTCATCCAATTCATAAGCCCCCGACGACAGGCTGCCGATCCCGATGGTGTAAATGGTGATGCTGTCCAGTGCAGCCATCCGGGCCGCTTGCAGGGGCGGAAGTTCGCTGCCACTGTCTGCCCCGTCGGTCACCAGGACCATCACCCGCTCCTGGACACTGTCCGATTCGAACAGTTCAATGGCCTTGCCGATGGCATTACCGATCACCGTCTTGGCACCTGCCAGTCCGATTTCCGACTCCTCCAGCAGGCTGTGTACCACCTGCAGGTCGCTGGTAAATGGCACCTGCAGATATGCCTGGGAAGCAAAGAGCACCAGTCCCATGCGGTCGCCCTCCCTCATTTCGATAAACTCATCCATCACCTCCTTCACCGCATCCCAACGGGTAGAGCGCTCTCCACCGGCCGAGATCCAGTCCCTGGTCTCCATGCTCAGCGAAAGGTCCACATTGAGCAGCAGGTTGCGGGCCGTTTTGATCTGCTTTTCCGGTTCACCCACCAGCTGGGGTGAGGCCAGTGCTGTAACAAAACAGATCCAGACCAGCCACATAAGGATCACGCGGAACCAGTTTCGCCCGGCCATACGTATTCCTTTTGAGGGCTTCTCCTTTTTAATGGCTAAAACCTCTTGAAAGAAAGGGACAAAGAGCGCCTCAGCCTGGTATTTCATAGGAGGCAGAAGGAGTATTAACAGGGGAAGGGGTAGCAACCACAGGACCCATGGAACACCTAGTTCCAGCTGCTGACCGGCCAATATCTGATCCAGGTTAAACATCCATTCACTTTCAACTTTTCACTTTCGACTTTTAACTATTGACTTTGTTGCTCCTCCTACCATTTTTCGCAGTTGTGTGGATACCGGCTCCGTAGTATTGAATTCCAGCAAGGGGATCCCAAAGCGTTTCAGTTGTGCAGCAAGGTGTTGTTGTATTTCTGCCTGTTTTTTATTTATCCTGGTATGGGCTTTCTTCCGGCGATCCAGTGAGGTCCTGAAAACCCCGTCGGTCAGTACCAGGTTGGCCGCGGGGAGCTTCTCCTCCATGGGGTCGGTGACCCTGGCTGCAATCAGGTCGTTGTGCCTGGAGAGCTGAATAAGAATTTTCATCACCTGGTCATCAAATCCCTGAAAATCGCTGATCACCACCACCAGGTAATCGTGTGTAACCAGTTGGTGTGTCTGTCTGAGGGCTTCAAATAGCTGGTTCTCGTTGGTTGCTACAGATTTCGGTCCCAGGGCCTGGTTTCTTTCAGCCACCAGGTGAAGGATCCGCTGCACACTTCTGCGGTCCCGCTTGGGGGTCACATAATCCAGTGAATCGTCATCAAAGACAATACCCCCTACCCGGTCCCCCACCTCCAGGGTACGCCAGGCTCCCAGGGCTGCCGCATGGGCAGCCACCACCGATTTCAGGTAGACCCGGCTCCCGAAGAACATGGATGAGGACTGGTCCACGATCAGCAATACCGGCCTTTCGCGCTCCTCGGTAAAGACCTTGGAATGGGTCTCTCCTACACGTGCAGTCACCCTCCAGTCGATATTCCGGATATCATCCCCGGCCACGTACTTGCGGACCTCGTCAAAATCGAGCCCGCGACCACGCAGCCTGGAACGGTGCCGGCCCGAAAGAAGGCTCTGGATGGCATGCCTGGGGAGGAAGCTGAATCCATGGGCATCATGCTGCAAACCGATCAGGTCACGCAGGGTCACATAGACCTCCGGCGGTCCCTTTCTTTCCTTGCTATCCGGTATAAGCTCCCTTGGCATTAACTTTTGACTTTTGACTTCTATGCAACAGCTACCAGTTTCAGCAACTCATCTATGATTTCTCCTTTACCAATACCGTCGGCGTTGGCCTCGTAGCTTGGGACGATCCGGTGGCGAAGCACATCATGGATTACCGCACGGACATCATCGGGCGACACAAAATCCTTTCCGTTCATCCAGGCATGTACCCGTCCACACTTTTCCAGGGCCAGGGAACCTCGTGGGCTGGCTCCATAGTCGAGCCAGGTATCCAGTTGTTCACTAAACTTCCCGGGAAAGCGTGTGGCATTGATCAGGTCCACTATGTATTGCTCTATATTCTCCGATACATGGACCTGGTTGATCTCCTTCCTGGCCTGAAATATGGCTTTCTGAGGAATGGTTTTAACCTTTGCAGCCCTCTTTTCTGCGGCAGTCTTCTCAGCCGCTGCCTCTTCTCCCCTGACCAGCCTCAGTACCTTCTTTTCCGATTCTGTATCAGGATAGTCCACCATAACATGGAGTAGGAAACGGTCCATCTGCGCCTCGGGTAAAGGATAGGTTCCCTCCTGTTCGATGGGATTCTGGGTGGCCATTACCATAAAGAGTTCTGGCAACTTATGTGTTTTGCCCGCCACAGTGACCTGGTGCTCCTGCATCGCTTCCAGCAGGGCTGCCTGTACTTTGGCCGGGGCGCGGTTGATCTCATCGGCCAGGATCAGGTTGTTGAATACAGGGCCTTCCTGGAAGATAAACTTCTCTTCCGAGTCGGGCTGGTATACCTCCGTACCGGTGATGTCCGAGGGAAGCAGGTCGGGGGTAAACTGGATCCGGCTCAGTCCCGCATCCAGGTTTCTCGACAGGCTGGTAATGGCCCTGGTCTTGGCCAGTCCGGGTAAACCCTCCAGCAGGAGGTTCCCCTCAGCAAGCAGGACCATCACGATCCTTTCGATGATCATCTCCTGTCCGATGATTGATAATCCCATCTTCTCTTTCAGTTCCTTAACAGCTTCTAGTGCAGTTGATGCCACGTTGATTGTTTTAGGTGTTAAAAAAAAGTTGCACTGAAAAAAGAGCATCCGATGCAACCATCATATAATTGATTCTAACTTAAGCGTCGTAGTTGTAGAACAAATGATCATTTTCTTTGTTCAAAGCGAGGATCATGCTAAAAAATAGAAATATCTTATAATTTGTATTCCAGTCCCAGCAAGGTTACTGCCCAGTCGAATTTAGCAGCAGTTTCGGAAAGAGGCCTGTTATCATAACTGAAGTAAAAGGACCATTTAAAAAAGAAATCTTTAAAAACCTCCCATTTAAGGCTGGATCTGATGTTATTCCTTATCCTTCCCGGGTCATTTAAACTGGGAATCAGGCTGGCCGTAACTTCGAAAGATACTTCAGGATCATCATACACAAACATGGAGTAGTTTGCGATAAAGACACTTTCCAGGTTATACTGCTGTGTTTCAGAAGTATTCTCCCTGTTCACCTGCAGACCTGTAGCAGCATGCAGATTTACAAAATTCGTGCGTATCAGGCTTTTACCCCCACCAAGGGTTACATTGGTCCGGAGGTCAAGTTCCAGCTCCGTATTGCTTTCAGCCGAGACCTGTGACATAAAGAACCAGTTCCTGGGCAGGATCCTTCTGAAACTGGCTCCGCCATGATGCCTTTGTGACTTACTCACACCAGATTCACGTGTCAGTATGCCATCGTAAAAAGTCTCAATGACGTTCTTCTCAGCCAGGTATTTAATTGAACCATTAAAGTTTACCTGCATGATCTCACTGGCTTTCACATAGGAGAATCCCGAACTTATGAATCCATCCAGCCGGTTTACAAAGCGATCCCGTATGGGTGATAAATAGACAATGCGGATCAGTTCTGCCAGGTAGGGATCCCCGGCCCTCCTCCAGATATAACAGCTTCCTTTGATCCCGGCAGTAAGCAATACTCCGTACATGATCCTTCCGTCCTCCAGCTCAACCCGCATGGTGCTCAGGATCTTCACACTGTCAATTTTATTCCATTCAACGTTTACGGTTCCCGCATCATTAGTGGATAATCTCAGTTGATTATGTTCCAGGGATTTGACCTCACCGGTAAGCTTATCCCCGTTCTGAAAGAAGATGGTATCAATTTTCTGGGCATGCAGCCTGAACTGACTTCCGGCCAGCAGGAAAAAAATAAATATGATTCTTGTGATCCTCATATCCGGGTAAAAATTCCAGCCTTATCACAAAATTAGTAAATCCACAGATCGGGACGCAGGAACTTGATGGTTCTTTTCAAATTGAAACGCTTGACCACATTAAAGCGGATGTAGCCGTTGGTATAGCTCATCCACTCGGCATTTGAACCCACCAGCTGACTCATGGAAAACCTCACATAACTTATGCCCACATAATACCTGTTGTTGTTGTAGCCAATTGACAACTTCGTGTTATTGGTTATCCCGGCTGAAAATCCCTGGCAGCAGGTGTACGAATCCTCTGTATTGTGTATAACATGGTAACCTCCCGACAAACCCACAGTGGATGTAACTGAAACATATATCCGTTCATTCCAGACAAAGGTATAGGCATATCCCCCGTTAAAACCGAAATTGTAAAGATCGGCCTGGTTGAATGCACCTTCGCTAAAGTAGGTACTGCCATCAGCCAGTATGGGCGATATGCTTGAATCGGCCAGGCTAAGCATCCAGTAGGCTTCTGCACCTGCAATAGGCGTACCTGCACTCCTTTTCTGAAATTCATTTTGTAGAAAGGAGGCTTTGTAAGAAAAGCGTTCTGAGTTAAATAGGTAATGCACATTGAAGCCAACCAGACTGGTTCGCATATCCCCGCGTTGTGGCTTAGAAATATCGGTCAACCTGACCAGAGAAAAATCCTCCGGATTGGCCATATAATAGCCCCTGTTCCATTGAAGGTATAAGTCAAACATAAGGCTCCTGAAATTGGTTTGAACAGAGAGGTCCGTATACCTGGATTCTCCATAGATGTCATCATCTGCATTGATAAAGGGCAATTTAAAGGCCAGATTGATGTTCAGGAAACTGTAGGTATAACCCAGGCCCAGTTGGAGGTTATCATTTGTTCTGTACTTCAAACCTGGATTAAATAATCTTTCAGACAGGTTTAAACCGTTCTGTTTTCTGGCCAGAAAGACGCGTGTGGTCAGTTCATCCCTGTATACTTTTATGTAATTGGTATCATACTTCGGCGTCCTGTCTTCATCAAAGAACTGAGCATACCCCGATTGACATATAAGAACAAGAATTATGATCGCTGAAAAGAGCCGGACACCTTGTTTCATTCTCCTAAATTTATCATACTAACTGATACTCATTGTTCAGCGTACTTTCCTTTTTTATATATTTACCTTTCCAATAAAAAGCCTGTAATAAATCCCTTACTGAAAGATATGAAAAAATTGCTCTATACAATTCTGTTTCTTTTAACCATTTCTTCCGGGCTTGCAAAAGGACAGGCTGCCCTGTTGGTGTTGATCTTCGGTGAAAAGGTGGCCAGTGAGAATTTCTATTTCAGTCTGAAGGCCGGATTGAACTATTCCATGATTACAGGGGTGGAAGACGGAAACAACAGGGTTGGATTCAACTTTGGGCTGGTCAATAATATCCGGCTGAATGACAAACTGTTCCTGACACCTGAATTTCTCGCCTTATCGACCAAAGGAGTAAGTGATGTACCTGTCCAGACCACGGGAGATGAAGATCTGGATGATTTGCTGTTGGATGTTGAATCCACAGACCGCAAACTGAACTATCTGGATATCCCCGTATTGCTTAAATACAGCATTACGGAAAGGTTAAGCATTTCGGCGGGACCCGAATTCAGCTTTCTGCTTGACGCCACAGATGTCTATTATTCCTCTCAAATTGATAATATTGTACTGAATGCCAAGCTTGATATCAAGGAGCATTTGAATTTTTTTGATCTGGCAGGAGTCATCGATCTTTCTTATATGGTAGCCAAGCCTGTACACGGGAAAGGAATAAACATCTATCTTCGTTACAGCAGGGGATTTCTGGACATTCCAAAGGATAATCCGGGAGACCCCTATAAAAATTCCACCCTTCAGATAGGAGCCTCATTTCCCTTCATAGAAGTGACTGAATAATGCGCACTGAACAAGATTTCATAGGCGAAGTATCCATACCCGAAGATGCTCTTTATGGCATTCACTCCTTCAGAGCACGTGAAAACTTCCCCAACCAGATCCCTTTCCCCATCGAATGGTTTAAGGCTGCCGGTACTGTAAAACTTGCCTGCTACCGGACAGTCGGTAAGCTGTTAAAAGCACTTCAAAAGGAACATCCGGATTTGATCGATCACCTGAGGATCCCTGAAAAAAAGGTGCTGGGTGCCCTGGAAGCTTCAGCTGCAAGGGTCTCATCCGGCTCTCTCTTTGAGCACTTTATTGTTCCGGGAACCCAGGGAGGAGCAGGTACCAGCATTAATCTGAATATCAATGAAATCATCACAAACTCCGCCTTAATAAGCCTGGGCAGAAAGCCGGGAGAGTATACACACCTGGATCCCATTGAGGATGCCAATATATTTCAGTCCACCAATGATGTGATCCCCACCGCACTCACAGTAGCCAGCATGCATCTGCTGAATGAGTTGGAGGAAGTCATCAATAAAACACGATTCTCTTTTGAGCAGCTTGAAACCAGGTACAGAAACGCTTTGCGGCTGGGGTATACACAAATGCAGGAAGCTGTCCCATCCACTTACGGACAACTTTTCAGCACCTACAGCGACACGCTCTCGCGAGATTGGTGGAGGGTTTCCAAGAGCTTTGAACGAATCAAGGTGGTAAACCTGGGCGGTGGTGCCATCGGTACCGGGATCTCCATCCCTCGTTTCTTTATTATGGAAGTGGTGCCCATGTTGAAAAAACTCACTTCCCTGCCCCTCAGCCAGGGAGAAAACCTGCTGGATGCCACCAGCAACCTGGATAGGTGGGTGGAGGTACATGCCATCCTGAAAGCACATGCGGTTAACCTGGAGAAGATCGTCTCCGACCTGAGACTGCTTTCATCCGGTGTAAACAGCGAACGGGAGATTGATCTGCCTG
This sequence comes from Bacteroidota bacterium, assembly GCA_039714915.1. Classification (GTDB taxonomy): domain Bacteria; phylum Bacteroidota; class Bacteroidia; order Bacteroidales. The sequence goes on from JBDLIM010000008.1 coordinate 15,697, forward strand.
CCCGGCAGGTGGGAAGCTCCATCATGCCCGGAAAGGTTAATCCGGTGATCCCCGAATATGTGATTTCAGCAGCCCACAGAATCTACTCCAACGACCAGCTTATCACCAGCCTGTCGGCTCAGGGATGTCTGGAACTAAATGCATATCTGCCGGAGATTGGGCTTGCTATGCTGGATAGCCTGAAGCTGATGATCTCCATGAACAGGACCCTTAGCGAAAAAATGCTGGATGGCCTTGTGGTCAGGACGGAAACGGCAAGTAAGAAACTCTTCCGGAGCCCGGCCGTGACCACTGCCCTATCCCCTTTAACAGGTTATCACAAAGCAGCCGAACTGGCGAAACGAATGAAAGAGACCGGGGAGGATGTTTTTCAGGCCAATTCACACATGCGTACCCTTGATCCTGACCAGCTGATTCGCTTAATGGAGCCCGGTAATCTGCTGAAAAAGGGATTTACCGTAAATGATATCAGGGAGTTGCAATGAAAGGACGTGACGCCAAGCCACATATCGGGATCTTCGGCAGGAGGAACAATGGGAAATCGTCCCTGATCAACTGCCTTGCCAGTCAGGATGTGGCCATTGTCTCTGGTGAACCGGGCACAACAACCGATCCTGTAAAAAAATCCATGGAGATTACCGGCATAGGTCCTGTAGTTATGATCGATACTGCCGGAACGGATGATAGCGGGGAACTGGGGAGAAAACGGGTGGCCCGGACCAGGGAGATTATCCGTCACATAGACCTGGGCATACTGGTAGTGGCCGGGAACCTGTTTGACCAGGAAGAAAAGTCTGTTATAGAGCAGCTTAACAAATGGGAGGTCCCCTTCCTGGTAATCCATAACAAATCGGATCTGGAAACCCTGTCCGCTGGCACCCTCAGGAGTATTCAGGAAACCACAAATCAGGAGGTGTTTGAGTTCTCCACCTTCGATCCCCACAACAGGGAAGAGCTGATCGGTCTGATTCGCACATCCATTCCCGAAACTGCCTATCTCTCCAAGTCCCTGGTAGGTGATATTATTTCACAGGGCGACCTGGTACTCCTGATCACCCCCATCGACGAAGAGGCTCCTGAAGGCAGGCTGATCTTACCACAGGTACAGGCCATCCGGGATATTCTGGACAACGATGCCATTGCCATTGTGGTTAAGGAGCGTGAAGTGGACTCCCTGTTAAAACGACTCTCACCCAAACCTGCCCTGGCAATAACAGATAGCCAGGTATTTAAAAAGGCCGATGCTTCCATACCTGAGGACATTGCCCTGACCAGTTTCAGTACGGTGCTGGCCAGGTACAAGGGGGATTTCGAACATTACCTGGAGGGAACACCCCATCTGTCAAATCTGGATAATGGGGATAAAGTACTGATCCTGGAATCATGCACCCATCATGTTTCCTGTGACGATATAGGAAGGATAAAGATTCCCAGGTGGTTATCGAACTTTAGCGGCAAACAACTTGAATATGAAGTGGTGGCCGGACTCAATGAAATACCCGGGGAAATAACAGATTACAGCATGGTGATCCAGTGTGGAGGCTGTATGATTACAAGGAAGCAACTGATCAACCGGCTGAAACCGGCAGTGGATGCAGGCATTCCGGTTAGCAATTACGGAATGGCCATTGCTTATATGCATGGGATTTATAAGCGCGCCATCGCACCCTTTGTAAAGCTGGATTCTAATTCAATAAGTTATTTATAGCATGAGAGTAAAAGAGATTGTGGAGAAGGAAGTACTGGAGCGGGATGATCTGATCGTCATGCTAAATTCGGAAGAAGAGGATAAGAAGCTGCTGTATAAGAAAGCCACTGAAGTAAAACTGAAAGAAATAGGCAACAAAGTATTCTTCCGTGGTCTGGTGGAGTTTTCCAATATCTGCGGCAAGGATTGTTACTACTGCGGCATCAGGAAATCCAACAAAGAAGCCCACCGCTATAACGTGACCGATGAGCAGATCCTGGATGCAGCCCGTTTTGCCTGTAATAACAACTATGGATCATTGGTGATGCAGGCAGGAGAACTGGAATCTCCAGCATTTACTAAAAGGATTGAAACCCTTTTGAAGGAGATCAAGAAGATTTCGGACGGGAAATTGGGGATCACCCTTTCACTGGGTGAACAGTCCCGCGAAACCTATCAGCGCTGGTTTGAGGCGGGTGCCCACCGCTACCTCCTGCGGATTGAAACCTCCAGCCCCGGCTTGTATCACCGCTACCACCCGAATGATTCCCTCCACGATTTCCAGAAAAGACTGGATTGCCTTTATACACTGAAGGATCTTGGATATCAGACCGGGACAGGAGTTATGATCGGATTGCCTTTCCAGGATGCGGGACATCTGGCCGACGATTTGCTCTTTATGCGTGATTTTGATGTGGATATGGTGGGAATGGGGCCCTACATTGAACACCAGGATACTCCCCTGTTTCAATTCAGGGACCAGCTTATGCCCATTAATGACCGGTTTGATCTTGCCTTGAAAATGATTGCCACCCTGCGTATCCTGATGAAGGATATAAATATTGCAGCAGCCACCGCGCTCCAGGCCATCGATCCCATGGGACGAGAAAAAGCCGTAAAAGTGGGTGCCAATATTATCATGCCCAACATAACCCCAGGCAAATACCGGAACGATTATGCCCTTTATGAGAACAAACCCTGCGTGGACGAGGAACCCGAGGAGTGTACAAACTGCCTGGATGTGCGCATCCAACTGGCCGACGGTGAGATAGGCTATGGCCAGTGGGGCGATTCCAAACACTTCCAGAGGAGAACTGAAAAATTAATAGAAAATGAAAACTAAATCTCTCATTGTTTTAGTGCTTGCTACCCTGATATCAGCGTGTGGCCCAAGTCAGAAAATCACAAATTCCTGGATCAATCCCGAGGCTCGATCCAATGGACCTTACGCATCCATTTTCGTCATGGTATTATCTCACAGCACGGGAACTAGTTTTAGTGTGGAAGACCGCATGGCCTCTCTGATTGCTTCAAGGGGCCAGAAGGTAGTGGTCAGTAGTGCCGTGCTTCCTCCCAACATGTCCATCTCTGAAAATTTCACCCGTGAGCAACTGGGAGATGCCATAAAAAAAACCGGCTGTGATGCCGTATTTGTCATTGCCTTGCTCGATGTAAAAACCGAAGAGTATTATCAGCCCGGAATAGCTTATTATCCCATGAATTATGGCATGTATGGCAGTTATTACGGATATTATAACTATTACTATCCCCAGGTCTATTCTTCCGGTTATTACACTAGCGATAAAACCTATTACATTGAAAGCAATTTTTACGATCTGGAAAAGGATCAACTCCTGTGGTCCATCCAGTCGGAAGCCTATAATCCATCAAGCCTGGACAGCTGGTTTGACCAGTATTCCTATGACCTGATAAACGAGCTTAAAAAAGAGGGTTTAATCTCTACTGAGAAGGATGTCAGGAAACCGGGCAGATCACTTCTGCCCTCCGGATGAAAAGAAAGGTTAAAGTGTGCATAGAACGGTGGAAATAAGCTGTCGGCGGGTGGCGCGGGCTTTGCTTTTCTGCAAAGGGCGTGACACGCGTTACGGTTGGCTTTAATGAATTGTATATGAACTACGGTAGCTAAATGTTACGTCCTGATTTTGTGTAATTCTATCGGAATACCTGATTGAAAGTTTATAAAGTCGTTATCTGTAGTAAATATTGGCATTCTATGACGAGTAGAAATAGCACACAATAAGAAGTCCGTATTTGAACCCTGGATTCCATTTCTCCGAGCTGTGTTAAAATATTGGGCCGCCAGTTCATAATCCTCTGTTTCAATATTGAGATCCTTGAATGCCTTAAGATGCCTTTTTAGAGTCTTATATTGCTTTTCTGATTTAATCCCACTAAGAAGTTCTTGACGCACTGGTCCAACTAGTTGGACGCGCACCTCTTTGATAAGTTCCTCAAGTTCTTCAACATACTTGTTTTCAATATCTTTGCTTCTCCTTAAAGCTAAAGACCATACACTAGTATCGACGATAACTTTCATTTAACTGCTCGCTGTTTTTTGTAATCAAAGTCTTGATCGTAATCAATGGAATGGAAAATTCGAAGAATTTCGGATTGCTTCCTGCGTTGAATGTATTCCAATAAGGCCTCAGTTACAGCTCCTTTTTTAGTCCGGTGTTTACCGACCAACTTTGCTTCCTCTATAAGCCAATCTTCAATTGCTAAATTTGTAGCCATGTGTGATATTTTTACTATTTCTACACACAAAAATAAAGAATTCATTGTGTAAAAACAAAAGAGATATATTATATCCGGTTATTAATCATACTCCGGGTACGCTTTCTCATGCCGATTACACCCTTCCAGACAGCCCTGCATACAAAAGCAGCCAGGAACTGCTTGCACTACCCTGATCCTATTCGTCGTCTATAATCCACAACAGTCCACCTCTCAGGTGCTCCACAAAAAGTGAATCCTCGTAAAACCAGGGATCATGCCCAAGTGCTGTGTACCACTGTCTGCCCCCTTCAAACCGGTGACACCAGCACAGGGGAAACTGGGTTCCGAAGGTCTCTCCCGGGTATTCGACTTTTCCCTCATCTTCCACGGTAGTCATATCGGCAGATAGTAATACATGAATATCCGGATTCAGCTGGAATGAATAATAACACTCATCCTTTATAGTCCATCTGGCCGGCAGATGGGAGGTAGAAGGATGAGTTGAATCAGTAACCAGTACATCAAATTCCTGGTGTGGAGCGTGCCGAATGAACTTCCCTCCCACCAGGGCCCAGTACCAGGGCCAGTCGCGTTCCGAAGCATTAGCCGAATGAATGCCCGCAAAGCCGCCTCCGCTTCGAATAAAATCCTGGAAGGCTTTTCTTTGTGCTTCCGTATCGAATCCTTCGTTATTGGAGTTGGAGAAAACGATGGCATCATAGCGTTTCAAATCCTCACTGGTAAAAACTTCTGGCAGGTCAGATACATCTGTAAGGATGCCCTCCTCCCTGCAGATCTTTTCCAGGGCAGCCACACTGGCAGCTATATTTTCATGCACGTAGCCTTCCCCGTTTTTCGTATAGATTAAGATGCGTTTTTCATCTCCCGAACAAGCGCTAATGAAATGAAGCAGACCTATTGCCATCAGGAGTAGTATAACCCGATTTATCATCTGTTTTATATTTTTTGAAATTATTATACCCCAATTAAATGTTTTATTTTGGAATATGAAAAAAAATCTGCCCTTAGCCCTGCTTCTGCTTAGCTGCAGTATGATTTTTGCTCAAAACACAGAGTTGAAACTGGCTGAGGGGCTCAGTGAAGTGCACGTTTTTCTGGACCAGTTTGCCGTAAGGGATCCATCCGGAGTGAGAAAATCAGATTACCTCAATAAATATACAAGCCTTATTATGGCTATTTTAGTGCAAAATGATAAATAGATAACCTATGAAAATCCTCTATCCCCTGGCGCTGTTGGCGGCTGCCTCTCTGTTTGGATGCACTCCACAAAAGCAACTCAAAGAATTTGAAGTAAAGGATGTGGCGAATCCAGCAATCATCCTGAACGGGACCTGGAAATTCTCCATGATCCCACCGGAGAACTACTGGGAAAACGATCTGGATTTCCAGGACTGGTCCGACATCAGGGTTCCCGGTGAATGCCAGATGCAGGGCTTTGCCATACAGCACGACAGGCCTTATGTATATAAGATAGAATTTGAAGTACCGGCAGACTATGAAGGGAAAGAGGTATACCTGAATTTTTACGGAGTGTACTCTTATGCAAGGGTGTGGGTGAATGGAGAATATATTCGTGAGCATTCCGGAGGTTTTACCAAATGGACCTGTGACATCGGCCGGGTGGTCACTCCCGGCGAAAAAGCGGTACTCACGGTCGAAATTATGGACAGGTCCGATGATATCTCCTACGGCAGCGGATATGCCAAGCACCAGATTGGGGGGATCCTCAGGGATGTGGAGCTGGTGGCTCTTCCTCCACAGCATTTCAAGCAGCTTTATGTGGAAACGGAGCTGGACGATCGCTACACCGATGCTGAATTGAAGATCCTGTATAAGCTTCAGAGGGACACTCCTGCCCGCATTAAAGTGGAATTATTCGATACCGGGAACAAGCTGGTTAAAAGACTTGAAAGGGAGCTGGATTCACAAGAAGGTATCATATCCATTCCGGTGAGCAATCCGGAAAAATGGGATGCGGAGCACCCCAATCTGTATACACTTAGTACCACCCTGATTGAAGGAGACAGGGAAACCCTTACCCAATCGCTAAGAATAGGCTTCAGGGAGGTAGAGGTGAATGGGAATAGCTTATTGGTCAATGGCAGGCCGGTGAAACTTCGCGGGGCCTGCAGACATGATATCCATCCTGCTCTGGGCCGGATGACTACCCCGGAATACGACCTGAAGGATGTTCTCCTGGCCAAAGAATGCAATATGAACTTCATCCGGACTTCCCATTATCCTCCTTCGGAAGCATTTCTGGACTACTGTGATCAATATGGCATCTATGTGGAGGATGAAACGGCCGTCTGTTTCGTCGGATCACATCGTACAGAGGTTTATCGTTCAAGCGGTGCTACTCAGGACGATGAAGAGTTTACCGGGCGCTACATGTCACAACTGGAAGAAATGGTACAGAATCACCGGAATCACCCGTCGGTGATCATCTGGTCCATAGGCAATGAAAATGTCTTCGGAAAGAATTTTACAAAATCGTTTCAATGGGTAAAATCCCAGGATGCCACCCGCCCGGTCATTTACTCTTACCCGGGACAGGTGCCGGACAGCCTCAGAAATTATGAGATCCTGAGCATGCATTATCCGAACTGGCAGGGAAACCTGGTCCAGTATGGTATGGAAACAAAGGCTTTTGAATACAAACAGATGCCAGCCCTGTTTGATGAGTGGGCCCATGTGTCCTGTTACAACAATTTTGAATTGAAGGAGGATCCGAATGTCCGGAGTTTCTGGGGCCAGAGCCTGGACAGTATGTGGACTTATACCTTTGAAGCAGATGGAGCATTGGGCGGAGCTATCTGGTGCATGCTGGATGAGACTTTTATGCTGCCGGAAGATCTGGATGGTTTTACCCGGTGGTGGGGAATTCTGGATAAGAATGTGATCCCTGCCAGCTATATGGGCCCCTGTGTAGGCTACGGGGAATGGGGCATCGTGGATACATGGCGCAGGAAAAAACCAGAGTTCTGGGCAACCAAGAAAGCTTATTCCCCTGCCCGGCTGCTGGTAAAACAGCTTGACAAATTCGAGCCCGGGAAGGAGTTGGTGCTGCCTGTGCACAACCGCTTCGATCATACTAATCTCAATGAATTGCTGATCACCTGGGACTATGCAGGTCTGTCGGGGAAACTGGAAAACCATGACCTGGAACCTCACAGCAAAGGGGAACTACTGATTCCTGCCTGTGACTGGAAGGCGGGAGAAAAAGTCCATGTCAGTTTTTACCGGAACGATACCCTGCTGGTAGACCGGTATGCATTGCTGCTGGGCAAGCGAGCCCATGAACTTGCAGGATGTGTCGAAGGTGAACTGGAAGTATCAGAGATGGAGGACAGAATACACATTAAAGGATCCGGTTTTAAGGCAGAAATCAATAAAAGTAAGGGCCTGCTGGAAAACCTGATCGCTGGAGAAGATACCCTCATCAGCTCTGGTCCTTATATTAACCTGAGGGTCCCCGGGATTGGGCAACAATACTCGACCCTTCCCATGCATGATCTTGCCCGGAACTGGAGTTGCACTGACTTTTGGTTTAACACTGACAATGGGATTGTAAACCTGTATACAAAGGGCACATACAAGGGGCTCAACACATCTTTCCACATTAAAATCGACCAGAAGGGACTGATTGAAATAGCCTATGAAGTTAGTCATACCGGGATGGATAAAAACGTTCAGGAAGCCGGCCTGAAGTTTCTTACTGGAAATTCCTTTATAGAGCTGGCATGGGACAGAAATTCTTATTTTACTGTGTATCCTGAAAACCATCCGGGGAGGCCAACCGGGAAGGCCGATCTGAGAGTCAGACCGGAGATGCGCTATCGCCAGAAACCACAACATGAATGGGAAATGGACACAAAGGGCTTTTATTATTTCGGACTCGAGGAAGAATTGCCATATACAAATCTGGCCCGGTCTCTCAAAGAAAATATTTATGAGTATGTTTTGAGAACGGATTCAAATACAGGCCTGCGAGTTATCTCAGAAGGTTCCCAGGCCTGCCGCTTCGATCAAATAAAAGGAAAAAACACACTGATAATAAATGACAGCTGGGATTATAACAGCCTGCTCTGGGGCAATTATATGAAACAGATTCCTGTGGAAAAAAGCTTCAATGGCCAGGCTATGATCGAACTCATTGGTTTAATCTAATCCAGGCCCTGCTTATCTCTTTCAATGGCAGGCGGTTCTGGAAGCTCAGGTGCCTGATACACTTCTATGTTCGAAATGGCAGGGCATGCCCTGCCATCCAGGATGTTCAGGCGGAGTTTTTGACTGCTCACATCTCCAAACCTCAGGATCCGTTTGTTCCCGATGGTGGACTGCGCATCAATTTCCACCCATGCATCGTTCACCAGGGCCTCTAGGGTGAACTCCCTCACACGCTGCCCCAAGGGGATGTATTCCTGCACCAGGAAGCGGTTGAAGGTCTTCTCTTCCCCGAAATCAATGGTCAGTGATGCGGTTAACACTCCATCAGCGGTGGCCCAGTAGGTATCCGGACGCCCGTCCACTGCTTTATGAGCATCGAACTTCCTGGAATCTCCCCTTACCTGGCTGGCCACCACCCGGGCATTCAGCGCCAGGTTAGTATCCAGATCTTTCCGGATCACCTCCACCATCTTCATCAGCTGCTCCACATCCCTTTCGTGGATCAGCCCCCGCTGATCCACCGGAAAATTGAGAAGTAAAGAAGAATTCCTGCCTATGGAGTGGTAGTAAATATCCACCAGGTGCTTTACGGATTTTACCCTGCTATCCTCCGATTTATGATAATACCAGCCCGGACGAATGGAAACATCCACCTCCGCAGGAACCCAGTGTGTCCCGTCTTCGTGCCCGCTGGTCAGATCCCTGTAATTGGGTGAGCCAGGGAAAAACTCCTCCTTCCGGATCATGCACCAGTTGGTCTCATCGGCCCATCCCTCTTCATTACCTACCCACCGTACTCCCGGGCCTGCATCGCTGAACATGACCGCATCAGGCTGCAGATCCCTCACAATTTGCCGGGTATTGGGCCAGTCATAGTAGGTCTTGCGATCGACCCTTCGCTCCTCATTGGCTCCTCCATAGTATCCGGTACCTCCGTTGGCACCATCAAACCAAACTTCAAAAACCTTCCCGTAGTTGGTCATTAGTTCGGTTAGCTGCTTGCGGAAATAGTCAATGTAGGCATCCCTCCCATATTCGGCATGGTTACGGTCCCAGGGGGAAAGGTAGAGTCCCAGCTTCAGCCCATATTCTTCGCAGGCATCGGCCAGCTCCCTGACCACATCTCCCTTTCCATCCTTCCAGGGAGAATTCTTCACTGAGTGCTCCGTATATTCCGAAGGCCACAGGCAAAATCCGTCGTGATGTTTGGCTGTAAGGATTATTCCCTTCATCCCGGCCTCTTTACACACCCGGGCCCACTGGCGGCAATCCAGCTCCGTGGGATTGAACAATCCGGGCGACTCCCCCCCGGTTCCCCACTCCATATCGGTAAAAGTGTTCATATTAAAATGCACAAAAGCATAGAACTCCAGCTCGTGCCATTTAAGTTGCCTGGCCTCCGGCACGGGTTCCAGAGCGGCAGGAGGGGGTGTTTGATCACAGCTTGCCAGCATGAAAAGTGCCAGGATCACAAGGGTCAAAAAAAAGTTTCTTTTCATCGCAGTAGATTGAGAAAGTGTTGTTTCCAAATGTAACAATTCTTTTATGACTATCTTCGCCACCCTGAGCTTTGCAGCCCTTGTAGCTGTTCATATACTCAGAGAAAGACCCATGTTAAAGTTAGATGAGTTAATCATTATCAATGAATAGATCGGATCTACATGTACATTCGGCTTACAGCAACGATGGCGAGTTGGGCATGGAGGAGCTTGTAAGAAAATGCCTGACCAATAAGGTCAACATCCTGTCCATCACTGATCACAACACTGCAAGGGGAGTCAGTGAGGCCCTGAACCTATTCAGGAATTCGGGAATATCTTTTATCCCGGGAATTGAAATTGACTGCCACTACAAAGGTACCGATATGCATTTGCTTGCCTATCATATCGATTGGGAAAGCAGGGAGATAATAGAACTGGAAGCACAAACCGAACAGATTGTCATGGAGGCTGTTCCGCTTATGATTCGCAATCTTGCAAAAGCCGGGATTGATATTGACGGAGATGAGTTGATGGAAAAATCCAGGGGAAAACTTCCGGCGCCTGAATTATTTGCTGAGGTTTTAATGGGAAATCCGGGATACCATAACAATCCTCTGCTCCTGCCCTATCTTCCGGGAGGAGAAAGAAGTGATATGCCCTATATAAATTTTTACCTGGATTATTTTGCTCAGGGAAAACCGGCTTACGTTAAACTGGAGCTCATGGACTTTCGTGCGGCCCTCGAACTGGTGAAAAGAAACGCTGGAATTCCCATAATTTCCCATCCCGGACTGAATTTCAAAGGGAAGGAAAAACTGGTGAAGGAACTGCTGGAGTTGGGTGCTGAAGGATTGGAAGTGTTTAATAACTATCACGATAAAGGCCAGATGGAATATTTTGCCACCCTCTCCCAAAGCAGGGGCACACTTATGACTGCAGGAAGTGATTTCCATGGAAAGACCAAACCTCTGATTGACCTGGGAGCCTACCCCGTCATAGAGACTTACCGGGAAGCATTAAACCAAAGCATTCAAACCATACGTAAGCGCTAGTCAATTTCTTTCTGGGAATGGGAGTTTACAAATAGAATGTTGCCCATCTCACCAAATCCTTCAAAAAGCTTTGGCCCGTCATGCTTTAGCAACTCTCTTCGGAATCCTATGATGGCCAGTCCCGCGTGAGCCGAATGACCTGCTATGATTGAGCGGGTACTGGTTTCAGGTATCTCGCTGATTATCTGTATGTTTTTAGAAGTAATGGGGAGACGGCCTGACAGTACCAGTTCCTCCAGGTTCTTGCGGGTTTCCTCCTCCTGCTCTTTCTTGCATACATCAAAAATGGTAATCTCACTCTTCCTCCAGGAAGGATGCCCCTGGATGATGAAACTCAGAAGGATCATCAGGTGTGAGTTTTCATAATCACTGCTTTGGATCCATACATGAATTCCGTTCTTATAATTGATGCTGCGCTTGGAGCTGCCCAGTATACATACATCAAAATTACCTGCATTCACCAGAGAAAAATTCTCCACGATTTCCTTTAGGTTTGCCGGATCATCGCGGTCAAACTCAAAGATAATCATGTTGTTTTCCATGCCTGAAATCCCCGGAAGTTGTATGGCCTGGGCCACGGCTGAGGTATACGAAGGTGAGATCATGGTATCCACATAAACAGCACTACCCTTTCCCTTGAAATTCTTTACCAGTTTATCCAGCTCCTCAGTGGACTTAATCTGACTGGCCTTTGAATAGTAGTCCTCGATAAGGTGAATATAGGTTCCAAAGCCATATTTATAGCTGATCCAGTTCAGCAGAAGAAAAGCTTTATCGCGTTGAAATGAATCCCGGGAGATACAAATTGCACTGGGTCTCCATTCCTTGTTTCCTCTCGATTTCCTGGTCTGCTGAAGGTATACCTGCAAGCTTCTGTTGAGCTGGAACAGGGCATTGGTAAAGATGGAAACCAGTCCCTTCCTGCTTTTGTGATAGTTGTTAATAAAGAGATAAAGCAGAACCATCATCACTATGGCAGCCAGAGCAAACCAGGTATCGATCTTAAACATGACCCATATGGAAGAAACAAAGCCAATCAAAGAGATATACCACCGGGAACGGAATGAAGGCCGGTACGAGGGAGCAGATCCAAAATGGTGCAGAAATGAAATCAGGCATAGGGATCCGTAAGTAACCATAAAGAACATGGAGATGATCGTCGCCACCGAATTCACATCCCCCATGAAAACAAACACCATGGCAATCACCACGGTCACCAGGGTGGCATTATAGGGCTCATTGCTCATTCCCCTTCCCCTGTAAAGAAAAATATTCATGCGCCGGAAAGGAAAGGAGCGGTCCCCGGCCAGTGCCTGAAGTGTGCGTGGGGCCACAAGTATGGATCCGATGGCCGAAGAGAAGGTAGAGGCTGCCAGGCCCAGTGGAATAATGATTCCGCCTGCCAGGGCAATATCTGCCATCACAAGCTGCCTGGTCGGATCGCGCAGGGTCTCCAGACTGGCAGATGAGGCCAGTTTGTATACGATGAAAAAATAGACGATCATCCCGGTAAAGGTGGCCAGAATGGTACCCAGGGGGATGGACTTCCCGGGCTTCTTCAGGTCGCCTGAGAGCCCCACCCCTGCGGTCATCCCCGTAAAGGCAGGAAAGATAATGGCGAATACAATAAAAAAGTTGTTCTTCACATCCCCTTTTTCTGCACCTGCAAAAGAAAATATATGAGTCTCTCCATACTCGGTCCCTCCCAGAAAAAATAAGAGCAGGGATATGAGCAATATGGCTACCACGATGTAAAGTGTTTTCATGCCCACTGCCGCTCCCTTCTTTAAGATCAGAACCGAAAGCCCGATCATGGCCGGAACAGAGATTACCTGCCTGGGCAGGGAAAAATCAAAACGGGATGAGATCCAGTTGAAGAAAAACTCAAATGCCTCTGTAAAAGCAATGATGTAGAAAGCCACAGAAATGGCCTGTGAGAAGAAAAGTGCAAATCCAATGGTGGCCCCTATATTCATCCCGAATGAACGGGAGATAATAAAATACTCCCCTCCTCCTTCCACCCTTTTGTTGGTCGCAATCTCGGAGATGGCCAGGGCCGTTGGGATGGTAACCATATGTCCCAGAAGAATAACTCCGATCACTCCCCAGAATCCCAGGGTACCCACGGCAAACCCAAACCTCAGGAACAGGATGGCTCCAAGGATGGTTGCAATGGCTGTAAAATAAACAGGTGCGGTGCCAAATGACTTTCTTGAGCTTGCTGCCATAGTAAATATCCAGATAGATAAATATAAGACATTATTGGCAACAACTAAACTGCAGGCCCGGATCTGCAGTCTTAGAAATAAAGATCCCTTTCCCCCTGCTTCACACGTTCCAGGCGATCTTCCAACCTGGTTTTGTATCTATCATTATCCAGTTCCAGCAGGTTTTTCTTGATGAGCCTGTAGCCTTTTTCTTTGGTACCATTCTGTGCATAATCTTCCAGGTATTCGGCTAGGGTAAGCATGGCATTGGGAGTACAGTATCGCTTAATAAATCCAGGGACAGAGAATTCCATGAAATGCTCTCCAGTCCTGCCTGTACGGTAGCAGGCCGTACAGAAAGAAGGCAAGTATTCATTCTCGATCAGATCATTCATGACTTCTGAAAGGGATCGGTCGTCATTGATCTCAAATTGCTCGGCATCCAGGTCCTGCTCTTTATCTTTCTCGGCATATGCTTTCATTTCGATCTTCGTGCCCCCGTCAATCTGTGATACCCCGAATTGAAGGACCTCATCACGAATTTCAGAAGATTCCCGTGCTGTGAGGATCAATCCGGTATAGGGAACTGCCAGTCTGAGTATGGCAACCATACGTGTAAAGTCCTTATCGCTTACCGCCCACTTCGGATCATATTTCATACCGGAGGCTTTTTTCAGGCGTGGAAATGAAATGGTATGCGGACCTACATTATAGACAGCTTCAAGGTGGTTCACATGACGAATCAGGCCCAGCACTTCAAAGCGCCAGTCATACAGTCCGAACAGAGCACCAATTCCCACATCATCAATGCCTGCTTCCTGGGCCCTGTCCAGGGAAGAAATCCTCCAGTCATAATCCTTTTTCACTCCCCCGGTATGGTAAATAGCATATGCACCCCTGTGATAGCTCTCCTGAAACACCTGGTAGGTTCCAATTCCGGCATCAAGAACTGTTTTGAAACCTTTAACATCCAGAGGGGCTGCATTAATATTCACCCGGCGTATCTCACCGTTTCCCTTCTTCACTTTATATACGGTACGAACTGTATCGGCAATAAACTCTGCATTGTATTCAGGATGCTCTCCGTAGACCAGGATCAGTCTTTTCTGACCCATTTCTTCCAGCATCTCAACCTCGCTAATAAGTTCGGGATTTGTAAGGGTAGTTCTTTTCTGTGCCTTGTTAGCAGCTCTGAATCCACAGTATTCGCAATTATTCACACATAGATTCCCCACATAGAGAGGAGCAAACAATACGATGCGCTTCCCATAAACCTGCTCTTTTAACAAGCGGGCACCTTCTTTAATCTCTTCAACCAGTTCAGGATCAGTTGCATTGACAAGTACAGCAGTTTCCTGCATACTCAGACGCTTCTTATTCAGCGATTTGGCTATGATTTCCCTGACCAGGGATTTGTCCGGCTGTGCACCTGCCAGTATGTTCTCAATTTCCTTCTCAGAAATGAATGGGACTTCTGCTTTGTCTTCGATGGCATAAACCTGCGGATCGTAGATCATTCTTTTTCGATTTACGAACCTTTGGAAGTAATAAAGATCTTGCTCTGCTTTAGCTCTTTACCTTCAGATCTTCCTCCGGATCAGATGAATATTGAAACCTCGAAGCCGGAAACGCCAACTTCTCAGTAGGTGCAAATGTATGTATTGTTATTTGAATAACAAAACAATTCCGGCCAAATATTACTATTTTTATGCCTTCCATGCGCATGGCACTGCTATCTGTCTTTTGGTTCCATACCCTTTGGGCTGTTACTTCACTGTATGCTCAGGAACCCAGGCTTTCCCATTCTCTCATAGTTGGGGAAAGCTACCTGCTGGATATCGATATTCAGCAGAATACCAGTTCCGAATCTATTAACAGTGAAGAGATAAGTCTTTACAGCCGTATGAAAATTGAACTTGATGTGGACTCGGTCGGCACAAACGAGCTGATCTATTTGACAGCCAGGTACCGTGAATTGCTTGTATCCATGCTGGCACCGGGAATGGGTATTGATATCAACTCGGGTTCAGGGAGAGATCAGATGCTTACGGATATGGTAAATTCACTTGAAAACAACGATTTCCATTTGCTTATGTCCACCACAGGTGAACTAAAACAGGTGGATGGCCTGGTTGAGATTTTCACCTCTCTGGCTGCTTATCCCCTTATGGATTCCCGGGAACGGGAGGTGATTCTTAAAACCCTGGAGGAAGTCTATGGACCGGATACCTTTGGAAGCCTGTTTAATCTTTTTACCTGGGTATACCCGGTTATTCAGCCCATGAGCAACTGGACCAACGACATGACCTATTATTTCAATACCAAACCGGTAAAAATGGTCAACAGGTACATCCTGGCCAAAAGCACAGAGGACTTGATCGTCATACAGGGACTGGGAATGTTGAATGCCTTGGAAGGGTTTCATGAAACAACCAGCATGGGTGAGGTTAAATCGACGGTCTCGGGAAGTCAGACTTACGATTTCCAGATGGACAGGACCAGTGGGTGGCTGCGCAAATGTGTTTCCCGCCAGCGGGTGATGATCGAAACAAGTATTGTGAAGAGCAATTACCTGCCCGCCGGACTTAAAATACCCTCTTATACAGAAACTGTTTTTGAAGTAAAAGGATCAACGATCCTTGATAAAGACTGAAAAGCTCCTTAGCTATGAAATCAGCAAAGCCTTCATTAAAACTCCTCGCGGGATTCAGAAAAATCATATTTCTGCTTATTCTTATTTGGGGAAGTGCCCTTAGTCTTACGGCACAGCCCTATGAACACTCCCTGGGAATTCGTGCAGGCTATTCCAGCGGAATTAGCTACAAAGGATTCTTTCGACATAAAATGGCAGCCATTGAGGCTTCCATACTTTATAACCGGCATGGTTTCAGCCTGAATGCACTCTATGAATACCACCTGGAACCCTTCCGGAATAAACGCCTTCTGATCTATCTGGGTGGAGGAGCTTTTGGTGGAAACTGGGCAGAAGATCTCTCCCTGGGAATGGCAGGGCTTGCAGGCATAGAGTATACACTGAGAGACCTGCCCCTGAATTTCTCTCTGGACTGGAAGCCTATGCTTAATCTGTACCGTAACTTTGAACACGACCTGATGGACTTTGGTGTGTCCATCCGTTACCGCTTTAAAGGATAGAACTTTTCTTTCTCCCTAAAGTATCCTATATTTATAGAGACAGCCTAACTTTCTCTAATACCTTATATGTTATGATACCTACATTAAAGGATGTTCAGTCGGCCGTGAAGAGGATCAAACCTTTTGTACACAATACGCCCGTACTTACCTCAAGCACCATCGATCGCATGATGAACGCCACCGTGTTCTTTAAATGTGAGAATTTCCAGCGAATGGGTGCATTCAAGATCCGGGGAGCTACCAATGCCATTCTTCAAATGTCTGAAGATGAGCGCGCAAGAGGTGTAATTACTCACTCCTCAGGTAATTTTGCCGCTGCACTTGCCCTGGCAGCCAAATCACTGAATACGAAAGCTTATATTGTAATGCCCTCCAATGCACCGGCCGTAAAAAGAGAAGCGGTTGCAGGATACGGGGCCCAGATTATTGAGTGTGCCCCCACCCTTAAAAGCAGGGAATCCACTACCCAGTCACACCAGAAAAAGCTAGGTGCTACATTTGTCCATCCCTCCAATGATCTGAATGTGATCCTCGGCAACTCCACCGCTGTAATGGAACTGGCTAAAGAAGCTGAAAACCTGGATGTGGTTATAGCTCCCGTAGGAGGAGGAGGATTGCTGGCCGGAACTGCACTGGCCATCAATCACCTGAATTACTACATTGAAACCATTGGAGCAGAACCTTTTGGTGCCGATGATGCCTACCTGTCCCTAAAAACCGGTAAGATCCAGCCAAGTATAAACCCAAAAACCATAGCAGATGGTTTAAAAACCCAGCTTGGCGATAAGAATTTCCCCATCATCCGGAAGTATGTCAGCAAAATAATTCGCGTGGAAGAATCCGAGATCATTGCGGCTATGAAATTCATTTGGGAACGGATGAAAATAATCATAGAACCTTCTAGTGCTGTGGCAGTTGCAGCCATGTTCAGAAACAGCATAGAATTTAAGAACAGGAAGGTTGGAGTGATTATTTCAGGTGGGAATGTGGACCTCTCAGATCTCCCCTTCTAAAAAAACTGACAGGTACTGGCTGATATCCTGTCCTCTCAACACATAAACCTGTGTATGTTATAAAACATTACAATTGGACCATGTGGAGAGTGAAATCATTTATATTTGTAGATATTGCATTTGGAAAAGGCGCATTGCTTTTCCTCTTACTGACTAAAATTAGTACTATCAGGGTGGGTGATATTATAATCACCTGCCTTTTTTTTGCTGTCAAATGATGAGAATTCCCAGCGAAGAATCCATAATCAAAGGGATCAGAAATCACAACTCCGGGATCCTTCAGTACGTGTATGATACCCAGTTCCCGATTATTGAGGCTTATATCATCCACAACCAGGGGACCAGGGATCAGGCCAAAGATGTGTTCCAGGAGGCCATGATCGTTGTATATAAAAGGGTCAAATCGGGCGAGCTGGAACTCACTTGTAAGTTCGGTACCTATTTGTATGCCATCTGTAAGAACATCTGGATTCAGGAGCGAAAAAAATACCTTTTAAGAGCAGAGAAACTGAGACATCAACCACTCATGGTAAACGATCCCGGACCGGCCGATGATCCCCTGCTCCAGAACCACCTGAGTGAGCTGTTCAATAAACACTTCGGCGAGTTGAGTGAGGACTGCCAGAAAATCCTCAGCATGTTTTTTAATAATTTTAGTGTGGAAGATATCCGTAGCGCTATGAATTACAAAGACGTGCATCATGCTGCTGACCGGAAATACCGGTGCAAGAAAAGCCTTATTAAAAGGATTGTGAATGACCCCCTGTTTAAAAAGCTGAAAAATGAGCAACGTTGATCTTATCATTAAATATCTGTCGGGTGAAATGAACCTGCAGGAGGCCGGTTCGTTTGAAAAAGAGCTGGCAAGCAAGCAGGGATTAAAGGACGAGTTTGACCAGGTCTCTGCTGCTTACAAGCTGATCAGGGACCAGCTTCAGCTTAGGGATGAAGTCGAATTCCAAAAGCTTCTTCTGGAAGTTATGGAGCACCCGGCAACCGGAAAGCAGCAAGGAGGCAGGCGCCTGCATAAGCTTTGGTACTACCTTATGCCCCTGGCTGCCAGCCTGGCTGTAATACTTGCAATATTCCTCTCCCAGAAGGATGGGGAAAAGCTGTTCTCCAAATATTATCATCCGGAAAAAGACAGGGTGATATTGGCTTATAACCAGGGAACCCGGGGCAAAGCAGAATCGGGGATCTTACATTATCAACATGGGAATTACCAGGAAACCCTGGACATCATGTGGGAAATCATTGAACAGGATCAGGAAAATCTGCTGGCTCAGCTATACTTTCTGCTATCGTCCATTGAAACAGGTAAGCAGGATCAGGCCATAGCAAAGCTGGCAGCTCTGAATCCGGACATGGATCACCAGCTTGGGCAGGCAATTTACTGGTATACAACACTTGCTTTTATAAAATCTGATCGCCTGGACGATGCCGGCACCTATCTCCACTCTCTGATTCAGCAGCAGGGGCCCTACCAGTCGGATGCAAGACGCCTGGAAAAGATTTTGTTAAAATAATTCTTAATTTAGGGCCCTAAGCAAGCTGATCTATGGCCTCATTCCCTTTTTATAAACAACTGGATGCAATGGATTGTGGCCCCACCTGTTTGAGGATGGTGGCCCGCTTTTACGGGAAGCATTTTTCACTTCAAACCCTCAGGGAAAAATCACACCTGAGCAGAGAGGGTGTGTCCATGCTTGGTATTGCAAGGGCTGCAGAGGATATCGGGATGCAATCCATGGGGGTTTCCCTAACCTGGGATAAACTGCGTAACGAGGCTCCCCTTCCGGTGATTGTACACTGGAAACAGAATCATTTTGTAGTGGTTTACAAAATCCGAAAGGATCGTGTATTTGTGGCTGATCCGGGATTTGGCCACACCGTTTACTCCAAAGAGGAGTTCCTGAAGGGATGGATCAGCACCCGAAAAGATGGAGAAGCCAAAGGTTCTGCCCTCCTGCTTCAACCTACCCCCGAATTCCTGAATCAGAAAGAGGAACCCCTGAAAAAGACAGGATTCAGGTACCTGATTTCTTACCTGGCACCCTACAGGCGGTATATGTATCATTTGCTTCTTGGACTGATCCTTGCAAGTATTATACAATTTCTTCTTCCCTTCCTCTTCCAGTCTATAGTCGATTTCGGGATCACCAATCAGGACCTGCCATTTATTTACCTGGTCCTGCTCTTCCAGTTTGTTCTGATCCTCTCACAGATGGGTATTGATTTTATCCGAAGATGGATTCTGCTGCATCTGAGTACCCGGGTGAACATTGCTCTGATTTCGGACTTCCTGGTAAAGCTGATGAAGCTTCCCGTAGGTTTCTTTGATACGAAGCTCACCGGGGATATTTTGCAAAGGATCGGCGATCACCGCAGAATCGAATCCTTTATTACCACCTCCTCTCTCACCATCCTGTTTTCCATGGTAAACCTGGTGGTTTTTGCAATAATACTGGCCATCTACAGCCTGAAAATCCTCTTCATCTTTCTGGCAGGTTCCCTGCTCTACTTTGTCTGGATATACATCTTTATGAAGCGCCGGAGAACACTCGATCAGAAGTATTTTTCGAGGATGGCAGAAAACCAGAGTAAATTGATCCAGATCATTCACGGGATAAGGGAGATTAAACTCAATAATGCGGAAAGAATAAAGCAATGGGAGTGGAAAGACATACAGGCGGGGCTTTTCAGGGTAAATATGAAGACCCTTTCACTGAACCAGTACCAGGAAGCAGGCGGTGTATTCATTAATGAAACAAAAAATATCCTGATCAATGTTACTGCTGCCATAGCCGTGCTAAATGGAAATCTTACACTGGGTACCCTGCTGGCAGTAAGCTACATCCTGGGACAGCTTAATGGCCCCATCGAACAGATGATCTCTTTTTTCCACAGGGCACAGGATGCCAGGATCAGCCTTGAAAGGCTGGGGGAGATCCATGATTCAGAGGATGAATATCAAAAGGAAACCGGGGTCACGGTCATGCCTGTGATCGACCGGGTTACAGTGAATAAGCTGGAGTTCTCTTACCCGGGAGCCATTGCCCGGAATGTACTGGAAGACATTAACCTGACCTTGAAAAAAGATTCGGTAACTGCAGTGGTGGGTGTAAGTGGAAGCGGTAAAACCACACTGGTGAAGCTTTTGCTTGGATTTTATCCCCCTACTCAGGGCGAAATCCGTGTGGGTGATATGAATATCCAGATGATGGCTCCTGATTTGTGGAGATCTCACTGCGGAGTAGTTATGCAGGATGGTTACATCTTTTCGGACACCATCGCCAAAAATATTGCCCTGGGCGAACAGGAAATAAATACCGACCAGTTGCTGTATGCCGCAAAAATGGCCTGTATTGATGATTTTATTGACCTGCTTCCCCTGGGTTTTAATTCGGTAATCGGACAGGAAGGGTTGACACTGAGTGGCGGAGAGGAACAAAGGATCCTGATCGCCAGGGCCATCTACAAAAACCCGGGGTTCCTGTTCCTGGATGAGGGAACCAGTGCCCTGGATGCAAACAATGAACGCAGGATCATGGAAAACCTGCAACTGGTATTCAGTGGGAAAACTGTGGTGATTGTGGCCCATCGTTTAAGTACGGTTAAAAATGCGGACCAGATCATTGTACTGGACAGGGGCAGAATTGTGGAAGAAGGCAAACACAAGGACCTTATTGTAAAAAAGGGACACTATTACAACCTGGTCAGAAATCAGCTCGAGCTGGGCAGTTAAGCAATTAGTCAGTACAAGCATGGAAAACGACTGGAAAAAAAGGCTTGGTGTTGTCTATTCAACAAACCCCGATTACTCATTTGAATCGGACAAGAAGGAGGAAGAGCAAACCCTTCGCCCTGAAGAGCAAAAGCTCTATGTAAAACTTGACCGGAAAAACCGCAAAGGAAAGACGGTAACCCTGGTGGAAGGTTTTGTGGGCAGCGAAGAGGATCTGAAATCCCTGGGAAAGGAGCTGAAGAGCAGGTGCGGGGTCGGAGGATCAGCCAAAAACGGAGAAATTCTCTTGCAGGGAGACTTCAGAGACAGGGTTCTGGCCCTGTTGAAAGATCAGGGCTATAATGTAAAGCGTTCAGGTGGATAAAATAAGATCGTACCGGATATTCTGTATCCTGGCTTTTGCCCTGCTGCTTGCATTTGGGAGAAGTACAACAGGCGACGCTCAGGAAGTCAGGCTCTCCGAACCCTCAGACACTTCCTATTTCAGGACAGGGAACGATACCTGGAACCTGGTGGAATCTGTATTGCGGGGAGATCCGGCCAATGTACTTCTCCTGCTCCGGAGGGGAGCCGATCCCAATTCCAGGGCAGAGGGAGGAATGACCGCTCTGATGTTTGCTGCGGAAAAAGGAGACACGCTCCTGGTCCAGCTCCTGGTCCTCAACGGCGCGGATCTGGAACTGACCTATGTGGAGGGAACCACTCCCCTTCTGGTTGCTGTATTAAATCAGCATTTCGAAATAGCCCACTACCTCCTGCAAAAAGGCGCAAATCCGGATCACCAGGATGATATGAAGGGCAGTCCCCTTCTGTATACAGCTGCCATTAATGACTACCGGCTTGCTGATCTCTTATTGTTTTACGGAGCCTCGGACAGCATCAGGGACAGGGAGGGGAACACTGCACTGATGACTGCGGTTTTTTTCGGCAATCTCGAAACGGCTGATATATTGCTTCAAAATAAGCTGGAACCTGATGCACCCGACAAGGATAATAATACAGCGCTGATGATTGCTGCTCAGCAGGGAAACAGGGAGATGATTCAACTTTTGCTGGAATACGGAGCCGGACTCGAAAAAGTGAACAAGAAAAACTATACTCCACTGGCTCATGCCATCAGGTATGAGCAGGACAGTGCAGCATTCCTTTTAATCGACAGCGGGGCCAATGTGAACCACCTGATCAATCCGAAAAAGAACCTATGTGACCTGGCTGTTCAGCAGAACCGGACAAACGTACTGAAAAAGATGAAGGCACAGGGAGCCAGGCCCACTTCCCGGCCCGGTTTTTCAGAGTTTCACCTGGGCTGGGGAAATTCCTTCCGGTCTAATGAACACATGATGCAGGTCAGGGTCTCATGGGTGGATGATAAATTTGGCTTTTTCGCAGAAACCGGCATAGATTTCAGGCCGGTGCTCAGGAAAGTCCAGCTTCCAGTGGAGAACAATCTGATACATCAATACAGGGAAAGCAGGTGGACCTGGACCCATGGAGGGGGTAAGTACTTTAAAGTTTTCCGTGATCATTCAGATATAGAATACGGATTGTATGGAGGAGTTTTTGGCATGCTCTCCATGCCTGATTACAAGGGTGTCACCGACTATCCAAAAGCCCACTACTCCCTGGCACTCTCAGGAGGAGTATATATGAAAGGCCGTTATGCAGGAATCAAGGCAGGACCCGAACGTTATACCTTCGGCACCCTTCTCGAAAAACCCTGGAAAACAAATATCACCATTTTTGTTAGGTTTAAATACAGGACAAGTGCACATGTTTTTAAAGATATTCAATACTAAAGCAAGTAATTACCGGATCTCCATTGTCCTGGTGACCCTGATCCTGGTGATCACCGCCGGGAATTTTCTGGGATGTGAAACCGAAGACTGGGTTTTTGAAGTAGATTGCAACGACTGTTACGGGTACATGCCCGACAGCGCCAAACTTATCGTCTATCTCACCATCGATTCAGAAAACGACTCGGTCCCTATCACCTTTTACAGGGGTGATTATGAGAACGGTGAGATTGACTGGCAGGACACCGCCACCACCGAAGAGTTTTTCCTTTACTCAGAAATGAACAGGGAATACACGGTGGCCGCGGAATATAAGTCCGGTGTGAAAACTATCATTGCCTTTGATAAGGATGAAATGTTCCTGTACGATGCTGCTGCGGAATGTGGTTCCCCCTGCTACATAGTGAAAGGGGGGATTTTCGATGTGAGGCTGCTCAAATAACTTACTCCGCAATAAAGAGGGGAAGGGTGATTCCGCTGTTTTCCAGGTTCAGCAAATAGGTACCGGGACCTAAATTCCCAAAAGGGATGTAAAGGCGGTCCTTCCCGGCAGGCAGGACATAGGAAGCAAGCTTTCTGCCTGCAGAATCCACCAGGTAAACAATCAGCCTGTTTGGGAAAGGTTCTGATAGGCTCATACTTACACCCTTCCTTGCAGGATTAGGATAAAGTGTCACCTGCCTTATGGATCCGGGGCCATCTGCACTGAGCACTTTCCAAAAGGGCCTTCCTGTAAGCTCATTGTTCCCGGCTACACTATCCGGAGTCACTGACCTGAAAAGAAAAGCAAAAAATCCTTCCTTCAAATCTGCCATGGAAGAGTCAGCCAGCAAAAACATGGAGCTTGTCCCCTCCCCGGCATCCAGGCCTATGAACCGGGATCCTGACTCCCGCAGTGAATCATTAATCCAGAGTTCGTAGCTCAGGGTATCTATCCTTACGTTCCCTTCATTTCGCATGGAGATCACAGCATCCATCTGAATTCCTTCCGTTTCCACGATGCGATCCAGGGTCAGTGACAGGTCGGGATAGCTGTAATGATCTATGCTTGCATGGATCCTGTTATTGCCCCGGTAATCATCCCCCGGGCCCGAAATCCAGGCAAGCACATCATAAGCTCTTTTTGCAGATAAATCCACTTGTCCGGAGAGGGGGATCTGTATTTCCTGGCCCGGCAAGAGCGTAACAGAGAAGGTGTCGGCACAGATCTCCATTCCATCCACAAGTATTCCGGCCGAAAAACTCCTCGCTGTATCTGTCCCTGAATTCTTCACCCTCACACTGAAGCGCTCGCTGGCAGAAAGCCAGGGACCGGAATCCGGACTGAGGATTCCGGAAAGGGACAGGTCATGTATATTAAATGCCTTGGAGGGAAAAACCAGGTCATCGATCCATGCAGCATCCTCTCCCATGGAAATGGATTCGTCTTTTACATAGGCCCAGCTAACAGAATGTCTGCCCGGCTCAAGTATATGAAAACAGCTGCTCCAATCCTGCTCTCCCGACCACCGGCGAACAAGTACAGAATCCACACTAAACTCCAGGAAGTCATAGGCCTCTTCAGAAGAGACCCTGAAGGTAAAAGAAAGAGTGTCGCGCACAGGGATCTCAAAAGTAAGCCCGATTTCTGATTTCTCCTGGCTCCCCGGAAAACCCGATCTTAGGGCGTAAGGATAGGTGTTATAGCTCTGATTATCAATAAGCCATGGTAAAGAAGAAGAGTTGATAAAAGCAAAACGATCCGCTTCTCCATGACTGAAATCCTCAAAATGTTGGCCCGGGTAGATATAAAAACTATCCCTTATGAAATTAAAACTGTCCCCTGCCACAATGGGTCCTGCTCTGAATAATCCATTCCACTCAGCTTCAACCTTCAGCTGGAATGAAAGACTTTTTTGCTCTCCGGGATGCAGCAAAATAAAGGGTGCGTCATCTTTCGCCTGCTCTGTTCTTAGCTCTCCGCTTGCCAGGTGACCCGAGTTCCGTATGTCCCAGCTACATTCCAGCCATTCCCCCGCATCAGCAATTCCATTCCCGTTCCCCAGGGCCCTGTCATCCCATGTTATCCCTTTTGACTCAAGCAGGGGTGCAACTATTTTTTCTCTCAGAAAGAACCTTTTTTCTGTGGTATCTCCACGGCTATACAGCTCCATCACCACTGCTTCCTGATCGCTGAGACCTGATGCCGATCCAATTCTGAAAATCCCCGCCAGGGATAGCGTATCGCCTGCTCCCAGGCCTTCCATGATTAGCAGGGAATCCATGATTGAAAGGTGAGAGTGCCTGGAGCCAAGCACCAGTGTATCCGGACCCAGATCTGCCTTACCCCTGTTAATCAATTGAATGTCAAGTGAAAACTGCTCTGACTGAGAGATCTTCCCATCCTGTGACCTGCTTTCATCCCTGATTTGATAATCCACCAGGTCAAGGTAAGCTTCCTGAAACTCACCCAGGATTACCTCCCCTGAGTAAGGGATATACCTGTCCCCGCTAACTACCAGGTCAAGCTTCCCATCTGCAAGGCTGTCAGGCAGATCCAGTGTAAGCAGTCCATCCTTTGAGGCATGAGCAGCATCCAGCAGAATCCCATTCCTTGAAATGGCTGCGTAGTCCCTCGGCGCACAGGCCAGATCCAGCCTCTTTGTCCCGGCTGGCAAATTCCGGGAGTACTGTACATTCCTTTGAACAGCCTGTCCGAACCAGGGCACCAGGCTGGGATCGCCGGCAAGCTGGTATATTTCCCAGTAGAACTTCTTTCGGGGACTGTTGCTTTCCTGCACCGATAAATTGCCGCCAAAAATCATTTCTCCCAGTGAGGGGGTCCACAGTTCCACCTCCTCTCCATGGGAATGAAAAACCCGGTCATAATAGCCCGGTGAAGTACCTTCATATGAAGGATCTGCAAGTATGGGACCCACACCAACGGACCAGTAATAATCCTCATCCCAGTAAGAATCATTGGTACATCCGATGTATGCCAGTGCTCCCTTTTCAGGGGCCCTGATGAGGGCCTCTGCAAAACATTCCCCCAGGGTAAATACATTGGTCTCGCATCCATTCCCGATTACCAGGGGGTATTTTCCCTTATTCCGCAGCCCGTCAATATCATTCTGATGGAAGGCGGGATTGATCCACTGGTCATGCAGACCGTGTCCTGTATAATTCACAAAGCCCGCTCCTTCCGAAAACAGATCCAGTATGATCTGGTCGCTTGTATCCGATTCCGGGTATAAAAAGGCATGTGCCTTCAGGCCGTGTACTTCATTGAAATAATTACTTGTGGCATAAGTGATCTGGCCGTTGCCATGCCTGGGAGCAAAACTGCCATCTACCCCTGCTATTAAGATAGCCTCATCCAGAAACGAAGGATCGGCTAATTTGTACTGCTCATATTCAAGAATTTTCTCCACAACATTCTCCAGTTGACCGGGATTGGCCACAGAAATTCTCCCATAAAAAAGATCCGGAATATAGTCTTCCGGTCCGTCATAGGTACTGTAATACAAATCCGTAATTTGTCCGGTGGACCGGGAAAGGGGGATATGTTCCACGTCACCCACGATCAGTAAAAAAGCCGGAGGTGCCAAATCCTCTGAAGGCTTTGAATAGAGGGTATTCAGATAGGATTTAATAGACATCTCGCTGCTTCCCACCTCCGGATCCTGCCGGTATGCTTCCACCACCTTGAATCCCTTTCTGATCTTCCATTGCACCAGGGGCCTGAGTGTTTCCCGAAAGAGGGTATCGGACAGGATCACCAATGTCATGGGATTTTCCACTTCCAGGGCTTTTTTTACAGGGGGACTCTGCTGCATCACCACCCTTTTAAACAGGCTGTTAAACTCAGGAGAGAGCTCCTGAGTGCGGGCAGTAGAAGCTGTCTCTATAATGCATTTCACATTGTAATATACCTTGATCTGGTTCCTGTAAGGATTGTAGCAAACCGGGTTGAAAGCCAGGCGGTACATGGACACTCCACGCATGATACCTTCATAATTAAGCCCTATCATCTCGCTGCCTGTCCAGTCATCCATGGCATAGATATCTTCATTAAAAAAGAGGGGGGACGCTGATATGCCTTTTTTTTGTGAAGCCTGAAATGGAAGCAGTTTATGGTCCAAACCCATGGTTTCCAGATCAAATACCACGGAATCACAATTTAATATCCTGATTCCGGATATTCCCTCTTTGGCAGCTTCAAACAATATGGATTTTTGAGGAAGTGCCGGTCCTCCCGGGATACCAACCTTGTAAAAACCAGGAATGGACAGATCCATATAATGCCCCGGTTTTTCAATTTTGTTCAGCTCCAGGGAAGCAAGTTGTCCTCTGAATACAAAATGAGATTGGACGAACTCCAGGGAGAATGTTTCGGCTTCGGCTCCTGTATGAAGCTTAATCCCTTGCACATAAAAGCAGGTAAGCAGGGCGATACGTATAAACAGCACTATTAACTCTGTTTGTTTTCAAACCCAAAATAAGGGTTTTAGCTTGATTTGCTGGTGAAAAAAAAGATATGTTTCATAGAAACATAAGCAATATTTTCAATATTTTAGGGCCAATTCTGACAGCCAATGGGTTTTAGGATAACTGTAATTGCATCCCTGCTGTACCTTCTGGTAATTGGGAACATGATGGCTCAGCCTAATAAGAACGGGGTTCCCATTGTTACCAACTACGAGCATTTCATTACAAATGGAAGTGAGCAAAACTGGTGCATTACCCAGGATCACCGGGGTATCATCTACGTGGGGAATAACAACAAAGGGGTTTTGGAGTATGATGGCGTGGAGTGGAGAAGGATCCCTGTTCCCCGGGATCCCATTATCCGTTCCCTGGTAACAGGAGATAACGGCGTGGTATATGTGGGAGCTGTATCTGAATTTGGCTACCTGATGCCCGACAAACAGGGGGATATGCGATACCACTCCCTGTCAGATACCCTTAACCAGGAAAAGTATCCTTTCGGAGATGTCTGGAGAAGTTATTTCCACCAGGATAAGGTATATTTCTGTACCTATAATTTCATTTTTCTCTATGATATTGCAAAGGATATCCTGACAAAAATCTCCACACCTGAATATACCTTTTTTTCATTTTTGATTGATGGCGTCCTTTACTCCTCGTCCTACGGGAAAGGATTAATGCGATACGAAAAGGGTGAGTTTGTTATGGTTAAGGGAGGACGGTTTTTCAAGGAGAAAAGTATTACCGGTTTGGTCCCGTATGATGAAACCAGCTTACTTGCCGGCACTTTCGGAAATGGCGTTTTTCTTTTTGATATCCGAAATGGTGTTATAGATGAAAGTTTTATTGAGAAGGAATTAGATGCATACTTCAGGACGGGTAATGTAACTAACATCCGGCGATTAGAGGACAGTTTTGTGGTATCAGGCTTTAACGGGGTTGTCATTCTGAACAGGGATGGAGAAGCCTCGGAAATTATATCTGAAAAGGAAAACCTGATTGATAAAAACGTCCCCAACGTGTATTATAATGACAGGATGGAGCATACCAGTCCGCTCTGGATTGCCAACTATTTGGGGGTCAGCAAACTGGAGCCCACCAATCCATTCAGGGTTTTTACAGAGAGCTCGGGTATTGAAGATTTTGTAAATGACATCATACTTTTTAATGAAACCCTGTTCATCGCCACCTTTAACGGGCTCTATTACAAAAGCTCTGATCCGACAGGCACCCGCTTTATCCCCTTAGCGGGTACAGAAGGAACAGTCATTCGGCACCTGATGGTATTCAAACCTTCAAGAAACAGGGAATTCCTGATTGCTTCATCCGAGGCTAAAACCTATGTGATCGATCCCTGGAAAAACCTTAGTGAACTCAAGGAATTAATCAGTAATCCACCTGAGAACCTGCCCGAGCAGGAGGAGTATGCAGGAAGGTTTGCCGTACAGGATCCGGACGATCAGGCCCTGTTCTATACCGGAAGAATCCATGTGGTTGGTGTGGAATACTACAGGGGGAGATGGACCGAAAAATCAAGAATACGGGAACTCAGGGATGAGATACTCCTGAATAAGGTGATCGATAAGTATGGCTTTTTGTGGACCAGCTCGGATAAATGGGTGGTCCGGATTGATATTAATGAGAAAAACGATCCTTCCAGGAAATTCTTCCTCAGGGAAAGTGGATTGCCCTCCGACGAAAATAACAGGGTATTCCTGGATCCTGATACCAGGGAGGTACTTATTGGGACAACAAATGGTTTCTATCGCTATAACTATTATTCTGATGCCATGTATTGCGATACGATCCATAATCCCATTCTTCCTCCGGGAGAAAACCTGGTCATGGCATTTTACCAGGATCACGATGGCGACTACTGGTACTCCTTTGAAAATGAAGAGCTGGGCTGGACTGAACTGGTTGCCCGGAAAAAAGGAACAGGATTACAAATCATCCATGACAAAGCATTTCAGCGACTGGCCAGCACTTCCACAGATGTGATTTACAGCAGCAATGAAAAAGAAGTATGGTTTGGAAAGTCGGACAGGCTCTATCATTTTAATAAATCCCATGTAAGGAATGATTCCCTGCCTTTTCATACCCTGATCAGGCGCGTCTCACTCAATACGGATTCCCTGATCTTTAACGGTTCCCACTACTCTGGGCAAAACAGGCCGCAGATCAAATACAGATTAAACAACGTGGGTTTCTGGTGGGCGGCTCCCTTTTTCGAGCAGGAAGAAGAGATCCTGTTCAGCTATAAGCTGGAAGGGTTCGGAGAAACGTGGTCGGAATGGGAAGGTACGCCTTTCAAGGAGTTCACCAACCTCCCTTATGGCTCATATAATTTACATGTGAAGGCCAGGAATGTATATGGAAAAGAAAGCCTGCCTGCCACCTATTCCTTTACCATACTCAGACCATGGTATGCCCATTTTCTGGCCTACCTGATATACATCCTGATGGCAGGCGTGGTCATATATGTGATCATAAAGCTTTACACCCGAAGGTTGAAGAAGGAGAACCTGAGGCTGGAAGGGATCATCCAGGAAAGGACAGCTGAAATCAGGAAGCAGAAAGAGGAATTAACAGACAGCATTGAATATGCCAGCCGGATCCAGCGAGCCTTATTGCCCTCTGACCGCTTGCTGGATGAACATAGCATTGAACATTTTATTCTTTTCAGGCCCAGGGATATTGTGAGCGGGGATTTCTACTGGATCGGTTCAAAAAATAACAAGCTGCTCATTGTTGCTGCAGATTGTACCGGGCACGGTGTTCCCGGGGCATTCATGAGCATGCTCGGGATGACCTTTCTGGACGAGATTGTGATAAAGTCAGAGCTAACCAGTACCGATGAGATCCTGGGGCAACTCAGGGATCATGTAATCACTTCTTTGAAGCAGTCGGGTCAGATCGATGACGACTCCACCAAGGACGGTATGGACCTGGCGATGATATCCATAGATTTGCAGAAACGCGATTTCCAGTTTTCCGGTGCTTATAATCCCATTTACCTGGTCAGAAAATTGAAACGAAGCGAGAAGGCTAAACTTGACAGGGATGAAGAACTCGATCTGCCCAGGGGATCCATTCACAATGATAAATACCTGTTGCTGCAGATACGCGCCGACCAGATGCCCATCGGCATTTCAGAAAAGACACTTCCATTCCACGCTTCCACATTTAAAGATGAAGGCTATAATATATATATGTTCTCCGATGGTTTTCTGGATCAGTTTGGTGGGCCGAGGGGCAAGAAATTCATGTCCAGGAATTTCAAGAAACTGATCCTTGAATTGCAATCGGTCCCGTTGAGAGACCAGGGTGCAGCCATGGAGAAAGTGCTTACAGGATGGATGGGAGAAATCAGCCAGATAGACGATATTCTTGTCATGGGATTAAGACTTAATCAGAATTGAAAACACCTGCACTCACCAGGGAAATGCTGCTTGAGCAGCGTCGTCAGCTGATGGCCAGCCTGAAATATGCCAGTTTTATTCAGAGAGCTGTGCTTCCCAATCAGCGTTACATGGAAAATATCCTGAAGGGTTATTTTGTATTACACAAACCAAGAGATATTGTCAGCGGCGATTTCTATTATTGTTCCCGAAAAGAGGAATATATTGTGGTGGCTGCTGCAGATTGCACAGGTCATGGGGTGCCCGGTGCATTGATGAGTATCATGGGCATCTCTTTTTTAAATGAGATACTCAGCAGCAGAGGGCCCATTACATCCAGCAGGATCTTGAACCTGCTCAGGGAGCGGGTCATGAGAGCACTTCATCAGAAGGGGCATGAACTTGAGAACAAGGATGCCATGGACATGGCGCTGTGTATTTATAATCCCAAAACTAAAGAACTGCAGTACTCGGGTGCAAACAATCCCTTATACCATATCAGAAACAAGGTCCTCACCGAAATCAAAGCGGATAAAATGCCAGTGGGAATCAACGCCATTGAAGAGAATTCTTTCACCAATCACACAATGCAACTTAAACCCGGTGATATCGT
Organism: Bacteroidota bacterium; assembly: GCA_039714915.1. Taxonomy (GTDB): domain Bacteria; phylum Bacteroidota; class Bacteroidia; order Bacteroidales. The sequence continues at coordinate 47,017 of JBDLIM010000008.1, forward strand.
ATACATATTCTCGGATGGCTATCCCGATCAGTTTGGCGGGCCCGATGACAAGAAATTCAAGTACGGACCTTTTAAAGAATTGCTTATCGGGATATCGGACCGGTCCATGGATGACCAACAAAAGGAGCTGGACCGGGTGATCACTGCCTGGAAAGGAGAAACAGCCCAGGTGGATGACATGTTGATATTTGGTATAAGATTCCTTTAAAGCAGACATAATGCAGCTTGTTGCGTTCAGAGTACAAAACTTCAGATCTGTTGTGGACACGGGCTGGCATCAGCTTGCTCATGATAACATCACAAGCCTGATAGGTCAGAATGAATCAGGTAAGACTTCCATACTTGAAGCCCTGAAAGCTTTTCATGACGGAAGTCTTATTGAAGACATGCTCAGAAGTGACCTTTCTCTTCCTGAAGTAAGCTGCAGGTTTAATTTCAGGTTTTCGGATATCGAGAACCTGATAGATAAGAGGAAACTCGATCCTGAAATACGTAAACTGATAAATACCGTTGAAACCATATCTATCTCAAGAAAATGGGAAGACGATATGGATTCATTCATGGTAATGGGTGATGAGTTGCAGGAACTATACAATGAGACTTATGACCAGATAAAGAAGAGAGAGCAGAAAGTCCTGGAGAACCGGGAACAGCTCAACGGGGAGATTGTTGCCGCATCAAAGAAGCTGAACAAGGCCAACGAGGAGTTTGAATGGACCCGCGAAAAGGTGGAGTCGGTCAAATTAAGGATAAATGAAGTAAAACGGAACATCAGAAAATTCCCCTCGAAAGAAAAAAAAGATGAGTTAAAGCTGGAGCTTGAACAGGAAGAAGAAATGCATGAGAAGTTAAAACAAACCCTTGAACAAAAGAAAAATAAACAGCAGGAAAAAAGTGATATACTTGAAGCACTTGATGAGAAACAGAGTGCCAGCACAAAGCTGGATGAGCTAAAAGAGCAGATCGCAGGTACACGGGAAGAACTCTCAAAGACTCAGGAACAACTGAAACAGGTGCTTCAATTGACCGGGATGTTTCCTTCTGAAAAGGAACAGAGGGCAGCTGAGATCAAAGAGGATATTTTCAGAACCGATATTGAAAGGCTGAAAGATGAGATTGACCTTCTTAAGGAAGACCACAGCATACATATAATAGCCCTTGAACTGGTATTCGAGGGAATGGGTATCGACGGTGCCATATCGGCAGCCAGGAATGAATATGAATCCCGGAGCAGGTTTTATAGTTCCAGTGAACTGGCAGAGGAGATCTTTAAGATCTTACCCGACTTTGAGCTCTTTGAAGATTTCAGTTCTCTTCTGCCCAACCGGATCGATCTGGAAGACATCATCAGGGCTAACAAGAGGGCAGAAGGATATAAGGCAGCCATTAATTTCCTGACCATAACCGGTCTCGATTACTCTTTCTTTCAACAACCCTCCAGCCGGATTCTGAAACAGAAGATTGAAAACCTGAATGGTGAACTTACCCTTAATTTTCAGGACTTCTGGAGGCAAGATGTTGGAAAAAAGAATAAGATCAAGATAAATTTCGAACTTTCACACTACGATCATACCCATCCCGAGAAAAGTGGCAAACCATTTATTGAATTCTGGATCAAAGACGAACAGGAACGACTCTACCCAAAACAGCGAAGCCGGGGAGTCAGGTGGTTTCTCTCCTTTTTCCTGGAACTCAAGGCTACGGCTACAGATAAAAGCCAGAGAAACAAAGTATTACTAATTGATGAACCAGGTGTGAGTCTCCATGCAAGGGCCCAGGAGGATGTATTAAAGGTATTTGATGACATCAATGAGGAAATTCAGATCATCTATACCACCCATTCACCCCACCTGATTGATGTGGATAAATTATACCGGATCCTGGCTGTACAAAGGGACATTGAAGATGATATGAACGGCGAAACCATGGTCTTCAGTGCGCGATCCCTAAAATCGGCCACTGCCGACACCCTCTCCCCCATCTATTCGACCATGGGTGCGAGGCTCAATCAGCAGGAAATTATCAAATCCTTCAATAACGTAATCGTCAAAGACCTGGCCACCTTTTACTTTATGAAGGCTATAGTTGCTCTTACCGGTTTTGAAAAAGAGTGCTATTTCCTGCCGGCTTCAGGGACTGATAGCATGCCCACCATGGTAAATATACTTCTTGGGTGGGGAATTGAGTACCTCATTCTTACTTTTGGGAATTCTGAAGAGCAATCGGTGTATGAAAAGCTCATGAAAGAACAATTTGACAACAAAATAGACCTGGCCAAGCAACAGATGATCCTCATGGAAGACTACGTGGATACGGAAGACCTGTTTTCAACCATCGATTTCAAGAAATTCATTGTCAAAGTCAGGGAAGGAATTACCGTGAAAAATTCTGAGTATGTGAAAGATAATAACTACTCCCGGACCATACTGGCATCCAATTTCCTCCAGGAAGTCTCTGCCGGTGAACTTGTTTTTAAGAATCTGGACGATGAAACACGGGATAACCTGAACCGTTGTATACAAAAGTTGTCAGGCATGCTTAAATAATTAAAATAGAAAAGGATAGATGAGATATAAATTTCTTGGCATTTGCTTATTACTGCTAAACTACTTCTTTTTTCAAAGCTCTGCTCAGGATACACTTCTCCTTTTCCACCCCACCGCCTACAACCTGGAAGTACTTCAGAAACTTCTGGATGAGGGCATCCTTGCCCTGGATGATTACCACATACTTGGAGTATACCATGAAGGTGAAACAAATGATTATGAAACGTCCGGGGAATACATCAGGACCCACCCCGGGACTCAGTTTAGCCTGCAGGCTGTTGCTTCAGACCTGCAACCCGGGAATATATTTGAGAAGAATCTCTGTTCGGCACAATTCAGGGAACTTTTTAAGCGCTCCCGGGGAGCTCTTTTTATGGGTGGCCCCGACATACCCCCCGTCACTTACCATGAAAAAGTGCACTTGCTTACTTCGGTGACTGATCCCTACAGGCATTACTTCGAACTATCCTACCTCTTTCACCTGCTGGGAGGGAGCCAGGATAAAACCTGGATTCCCTTTCTGGAGGAAAATCCAAAATACCTGGTAAGCGGAATTTGCCTGGGCATGCAAACCATGCATGTGGCCACCGGGGGAACCCTGGTGCAGGATATCCCTACCGAATTATACAATATCTGGAACGCAGATGACCTGCTTGAAGGTGAACCTGATCAGATGCACAGGAATTACGCAGATAAGCTTAACACAGGATGCAATGCCCCCACCTCCTACCATTTTCACAGGATCAAACTAGAAAAAAAGGAGGTACTTAGCAGGGGAATCGGATTCAATAGCCGAAACACTCCCCTGGTGCTTAGTTCACATCATCAGGCCCTTGAAAACCTGAGTGAGGACTGGGTGGTAGCAGCCACTTCTATGGATGGAAAGATTATAGAAGCAATTCACCACAGCAGATACCCTCATGTGATTGGAGTTCAGTTCCATCCCGAAAAACCGGGATTATTTGATCCTTCCCATGAGCATATGCAAAACTGCAGCAGCACCATAAATTTCCAGGAATCCATTAAAGGCACCAATTCATATAAATTCCATCTGGCATACTGGAAGTATCTGGCACAAATATTGAGAGAAAACAGATAGGCATTACACTAATCTGTTTTTTATGAAAAAGAAAATTCTGCTTCTCTTTATTTGCATTCCCCAGGCTGTATTTTTGATGGCACAAGAGGCCGATTTTGCCGGAAACATTGGAAATCTTAACATGGATGACGGACTCACTTTCGATAACAGGTATTCGGGTGTGAAAGGGACTCCATTTATATTTAAGGATTATCAGAACGCCCTTATATTTTCATCCAATGAACACCCCATTGAGGCAGAGTACCTGAATTTCGACCGTTACTCCAGGGAGCTCTGTTACAAGTCTTCTCCTGGTGAAAACGCCATTCAGCTTAATAAATACTTAATCGATTCTTTCTATGTATTCAGCGCCGAAGATATACTTAGCTTTGCGCGCCTGTCCCTGGAAAAAGGTTCTGATTATGTATATATGGAATGCTTGTATAGGGGTGAGTCCAGCCTGTATTATGACTATGACAAAGCTTTCAATTCGGCCGATTATGTGGATCCCTATTCGGCAGATCGCCGTTACGATGAATTCGTAGACCTGCCTGCCTTCTATATACAATTTAATCAGAAGGGCGAACTACATGCAATCAAAAAGAACAAAAAACAGCTTTCATCCCTTTTTGGCACCAGCAGCAAGCAGATCTTACAATATGTTAAAACGGAAAAGACCTCTCTAAAGAGCAGGACTGATCTAATACTACTGATGAAATACTACGACAGCATCAAGAAATGATTATTCGATTTCAATGAAGTTTATGTCCAGATCCAGGATGGATGAATAATACTCTCCCCGTTCAAAAATGTCATCGTCTCCTTCCTCATACACCCATTTTATTTTCAGGTCATAACCATCGTTATCCACCTCTTTGAATTTCTTCAAAAGCCTGAGCATATATTTGGATGTGCCGCTGTTGAGATATTCCATCTCAATTTCCACTTCGGTGTGGGAGGGTGGTGAGGAGGCATAGGCAATGACCCAGTCCAGGATATCTTCGTAAAAAAGAGAAACGTCTTCGGGAATGGACCTCCCCTTGAATTTAATTTTCCCGGAAGGATCCAGCAATACGTATGGTGTTTTCTGAGTAGGTTGAAACTCTAATTTGTCCATGGCATTGCTACAAAAGTCATTCCAAGATAGTAAAATTTATTACATCTTTTGATAGTGAAATATCAGAAATACATCCTGGCCATGGGCGAAATGTCTTCAGAGGCAAATTCCCCGGCCAGGTACCTGTAATATCCGGTTATCGCAATCATGGCCGCATTATCCGTGCTATAGCCGATGGGTGGTATAAATACTTGCCAGTTCTGCTTTTCTGCCTCTTTCAAAATGGCATTACGCAATCCCGAATTGGCAGATACGCCTCCGGCAAGGGCAATCTGCCGGATCCCCTTTTCTGCTGCGGCTTTCCTTAGCTTATCCATTAGTATCTCAACAATGGTTTTTTGCAGGGAAGCTGCCAGATCGGCCTTATAGTGCTGCACAAAGTCAGGATCTTTCTTCAACTGATCCCTTAAAAAATACAGGAATGATGTTTTTAAGCCACTGAAGGAATAATCAAAACCCTGAAGTCTGGGTTTATTAAAGGTAAAGCGGTCAGGATCGCCTTCAGAAGCAAGCCTGTCCACATGCGGCCCGCCCGGATAAGGCAAGCCCAGCAGTTTAGCACACTTATCGAATGCCTCTCCAGCTGCATCATCTATGGTTCTGCCAATAATCTCCATCTGATGGGGATCTTTTACGACAACCAGCTGTGTGTGTCCGCCCGATGCCAGTAAACATAAAAAAGGGAAAACGGGTGCGCTAATGTTTTCATGATCCGATTGAATGAAATGGACCAGGATATGGGCCTGAAGGTGGTTGACTTCAATCATGGGTATTCCCAGAGCTGCAGTGAACCCTTTGGTGAAGGAAGTACCCACCAGCAGCGAGCCCAGCAATCCGGGTCCCCTGGTAAAGGCCACCGCATCGATTTCATCTTTGCTGATTCCTGCGAGTTTCATAGCCCGGTCCACCACCGGGACAATGTTTTGCTGATGCGCCCTGGATGCAAGTTCAGGCACCACACCTCCGTATTTGATATGCACATCCTGGGAGGCTACCACGTTGGACAACAGACTCCGGTCCCGTATCACTGCAGCGGATGTATCATCGCAGGAGGATTCAATGCCCAGAATTACAATACCCATGACAACTTTTACTATTTTTGCTTTGTTAGCTTATCTGAAAGGAACAAAAGTATTAAAAAGATAGCGAAAATAGGATTGATTGTGGTGATGGTGTTGATAACCATTCCTGCACTTTCCTTATTATTTTTGCAAAACAGGCAGGTCCAGACCATGCTGAGTAAATATGTTGCCGAACGTTTATCGGATGAACTGATGGCAAATATTTCTCTTTCTTCGATCAATTACTCATTTTTCAAAATGGTGCAGATTCAGGATCTCTATCTGGAGGATTTGCAAGGAGATACCCTGATCTACTCTGAACTCACAAAAATACGGCTAAGGCAATTCTTCAGGGGACGGGATGGACTGGAAATTCGAAAAATCAGTGTTGAAAATGCCTGTTTAAACCTGATCATCGACAGCAGTAATGTGGTCAACATGAAGTACTTCACCGATATGCTCAGGAAACCTCACGTCCCTCCCGAGCGGAAAAACAGACTTCATATTGCCAAGATTGAGATGATTGACGGAAGCTTTAGCCTCACCAACATGGTAAAGAAGGAGAGAGAAGGTGTTAATTTTACTGATTTTCGCCTTGGAGATCTTCAAATCGATGTAAATGACCTGATCAGCGAACTGGACACGGTGAGCATGGAGATTGTTTCGCTATCCGCTATGGAAAAATCGGGATTTGAGATCAGCAAGATCAGTTCCCTGCTTTCCCTGGGAAAAACACATATGCATTTAGATGATTTAAAAATCCTGACAGCAGGTTCTGACCTGAATGTACCTGAGCTGTATTTCAATTTTGATCACTTCAGGGACTTCAATCGTTTTTCAAGCAAAGTGGATCTGGTTTTTAATTCCAATCAGTCTTCTCTGAAAATTAATGACCTTGCTTATTATGTTCCCGAGACCAGGGGAATGCTGGACCATATCGACATCGACGGCAGTGCGTATGGGAAGTTAAACGATCTGAAGGGAAATGATCTGCTAATGACCTTTGACCAGAACAGCACCCTGGCATTTGATTTTGTGATGATTGGGCTACCCCGGTTCAGCTCTACGTTTATGGAGTTTAACTTCAGGGAACTGAACACCTCAGTGTATGCCATGAATGCGATGGTCGAAGAGATCAGGGACACTCACAGAAGCTCACTCTACCCCTGGATTAACCTGGGTAAACTTGATTTCAGGGGACGGTTTACAGGTTATCCGGACAATTTTGTGGCTTCCGGACTGCTGCATACCGATATGGGAGGCATGATCATGGACCTTTCTTTTAAACCTGACACACTCAATCTCCTGAAGTTCAACGGACATTTAAAAACAAATGATTTCAGGTTGGGAGAATTCCTGGAGCAGGAAGAAGTTCTTGCAGAACTGGATATGGATGTATATACCGATGGGAGTCTGTCCAGGGGACAGCTGGAAGCCAGCCTGAACGGAAACATCGACTCCCTGGAGTTTTACCGGTATACCTACAGCAACATTACACTCGATGGTGCTTTTACCAACACTACCTTTGACGGGGGAGTCAGTATTAGTGATCCAAATATTAAGATGGATTTCGAGGGAAAAATGGATTTCTCAGGAGAGGTTCCAACTTATAATTTCACCGCTGATGTGGCACGGGCACGTCCCTATTTCCTGAAGCTTGGCAATGAGGATCCCAATACTTTTGCCTCCTTTCTGATCGAAACAGATTTATCCGGCAAAACCCTGGATGAACTGAATGGGGAAGTAAGGCTGGTAAACAGCCTGTTTTCCAGGGGAGATGCACTGGTTCAGCTCTACGATTTCAATATGTATACCATGAACACTCCGGATTCTTCACTCATCCAGGTTAATTCAGAGATGTTCGATGGACAAATCAAAGGCAAGTACAAGCTCTCCGGCCTTCAGGCTTCTTTCAGGAACCTGCTGGATCGCTATATAAATATTGATCCGGAAAAAGAAGCATTTTCTGATTCCCTAAGCAACTTTACATACCAGTTTGATTTTAAACGAGTTAATTCTCTTCTTGATTACTTCTACCCGGATCTTCAGATCGGCGATCATAGCCGGCTGAGGGGAAGCTTTGATCCTGAACCGGGATCTTCCACCTCATCCGGATTCTTTACCGATCTGCAGTTCAGGCAAAGCAGGTGGACCAATGTGGAATTGTTCACAGAATTCAGGGACCACGATGCCCAGGTACATTTCAGTTCCGACAGCCTGAGCTTTGGCAAAAATATGTCCCTGGAAGAGCATCAGTTTCACCTGACGGCTGCAAATGATACGGCATATCTGGACATGTCATGGGATAACCGGGAAGAGCCCATTTACAAGGGAAATATTAAACTGACCGGCACATTTCATACAGATACACTAAATCAAAGAGGGTTTCTTATCGATGTGCTCCCCACCAATATTTTCATCAACAGTGATTTATGGAATCTATCCCCTTCAGATATACTGATAAAAGAACACTATCTTCAGATTGACAGCCTGATGGTTAGCAACGGGGAAAAATACCTGCTGGCCGATGGATTTGTATCTGCACATGAAAACCAGGAACTAAATGTGCTTGTCAACAGAATGAACCTGTACGACCTTTCAACTCTGGCCGGTCTCAATGCCAATCTGAGGGGTACTATGACAGGAGAGTTGAATTATCAGCGAGTTGATGGAATTCCCTATATATTTTCAGACCTGCTTGTGGATACACTCCACTTCAATGATCAATTGTTAGGAACAACAAAGCTCAATGCAGCATGGGATGATTCCCAAAGATCCATCCGCATACGATTAAACTCGGATGTGGGGAATGCAAAGCTCATAGATGTGGATGGATCTTTTTCTCCGGAGAGCAAGATGCTGGATTTTGATATTCACCTTAATGACATAAAACTGCAGACTTTTAGTCCCTATGCTGAGAGTGTAGTTCATGATCTGGACGGTCAGGCCAACATTAACCTGACCCTCGACGGTACCTTGGATAAACCTGAGTTTAATGGAAGCATTGGTCTGGATCAGGGCGCGGCTACCATATCTTTCCTGAACACACACTACATCTTTAACGATCAGATAAAGATCTATAACAACAACCTCTACCTGGAGGATTTTATGGCGGCGGATGAACAGGGGAATACTGCCCGTATCAATGGTACCCTGACCAACACCTATTTCAAAGAGTTTTATACCAATCTGAATATTGATGCAAGCAAACTGATGTGCATGAATACGCAGTCTGTTGACAATGAACTGGTATACGGTTCCATTTTTGCCTCGGGTAAGCTTAATATCAACGGTCGGCCCGATGCTATTAACATTTCTGTGAAGGCCACAACCGAAGATAATACGGCCATCTACCTCCCCCTCTATACAGCCCGTGAGGTCCAGACTTCCGATTTCATCAGCTTTGTCATTAAGGATGCGGAAAAGGCTGAAATGGCACCGGCTGCAGAAACGAAAAAGATCAGGGGGCTTGAAATGGAGCTGGACCTGGATATTACTGAGGACGCAGTGGTTCAGATGATCTTTGATCCCAACCTGGGAGACGGCATTGAAGCAAGCGGCCGGGGCAGCCTTCGCATCCTGCTTGATCAGAGTAGTGGCCTTACCATATTCGGGGATGTGGAATTAATGAAGGGAGAGTACCTGTTCACCCTGCAGAATGTGATCAACAAGCGCTTTGAAATTGAGCCGGGAGGCAAAATCAGGTTCAACGGGTCCCCTACAGATGCAACGATTGATTTGGAAGCCATCTACACCACCCGTACAGCGCCCTATAACCTCTATCCTGGTGATCCCTCTGAAGAAGAATCTTTGAAAAAACGTATTCCAGTTGAATGTCGCCTGAACCTGCAGGGGGAATTACAATCACCGACTATTACTACAGGAATAGAAATGCCCACAGCCGAACCCAATATGCGCGGACTTCTGGAAAATGCTACCAGCACAGAGGAAGAACTAATGAAACAATTCCTTTCCTTACTGGTAATCAATAATTTTTACAGTGTATCGGGTTATGGTGGCCAGAATATTGGGACCATGAACAGTGGGGTGGCGGGCGTAACAGCCAGTGAACTACTTTCCACTCAACTTACCAACTGGCTTTCTCAAATTAGTGACGATTTTGATGTTGGCGTTAATTACAGGCCGGGGGATGAAGTTACCAGTGATGAAGTCGAACTGGCACTATCGACCCAGCTACTCGATGACCGGATCATCATCAGTGGTAACGTGGATGTGGGAGGACAGGAAACCAATCCTACCAGCGGGGCTGCCTCCAATCCTTACATTGTCGGGGATTTCGATGTGGAGTTCAAACTGACCGATAACGTAAGCCTGATTGCCTTCAACCGGGCCCGGGATGAGCTGTTGTATGAAACCGCCCCTTACAAACAGGGAGTGGGTATTTCCTACAGAGAAGAGTTCAATGATTTAAAGCAGTTGAAAAATCGCTATCGCGAGGGACTTATCAAGCGAAAAAAGAAGAAGAAAAAGTCGGAAAAGCCTGATCCAGAAGAGTAAAACTTTCCTATCTTAGCGGCTTACTATTTCCAACACTTAACTTTTTTGATCATGTTTATTATTATGGTTGTTGTTTTTGTTCTCGGGTACTTAGCCATTGCCCTTGAACACCCGCTTCGTGTCGATAAAGCAGTCCCTGCTTTAATGATCGGCTCGCTGATGTGGGTACTTTACATTTTTGGCGCATTTGATATTTTTACCGCCGGGCTCAGCGAGGCATGGAACTCTTTTATCCATAACGATCATGGACACGCAGATCATGGCATTGAAGGCATGAGGCATTTCATTGTCCACAACGAAATCATCCATCACCTGGGTGAGATCTCTGAGATCCTCTTTTTCCTGTTTGGAGCCATGACCATTGTGGAAGTCATTGATAAGCATGATGGATTCAAGATCATTACCGACCGCATCCAGACTACAAAGAAGGTGAAACTGCTCTGGATTCTCAGTGTTCTGACCTTCTTTATGTCAGCCGCACTGGATAACCTGACCACTACCATTGTGATGGTTGCTCTTTTACGTAAACTAATGAAGGACCAGGAAACCAAGTGGTTCTTTGCATCCATGGTGGTTCTGGCAGCCAATGCCGGAGGGGCCTGGTCACCCATCGGGGACGTAACCACTATCATGCTTTGGATCGGCGGACAGGTGTCCACCGCCAGCATCATCACACACGTGATTTTCCCAAGTTTGGTAACCATGGTGGTTCCTCTGGCTTTACTCAGCTTTACCATGAAGGGAAATGTGCAACGTCCGGAAGTGGATGCCAATGAAAAAATATATACTACCTTGTTCGAGCGCAAGCTTCTTCTGATTATGGGTGTCTGCGGCTTGTTATTTGTTCCTGTTTTCAAAACAGTAACCCACCTGCCTCCTTACATGGGAATGCTGTTGTCCCTGTCTATTATCTGGATGACCACAGAACTGATCCATGCCAGGAAATCTGATGAGATCAAGAAAAAACTCAAAGTCATTTATATCGTCAAACATGTGGATACACCCACCATCTTTTTCTTTCTGGGTATTCTTTCGGCTGTAGCAGCTCTGCAGAGTGCAGGACAGCTGCAGGTGCTTGCCAGCTGGCTCGACGAGAACCTGGGCAGCATTTACCTGATTGACCTGGCTATTGGTGTCCTTTCGGCTATTGTGGACAATGTTCCCCTGGTGGCAGGTGCCATGGGCATGTATCCCATAGAAGACGCAGCCAGCATTGCTGCACTTACTGATCCTGAAGCTATTGCCTATGCTCAGAATTTTATGCAGGATGGCCTGTTCTGGGAATTTCTTGCCTACTGTGCCGGTACTGGTGGAAGCATACTGATCATTGGTTCGGCAGCCGGTGTGGCCGCCATGGGAATGGAACGCATTGACTTTATCTGGTACATGAAGCGTATCTCTCTGCTGGCGTTACTGGGTTACCTGGCCGGAGCCGGGGCCTATTACCTGCAGGTTCAGCTGCTTTACTAGCTGTTGATAAAAGTCATGAATCTTTAATAACGGGGTATACTACAACCGGGTATATCCCGTTATTTGTTTATATATTCGACGCAAACAATTAGCATATGAAAAGTTTGATTTTTCTACAGGTTAGCAACCTGGATACCAGTACCATACAGGGGACATCCACAGAGTCTTTTATCGACATTGCACTAAAGGGAGGCTGGGTGATGTTGCCCATCGTTCTTCTCAGTTTTGTGGCTGTTTACATCTTCTTCGAAAGGTGGTTTGCCATCAAGAGAGCTGCAAAAGTGGACCAGAACTTCATGAATCGCATCAAGGACTACATCATTGATGGTAAAGTGGATTCGGCCCGTGGTCTGTGCCAGTCATCCGACAATCCGGTTGCACGAATGATTGAAAAAGGAATCAGCCGGATCGGCCGTCCACTGAACGATGTAAATGCAGCCATTGAGAATGTTGGGCGTCTGGAAATCTATAAACTGGAAAAGGGACTTCCCACACTGGCAACCGTTGCCGGGGGTGCACCCATGATCGGGTTCCTGGGAACCGTAATTGGTATGGTCCAGGCATTTCACCAGATGTCTACTGCAGGAAACAACATAAACGTAGGTCAGCTTTCAGGAGGTATCTACACAGCTCTTATTACCACAGTAGCCGGTCTTATCGTAGGAATTATAGCCTATTTTGCCTATAACAGCCTGGTGGCCCGTGTGGACAAGGTGATCAATAACATGGAAGCCGGTACTTCCGAATTTATCGATCTGCTAAACGAACCTGCTAAGTAAGGACCATGGGACTGAAACCCAGAAACCGGGTACTTGATAATTTCGCCATGTCGGGAATGAGCGACATCGTTTTTCTGTTGCTGATCTTTTTTATGCTCACTTCCACGCTCATTGCACCCAATGCATTAAAAATGCTCTTGCCCAGCCGGGGCCAGGTGACCATTCAGACTGAATCACGCATACCTACGGTAACCATTCACAGCGGAAGCCGGATTACTGTAGACGGAAAAACAGTAAGCCTGCAGGAACTGGGGAGGGTATTGGAAGTCCGATTGCAGGGCCTTCCCGAACCCACCATTAAGGTAGTTACCTCCCCTTCCGTATCGGTGGGTGATGCTGTGAAAATCATGAATGTAGCAGCAGAAAGGGAATACACAGTCGTCTTAAAACAGTTGTAATGGCCATTGAGTCGAGAAATAAGACCAATAAGAATTTTTCCATGTCAGGAATGAGCGACATTGTATTCCTGCTGTTGATCTTTTTTATGATCACTTCCACTCTGATAGTCCCGGCGGCTCAGAATGTGGAATTGCCTGAAAGCAACAACCAGACCCAGGCCAATCCGGTGCTTGTGGTTTCCATCGATATGGACAAAACCATCTATGTGGACGACCAGACCTATAGTCTGGGTGAACTGGAAAGTGTATTAAGAAAGAAACTGGAAAGTTATGGGGAAGCCCCCACCGTCCGCCTAAATGCGGACCAGAATCTGAATATGGACGAAGTATTTGCCTTCCTGGACATCGCCAAGCGTAACAGGTATAAGGTAATCCTGGGGACCAAACCGTCCGGTTGACACTAAATAAAAAACCATGAAGCTCAAAAGAAGAGGCCTCATAGGAACCATTATCTACCACGCCCTGTTGATCCTGCTACTGGTGTTTGCAGGGCTTACCTATCCTGATCCGCCACCTGAGGATGAAGGGATCCTGGTGAATTTTGGTACCGATGAGACTGGCTTTGGGGATTTTGAGCCGGAAGGAGATGACCAGCAGGCCGGGGAACCTGATGAACCTATTGTTCAGGAATCAGAGGAAATTGTTGAAGAAATCGTGGAACCTGTTCAGGAAGAGCAGCAGGCCTATACTCCTCCTCCCGATCCCCAACCGGTGGATCAGACCCAGGATGTGGAAGAAGTCCAGGTGAAAGAAGATACCCAGCCCACTCCGGAAGAACTGGAACGGCAAAGGCAGGAAGAACTTGAAAGGCAAAGGCAGAAAGAACTGGAGAGACAGCGTTTAGAGCAGGAACGGATTGAGCGGGAACGCCGTGAGGAAGAGGAGCGAATTGAACGCGAGCGACAGGAGCAGGCTGCCAGGCTGAGTAACATGGGCAGGGATGCTTTCGGGAACCAGGGGGTGGGTGAAACGGAAGGATCCGAGGGCATCACCGAGGGAAGCGGCAACCAGGGCGTTCCTGACGGAAGTCCCGATGCCGACAGGTATGATACAGGTGGCGGACTGGGCAATGGAATCTCCTTTGGTGGATTGGGTTCAAGGCGAGGAAGTGTTCCAAAACCGAACCTTGAAGGATGTGAGGTAACTCAGAAAATTGAGATCACAGTTGACATTCAGGTAGACCGGGACGGAAATGTAATTAGTGCCATTGTCAGAAGTGGAACTTTTCAGGATAAATGCATCTGGGATACAGTGGTGGCAGCCGCTAAGTTAAGCCGCTTTTCAGTGGATCGAAATGCCAATTACCGGCAAACCGGCTGGATCAAGTACATCATAGTGCCTTAAGCGCATCCAGGATCAGCTTGGTGGAAGCAATCAGAATGGCCACCAGTACAAAGTAGCGGATAAAAACAGCTCCCCACTTCACAGCAATCTTAGTACCGATCCAGGCACCGGTCATATTGCCTACTGCCAGTACCAGCCCGATCCAGAGGTTAACATCCCCATGAAGAAAGAAAATGAGCAAAGCCAATGGAGTGTAAAGCAGGATTACAAACAGCTTCAGGGCATTGGCCTTCACCAGCTCAAATCCGCTTCCAAGCACCAGGCTTGTAAGCAGGAAAAAACCCACACCGGCCTGGATAAATCCACCATAAATTCCCACCAGGAAAAAAACTATAACCTGAACCCAGTAAGGGATGGGCGGATGTTCCTCATGACTGTTAATCCACCGGTTCGGTTTTAGCAGGATCAGGAGAAATACCAGGATCATCACCCCGGCTATGGCCAACTTCATCACCTCGTCATTCAGATTAACAGCTATAAAAGCACCTGCAATGGCTCCTGCTGCTGCAGGAATTCCCACCCTGAAGCCAGATGGGAAGTCCATCACCTTTTCCTTATGAAACAGGCTGACTCCAACCACATTCTGTAGCAAAATGGCGATTCGGTTGGTCCCGTTAGCCATGTTGGGAGGAAGTCCCAGTGCCATTAGTACAGGGAGTGTGAGCAGGGAACCGCCGGCAGAAAGGGTATTAATAATACCAGCCACAATTCCAACGGCCACTACCAGCAAATAGGAGTACCATTCCATATGCTACAGGTCAGGCAAACATGGGGTAATCGGCCATCAGCTCATTTACACGATGGCGTACCTCCTCAATAACGGGTTTCTCATCGATATTCATGATCACGCGATCAATAAGGCTGACGACTTCCGGAATAAGATCCTCTTTCACACCCCTGGTGCTTATGGCCGGGGTACCCACCCTGATCCCGCTGGTCTGAAAGGGCGACCTTGAATCGAAGGGGACCATGTTCTTATTCACGGTTATATCGGCTTCCACCAGGATGTTCTCCACCTGTTTTCCGGTGATCTCTTCAGTTTTAGTCCGAAGATCAATGAGCATGGAATGATTGTCGGTTCCGTCTGAGACAACCTTATAGCCCTGCTTTATAAACTCTTTGGCCATAACAGTTGCATTCTTCTTTACCTGCTTCTGGTAGCTCTTGAACTCATCCGTAAGTGCTTCCCCAAAAGATACAGCCTTGGCTGCTATTATATGTTCCAGGGGACCACCCTGAATCCCGGGAAATACAGCTGAATTGATCAGGGAGGACATTTTCCTGATCACCCCCTTCTTGGTGGCTCTTCCCCAGGGATTCTCAAAATCCTTTCCAATCAGGATGATTCCTCCCCTGGGACCCCTTAAGGTTTTATGAGTTGTGGAAGTTACAATATGGGCATGCTTAAGGGGATTGTCCATCAATCCGGCTGCAATCAGCCCTGCCGGATGGGCCATATCCACCATGAATATGGCGCCGATCTTATCAGCAATGGCCCGCATTTTTTTGTAATCCCATTCCCGGGAATAGGCAGAAGCCCCTCCAACGATCAATTTGGGCTTCTCCTTAAGAGCTAGCTGCTCCATGGCATCATAATCCACCCTCCCGGTCTTCTTATTCAAACCGTAGGAAACTGCCCTGTACAAAATTCCTGAACTGTTCACAGGGGAACCATGAGAAAGATGACCTCCATGGGACAGATCCAGGCCCATAAAAGTATCACCTGGTTCAAGCACGGTGAGAAAAACCGCCATATTGGCCTGTGCCCCCGAATGAGGCTGCACATTGGCATACTCGGCACCATAAAGTTGACAGAGCCGGTCGATGGCCAGTTGTTCCACTTCATCAATAACCTCGCAACCTCCGTAATAGCGATGCCCCGGGTATCCCTCAGCATATTTATTTGTAAGACATGAACCCATGGCCTCCATGACCTGGGTGCTCACAAAGTTTTCGGATGCGATCAGCTCTATCCCCCTTTTCTGGCGGTTATGTTCGTGATCAATAAATGCAAATAGATCAATATCCCTCTTCATTTGGTCGTTTTTTAATAATATTTTCAAATTTAGTGTTTTGTATCTGTAATGTGCGGAAAGTTGAATCGTCTTTTATTAAAACTTGCTCCAACATGACCTTCAAGCACCTTAAACAGACCCTCCGTCTGTTATTCAAAGAGAAAAGAATCACAATTATCAACATCATCGGTTTGTCTATCAGCCTCGCCTGCGCACTTTTCATGCTGCTCTGGGTCCAGCATGAACTAAGCTATGACAGATACCATATCGATTTCGACCGGCTCTACCGGGTAGAAGAGGACCAGTACTACTCCAATGCCGAACCCTACCATGTCAATGTAACTCCATGGCCATCGGGACCAGTTTGGAAAGATGAAGTTCCTGAAATCGAGGAGCAGTGCCGCCTGGCCTTCCAGGGTGGTCACCTCTTTACCGAAGGAGAAAATAAATTCTTTGAAGACGGAATAGTGGTCGTCGACTCTTCATTTTTCGACATGTTTACTTTCAGATTTAAATACGGAAACAAGGAGGGGGTGCTCAGGGAACCCAACACCATGGTGATTACCGAAGAGCTGGCTACCAAGTACTTTGGTGATACTGATCCCCTGGGCCGAAGCATCCAGGTGAACCAGGATCAGCATTTTACCATCTCCGCAGTAATAGAAGATCCTCCTTCCAACTCCATCCTCGGTTTCAAGGTCCTCTTTCCATGGAACTACGTTATATCGCACGGCAACTACAGTGAATCCTGGTACAACAATTCCATCATGACCCTGGTAAAATTACAGGAGGGTGCTTTGGATAGCATAGTAGGCAGGAAAATAACCGATGTGACAAACATTTACAAAGAGGGCAATACCATAGATTTTATGGTGGCTCCTTTCTCCAGGATCCACCTCCACTCCTACTTTGGGTTTGGCAGGTCGCCCGGAGCCATCCTCTATGTGTATATTTTCGGAGCTATCGCCTTTTTTGTGTTGTTGATCGCCTGTATAAACTTTATGAACCTGTCCACTGCCCGTTCCTCCATTCGTGCCAAAGAGATCGGACTCAGAAAGGTTAACGGAGCATCCAGGTTGCAACTGGTACGGCAGTACCTGACCGAGTCCTTTGTCCAGACACTGATCTCAGTGGTGGTGGCCTTTCTGATTGTACTTGCCCTGTTGAACAAGTTCAACCACATTTCGGGTAAAAACATTGAACCGTCGGGACTGTTTGCTGTACAGTTTCTTATGGGGATTCTTGGAGTACTTGTGGTGACCACTCTTATGGCCGGCAGCTATCCGGCCATGTACCTGTCTGCCCTGAGGCCGGTGAGGGCCATCCGGGAACAAAACAACCAGAGAACCGGAAGTGGCTTGCTCCGGAAGATCCTGGTGGTTTTCCAATTTACCCTGGCAGTGATCCTGATCACCGGTGCCATGGTGGCCACCCGGCAGCTTACCTTCATGCGAAATGCCGAGCTGGGTTACAACAAACATGACCTGGTGCACATTGCCCTTCGGGGAAACCTGAACCAGGAATACGAGACCCTGAAACAAAAATTCATGGAACATCCCGGTGTTCTGAATACCACTGCCTCCATGCAAGCTCCGTACCACATCGGATCCAACTCCAGCAATATCAACTGGGAAGGAAAGGACCCCGAACTGGATGTGCTGGTCTCCTTTACAGGCGTTCATCACAATTTTACCGAGACCATGGGTATTACCCTGCGTTCGGGCCGTGATTTTTCCGATGCTTATCCTTCCGATATGTACAACAGTGATACCCTGGCCAACTTCATTATCAACAGCACCCTGGCCAATATCATTGATAAAGAGGAGATTGCGGGAATGAACCTCACCTTTATGGGGATCCATGGCCAGGTGGTGGGTTTAATGGAAGATTATCACTTTAAATCCCTTGGAGACGAGATTGAACCCATGGCGCTTGCCCCTCTTCCTGCAGAAATGTTACAGCATATGGTGGTTAGGCTAACTCCGGATCAGTCCCAGGCAGCACTAGGCTTTATGCAGGAGAAATGGGAGGAGATGCTGCCCCAGTACCCCTTTGAATACACCTATGTGGAAGAAGTGATCGATAACATGTACCGGGGAGAAGAAAGAATGGCCATCCTGCTTAAAATATTTACAGTAGTGGCCATGATCATTGCCTCCATGGGACTGTTTGCATTGGCATCCTTTACCGCCCAGAGAAGGACCAAAGAGATTGGCATCCGCAAATCCATGGGGGCCATGGAACATCAGATTACCCTGATGATGATCCGGGATTTTTCTCTCTATGTACTTATCTCACTGGTCATCGCATTACCCGCTGTCTGGTTTATCGCAAACAGGTGGTTAAAGGAGTTCTCTTTCCGGATTGAACTTAAACCGGACCTGTTCCTACTAACTGCACTGGTTACCACCCTGGTAGCCATCCTCACCGTACTCTACCATGCCTTCCGTTCAGCACGGACCAATCCGGTGGAGGCGCTTCACTATGATTAGCTATCAGCCTGTGAGAATTCCATGAAGCAGGTACAGCACTGCAGCCAGTAATGCTCCGGCGAGGGGACCCAGTACCGGAATCCATGAATAGCTCCAGTCACTGCTTCCTTTATGCTGCATGGGCAGCAGGGAATGCATGATTCTCGGGCCCAGGTCACGGGCCGGATTAATAGCATATCCGGTGGTGCCACCCAGGGAAAGGCCAATGGCAGTTACCAGCAAAGCCACCGGAAGTGCCCCAAGAGTTCCCAGTCCGAGCTTAGCTTCAACTTCACCACCCATACTTAGCGAAGGTTCTGCAATATACAGGATCACAAAGATCAGTACAAAGGTCCCGATAAGTTCACTGATAAAATTACTGACTGGTTTTCGGATGGCAGGCGCCGTTGAGTAACAAGCCAGCTGCGCACCCGGGTCTTCAGTCCTGTTAAAATGATGCCTGTAAAAGAGCCATACTGTGATTGCCCCTGCGGCTGCACCGGCCATCTGAGCCAGTATAAATGGTACAACCTGGCTCCAGGAGAACAACCCGGCGAAAGCCAACCCCATTGTAACTGCCGGATTAATATGTGCCCCTGAGACAGGTCCTGCCACTGCTACTCCCACAAATACTCCCAGTCCCCATCCCAGTGAGATTACAATCCAACCTCCTTCATGTCCCTTGGTATCCTTTAGTACTACATTGGCAACTACCCCGTTCCCCAGAAGGATCAGGAGGAAGGTTCCGATAAATTCTGCAATAATTTCGTTCATGAAAAAATGAATTAGACTCGCTTTGCGAGTGTTATTAGTCCTTAGTCGATAGTCAGGGTTTATCCCAGTGAGCCGCGTGGGAGATGGCCTTCTGCCAGCCCTTTTTCAGTTCCTGCTGACTTTCCTGGCTTATGCTACTGGTAAAGGTGCGATCCATGGCCCATTGTTCTTTAATCTCATCCAGACCGGACCAGTACTTAACTGCCAGTCCGGCCAGGTATGCAGCTCCAAGAGCTGTGGTTTCAATGGTTTCAGGACGAATCACCGGAATTCCTATCAGGTCGGTCTGAAACTGCATTAAAAGGTCGTTTACGGCTGCACCGCCATCCACTTTCAATTCCTTAATGATCATCCCCGCATCGTCCTCCATTGCGCTTATAACGTCATAAACCTGGAATGCTATGCTCTCCAGGGCAGCCCTGGCAATGTGCCCTGCTTTTACTCCCCGTGTCAGTCCTGCGATCATTCCCCGGGCATAGGGATCCCAGTGGGGAGCCCCCAGTCCCGTAAATGCGGGTACAAAATAGACTCCTCCATTATCATCCACCTCTGCGGCCAGCTTTTCCACATCCTCTGATTTATCAATAAGACCCAGGCCATCCCTTAACCACTGGACCACTGCCCCACCAATAAAAATACTGCCTTCCAGGGCATAGGTGGTTTTTCCATCCAGCTGCCAGGCGACAGTAGTAACCAGCTTGTTTCTTGACATTACAGGTTGATCTCCCGTATTACACAGAATGAAACAGCCCGTACCATAGGTATTCTTAACTGAGCCTGGAGTCAGGCACATCTGTCCGAAAGTTGCTGCCTGCTGGTCACCCGCAATACCGGATATGGGAAGGGTTGCTGAAAGCAGTCCCTCTGCCGTATGTCCGTAGACTTCTGAGGACGACTTAAGCTCAGGCAGCATATTTTCCGGGATGCCAAATAATTCAAGCAATTCAGGATCCCACGATAGGGCATGGATATTAAATAACATGGTGCGGCTTGCATTGCTTACATCCGTAACATGTACCCGGCCCCCGGTCAGATTCCATATAAGCCATGAATCTATGGTTCCCAGAGCCAGCTCTCCTCTTCTGGCCTGATCCATTGCTCCGGGAACATTCTCCAGCATCCACTTCCATTTGGTGGCCGAGAAATAGGCATCAATCACCAGTCCGGTCTTTTGTCTGATCATCTCTTCGTGTCCACCGGCCTTTAAATGATCACAGAATCCTGCCGTACGGCGATCCTGCCACACAATGGCATTGCAGATGGGCTTGCCCGTTTTCCTTTCCCAGAGCACGGCAGTCTCTCTCTGATTGGTAATACCAATGGCAGCCAGCCTGTCGTCTGATATACCGGCATTAAGCACTGCATCCTTTATGACCTTTAGCTGAGAATTCCAGATCTCCATGGGATCGTGTTCCACCCATCCGGGTTGAGGAAACAGCTGTTTGAATTCCTGTTGCGCCAAACCCTCTATTTTGCCTGAATGATTGAAAATAATGGCCCTGGAGCTGGTGGTACCCTGATCAATGGCTAGTATGTATTGCATGTTAGAATGTTAGAATGTTAGAATGTTAGAATGTTAATTAGTTAATGGTTAGAGAAGGTAGACGGAGGCCAGCTGGGTATACTCTTTTACCTGGCGATCTTCCCAGGCTTTATTGTAGCCCAGTTCCATGGCCATGATCTCAGCCACCCTGGGTGCAATGCGGATACTTTCCCTGGCATCCAGTTGCAGTGCCCGGGTCCGGCGAGCCAGGCAGTCCTCTACCGTACGTGCCATTTCCTCGCGGGCTGCCCAGATTACCTGGACTTTATAGATGTGCAACTTCTCGCTTAGGACCTCCCCCATTTCCGGATCTTTCCTTATCATTTTTTTCAGGTCCTTCATATCACTGCCATACCAGTATAGCGGTTCTTTCATATCAGTACTTTTCTCATATCCGTGTATTTTAAGGTTGGATGTGATGGACATCTTCCGGGGAAGACCTGCACTGGATGCCGCCTTATCCACCACATCTTCGCCCATCTTTCGATACGTGGTCCATTTCCCGCCTGTCAGCGAAATTAATCCCCCTTTGGATACCAGGATCTTATGTCCCCGTGAGATCTCCTTGGTCTTTTTTCCTTCAGAAGATGGTGCTGCCAGGGGTCTTAGTCCTGTGAAAACACTCAGGACCTCATCACGTTTGGGGGAAACATTCATAAATCGTTCTGCAGTTTCGAGTAGATAATTTATCTCGGCATCTTCGGCACTGGGCTCAAGCTCCGCGTTTTGCTTCTCCACATCGGTGGTTCCCACCACCACCCGGTTATGCCAGGGTACAGCAAACAGTACCCGTCCATCAGAAGTTTTTGGGATCATAAGCGCCTCGTGGCCTTTCAGGAATTCCTGATTCATTACCAGGTGAATGCCCTGGCTTGGTTTCACCACATCCCTGGCATCAGGATTTTCCATTTTTAATATTTGATTCACAAATACTCCAGTTGCATTGATTACAGATTTTGCCCTGATTTCAAACTCACGGCCGGATTCTATATCTCTTGCTTTTACTCCGTCTACCCAGCCATTTTTCATGGTGAGCCCGATAACTTCCATATAATTTAGCGCCACTCCGCCCTGCTCAAATAAGGTTTGGCTGAGATTGACCGAAAGCCTTGCATCATCAAACTGGCAATCGTAATACCTGACCCCTCCCCTGAGATCATTGCTTTTAATTGCAGGCAGGGCCTGCTGTGTCTTTGTTTTCGAGAGGGGTACGGAACGCCCTATTCTCAGCCTTCCTGCCATCAGATCGTACAAAGTAAGGCCAATGGTATAAAAAGGGACACACCACCATTTATAACAGGGTATCACAAAGGATTGGTCCTTAACCAGGTGAGGTGCATTCCGCTTTAAGCGGCCCCGCTCCCGTAAGGCTTCCAGAACCAGGGAAATATTTCCCTGAGCCAGATACCTCACCCCTCCGTGAACCAGTTTGGTGCTTCTGCTCGATGTTCCCTTTGCAAAATCAGATTGTTCCAGAAGAAGGGTCTTATACCCCCTGCTGGCTGCTTCCACAGCAGCTCCCAGTCCCGAAGCTCCTCCACCAATCACCAGAATATCATAGGCAGTACCCGGAGTTCCCAGTTTCGCTAAAATGTGGTGCCTTATGCTTTGTTTTATCATATCACGGAGTTCTGAAATTGGTAAGCGGGATGATCTTAAAGCTGTATGAATATTTCTTTTCAGTGAGCCTGTATTCCGGATGGGTTTTGGCCCCCCAGCTATTATCTCCACCCACACCCATTTGTTTGTAATCGATATTCACTGAAGTCAGATCCCTGGGTACCACATCAATGGTGTGACGGTTGACTGGTTTAGCTCCCTTCACATGTTTTCCGTCTGTCCTTTCAGGCGATTCAAAATCCTCCATGATATTGTGATGAGCCGACACAGCAATCAGAGCTTCTCCCTTGAATAGCAAACCCACCCCATTCTTATTGGTGATGGCAGCCCACCTGACATCCTCCTTATTTCCATTTTCCTGGGGTCTCAGGTAGGGCCAGTACTGATCGGCCACACTTCCTGAATAGAGATCCACGAAAGCACTGGTTTTGCGGTCCCAGTAAGATTCATGGGGTCCGCGCCCCAACCAGGTCATTGTTTCAAATTCACGTGGCATTTGCAGGTTCATTCCAAATCTGGGTAATTCGGGCAGCTTTTCGCCAGTCTTTGCAAACTCATTAGTGACAGATACTTCCCCCAATCCATTGATCACATAAAGGCTTGAATAATCGGCAATGGCTTCCCCCTCAGTATCATTCAGCACATAAGTAACAGCAATGCTTAACAGGCCTGACTTCTCCTGTTTGACTTTTACCTTCTTCACCTCCCGTCTTTCCCCTGCATTTTTCCAGACCTTAGCCCTATTGTGATTGTTGTTCCCAAAATCATTATCGATGGGTGCCCTCCAGAAATTGGGTGCCGGTCCCTTAAGAATTAAATCCTTTTCATTGAAAACGAAACTGGAGATTACACCCTTTTGCAAGTCAAACTCCAGGGTAAATGCATCTCCGCTAATTCTTACCTCCTCCTTACTTTTCGTGTAGGAAAGATCCGGTATGTCCCTCTGATCAGGTCCTAAGGGAATGTGATAGGGCAAAAGAAATTGTTCCCGGGCCAGAACCGTACCTTCCTCCACCAAGCCATCCCTGAAGTTCAGGGAAGCTTCAATATTTAAAAAATACTCTTTCCCTCCCCGGGGATCAATGCGGTAAGCCAGGGTATGCTCCTTTTCCTCTCCGGGTTTAAGATCTACCCCGTCAAAAGCACCTGATTGCAATGTTTCTCCATCCGACCTGATCATCCATTTAAAACTGAAGAGGCTCAAATCTATAAATGAATATTTGTTTTGAATGCTTATGATCCCTTCAGTCAGGTCCACAGGCTTGAAACCTATATGCTGATAAACTTTCTTTACCTCCAGCAGGGTGGGTTTAATACCTCTGTCGGGATTCACAAGTCCGTTGTTACAAAAGTTGCCATCGGATGGAACATCGTCGGGTCCAAAATCCCCTCCATAGGCCCAGAAACTCTCCCCTTGCTTGTTGGTGGTCAGCAAACCCTGATCCACCCAATCCCAGATAAATCCACCCTGAAGTACTTCAAAGCTTTCAATCAGATCCCAGTAATCCTGCAGGTTCCCCACACTGTTTCCCATGGCATGGGCATATTCACACTGAATTAAGGGCCTCTCAGGTTTTCCTGTGCGTGAGCTACCGCTGGCATAACTTTCCATCTGCTCCATACGCATATACATGGGGCAATAAATATCTGTATTAGCACTTAAAAGAGCCCGTTCATATTGAACCGGCCTATCCGGGTCCTTTTCTTTTAGATACGCATAGGTTGCCTCAAAATTGACACCGTTTCCAGACTCATTTCCCAGTGACCAGATGAGGACGGAAGGCTGGTTTTTATCTCTTTCAAACATATTTTCAGTCCGGAACAGATGAGCCGCCATCCAGGACGAATCCTTGGCCAGGGACTCTTCGCCATAGCCCATTCCGTGAGCTTCAATATTGGCTTCATTTACCAGGTACAGCCCATAGCGGTTACATAGTTCATACCAGCGTTCAGGCTGGGGATAATGTGAAGTGCGGACTGCATTCAGGTTGTGACTCTTCATCAGTAAGATATCCTTGATCATGGTTTCCTCATCCACCACATGCCCTTTTACATCGTGGTGTTCATGCAGATTCACTCCCTTCAGGTATATGTACCTGCCATTGACCAGCAATTTCGCATCCCTGATCTCCACGCTTCTGAATCCTACATCCTGTCTGATGACTTCAATTATCTGGCCTTGCCCATCTGTTAAACTGAGCACCAATGTATACAGATTGGGGACTTCGGCCGACCATTGTTTTATATTTTCAAAGCTCCTTTCCAGGCTGACCATCCCGGATCCTCCCTCCAGGTTTACCGGGATGGTTTCATCCATGATTACCTTTTCCTGATCATCAAGCAGGGTGGCCTTTACAGCACATACGGGAAGGGTATCGCTATTCAGATTCACTACCTCAGCTTCCAAAGAGAAGGTGCCGTCCCGGTAAGCATCATCCAGCCCTGAAATAACCCTGAAATCCCTGATATGCTGAGGATTTCTTGCCATCAGGAATACATCCCTGGTAATCCCCCCCATGCGCCAGAAATCCTGGTCCTCCAGGTAAGAGGCGTCGCTCCATTTATAGACCAGCACAGCCATGGTATTCTTTCCCTCTTTAAGGTAGGGAGTGATGTTGAATTCAGCCGGGGTCTTGCTATCCTCACTATAGCCCACCTGTTTTTCATTGATCCATACATACATGGCTGAACTTACAGCACCAAAGTGGAGGTATACTTCCTTTCCATCCCAATCATCAGGAATTGTAAATTCTGTCTTGTACGATCCCGTGGGATTGTAATGCTTTTGTATATAGGGTGGATTTCTTTCATGCGGATACTTGATATTGGTGTAAATGGGATAATCGTAGCCCTGCATTTCCCAGTTGGAGGGCACAGGGATCATGTCCCATTCGCCGGTATTAAAATCATCCCTGTAAAAATCCACCGGATGTTCGCCCGGATTCTGCGACAGATGAAATTTCCAGGAACCATTCAGGGACCTTATTAAGCCGGATTCCCACAGACCTGCCACCATAACCTTATTCGCATCCTGAAAGGGTACAAACCAGGCCCTGGGTGCTTCCCTGTTTATGCCAAAAACGGCCTGATTTTCCCAGTCAGGAGGGTCATCTCCACTAAATTCGATAGCAGATATTTCATTTGAAAGAGTTGATGCACATATTGCAGCAGCAACTAAAAATCTCCAGCAGTAAGATCGTAGTTTTTTCATAAGTGGAATGCAAGTTTATCCGTTAAAGGTAAGCAATGAAAATCTAAAAAAAGCATAGGAAAAAAAGGCCATCCCTCCAGTGAAAAAATACTGGGAGGATGACCTTCAATATCTGCAAATCCTGTGGGCTAGTAGCCAGGATTTTGAATAAGAAGAGAATTTTTATTCATCTCATCCCGCATAATGGGGAAGAAATATGCCTTATCCAGCCAGGCTCGTGCATCACCTGGCACCTCCTTTTCAGCGAAAATCGGATCTCCCCAGGTACTACCGTCAGCCTGTCGGTAGTTGGTGGCCGCCTCACCTGTTTCGTAGCGTATATCAACCCCATGTGTCTGGTGGTAGGCTTCCGGACCTATTAACCAGCGTTTTACATCCCAGAAACGTAAGCCTTCGAAGGCCAGTTCAATGCGTCTTTCATGCCTGCAGGCCTGGCGCAAATCATCTCCGGAAACATTGATCTCAGGTTGCCCTGCTCGCCTTCGAATCATGTTGATGGCATCCAGGGCCTCTGACTCTGCACCGGTCTCAATACAAGCTTCAGCGTAGTTAAGCAAGGTTTCTGCATAACGCATATGGCGGTATGGAATATCCTGCTTCACATATTGTGGATCGACGTTTGGATCCACAAACTTTTTTACGTAATAACCTGTATATCCGCCATTCCAGTCCTCTATGGGACCACTGCGGGTATCCACACCGGGAACAATTACCTCTCCACTGCTATTGTAAATGTGTCCCACCTGGATCTTGTTCCATGGGTCGATGCCCTGAACATCCGAGGGACGCATCCTCCAGTCTGCGCCTTCATATAAGACTGTAGCATAAAACCTGGCATCACGATCGGTATAGGGAGAAGCCTTGTGGGCCGGATTATTCCAGTCAAAGCTGGTGCCGTCAATCATTTCATAATCATCGACCAACTCTCCAAGCGGACAGTTATTGCCCCAGTTGTGGTAGCCATTGGGACCACAATATAGGGCCGGATTGTACCC
This sequence comes from Bacteroidota bacterium, assembly GCA_039714915.1. GTDB lineage: Bacteria > Bacteroidota > Bacteroidia > Bacteroidales. The sequence continues at coordinate 73,957 of JBDLIM010000008.1, forward strand.
ATTCCAGCCTTCATCTGTATTCGGTGTGAAGTACTGGAGGAGAATATCCTCATTTTCGTAGCCGTAGGAAATAAAATAGTCAACCACATTTTGGGCGACATCATCTCCCGGGGCAGGATCGGCCTTGTAGAGACCGTAAATACCCAATTCCATCACATCCTCGGCTGCTGCTTTAGCAGCTTCCCATCTGGCTCCCTGACTTCCTCCGGTATATCCAAGAAGTTCTGGATTGCTGTATCCGGGAGCGTAGGAATCCATGTTATGATGGAGGTCACTGGCCGCGTAAAGCAATACTCTGGATTTCATATGAAGAGCTGCACCCTTGGTAATCCTTCCGGCACTGCCCGCACCAAACTCCTCCGGTAGCAAATCTGCTGCTGCATCCAGGTCAGCAATGATGAAATTGACGGTCTCTTCATAGCTGTTTCTGGCTACTTCAAACTCATCATCCAATCCAAAAGCTTTGTCGATAATGGGTACTCCGCCATAAAGGCCTGCGAGATAATGATAAGTAAATGCACGAAGGAAGTACACTTCCCCATACAACCTGTCGATATCGATGATCGGATCATCAAATTCCTTACCTTCCATCTTTTCAAAAAATACGTTACAAGCCCTGATATTGCTATACAGATCTTGCCAACGAATAAGCAGGGTGGTGGCCGAGGCCCATCCAACTTCCCATCCATACAATCCATCGGAAGTCATCAGGGATTTGTTGAAGTTGGTCACATCCCAGTCAGGAGTAAAGTGTCCTTCATCCGTAAATATGGAAAGTGGCTCTATGGAAAAGGGATGGCCAAATGATCCACGATATATAAAATTTACAAAGGTTTCGATCAGCGCTGGGTCGCCCCATACAGCCGCATCCGAATAATCGGAAAGAGGTTCTAGCTTCAGAAAGTCTTCCTGGCATGAATTGGTCAGACCAACTATCAGAAAAATTGCGAAAATTCTAAGTATCTGTTTCATCGTCTGAGTTGTTAAAAGGTTAGAGTTAATCCAAGATTAACAATTCTCTGCAATGGATAAGCCTGTCCGGATGTAAGCTCGGGATCGATTAGCTTTTCCTTTGATAAAGTAAACAGATTCAAGCCGTTGGCATAGACACGTAGTCTTGATATACCTATTGCATTTACCGCTCTGGACGGAAGGTTATATCCAATCTCAATGTTCTTAAGCCTGATGTAGTCCGTGTTATGGAGCCAATAGGTGTTGCCCTGGCTTCTCCAGTATTCATTATCCCGGTTCCAGGCCCTGGGGTATTCAGAGCTTGGGTTGTCCGGTGTCCACCTGTTGACAGCATGATCGTTATAGTAATTCCCGATCTCTCCCGATTCAGGGCTGATATAGGCCACAGCACCGGAAACTCCCTGGAAAAGGAGGGAGATATCGAAATTGCTTACATAAAGACTTGCCGATAGTCCGCCCGTAAAGAAGGGCAATCCGCTCTTATCCTGCCTGACCCTGTCCAGGCCGTCAATAACTCCGTCGTCATTAACATCCCTGAATTTCACATCCCCAGCCTGGGCTCCTGCCCAGTGGGGATAAGCGTCCACATCAGCCTGGGTTTCAAATACACCTATGGCTTCATAATACAGTTCAGCACCCATGGGCTGACCTGTGGATTGCTGGTATTCGGGAATGCCCGGGGTTTCATCCCAGAAGAGGATCTCGTTCCTGGCGTAACTTCCGTTCAGAGAAATGTTATATCTGACATTTCCTGAAGTGTTATTATATCCCAATACAAACTCAAATCCCTGATTGACCACCTCTCCAATATTTTCGGGTGGTAGTGAGAGTCCTGCACTGGAAGGTACTGATGCATTTCGTCTCCAGAGAATATTGGTCCTCAGATTGTGGAAATAATCAGCTTCAAAGCTCATTGTATTATTCAGGAAGGCCGTATTGAAGCCAATGTTAAACTGGTTGGCCTCCTCCCAGGTCACATTGGGGTTGGGGACCGCCTGTTCATAGAGCAGCTTATTGTTGTTGCTCACATCAAATACATAACTTCTATTGGAGAAACCATAAAGGGTAAGGTATTTATATTCCTGCAGCTGATCGTCATAGTAGATTCTGTCATTTCCGGTTTTTCCCCAGGATCCTCGGATTTTAACATCGTCGAAGAAACTTATGTTGTTGCTCCAGAAGTCTTCATCCACAATCCGCCATCCAACCGAAATGCCCGGGAAAAAGCCCCATGCATCATCAAACATATAGGAACCATCATAGCGTGCGATGAATTCAACCAGGTATTTATTATTATAGCTGTAGTTAAAACGGCCGAAGTAAGACCTGCGGGCAAACTGAGATGCCGATCCATCGTTTTCCATATACTCATCCCTGGCTCCGGCAAAGAGCTGATCAATATCACTGGCCACGTAATTTTTCCTGAAGGCATACAGCCAGTTATTTAATCCTTTCTGACTTTCCGTACCAGCCATGACTTTCAGAGTATTGCTACCAAACATTTTATCATAGGTCACATACGCGTTGTAAGTAAGCTTATAATCATCATTTGCCCTCTGGGTCAACTGCGGGGCAGCGAGTCCACGCTGGCCTTTAACCGTGATATGTTCAGGATTTCCATCCCAGGTGTAGAGATACCAGGGTGTCTCAAAGACCTTCTGATAACGGAATCGCTTGTCATAGGAGAAATTACCCTGTACAGACAGTCCTTCCACCCATGGGATCTTCACATTTAACCTGAGATTGGTTTCCAGGTAGTAATTTTTATCATCGTTATAACCCGTAGCATCGGTGGTTGTCACTGCAGGATTATGGCCATATTCAATATCCGGTCCAGGATCGCCGTTGGGCCAGAAAGCTGGCATATTAGGTTTTCCACGCATAAGCATCCTGAAACTGTTCCACTGGCTCACCGTTGGGAAGTGCCTGTTCTCGGCGCGAGCGGCAACATCAAAGGAAAGATCGATGTTCTTCGTGATTTTCCCATCGATGTTGGTTCGAAAGTCCTGCTGAGAATAGTAGGTGGCACTGTTATAGTAGATGGCATCCTGGAATTTATTTCCGAAGGAGAGGAAATATTTCAGGTTATCGCTTCCCCCTCTTACCGAAACATTCTCGTAGTGCTGCAGAGACCAGGGTTTGAATACCTCTTTGAACCAATCTGTATTGGGATGCCCCCAGGGATCGGTCCCATCGGCATAGGCCTGTATATCAGCTTCGGAATAAACCTGGTTCATTCCTAAAGAGGGATCGGCATAATATTTAACCTCATTGAGCATGGTGGCGTAGGTGGCTGCATCGGCCATTTCCGGTATTACAGTGGGTTGTTGTGCGCCCACATTCATATCCAGGGTGATGGTAGGTTTTCCTATTTTACCACGCTTGGTGGTGATCAGGATTACTCCATTGGCAGCCTGGGTTCCGTAGATAGCTGCCGAGGCATCCTTCAGTACCGTAAAGCTTTCAATCATAGCCGGATCCAGCCTGTCCAGATTACGGTTGGGAATTCCATCAACAACCACCAATGGGTTGTTATCTCCCAGTGTATTTGCACCACGTATCCTAAGGGTAGCTCCATCGTAACCTGGCTCACCGCTTCGGTTATAGGCGAACAGACCAGGTACACGCCCCACCAGGGTGTTGCTGAAGTTGGTGGAAGGTGATTGTTTTAACTCGTCTCCCCTAACCGAAGCCACGGCCCCTGTCAGGGTAGCCTTCGATGCCGTACCATACCCTATGACTACGATCTCATCAAGGGCCGTAGTGCCACTTGAGAGGACCACATCAATTACGGTTTGTGCACCCACAGCTGTCTCCTGGGTGACCATACCCACAAAGGAATACTGCAATACAGCATCGGAGGGCACGGTAATGCTATAGGCTCCATCAGCATTGGTAATGGTTCCATTAGCTGTACCCTTTTCAATGATGTTTACACCCGGAATAGGCGTATCATCTTCTGCCGAAGTAACAGTACCTGTAACTGTTACCTGCGCGTGAAGAATTACAAAACTGGTCAGAAAAAGAAAAAGGAGTATTAATGTACCCCTGATTCTTCTTCCCGACATGAGAAGATTTTTTTTCATAATACAGTTGTTTAGTTAAAGATGTTTGTTAGGATTAGCACACATAAGTGTACTGTGTACAATTTAAAAAAAAATAAGATACAGCGCCACTATTTTTTGTTAGTTTTAAGACATGAAAACACTACTTACAAAAACTATCCGGATACTCCTGGCAGCCACGATTCTTGCATCAGGATTCACGCAAAACTCATTTGCCCAGGAAAATACACGTGCCATTGAGTTTCCGGATATCCCCGGATACAGAACACTGAAATGTGACTTTCATATGCATACAGTGTTCTCTGATGGAAATGTATGGCCCAACATACGGGTACAGGAAGCCCTGCGAGACAGCCTGGATGCCATATCCATTACCGACCATCTTGAATACCAACCCAAGAAAGATGAGGTACCTCATGCTGACAGAAATGCTAGTTACAAGCTGGCTTTAAAGGCTGCCAGGAACAGCGGCCTGATTGTTGTCAATGGTGCAGAGATCACCCGCTCCATGCCTCCTGGTCATGCCAATGCCATCTTTCTTAAGGACGCCAATAAGCTGAACGTGGATGAACCCATGGAAGCATTCAGAGAGGCAAAGAAACAGGAAGCCTTCGTATTCTGGAACCATCCCCACTGGACTGCTCAACAAGCCGATGGAATTGCTACACTCACAGACCTGCATATACAGCTTATCAACGAGGGATTGATCTCAGGGATTGAAATTTACAACGAAACTACCTATTCCGATGAAGCGCTTGACATTGCACATGAACATAATCTCACCCTCCTGGGGAACTCTGATATACATGGCCTGATTGACTGGAAGTTTAGTATGTCTGAAGGAGCTCACCGGCCTGTGACCCTTGTATTTGCAAGTGAAAAAAATGAACAGGCCCTGAAAGAAGCCATGGAAGAGCGCAGAACAGCTGTATGGTTTGATAATACCCTGGTGGGTGATGCTCAGTATGTGGCACCCCTGGTTGAGAACTCCCTGGAATTAATACACCATGTGCAGTCCCAGGTTCAGCGAATCGAGCTTATAAACCATTCTGATGCCAGTTATATACTGGAAAACACATCAGCCTTTACCTTGCATAACAAAGCTTCTGTTTTCATTCTCGAAGCTCATCAATCCATCCTTCTCCAGGTAAAAACCCCTGATAAACCAGAATCTTTCGACCTTAAGTTCAAGGTCTTGAATGCTTTTACAGCCCCGGGTGAACACCCCGAAATAAGCTTCTTAGTGGAATAATCAGGAATCCTGTACCCATGCGAACCTGGAGCATTGCGATTTCAGAAGCGCCAAACATTACTCCATCGATCCGGAAGTGAAGCGAATAAAAAAGGCAAGGTTTTCCATGGAAGGCCTTGGCGGATTGCTTCTTAAATATAATCTTGAGATTGAAAATTTAGGATAAGTTGCTATATTAGAGGCTATCTAAGCTACCTACCTAAAACCATCCATATGGAACCCATCAAGAAATCGCTTCTCTTCAATGCCAGTTGTACGGCATTGGTCGTTACTGCACTTACCTTTGCAACCAGGGCGGGTATGATCGAACCCTGGCGTGCAGAATTCAGTTTGACTGCACAGCAGGTTGGCTGGATCGTTGGCACAGCATTCTGGGGATTTACTCTGGCCATGGTGTTAATCGGCCCAATCGTAGACCTGATCGGGATGAAAAGAGTCATCTACATCGCTTTTAGCAGTCACGTGGCAGGGATTATCCTGACCATTGCCGCAGGGGGCTTCTGGAGCCTCTTTTTTTCCACATTGCTTATAGGAATAGCCAATGGAAGTGTGGAGGCAGCGACGAATCCCTTGATAACTGCCATGTACCCTGATGATAAGACAAGGAAACTAAATCAATTTCATGTGTGGTTTCCGGGAGGAATAGTCATAGGAGGATTGATGGTATTCGGCCTGGAGGCACTTGGGTACGGTTGGCGTCTTCAAATGGCAGCTATGTTGATCCCCACCCTTGCTTACGGGCTTATGTTCTTACGGGTCAGGCTTCCTCAGACAGAGAGGGTCAGTTCAGGATTCACTTACAAGGATATGCTCAAGGCCTGTGTATCTCCCCTGTTCCTGTTTATGGCATGTTGCATGTTGCTTACGGCAGCCACTGAACTGGGATCAAATCAGTGGATGACCGCACTGCTTGAAAATGTGATGGTGAAGGAAGGATTGAATTCCATATTGTTGCTGGTCTGGATCTCCGGCATCATGGCCCTTGGACGCTCTGTTGCCGGCCCCATCGTACACCGGCTCTCTCCAAGCGGAGTATTGCTGGCATCAGCCATCTTTGCCGGCCTGGGTCTATTTCTGCTGAGTATTTCTGATGGATACTGGAGTTTTGGAGCTGCAGCAGTATTTGCCATCGGGATTACCTACTTCTGGCCCACCATGCTGGGATTTGTGAACGAGAATATTCCCAAAAGCGGAGCCCTTGGTCTGGCCATTATGGGAGGAATTGGATTTTTCGGGGGAGGCATTGCCCAGCCCCTGATCGGCAGGATCTATGACATTAAATTTGAGGTCCTGGGTGACAGCCTGGCCGCTGGATCAAAGACCCTTCAGTTTGTGATCATATTAACTGCCGTTTTAACCCTGGCATTTACATACCTGTATATAAGCCAGAGAAAGAAAAAGCACCTAAATCATTGATCTAAGTGCTTTCTTCTTTGTAGTGCCCAGGACAAGAATCGAACTTGCACGACCAAAAACGGTCACTAGGCCCTCAACCTAGCGCGTCTACCAATTCCGCCACCTGGGCATTCTATATTTACTTCTAAAGAACTTCTTGCCAAATCTGCCTGCCTTCATCTATTCAAGGATGGCGGAATTGGCCTGCCCTCTTGCTG
>JBDLIM010000009.1:0-80271 GCA_039714915.1 Bacteroidota bacterium
TGCAAAGCCGACAATTCATTCCACATGGAGCTATGTCAGATTTCTTGACACCTGTCTTCATCACCCCTCTTTTAATATCACTTGAATCTTTCATCAGAACGTTTCTTTCTAATTTCTTCATCACCGGCTTGTAGCCAACCCGAAACACTATCTTGCACGACATCAAATTTTTCTACATATGGCTTAATATCCAATAATGGAGTTCCATCAAGTATATCAATTCCCTTTATAAAAACTTTATTACCAACGACTCTTATTAATCTTACAATTGAGATACCAATATGATTTGGTCGTAGCGGAGAACGAGTGGCAAACACTCCTCTTGGCTGCATATCCATAAATGGGGTAACCTTCATCTCTATTCGTGTTGCCATATGAAAGATATACAAAAGATATATATGGCTGAAGCCATCAAGGTCTTGTAATCCGTCAATATATTTTCCATCTACTATTACGTGCCCAGCAAATTCTGATGCGCCTTTGGATTGAATAGGCATATCCTCAATTGATTTATGAGGTGTATGTATTATTCCTATTGGACTAATATCATGCATTCTTTTTCCTTTCTTCTTTTATACCAGCCGGGCATTCTGAATGCCAGCTGGCGGCTTTGCTAAAATGACTCAGCCGATCCGTTTCAATGATTTGTTCTGCTGTAGGATCTGGTTTGCTTTTTGGGCAAACACATTACATACCAAACAGCATTTAACTTTATGAGCACCAGTGTTACTCTTTTAACTTTCTTAGCGAATTCTTTTCGTGTGCCTTTTGACTTTTCAAATCAAATCCACAGGTGCTTTCATCAGTATTACACAAACTAAAACGAATTTTTATATTCGCATCTGAATATTCGCGCTCAAATATGTACCGGGCACGATCATAATGAAAATCTGATGTTACAACTATGATATCATCTACCTTGTATTGCACGAGTATTGGCTTGGTAAGTGATGCATCCTCAAGAGTATTAGTGCTCATTACAGAATTAACGATTACTACAGGAGCTACACCCCGCTCGATCAGATACTTCTTCAAGTAATAAGCATGTGGTTTCTCTGATTCATTAAAGTGTTCGCCAAATCCACCCGTTAGTACTATTTTCCAAGTTGGGCGATTCCGATACTCTTGTATTCCCATCTCACAACGCTGTTTGGCAACACTATAAAGCTCGCCTTCCTTTGAATTTGGCGCCCCAAGAATAATTATGATGCCTGGAATTAATGATGTCATACAACTCTGTTTACATTCTTTTCTAAGTAGCCTCTGGATCTGATGGCGATACCTGCGACTCGCCGCTTTCCTTGAGTTGATTTTCTATCTCTCAATATCCTTCAGCTCTTTGTCTTTGCTTTTCAATTTCCTCGATAAAGCGACGAATTATTGTCTTATTGTCATTGGCTTCCATATTATTCAGGGTATGCTATTCCAATGCACATAACATATACCCTACTGCTTTTTGTGGTATAGTACTCTAAAATTAGGGAAATTCTGGCGTTTTGTCAGGATATTTCGATTCTCATCTGAGATAAAATCTGAATGTCTGTTAAAAAAATGAAACCAACCAATCGCTGGTCATTACACAGCTTCGCCACGGTCGGCGAACGTCGAGCTTCAGTTCCTCGGAGCAGATAATTGAAAGTTCATCACATAAATAGAAGCCAAATGGTTTTGATTTCTGGTATCGGAGGAAATTGCTTTCAGGTAATTATTGTTTGCATGCCAAATTTTCCGAGAATGAAACGTTCGAAGTTATTAGATCATGTCAGGGAAGTAATTCGCACAAATCATTTCAATTCAATGGTGATTTTCATCTGGTTCCATAAATAATGGACGGCATGAGAGTGTCCTTTCTCGTTTTTCATGGCATCGGACCATATGAGTACCATTTTTGTGCCGTCTTCACTGATCCACTTTGGTGACAGCTTGGGCTGGTAGGTTCTGTTTTGCCCATCATCCACAGTCCAGTAGTCTGTATAGAAAAATTGTTTCCAGGGGCCAGACGGATGCTCAGAATACCAAAATCCCAGGCTCCCGGTTTCGGTATGCATCCATGCATCATAATAGTCATGGTCTGAATCAGTCATGCCATATCCAGCATAAGTGCCTCCATTGACCATGATGTAAAGGCCCAGTCCCTGATTCCAGACCACAGATGGCAACCATGAATACCACCCGAAATAGTCTCCCTTATCACTCTTTTCCGGAAATTCACAGACATACCCCCGCATTTTAATATCGGAGGTCCACTCCGCTTGATCCCTGTCGTTATAACGGGTGAAATACTGCCATTCTTCCCTGATACCGATTTTTCCCTTTTCCACCCTGGCCAGCGTCAGTTTGTGCGAATGAGCTCCTTCGGGTGAGTATATATAAAGATAGTCATCACCGGCTGCTGTGTTATCCTGTCCGCACTGTACAAAATCAACAAACGAGAACGGATAGGCCTCCTGTTGCTTGTGCGGAATGCCGTATTCTTCCAGGTTAAACATTTCAGAGTCATTGACCAGATTTTGCATGCTGTCGTTTGGATTAAGCAGCATCTCCTCTCCATTCCTTCCAAGCCGGTACCAGGATTCACCCTGATCCGGTGATTTCAGCAGTTTCAGTCCCCGGAAAGGACCCGACCATTTGCCTTCCGGAGTCTTCGAAATGGCAGAGTAGATGTTCCCGTTAACAGCAACCAGTCCATAGCCAAACCAACTGCCCTTTTCGCCCGAAAGAACCGGATAGTCCGGAATGTCTACCCTGGTAAAAGAATCAGCCTCCCCAACGATTCTGAATAGGTGATTATGAAAATAGCCATCCTCAGGATATTCGAGATCAAGCCAGTTCCCGTCACACATGGAGGTAATCTGTGATCCATCTTGTGCCCATGTGATACACCAGTTATCTCCTGTAGAGCCTAATCTAGTTAGCGTTTCTTTATGGAACTGAATGCCAGTCGGCACTTTTCTGTTTTCCTGTACATTGCAACTGAATAAAATTGCAATCAACAGCAATGATGTGAATAATAAGTTTACAGACTTCATATTGCTTTTTTTAATCGAGTAAAGTCGCCAGACATTTCAGCTATTAACGGGAATGTCCATGAAATCAATGCTGCTATCAACACTGAAAGAATTAACCGTCGATATGTCCTTCCTTAATAGGTTTTCTAAACAGTTCTTTTGCCCGGAAAAACCAATCGGTTGTATTGTCGGCGCTACCAGCAGGGGGTATCAATTTCTTATTAAATTTTTTGTTAACGGGAGGTTTGGATATCACCAAATTCAGAGGAATGGCTGAATTTTCATTAACAACAGCATGCTCTTCATTATCGGGATGGATATTGCTCCAGCAATGGGCACAGGGCTGAAAATCTGCCCGGGCAACATACAGCTTTTCTCCTTTGCGGAGAACAACTGGAACAAGTCCCCCGGTTTCTCCTGCCAACTGATCAGGAATAATAAAACCAGATGCCAATTGTTCTCCTCTATCCCGGGCTGCCTTTAAATAATCCCTGCTCCTATTAACCGGATGGAAAAACGCCTCCGGATCAATGAAGGTGCATACACTGCTTTTTTTATGATCACTCATCATAGTAAAATCCTCAAATTTTGCCGGGATCATGTCTATATACCCTTTTTCTTTCCACAAACTATCATATGTTCGGGCAGGGTCTTCGATCATAACATAAGTCCAGTCTTCATTCCATGATTTATTCGGAGGTAGAAATCCATTTACAATATACTTTGCATCAATAGTACCTTCCGGAATGTGATCTTTACCTGAATATACATCCGGGTCAAAAGCAAAAACATTATTGTGTGCATGTCTTGGTAAAAATGGCGTAACAAGACCCTTATTGCACACTACGTCATTAATGCCGATGTATATTGACAGGATCGTTTCAGGGACATGAGGAAGCAAATGTGCAAGTTCCAAAGCTTCCGGCCCTTCATTATCGCTTAGATATAGAGAATGGTTTTTTAGCAATCGATGAGATTCTGCTAAAAAATCTTTGTATTCATTTATGGTGAGGGAGCTTACTTCCGGCACCATGATATTTATTTTTGTTTCCTTTTTACTCATTTTACTGCATATTTAAAGATTGAATTGCTAATTCACTACTGAAAAATTAATTGATTACTGGTTCAGGACCCATGAACAATTCAAGTTTACCTCCTTTACTTATTTCGTCATGAAAAATCCAATTTCTATTAAGAAACTGTCCATTTAATTTCATGGATTGGATGTACATATTTTCATCGGAATTATCATGGGCAATAATTGAAAAACTTGTACCATCATAATAATCGGGATTCATGGATATTTCTATTTTTGAAAATACCGGTGAGGTAATTTGATATCTGTTGTCCCCCGGGCAAATTGGATGTATTCCAATTGATGCCAGTACATACCATGCCGACATTTGTCCCTCATCTTCATTCCCCACATACCCGAATGATTCCGATGTGCTGTAGGCCCCCTTACAAATGGCCCGAGTCCATTTCTGAGTCAGGTGTGGCAGGCCGGCTTCATTAAACAGGAAGGGTACATGATGCACCGGCTCATTTGCATGGTTGTAGTAATCATTCCAGAGAAAACCCGCAGGAACAGAATCAAAGAAAGTGCTAAGTTCCCTGATAAAAGTCTCTTTTCCCATGAGTCTGATCAAGCCTTCAATATCATGAGGGACAAACCAACCCTGCTGGTATGGATTACTCTCCATGCATCCCTGCCCATGGGCTTTCTTACCTTCCCATTTCATCCATGAGCCATCTTCGTTCCTGGTCCGGAACCAGTGTACGCTGTCGTCCCAAACCGTTTTGTAGGCAAGCGACCTGCTGTAATAGCGCCTGGAGACAGAATCCCTCCCCAAAGATTCGGCAAACGTTCCCATGCACCAGTCTGAGTAGGCATACTCCAGTGTTTCCGATAGCGATCCCGGAGAATACCCTTCCGCATTGTTGCCAAATTTGTTTACCGTATTAAGGCAGTATTCAAATGCCTTCTCCACATCGAAATTCCTTATCCCTTTCTCATAGGCGTCAACGATTACCGAAACAGCCGGATTACCAAGCATACACGCTGAATAGCTATTTAGGATCTCCCACTGTGGCAGGTACTCTTTCCCGGTGGTCCCCGCCAGATGCAGCATGGACCGGATTTCATCCCTTACAACATCGGGCCGGATCAGGGTGAAGAGGGGAAACAGGCTCCTGAACACATCCCATCCGGAGAATATGGTGCGCCTGGTATAATCGTCCGCTATATGCACCTCACGGTACGGGCCTGTGAATTGCCCGTTGTGATCCGAAAAGATGCGCGGATCTATCATGGCATGATACAAAGCAGTATAGAAAACTTCCCGGTCGATCTCTGTTCCACCCTCTGTTCGAATAACCGAGATGGCATCATTCCATAGCTTCCGTGCATGGTTCGAAAGCCCGTCAAAATCCCAGTCCGGAATATCCTGCTCCAGGTTTCCCTCCGCATTCTCCTCACTCACAAAGGATAACCCGGTTTTTACCAGTATCTGCTCATTTTCCGTGGTTGGAAACTCAGTATAGAAGCCCAGGTGCTTCCCGTTCATCTCCTGCTTTCCCGGATACACTTCCGCAGAAGCCAGAATCTCCTGATAATCGGCACCTGCCACGGAAAAGTTGGTCCGGTCCAGGCTGTCAGGTATATCAGCGCTCCATATCCCGAATGTGGCAAGCGGTTTGCTGAAGCGGCAACAGAAATAAAGTGTATAATCTGCCTTGCCTTTGCCGTTCCCCCAGCCACCGCCCTCGGGGGGACATTTCATCCAACCTGTGATTGTGCTGTCATCCATCACCTTCACGTACTGCTCCGTAGAGGTACCTCCGATACGCCTGGCCAGGTCAATCTGGATACGTGATTGTTTGTGCTCCGGAAAAGTAAAGCGCAACATGCCGGCACGGGGTGCTGCCGTAACTTCCGCTCCGATACCGTAATCCTCCAATACGACACTGTAGTACCCGGCACGGGCTTCTTCCTTATCATGTGAATAGCGTGAACGGTAACCCGATCCCGGATCTTCATCAGAACCTTTGCCGGTATGCAGCCTGCCGGTAGTGGCCATAACCAGGAAATTGCCAAATTCCCCATACCATCCTGTACCGCTCAAATGCATAAAACTGAATCCTTCAATGGTCTTATGGTGCCATGAATAACCCGGTGCATTGTCCCCACCCGTGCGCGTATCAGGACTGAGCTGTATCATTCCAAAAGGTGTTGCAGCACCAGGAAAGGTTTTACCCAGTCCATGCAGGCTTTTCCCCTCCTCCATGGATGCGGAAGTCCCAATAAAGGGATTAATATATTCAACCGGCTGTTTTTCTGCACGATGCACGCAGGATGAAAGGCCTATAATGCACATCCAGCTGAGAAATGTATTTTGCATGAGGCTTATTGGGATTTATTCTTCAAACCTGGCCATGGCATCTTCCATAATTGCTACCGTAGCTGTTGCCCCGCACCGGGTGCATCCCGCTTCCTGAACATCAATGAGCTGATCAAGTGTTCTTACCCCTCCGGCAGCTTTCACTTTAACATCCGGCCCCACACTGGCCTTCATCAATCTGAGGTTCGATAAAGTTGCTCCCTTATAACTGTATTTCCCGTCATCTCCTTTTACAAAACCAAAACCAGAAGATGTTTTTACATAATCTGCTCCAACACCGGTGCAGATTTCACACAGTTTCACAATATCAGATTCCTTGCTGATATAGTCGGTCTCAAAGATCACTTTAACAACGGCTCCGTGTTTGTGACAGGTTTCCGTCACCGCACCAATTTCTTTCCCGATATAGCTCCAATCCCCCTGTAGGGCTTTGGCAATGTTGATCACCATATCAATCTCCACAGCTCCGTCCCCGCAAGCCCTTGCAGCTTCAAACACTTTGACCTCAATGGCTGAATTCCCGGCTGGAAATCCAATTACACAGCCCACCAGCACATCGGATCCTTTCAACATTTCAACAGCCCGGTGAACCGCATACGGTTTCACACATACAGAAGCCACATCATACTTAAGTGCTACTTTACACTCCCTCTCCAGGTCCTCATCGGTCATGGTTGGATGCAGAATGGAGTGATCAATCATTTTTGCTAATACTCTTGTTTTCGACATCATATTTTATCTTTTATTAATTCACCCCAGCAGGTGCATGCTGTTTTCCTGGCATGTGGCCCCTGGATAGGCCTGGTTTCTGTTTCATATCAGTGTCTGTACATATTTCCGATGGGATAAGTATCTGTATTGCAGTATAACTGGCCATATATATTCAGGTTCCTGTTGCTGGTACTGAACCGGATGGAGATCTGAAGGATGGGTGAACCTTCTCTGATCTTCAGCAAAGGGGCTGTTATCTCATCGGCGTAAAGGGCACGCAGCTCCTGTTCCGAAGCGATAACCTCAATAAGATATTTACTGCTCAGCGTTTTAAAGAAGGAGCCATCGGCAAAATCTATATCCAGGAATCCCTTCAGTGCTTTGCCCGAGAACCAGTTACGCTCCAGCATTACCGGGATCTCTCCCACACCTCTTAAGCGCTCGAAATAGATGCACTCTGTGGCCAGTTCCTCTTTACCCGGTTGAATAGGCAAGTCAGCAGGCCATGCAGTATGCTGAGGCATTTGCAAAAATACCGTATTTACATCTCCGGTGACCGCTTCTGAAAAACCTTTGACCGTCAGCAGTCCCAGCGACTGCCTTCGCTCCTTCACTCTGCTCCCCTTCCCATGCTCCTTTTCAATAAACCCCTCTTTCAGTAATTCATCCAGGGCCCGCCTGACCGTTGTCCTGGTAATGGAATAATGACTGCACAATTCGTTTTCGGAGGGCAGATAGGACCCAACCCGATAAGTGCCCTGCTGGATGCGGGATTTCAGGATCGTAAATATTTGCTGGTATCGCTTCTCTGGCATGCCCGAATGGATCTTAGCTTATTATTGAACCATACAAACATACACAACTTGTACGTACAAGCCAATTTTTTTACAAATCCCTGGAAAACATTCGGTATTAAACTGTGTCCTTTTTACTTTTCGTCTACACTGAAAAATGAATTGTCGTACTCAATCTTCAAGAGTCGTTTCTTAACCGGTATCCCACCTCCATAGCCCACAAGATCCCCGTTGCTTCCAATAATTCGATGACAGGGAATAATCAAGCCTATTGAATTTGCACCATTTGCATTGGCAACAGCCCGTACAGCTTTTTCATTGTTTATGGCCTTCGCCAAATTCAAATATGTAGAGGTTTTACCATATGGTACTTGCATCAACGCATTCCAGACGCTTTTCTGAAAATCAGATCCCACCATCAATATGGGAATATCAAAGTCTGTTCTGTCTCCTGAAAGATACTCATCCAATTGTTGCTTCGCATTCTGCATGACTTCATCATTTTGCTCTACAAAGTCAGCATTCAGACCTTTCTTAATTCGATTATCAACAGTTGTCCTCATTCTTCTGTATCTAAAATCAAGCAAACAAAGGCTATCGTTAAAAGAACCCAATATTAGTTCTCCAATTGTAGTTTTGTAGTATTGAATATTGATATGGTTCATTGTTTGCGTTTCTGCAACAAACTTTGGAAGCTTATGATCCATTGCGTGTCTATTTCCGGTGTCCTTTGGTCTCGATTATTATCACTCCATTAACCGCCTGGGTACCATAAACGGCAGTTCCACCGCTCTTCATGACTTTGATGGTTGCTATTTCACAGGGATTCAAAAAAGAGATATCTTTTACAATTATCTCATCGACTTCATAGACGGCCTCTGAACTCATACTTAGGGACTTCTGCCCGCGTACATTCACCGTTCCCTGATCTACCTGAAGCTCAGGAAAATTGGCTCTGAGCAAAGAGAATATATCTGGGTAACTGCAGAAATTATTATTTTCATCAGCCAGATTCGCCAGGGCATAAGAGAGCTGATCAGACCCAATATATCCCAAATCGGTGGCAGTCTCACGGTTCTTCTTGGTATCCATGAAGATCAGGTTGGCAGAGATAGAATCATCCTCGGGTGTCACCCGCATATTGAACGGACTAAACACCTTGGATTTGATCATGATCACATCTTTCTCTTTACAGACCAATTCAAACTGACCCAGGGAATCGGTCATTACAGCAGATTTATTTTTTTTGGAAGCCACCTCCACATTCTGCACCGGGTAACGGTTAAAGGTGGTGATCTTCCCCTTCACTACGCGGGTTTGGGAAAATGCAGGAAGGGCCATAAGCAGGCTTACAGTAATAACAACTATTGTTTTCATGGGTTTGGTTTATACGTTATGAAATTGATTCATCTTATTGTTATTCACAATTATGATGCCATTGGTGATGTACTTAACAAAGGTAGACGTAATTATTTAAGTTAACCGTAACTCCATGACAATTATTGTACTGCCAGAAGGGTATCTCATGTATGATTCCTTGCATTTTCTGTATATTAGTTGATGATACAAAATTAAGCTAGTGCAAAGCATATGAAACTGATTACGGAAGTTGCCCTGCCAGATTATCCCTTCAGCATCGATCATCAGAATTCAATATTAATGATGGGATCCTGCTTTACCGAGAATGTGGGACAAGTGCTGGAGAATTACCTCTTTCCCATATGCATCAATCCTTTCGGGATCACATACAATCCTCTTTCTGTTAAAAAAGGACTCGAGGCCCTGATCGACAGGGAGGCCTACCAAGCCAAAGACCTGGATCAAAACCAGGATCTATGGTTCTCCTTTGATCATGATACGGGATTTTCATCCGGCACCCCAGGGGAAACCCTGGAGAACATCAACAAATCTTTCCAGGAAGGAAAGGAAGCGCTGCGCAGGGCAGAATACCTCTTTATCACCTGGGGAACAGCCTGGGTATTCCACTCCAGAACTAAAGGGGATGTGGTTTGCAATTGCCATAAAATTCCGGCTGACCAATTTACCCGGTCCAGGTTAAGCACCAGGGAAATCATTCAGAGTTATGAGGACTTCCTTCCCCGTCTCTTTCAATTCAATCCAAAGCTCAGGATCATTCAAACTGTAAGCCCGGTAAGGCACTGGAAAGACGGAGCCCATGGAAACCAGCTCAGCAAGGCCACCCTCTTGCTGGCCGGAGAGGCCCTTCGGGAATCCTTTCCGGAAAAGATATTTTACTTTCCTTCCTATGAAATTGTAATGGACGAGTTAAGGGATTACAGGTTCTATGCCGGCGACATGCTGCATACCAGCGATCAGGCTATCGCCTATATCTGGGAAAAATTCAATCGGGCCTTCCTGAATGAGAAATCAAGAAAGATCATCGGGGATCTGGAACCATTTTTAAAAATGCGCAGGCACCGGCCCATGAACAAAGAAGGTGATGCATATGTTAAAATGATCAAGACCAGGAAAAAAATGCAGGAGCATCTGATGAAAAAATATCCGGACCTTAACTGGAAAAAACTGGAGCAATAATAGTTTTTGTTGAAGAATTATCCACTAACTTTAAGAGTAATGCATATTTCCAATTGCTTTCGGCAAACTATAGATTCGGCATATAAATGAAACAAATCACACTGACAATTCTGATAGCAGCCCTTCTCGTCGCGGCTGACCTGACGCCTCTTCATGCCCAGGAAAAACAAAAGATCCCAATGAAAGACTCGCTGGATGGAGCTGTGGACCTGAGTTATTTCCTTGCCAGCGTTTACGGTTTTTTACCCTTTATAATGCCGGTAACGGAACCAGCTGTGGGTTATGGAGTGGCAGGAGGACCCATCTTTATTCACCGCGATATGGAGGCGCTAAAGCGGGGAGAGCATGCCCCTCCCAGCCTTTCCATGGTGGGTGGAATGTATACGGAAAATGGCAGCTGGGGATTGGTAGGCGGCCATTCAGGGGTATGGAAGAATGACCATATCCGCTATGTGGGCGGTGCATATTACGGTTCCCTGAACCTTACCTACTATCCGTCCCGGCTCACTGAGGCTTTTGGCTTCAACCTGGAAACAATAGGGATGATCCAGCAGATCGCCTTCAGGCTGGGAGAAGTTAAACTATTTGGCGGGATGCGTTATAAGTTTTCCAGCACAAAGGTGAGTTTTGACCGGATCCTTGATATTCCCGATGTGGACCCCTGGGAATTGAAGAACAGATTGGGTGGACTGGGTCCGGTGCTGTTTTTGGATTACCGGGATAACATCTTCACGCCCAGTAAAGGGGTATACCTTAAGGGGACATATGCACATTATGCCCCCTGGCTTGGCGGTGATATCACTTTCAATATGGCCTCCCTGTATGCGATCTGGTATGCCAAACCGGCCTCCTGGCTGGTCACCGGATTAAGGGCAGAATTCAAAAACAGCTGGGGTGATATTCCCTTTTTTGTCAGACCATTTGTAAATCTGAGAGGAATCCCGGCCATGCGTTTCCAGGACTATTACACCCTCACGCTGGAAACAGAGGAACGATTCGATCTTACCAAGAGGTGGAGCCTGACTGCTTTTGCCGGTGTAGCCAAGGCTTTCAACACTGAGGCAGACATAAGTACATTTGACTGGGCCTACAATTATGGTGCAGGGTTCAGATATAAGATTGCCAGGCTCTTTGGACTCTACTCAGGGGTTGATTTTGCCTGGGGACCTGACAGCTGGGGATTTTATGTGATATTCGGCCACGCCTGGAACAGACTTTAAACACCACCCTGTAACAAATCTATAATTCATGCGTCTTAATGGTGTACGGAGTGTTCGAAAGCGTACATATCCGTCTCAAAAGTGAACACTTTACCATATAAGAAATATTGTTCATGTTGCTTTATTTCTGAGGTTTACCTAATTTGGCATATCAATTGTTTTCTATAGAACCATCAATTACAAAAAACCATACTAATGATCAAAACTGTTGACCTGGTGAAAGTATTTCGTACAGACGAAGTAGAAACCACCGCACTTAATAACGTAAATATTGAAGTAAAAGACGGCGAATTTGTGGCCATTATGGGACCCTCGGGTTGCGGGAAATCCACCCTGTTGAATATTCTGGGGCTCCTGGATAATCCCTCTAACGGATCCTATGTTTTTCACGAAACCGAAGTTGCCAACCTGAAAGAAAAGGGCCGGACAAATCTTAGAAAGGGAAACATAGGGTTTGTTTTCCAGAGTTTTAACCTCATCGACGAACTAACTGTTTATGAAAATATTGAATTGCCCCTG
Source organism: Bacteroidota bacterium (assembly GCA_039714915.1). GTDB lineage: Bacteria > Bacteroidota > Bacteroidia > Bacteroidales. Next base: position 12,210 of record JBDLIM010000009.1, read on the forward strand.
CTTTATCTGAAAATGAGTGGTTCCGAGAGGAAGAAAAAGGTGGAGGTTGTTATGGAACGCATGAAAATCAGTCACAGGAAGAACCACTTCCCTCAGCAATTATCAGGGGGTCAGCAGCAGCGTGTGGCTATAGCACGGGCAGTGGTTACCATTCCAAAGCTGATCCTTGCGGATGAGCCCACCGGTAACCTGGATTCGGCCAATGGTGCCGAGGTGATGGCACTGCTCACCGAATTGAATGAAGACGGAACCACCATCGTCATGGTGACCCACTCTCCCAATGATGCGGAAAAAGCACACAGGATCATCCAGCTCTTTGACGGACATGTGGTCACAGAAAATATTCATAAAAAATTGTAATATCTAATCCATTTACATGAGATTTCTCATGTTTTTTGTGAATTATTTAACACAAATTTGAAGTTACATTTAGGTTAACCAATAGGGTTAGATTTAGGGCTTGAAGAGCTGTCCGCCAGGGCAGCTTTTCTTTTTTTACTTTTTTTACTTTCTATCATAAACAATAATTGGCTATATTCGTTACCAAATTCAGTATAACCAAATTACACCTGAACATGAAATATTTTAGAATTACACTGTTAGCTGTCTTTGCTGCCTTCCTTATCACCTCATGTGGTGGAAATAAGAAACAGGAAACTCAGACAGATGATACCTTCGATCTGGATTCCTACATCAAGGCAGCCGAAGCAGTTGACCCAACCCTGAGCAAAGTCGATCAGATATTCAAAATCCTGGACATGGTAAATGCGGAGTATTACGATGTGCTTACCAACGACCCCTACAGCGCACATAATTATAAGTATAATTACCCTGTTGCTGCTGCTAACCTGGGTGTTTATGTAACAGATATCATTTATCATTATTATGGCGATGCCACTGAAAGCATGTACCTGAGCTTTTCAGCTGCACAGGAGCTGGCCAGTCACCTTGGACTTGAATCTGAATTTGCCAGCTGGACCATAGAAAAGCTTGAAGGCACGGCAGTGCAAAGAGATACCATTGCAAAACTATTCAACACCTTGCTTGCCGACAGTGAGAAATACACCAACGAACAGGAAAGGGTATTCGTTCATACCGCATTCCTGGCAGGCTCATTTATTGAAAAGGTATACATTTCAGGTAGCATACTGAAGCAAAAATTGAGTGGCACAAACCTCAGCAAGGAACAGGATAGCGATATCAGGGAATTGCTGATAATTTACCTGAATCAGCTGAATCCGGCTACAGGAGTGCTGCATGATGCTTTTAACAGGCAACAGGATCAACTACAAACCCTGGTTACCATTACCACATTCGAAAGACTGGAGGTGCTCTCAGAAAAACTGAAAGAAGTGAAGCCCGAGCTTATTGCGTCTTCGATCAGTGACATTGCTTCCAATGCAGATCTGAATGCCACATTTGACCTGGTGGCGAACCTGCGTAATGTTGTGGTAAATGCTTCTGAATAACTAATACCAATTACCCTGGGAAATTTCATAAAGCCATCTCTTTCGGGATGGCTTTTGTTTTTTGTTAAATTTGAAGACACTCAACGCGCTATCCATGAACTTCCTTGGTAACCTTATCTGGCTACTTTTTGGCGGACTGGCCACAGCCATTGGCTACTTTCTGGGCGGATTGGCCATGATGGTCACCATTATTGGAATCCCCTGGGGAATGCAGCATTTTAAACTGGCAGGCTTTGCCCTTTCCCCTTTTGGCCGGAAGGTGGATATAGTAGGCTGAGCAAACCTGAGCAAACGCTATAGAACGAATCGAATGAGAAAGCTAATCTATCTGAGCCTGTTAGCAGGTATTGCCCTCCTGACCGCTTGTAACCAAAAGCTAAAAGTGCTTATTGTAGTGGGAGGACATGAATATGACACCATCCAATTTTTCGATATGTTCCGGGCACTCGAAACCATGGAATTTGATTCCGTTTCCCATCCACGAGCTATGGATTTGCTGGCGTCAGAACAAATTGAAAAATATGACCTTCTGCTCTTTTATGACTTCATACCACAAATGTCCGTGAAGGACTCTTCGGTGTACCTGGAGCTTACGAGCAAGGGGATACCACTTCTTTTCATGCATCATTCTCTGTGCACCTTTCAGGAATGGGATGGATACAGGCAAATGGCAGGAGGAAAATATGTGATGCCCGGATTTGGCGATGATACCTCCGAGCTTTCTGATTATGCCCATGGGCTTGATCTGGATGTGAAGATTCTGGATCCGGATCACCCGGTCACCTTTGGATTAGAGGAATTTACGATACATGATGAAGGTTATTCCAACATTATGATCAATAAGGAAGTACACCCCCTTCTGGGCACATCACACCCGCAATGTGCGCCCCTGATGGGATGGACCACACAAGTTCAGAATTCCACCTGTATATACCTGATGTTTGGTCACGATCGCCTGGCATATGAGAATGAATCCCTTCATCATTTGCTTATGAATTCCATTTTATGGTTAAGCAAATATTAATAAGTCTTAAATGTAAATCAAAGAAAATGAGAAATACGATGAAAAGATTTGGGCTTTCAGCAATGGCATTAAGTCTTGCCTTACTCATAAGTTCGTTCACCCCTGCGGGCAATGTTCCGGATGCCGGGTCACAGGATGGGGACTGTACCATTAATTCCAGGTATGGAGGGGTACAGATTGGTGCCATCACCTACAGCTTCAGAAGCATCCGTGAAGTTGATGCTGTACTTCAGGCCTGCGTAGATGCAGGCCTGAGTTCGGTGGAGCTGATGGGTACCGGAATTGAAGCTTACCTGGGGGCTCCGGAAAGTCCCCTTACCTGGCGGGAAATGAGACGTCCGGATGAGTTGTCGGACGAAAAGAAGGCAGTCTATGATACATACCAAGAAGACCTGAAAGCCTGGCGTGCCGATCCGGCAAACATGGACAAGTATGCAAAGCTCCGAAAAAAATTCAATGATGCAGGAGTGAACATCCATATATACAAGTGGGTGGCCGGGATGAGCGATGAAGAACTGGATTATTCATTTAAGGTGGCAAAAACACTGGGAGCCATCGGGATTACCACCGAGATAGGGGAAGAAAATTGTACCAAAGTCGGAGCTGCAGCAGAACGGGCCGGGATGCTGGCCATATTCCACAACCACTTTCAGTATGCAGAGGAGGATTTTGACGTGGATGTATTGCTGGCCCTTTCACCGGCCAACAGGCTTAATTTCGACATCGGCCACTACTATGGATCCACAGGCAAAGATCCTGTGGCCTTTATCGAAAAGTATCACAAGCGGATTGCCAGCATTCATCTGAAGGATAAGACCGGGGCCAATAATGAAACCAAAAAGAATGCTAACCAGGTATGGGGACAGGGGGAGACTCCCATTGCCGGAGTGTTGCAAGTGATCCAGAAAAACCAGTGGGGCATTTACTGCGACATTGAACTGGAATACAAAATTGCGCCCTGGTCCGATGCAGTGAAGGAAGTGAAGATTTGCAGGGAATTCTGCAGGCAAATACTTTTATAAAAGTCATCTAATATCTTATCTTAGCCTATTATGGCTGAGAAAATCATCAGGTGGGGCATGATCGGTACAGGGAATGTGACCGAACGAAAAAGTGCCCCATCTTTTAATAAAATTAAGGGCTCACGGCTTTGGGCCGTGGGAAACCGTACCCCCGAAAAAGCAGAAGATTACGCACGTCGTCATGGCATATCCACATGGTATCGTGATCCTTTTGATGTGATCAAAGATCCGGAGGTAGATGTGGTCTATATAGCAACTCCTCCCGGTTCGCATGTGGACTATGCCCTGGAATCTATTCATGCAGGCAAACCTGTCTACATTGAAAAACCCATGGCCCGCAGCTGGGAAGAATGCCGGATCATCAACCAGGCAGCCGAAAAGGCCGGTGTACCCGTTTTCGTGGCTTATTACCGCCGGTCGCTTGATTACTTCCGGAAGGTGAAAGACTTGATTGGTTCCGGGATGATGGGGAAGCTGTTACATGTAAATGTGCAACAATATTTTCCTGCCAGGGATGAAGATTACCATTCGGAAAATCTTCCATGGCGGGTCGTGCCCGAAGATTCGGGAGGTGGATATTTCCACGATATGGGTTGCCATGCCCTCGATATTCTTTTTTATATATTCGGAGATCCCCTGGAGGTTTCAGGCAAGGTCTGCAATGTGGGTGGCCTGTATGCCCCGGAAGACACCATTTCGGCTTCATTGATCCTCCCGGATAAGTTGATGGTCACAGGAAGCTGGAGCTTTGTGAGTCCAACAGCCTCCCATAAAGACAGGATAGAGGTAATCGGTGAAAGCGGGAAACTGGAATTCTCTGTGTTTAGCTTTGAGCCCATCCTCTTTACAAACGGAAACCAGGAGGAATCTTTCTCCACCATCCAGCCCGAGCATATACAGATGCCCTGTATCCGGTCCATCGTATCCGAACTGCAGGGAACGGGCACCTGTCCCTCCACCGGGAAGACAGCAGCGGTCACCAGCCGGGTGATGGATGTGATTTCAAGCGCAAAAAGCAGCTGGTAACCATCCATGTTAATAACTCCCTTTTCATTGTTAAAATTTACATGCGCTCTATTCCCCTGACAGGCAGGTTCCGGTTAGGATAGTCAGGTGAAAAATCCCAACTTTATGCTGGAAAACTCGCTTGTGCGATAGGAGTTTGGCGCAATTCTTGTGTCTAAAGGAGGAGAAAGACCCGGTGCGACGGATATTTCACAAAAAAACGCAGGCTGACGCAGCCTTTTAATACTTTTTATGTCTTTATAGTAGAATTTATGAGTAATACCAAGCAGGAATTGAGCACACAGTACACCATCATATTAGGAGCCGAAGGCGAACTAGGCAGGGCCATGGCCAGGGAAATTGCACGGAAGGGATGCAATCTGGTTCTTGTATCCACCACCCATATTGACCTTCAGCGCTATGCCATCATGCTGCAGCTAAAGGAAGAAGTCCAGGTGGATGCAGTCAGGCTTAACCTGGCCGATCGTGAGGCCATTCAATCCTTTGTTGAAACCATTCGCCAGAAGTACATGGTCCGGGCACTGGTCAATAACATTACCTGCGACTGGTCGGTAGCCCATAACAGGTGCATTTCAGAACTGGCCAGCGAAGATTTTCTCACCCGCTTTAGGGGTGCAGCCCTGTTTACATGGAGCCTGCTACCCCAGCTGACCAAATTGTCCTCCTCCTACATTCAACATATTATTCCTTTCCCGTTCAGAAGAGAACAATTCAGCCCCGAAATGCAGCAATCGGTTAGTAAGATGTATGCCTTTTCAAAGGAACTGGATGGGGAATTAAAAAACACCGGAGTATCGGTGAGCATGGTACATCCTGCCCCGTTGAAAAACATGATACAGCAAATGGAGTTGTCCTCCGGTATTTTTGAGGAAGAGGTTCAGACCATAACCCCCGGAATGATCGCCCTGAAAGCAGTGAATGGAATGCTCAGGGGCGACCGGCTGATCATCCCGGGCTTCTGGAACAGGGTGCAGTTCTTCCTGAGTCGTCAGGCCACGGCCTGGTTCAGGTCTACAGAAGAAGCTCTCGGCTCTTCTCTCCAGCCTTCAGTCTGATCTGGCTGACCAAACTGCAGACAAAAATACTTACTGCATTTTAACATATTTTAAGTAGGGCAGATCCAATTTGGTACGGTTTGCCATTAAACCAAGCAACAGAGCGGGTGTCAAAGCCCGTGTATGTTACTAATACCGCAAGGATCTGTATGAATAGGAAAACCATCTTCTGGGCACTGGTCCTCACCCTGGCCCTTATCCCTGATCTGTGGGGACAAAAGAAAGAAATTTACATTCGTGAGTTTTACGATGACAAATCTCTGGAGCTCCTGCTCTTTGACCTGGAGATGAATTACCCCATTAAGTTTATTTACGATGCCGGGGATATCGCGGGGATTGAAATCAAAAGCAAGAACATCAAAGGGCTCAAGCTTAATACGGCCATGAAAGCCCTGCTAAAGAATACGGATCTGGATTTTCGAATCGAGGAAGGCAGGACTATTCATATATACCCCCATGTGAAGGAAGAACAGATCTATGTGACTTCCACCAGGCAAAATATTAATGTATCGGGGTGGATCTATGATGAAAATACCAACGAAACCCTTCCCTATGCCACCGCCTCCATCAAAGGATTGCCCTCAGGCTCCATCGCCAATGTGGATGGACATTTCATCCTGATGGAGGTCCCATCCGATACCTCCACCCTGGTATTCAGCTTTCTGGGCTACGAGACACAGCGCATGCAGTTGCATCCCGAAACAGCCGGGGAGGAAGTGCACATCTATATGCAACCCGTAGATTACCGTATCGAGGAGGTGATGATTGTGGGAGAGGAAAAGAAACTGGTGACCTATGCCGAAAAAACCAGCCAGATTTCCTTGCGACCCACCCAGATTGATATCCTGCCTAACCTGGGTGAAAAGGATATTTTCAGAACCCTGCAGCTGATGCCAGGGGTAAGCAGCGGCAATGAGACTTCCTCCGGGCTTCATGTGAGAGGAGGTACTCCTGACCAGAACCTGATCCTCCTGGATGGCTTCACTGTTTATCATGTGGACCATTTCTATGGATTCCTGAGCGCCTTTAATGCAGATGCCATCAAAGACGTTCAGCTTTACAAAGGTGGTTTCGAGTCTAAATATGGCAGCAAAATATCCAGTGTGATGGAGTTGACCGGTAAAACCGGAAACACCAAAAAAACATCGGGAGGATTAAGCATCTCCGCATTGAGCGGGAGCGTACACCTGGAACTGCCGGTATCGGAAAAACTGAATCTTTTCGTTTCCGGAAGACGATCCTATACGGATTTTATCCAGAGCGGGCTCTACAACAAGATCAATGACATGTACAACAGCTCGACCGAAACTCAAGCCATGGGGGGGCGTTTTGCCAGGTTTTCCACCGAGCCCAAATTCTACTTCTACGATCTGAACGCGAAGGTCACCTACAAGCCCAACCAGAAGAATATCCTTACTCTCAGTTTTTACAACGGCAGGGACGTACTTGATAAAACATCCGATGCCTCAACCATGGTGGGTCGCTTCGGAGGATCCAACGACAATTATAACATGAACAGAGTGGATGTCCTGAACTGGGGAAACTGGGGCACCAGTGCCAAATGGTCCAGACAATGGACCGATAAGTTTTATTCCAACACCACTCTCGCCTTCTCAAATTATTTCAGCGAGAGGGACAACTACAGGGAAAGAACCGTAGTGAATGAGGATGGCAGTTCTTCAACCACCAACAACGGATCGGTGGAGGACAACAACATCATGGATATCACCCTGAGAGCCGATAACGAATATCGTTTAACTCAAAACAACACCCTGGAGTTCGGACTTCAGGCCTCCTACATGGATATCTCTTACCTCTATACCCAGAACGATACCCTGCAGATGATCGATACCCGCACCCGGGGGGTAACCCTGGCCGCCTACCTGCAGGATAAGATATACATCAAGGATAAGATCACCCTGGTCTACGGTCTTAGATCCACTTATTATAACATGACAAACAAGCTCTACCTGGAACCGAGGGCCAGTGTGAACTATAAACTCAGCGAACGTTGGAACCTGAAGGCTTCCTGGGGTAAATATTACCAGTACACTAACCGGGTAGTACGTGAGAATGTGCTGGAAGGGAACAGGGATTTCTGGCTGTTGGCCGATGATCAGATGATCCCGGTCAGCTCAGCCTATCATTATATTGCCGGGATCTCTTACGAAGCTCCACGCTACCTGGTGGATGTGGAAGTTTTCTACAAGCCCATGCAGGGACTGGCCGAATACACCATGAGAAACGAAACCTTCCGGAGGATCACTACCTCCTCCCTTCCCGATAATTTTTACCAGGGATCGGGTTCAGCCAAAGGATTTGAGGTTCTGCTACAGAAAAAGTTTGGCTCTTATACCGGATGGCTTAGCTACACTTACAGCAGGGTGACCCACCAGTTTGAGGAGCTTAACGACGGCGATCCCTATCCGTCCATGTATGACCAGCCTCATGAAGTGAACTTTGTAAATACCTACCAGTGGGGCAACTGGGTGCTGGGTGCTACTTTTGTGTACAATACCGGTCAGACCTACACGGCACCTGTGGGAGCCTACCAGCTCACCCTGCTTGACGGAACCGTGGCCGATTACATCCACGTAGGAGATAAGAATGCCTTCCGGCTGCCTGCCTATCACCGGCTCGATCTGTCGGTCACCTATAGGTTTACCATTAAGCAGACTAAAAACAGCCTGGGTGTGTCCCTTTTTAATATCTATGGCAGGGACAATGTATGGTACAGGGAATTTGATGTGGAGGACAATGAGATCATCATCATGGATGTCAATACCCTCGGATTCACCCCCAATGTATTCTATTCCATAAAATTCTAACAGATGATGACACGTCCATTCCCAATGAAACGATTTTACATATTACTTCTTATTTCCACACTTACCGGATGCTATGAAAGTGAACTGGTTTTCGGGGACCAGTATGAAGCTGTGGTAGAAGCCTACCTCTATGTGGATAAGCAAGAAAACAAGCTTAGACTGTCAGATATGATCAGTTTCGGAAGCGATACGGTGGGTGGAGAAATGATCTCCGGAGCAACAATTACCCTGCATAACGAGGTTCAAAGCTGGATCCTTACTCATAGCGACTCCCTCCCCGGCACCTACTTCATGGAGGAAGAACTGGCCATGATTCCTGGCGATACCTTTAGACTGCGGGTGGAGCTGCAAGAAGAAATTCTTTCTGCCAGAACCCTGATTCCCGATGATCCTCCCCCGCTAAGCATGTCTGCCTCCTCTATCCGGATCCCAAAAGTAGAAAGCATCAAGGAATTCAAATACGTGGAGATGCCAGATCCCCTGGAACTCAGCTGGGACAACCCGAAAGCCAGATACTATTTTTTGAATATTCAGAACATCGAAGCCTATCCCGAATCCATTATGCCTGATCCCCCGGTAGACCGGCCCTTTGCAGGAGGCGGATTTGCCTTTCAGATGATCACACAGCCCACCAATGATGATTTTTATACCATAGATATGCGCCAGCTGAGTCATTTTGGAACCCACAGGGTGATATTTACCAGTGTGAATGATGAATATGTTAACCTATACAATTCCCTGAATCAGGACACCAGGGAATTGAATGAGCCCTACTCCAACATTGAAAACGGACTGGGCATATTCACTGCTTTCAACAGCGATACACTCTATTTTGAAGTGATTCCGGTGTTCCAGTAGTCCGGGCTTGCAGGGACAGGTCATTCTTTGTACCTTATTGATCGCTTTTTTACCCTAAAACAAAACAATCATGAGCAACGACAGCATTGACATTAACAAGATTCTAAATGAAACCCGGGAAACCCTGCTGAATCCAAAGGATTACTTTTCGTCCATGCCCCTGGCGGGGGGATTTGCAGAACCCGTGATTAAAGCAGCCATGTACGGGGTGGTGGCAGGCATCTTCGCCCTCATCTGGAGCCTTCTCGGCTGGAGCGCAGTGGGCGAAGGCGGAATGTTGGGAGGTGCTGTTGGGATTATGGCCCTGATCTGGTCAATTATAGGAGCCATTATTGCAGTCTTTATCGGAGGTGCGGTGATGCTGGTTATCTCGGCCATCTGCGGGGGAAATACCGATTATGAAGCCAATGTGAGGGTGGCAGCTTCACTGATGGCTGTCTATCCCATTAATGCCTTCCTGGCCTTCTTTTATGGAATCAGTTTCACCCTGGGCGGGCTTGTGAGTCTGGCCGTCAGCCTCTATTCCATTTACATGTTATACCATGCTGCCATAGAGGCCTTGAAAGGAAAGGAATCCACGGTTAAAATTGTGGCCATTGTACTTGTTGTCTTCTCTCTCATTGGTTTCTATGGAGGCAGGAAAGCAAACAGTACCTTTGATGATTTTTCCAACAGCCATCAGTTCGAGCAGCTGAATTAATTTTCCAGGATCCTGTCAAATTCCTCTTGTTCAAGCAATACGGGCTCATAATCTACGTCGTAAAGAGCCAGTACCCTGACAAAGGCCCGGAGGTGGTTTTCTGAAGCGGAACACAGATTGGTAAATACCCTGATCACATCCTCGTTCTTTGCAGTCTCTTCCAGCTCTGTCTGCAGGTCAATGATATCCACCTCTTCAATTAAGGCTCCCACTTTGAGTGCTTCTTCCCTGCTTTTGCTGCCCTTTTCGATAAGTTCGTCATACAACTCCTGAAGCTCCTCGTTCTGAAACACTCCCGGAAGATTGTCTCCCACCGGATCGATCAGTTTGTAGGTATCGATTAAATATTTGATGGCATCCATGTGAGCCTGCTCACTTTTGGAGATATTCAGAAAGGGCCTGAGAGGATGGATTTCGTAAAGGTAGAGGTATACATCACGTGCCAGTTTCTCCTCTTCGCGCATAAACAGGATCCCGCTGATTTCTTCCTCGCCCAGCTCCTGCTGCTGGCTTATGGATTCAGAAGTCAGGTCGTCCGATTCAGAACCTTCCTCCATGCCTTGAAGCTCGGTACACTGTGTAACAGAAACAGACATGCTTAACATGGTAAACAAGATGGCTGCTCCTTTCAGATTCAATTTTTGTGTTTTCATAAAAGATATTTTTTTGCTGTTAATAAAGCTGATCGATGGGTTTCTTAAAGGAACGGTCGCTGTCCTTATACTGACTGACGGTCATTCCGCACATGTGCTTAAACTGGTTGGAAAGGTATTGTACGCTGCTGTAGTCCATCATAAAAGCGATTTCACTCAGGGTAAATTCGTCCTGATCGATTAATTCTTTGATACGCTCAATCTTATGGAGGATAAGGTATTTCTCGAGGGTTATATGTTCGTGCTTGGAGAAGATTCTGGATAAATAGGTATAGGACAAGCCGGTCTTCTCCACCAGGTACTCCGATTTTCTGACAATGGAATCCACGTTATTCATGTGGTGGATCAGTTCAATCACTGCCAGCTTAATCTCTTCCACCAGCCGGTGTTCCCGGGTCTCTATCAGGTCCATCCCGGATTCAAGCAGCACTTTCCTGATATCTTCATGGGAAATAGACTCCTCATCGTAGGTGATGGTGGCCTTACCAAGACCAATCTCCTTCACTGCTATACCCGCCCGTTCCAGATCTTCCCTGATCACACGGATACAGCACTGACAAACCATGTTCTTTATATGAATGGTGGTGGTCATAAACTTCCCGGTTTACATGGTTTATACCGCACGAGGTCCTTTCTACCCTACTTTTCTATAATTCTGTAACATTTTCACGAAAAAGCATAACAGCCGGACACGAATTTTTCCAAACTTTTGCATCATAAATTTAGTATAAAAGTGTATGATGCATATTAAGAAGAACATAGCACTAAGCGACACAGGCTTTGTATTCAACCCAAGTACAGGAGATTCCTACACCATTAACCAGGTGGGCCAGGAAATCCTTGGATATCTGAACGAGAACAAAGAGCTGGATGAGATTACCTCCCTGATGACTACCACCTATGACATTGATCCCCCCAGCTTTGAAAAGTATTTTTTCGACTTTATCAGTATGCTGAGGCAATTTGAACTCCTGGAGGAGAACCATGAAAACTAAGATAACCGTAGCCCTCACGGGCTTAAACAATACCGATAATCCGGGTCCGGGAGTACCGGTGATCAGGGGAATCCGGGAATCTGATGTTTTTGAAACCCGCATTATCGGCCTGGCCTATGAAAACCTCGAACCTGCCATCTATATGCAGGGGATCGTTGATAAAACCTACCAGGTTCCCTATCCTTCGGAAGGTTCCGATGTGCTGGTACATCGTATCCTGGAGATTCATAAAAAAGATCCCATCGATGTGCTCATACCCAATTTTGATGCGGAACTCTATGCATTTATGCGATCCGAACATCTGCTGAAGGAGGCGGGAATCAGCACCTTTCTTCCCACCCTGGAGCAGTTTGAGGAAAGGCACAAAACCAATCTCCCCGATTTCGGGAAGAAGTATGACCTGGATGTTCCTTTCAGCAAGTCCATCACCCGGATCGATGAAATTGAGAAGCTCAAGGAAGATTTTGACTATCCCGTCATGGTGAAAGGCAAATTCTATGATGCCTACCTGGCTTATAATGAAGAGCAGGTACGAATGAATTACAATAAGATCAGTGCCCAATGGGGCCTTCCGGTAATCATCCAGGAGTTTATCAAGGGAACAGAAGTGAATGTGGTGGCCCTGGGTGACGGGAAAGGCAATACCATCGGGGCTGTCCCCATGCGAAAACAGTTCATCACCGACAAAGGGAAAGCCTGGTCGGGAATCACACTGGATGATCCCAAGATGCTGGACCTGACAAAACGGATCATCAGGGCCATGAAATGGAGGGGCGGCATGGAACTGGAGCTGGTCAAATCCCATAAAAACGAGCTCTACATCATCGAGATCAATCCCCGCATTCCTGCATGGGTCTACCTGGCAGTAGGGGCAGGACAGAACATGCCTGAAGCCCTGTTAAAGCTTGCCCTTGGGATGGAAGTCAAACCCTTTGAGGAATACCAGGTGGGTAAAATGTTTATCCGTTACTCATACGACCTGATCACCGATTTGAAAGAATTTGAAAAGCTCTCCACCCTTGGAGAATTATAACAGCAATTGTCATGGAAAAAAAGCCATTTGAAAGACCTTTTATTAAGAAACTGCAGGCCGGAATGCCCAGTAAATTCGGGATGAAATCCCAGGCCGAGCCCATTACCCATATTGATGATGTTCCCGTAACTGAACTTATAGCAGATCATGGTTCTCCTTTATATGTGGTATCCGAAAAGACCATCAGGGAGAAATATAAGAAAGCCAAACATGCTTTCACCACCCGTTATCCCAAAGTGCAATTTGCATGGTCCTACAAAACCAATTACCTGGATGCGGTATGCCGGATCTTCCACCAGGAGGGATCCTGGGCTGAGGTGGTATCCGGATTTGAATACGATAAGGCCATACAGAATGGGGTAAAGGGAAGCCAGATCATTTTCAACGGTCCCGATAAGACCGACGAGGACCTGAAAAAGGCCATCGAAAACGATTCCCTGATCCATATCGATCACTTCGACGAGATGTATTCCATTATTGCTATTTCAGAGAATTCGGGGAAAAGGCCCAAGGTGGCCATCCGGATAAATATGGATACCGGTGTCTATCCCATGTGGGACCGATTTGGCTTTAACTATGAGAACGGCGATGCCTGGGATGCCATCAACCGGATCATGATCAATGATAAACTGGACCTGATTGGGCTGCATGCCCATATTGGTACCTATATGCTGGCCTCCAATGCCTATAAAATTGCAGCAGGTAAACTGGCCGACCTGGCCTATGGAATCGAACGAAAGTACGGGGCCAATATTAAATACATCGATGTGGGAGGTGGTTTTGCCTCACAGAACACCCTGAAGGGAGCCTACTATCCCGGATCGGATACGGTACCTATGCTGGATGAATATGCGGAGGCTATCTCTTCAGCCATCCTCAATTCCCAGCTGAATCCAAGGAACCTGCCCACCCTGATCCTGGAAAGCGGCAGGGCCCTGATCGACGATGCAGGATACCTGCTGGGAACGGTGATAGCCAACAAGCGTCTTTCCAACGGCAACCGGGCTACCATCGTGGACGTGGGCATCAACCTGCTTTTCACTTCCTTCTGGTACGAACACGAAGTTTACCCTGCTGCACCTGTATCGGAGCATATGGAGGAGACTGCCATATACGGCCCCCTTTGCATGAACATTGACGTGCTTCGTGAAGCCATCCAGTTCCCCCTTCTGAAAAAGGGAGACCAGTTTGTGATCAAGCGGATCGGAGCCTACAACATGACCCAGTGGATGCAGTTTATCACCCTGCGTCCAAATGTGGTGCTTATCGACACCGAAGGAAAGGTTCATGTGATCAGAAAGAAGGAAAACATGGAACTGATCCGGCAACAGGAAGTGGTCCCCGACCACCTGAAATAAACCAAGCCTCTCTCCTGAAACCTGCACGTGAAACCCGGCAATAATATAAAGCTCTTCCTGAAAGCCATTCCCAACAGTTATGGGCAGGTTTTCTTTTCCGACCAGAGATTGTTTGCGGTCATATTGATGGTCATCACCTTCTTTGATTTCTATGCGGGACTACTGGGACTCCTGTCGGTGCTGGTTACTAATGCCACTGGCTTCCTCCTGGGCTTTGATAAGAAAGTGATCTCAAAAGGGGTATTTGGCTTCAACAGTCTGCTGGTGGGACTGGGACTGGGTATTTACTTCCAGCCCGATCTCTACCTGATCCTGGTAATTTTTATGGGAGCCATACTGACCCTGCTGATTGCAGTATCCCTGCAGGGAGTGATCGGGAAATATGCCCTGCCCTTCCTTTCAGTTCCCTTCCTGCTCTCCATCTGGGTAATGACTCTGGCCACCAGGGAATTTACTGCACTGGGGATCAGCGAAAGAGGCATCTATACCTTCAATGACCTCTATACCATTGGAGGAGATCCCCTGGTGAAGGTATACGAGTGGTGGAACCAGCTGACCTTACCCAGGTCACTCAGGGTATACTTTATCTCCCTGGGAGCCATTCTGTTTCAGTACAACCTGCTTTCGGGAATGATCCTTGCCCTTGGGATGCTACTCTTCTCCCGGATCTCTTTTTCTCTCTCCCTGATCGGGTTCTACACGGCCTATCTTTTTTACGAGCTTATCGGAGCCGATATATCTGAGCTAAGTTACTCTTACATCGGATTTAACTATATTCTCACTTCCATAGCAGTGGGTGGCTTTTTCATCATCCCCTCCAGGCGATCCTATCTCTGGGTGATCCTTCTGATCCCCATCGTGGCCATGATTACCATCAGCCTGTCCAGAATATTTAGCCTCTTCACTCTGCCCATTTATTCCCTGCCCTTCAACCTGGTGGTTCTTTTGTTTCTTTATGCCCTGAAATTCAGGCTCAATCCTTCAACAGCTCTCTCAGAGGTAGTCATACAACATAACTCACCCGAAAAGAACCTTTATGCCTTCCATAACGACGTGATCCGCTTCAGGCACCGGGATGAGGTAGCCATAAAGCTGCCCTTCCTGGGTAGCTGGACCGTATCACAGGCCCATGATGGAAGCTATACCCATAAGAACGAATTCAGGCATGCCTGGGACTTTGTGATTTGCGATACGGAAAATAAGCAATACATGGGTAAGGGGGATTATCCGGGCGATTACTATTGTTACGATAAAATGGTACTGGCACCTTCCGATGGAACCGTGGAGATGGTGCTTGACCGCATTCCCGATAACATTGTGGGCGAGGTAAACCTGAAAGACAATTGGGGAAATACAGTAATTATTAAACACGACGATCACCTCTATACTTCCATGAGTCATCTGAAGGAAGGATCCATCAAGGTAAAGGAAGGAGATTCAGTGAAGGAAGGGGATGAAATCGGAAGATGTGGAAATTCGGGGCGTTCACCTTACCCTCACCTCCATTTCCAGGTTCAGGAGACTCCCTATATAGGATCAATCACCATGGAATATCCCATCTCTTATCACATTCTTCATCAAAACGAAGGATTCAGCCTGAAATCCTTCGAGTACCCGAAAGAGCGTGACCTGGTGTCCAATATTGAGAGAAACGATCTGCTTTATAATGCCTTCCACTTTATCCCGGGCAAACATTTCCACTTCCAGGTAGAGGAAAACGGGAAAGCATCAGAATCAAACTGGGAGGTCAATACAGATCCCTATAATAACTCTTACATCAGGTGCCTTCAAAGCGGCGCCATGGCCTATTTCACCAACGATGGAAACCTGATGTATTTTACACATTATTCGGGCAATAAGAAGTGCCTCCTGTACTATTTTTTCCTTGCTGCATTTCAGATCCAGCAGGGCTACTACCAGAACCTGGTTCTTTCTGACTCCTATCCTCTGAACCTCATATACAAACAGCCCCTTCTGGGCTTACAGGACCTTGTGGCCCCTTTTTGGAAATTTCTCCGTTCAGATTTTACATGTACGTACGACTGGATCGACAATGATATGTCCCCCTCAGAAATTAAGCTCAGCTCATCAGCTGAGAATAAAATAGCAGGAAAAACCCTGCAGAAATATGATTTTACAATGCTTATCAATGAAAAAGGAATCCATCAACTAGCCGTGGATTCAGAGAATATACATCTGGAAGCAATATGTACAGACTGATCACGGGCATAGGAATTTTGTTCTGCTTTATGACGGGTAGCAATGCTCAGGAAGAGGTAGATTTTAACCGGGTCAATGCGGAAACCTACCGGCTGTACCTGGAGCAGGAATGGGACAGCCTCATTGATCTGGGCAAAGAAGCCATCAGGCAGGATATGGACTACTACTACCTCAGAATGAGGCTGGGGATTGCCTGTTACACTAAAAAGAATTACCGTAAAGCATCCTCTCATTTCTCTGTGGCACTTGAACAAAACCAGGGAGATCCGGTTGCTATGGAGTATCTTTACTATTCCAGGCTCCTGGCCGGACAGTATGAACAGGCCAGTTTGATCCGGGATCAGTTCAAAGGGGATCTGGCTCTTAAAATGCCTGCCGCAGATTCAAAATTTGCTGAAAAAATATCCGCAGCTTACCTCTATAGCCAGGGAATTGATCCAGAGGATTTTCCGTTAACTTTTATAAGTTACCCGGGGGTTCAATATGCTACCTTGCACTTTTCCAATACCTCCCTGGCGCTGGTAAACCGGCTCTCCCCCGGAGTCTCCCTGGCGCATGGGTTTAATTTGCTGTCAAAAACCAATGGATACCTGAGCTTTGATGGATTGTACGGACATTACACCCTGGAACAGAAAGTTAAGCAAGTCCAGTACTATATTTCACCCCATTTCACAAGTCCCGGGGGCTCTGTATGGATGCCGGTTGTCCATATTCTGAGTATCCGGCACCAGGACTTTGTCTTATATGGTACTGGCTACCAGGGAGGGAGTGGAACTTACAGCCTGGAATATTTTCGTGAGACTGATTTTATAAGCGGACTTGGATATAAAACCGGGATAGGGCCTGTAAACCTGCACCTGGGGGTTTACTACAGCTCACTCAACCATAAGCGTCAGTTGCAGAACAGAGTAGGCCTTACCTGGTTCCCTCTGGGAAACCTTAATTTCTATGCAGGAGGCTATCTGAATACCCAGTACGAATATCCAAAGGGACAGGAAGGTGTAGTTCGCATCATCCCTGAAGCACATCTTGGATTTGCCATTTCAGAAAAAGTATGGTTCGACCTGAATGCTGCCACGGGAGAGATGACTAACTACCTGGAGGGAAACGGCTCTATAGTATACAATAGCTACTCAGAATACATCGACAGGAAAATTCAATTCACCCTGTCGATTCCTGTCTCGAAAAAGGGATCCCTGCTCTACCTGGGGGGTAGATGGACCGCCAGCAGAAGTGAGTACTATCCCTTAGATCCGGAGGCCCCGGGAGATTTAAATACCATCACATACAACTCATTATCAATTTACGGAGGAATATCATGGAAATTTTAAAACATCTGCGCAACCTGCTATTCATCAGCCTGTCATCCCTGGTGACTGCTGCTTCAGGCCAGACCTTTGAAGAGACGAAAAACGCTTTCCAGCAAAGCTATATTCAGGAAGCCACCGGCAAAACGGTGGGGGCCATTAACAGCCTGAAAGAAGTCTACGACGAAAAATCTTATGAGATTAATCTGCGTCTGGGATGGCTAAGCTACCAGGCAGGTAATTTCACCGAATCCATGGCCTATTATAACAAAGCCATCGACCTGATGCCCTATGCCATAGAACCCAGGTTCGGAGTAGTATACCCGGGTGCTGCCATGGGCAACTGGACCATGGTCATGGAACAGTACCAAAAGATACTCGAAATAAGTCCCAACAATTCCATAGCCATGCACCGGCTCGGACTGATCCTCTATGGAAAAGAAGACTATGAGGAGGCCAAAAAATACTTTGAAAAGGTGGCCAACCTCTATCCCTTCGATTACGACGCCCTGTCCATGCTGGGCTGGTCCTATTTTAAGCTGAATAATTTCCGGGAAGCCAAAGTGCTTTTTCAAAAAGCACTGTTGCATACTCCGGGAGGGACCTCTGCCATGGAAGGTCTGGAACTGCTTGACACGCCCTGATATCCGAATTAAAAACCATCATAAACAAACAATTAATAAAGTCATGAAAACATATATTCTTAGCCTACTGATATGGATGGCGGGAGTGACTCTCTCTGCCCAGCCCCAGCTGGAAAAGATCTATTCCGAATCGGCCACTATCTGCGAACTGGAAAGTATGGGTGAAGTTTATTATTCCATGGATGTGATAAACAAAAAATGCCACATCTACCGGATGGACCACAGCCTCTATAAGTCCATATCCATTCCAACCCCCGAAGGATACTACCTTTCAGATGTTCAATATGTATCGGAAAAGCTGTTCAATAACGATGACCATGTGGAGCTGGTTTACTCCTATACCAAATACGTGCCCACTACCAACTCCTACTACTATACCTACGAAACCAGGCTTATTAATGAGAATGGCTCTGTGTTGCTTACCGTACCCGGTGCTGGTTATACCGAGGTCATAGAAACAGACGAACATGGCAAGAAATTCCTGGTTTATGAATACAATTACTCCGTGATCCCTTACCGGACCTACACCCATGTATACAACCTGCCCGAATCAAACACAAAAACTGCCTTCAGCATGGAGACTGCCTTTGGCCTGGGCGAGGCTTTTCCAAATCCTGCCGGCGACCAGGTGAATATTCCCGTACAGCTGCCTGCAGGCATCGAATCGGGCACTCTTGAGATAGTGGAGTTAAGCGGGCGGCGGGTTATGAGTCAGCCCATACACAGGTCTTCCTCTGCCCAGACTATCCCCACAAAACAGCTGGCACCAGGTACCTACCTGTATTACGTGGAATCGGGTCACCTGAGATCCTCCTCAAAGAAAATGGTGATTAAATAGGAGCCCCCGATCCTAAAACTCAAAGCTGACACCTGCCTGCACATTGAAGGGATTGCCAGGTGTAAAGTGAATTTCCGATACGGACTGAGTTTCATAATACAGCCTGGATTCGGTATCAAACTGCGCTTCGTGCCACTCAGTATTCAATAGGTTTTCCCCCTGAATAAAGAACCTGAATCCTTGGATGCGATAGGATAAAATCAGGTTGGCAAGGAAGTAGCCGGAAGCTGTCACACTGTTATCTTCATTGGCGGGACGGTCACCTATGTACCTGAACCTGAGAGCACCTTCCAATCCCATCTCAGAAAGAAAATTAATTCCCCCCTGCGCACTTAACCTGGGAGCCAGGGGAATGTAATCTGCACCTTCAGGTTCATCAAGGTATCGACCGTCAGACAGGTTCATATCCAGATCGGCCCATATCCATTTGGCCACCTGCACACGCACTTCTGCATCCACTCCCAGGCGACGGGTTTCTCCGCTGACCTCTGTAGTACCCTCGTCACCTACAAAAACAAGTTCCTCCTCCAGGTAGAGGTACCAGGCTGCCAGGCTTAGCAGCAAGCGCTTGCCCCCGCCGGCCCTGAAACCCAGTTCGGTCCCTATGGCCCTGGGCAAGGTAGTCATTTGCTCTGCCAGGATCACATCGCGTGCATCGTTGGAATGAAATCCAGTGCCGCTGTTCAGGAAAATATCCAGGTGCCTGGCCGGACTCAGCACCAGGTTAAGTTTGGGGCTCAGGATGGCCGACTGGGCATATCCCGAACCATGAGGCAGCTGGTTAAGCGGTGTGCCATCCTTGTCCAGGTGATCCTCCACATCAAAGGTAAAATAGTCCCCCCTCAATCCAACTTGTATTTTAAACAGACGGCTGAATACCAGGTCCTCTTCCATCCAGACAGCCATATTTTTCTCCGCCACTGTATGATCTGTAAAGGGAGACATTCTGTTTCGGCCGGGACTTTTCCAAAGGCTCAGGTCAATGTGATCGCTACGGTAGGTCGCTCCCACCCGGGTAAAGCTTCTTATCTTTCCTATGGTTTTGTAAAAAGAGTAACGTGTATTAATCCCCTGAATGTTACGCTGATCGGTCTGCTCTATCATATCCCCGTCCACCGGGTCATTTAACCAGAACGTAAAATTCGAAAAGAGTTTAAAATCATACTGCGACATAAAAGCCTGAATCAGGAAATCGTGTTCATAGCCTTCCGTAAAGTGATAATCAACCTTCATGTTATACCTTCCGGTGATCCCTCCTTCCATCGGATCGATGGCCCCCCAGCGGCTGATCTGGCCCCCTTCGACAGCCCTCCGGGGAATCTGACCCGAAGCGTTCCAGGCTGAAGAAAAAGCTCCTACGGCCATTCCAAGCTCACTGTTGGAACTAAGGTGGGTATGAAACTTTCCATAGAGGTTGCCACGTTGAAAACCCTGGGGATGTTCCAGGGGACCGTTTGTATACGCATACTGACCGGCAATATACGCGCTCTGGTGCTTTCCGTTGGTGGGAATCTTAAGGACAGTGGTGGCCTTAGCTGTCTGAAACATGCCTCCTTCCATTTTCACCAGGTTCTTACCGGGATGGTCGGTGGTGGTCAATTCAACGGAGCCGGCAGTACCAAAATTTCCAAACTTGCTGAAGTACGGGCCCTTATAAACTTCCAACCCGTCAATAATCTCCGGAATAATAAAGTGCAGATCGGCGTATCCCTGTCCGTGCCCGTGAGTCACCATATTTACGGGCATTCCATCCACATATATGCCCACATCGGTACCATGGTCCGCATCAAAGCCACGCATAAAGATCTGTTCGGCCTTCCCTCCCCCCGCATGTTGGGCGATGACCAGCCCGGGTACCATCTGCAGCATATCCTGAGCCGACCTCACGGGCCTCACCTTCAGGTCAAAGTCCCTGATTGCCTTGGAGGATGCTGCTGAAAAAGGACGGCGTGCCTCAATGGTCACTGCCGAAAGGTTGATGCTCCCGGAAGTTAACTCCAGGTCAAATTCCAGCTCCTCTCCTTCCTTAAAATTCAGTTCCACCTCCCTGGTCTCATAACCGATGAATGAAAACAACACCGTCTGAGCACCTACGGGAATATCTTTCAGGCGGTATTCCCCGTGTAGACCAGTGATGGTGCCAAGCCCTGTGCCTTTCAGAACCACATTGACCCCCTGCAGGCCATCCGTAATTTCCACAGAACTTACCTTACCACTTAAAGAAGAAGCCTGAGCTTTTATGACACAATGAACAGAAAGGGCAAAAAGAACAAATGCCAGTAAACGTTTCATGGGGTGCAGATAATAGTAACACGTTATTATTATTCGTGTTACTATGTAAAAGTAATAAGATCCTGAACAATCTCAAAATATTAAAGAGGAAATCAGGACCGGGAAACCTGGAATCCGGAAGTGGAGATGCTGAAATCCACAAATCTGGCACGGGCATTGGGAGGATTCGCCTCCAGGAGTTTTTTCACCCTTACCGCAGCTTCGCCTGTCTTGGCAAACATCAACAGGTAGCCCCCTCCGCCTGCTCCCAGAAGCTTAAAGCCCAGAAGGTAATCTTCGATCTGTGATATAATCTGCTGAATATGAGGTGGATTTGTGCCTTCATCCAGCAACTGGTTCAGGTCCCAACTGTGAGCAACCCTGGCGGACAAACCCTCATAATCATTACTTAAAATGGTATTGAAGGTATCCCGGGCATGTCTTTTCATTTCGGTAAAAATCTCCAGGTGCCTGGCCGAATTCAAAAACATGCCTTTCACAATCTCTCCCAGTATGTCATGTGCCACCCGGGTCACTCCCGTATAATAAAGCAGCATCATGTCCCTGGTTTCCCGCCTGGTAAACAACTGGTCGGGCAACCATTTGATCCCTGGCCTCTGTTGAATGCCCGGAACAGTTTCCAGGAGTTTAAGGCCCTCAAAGATCCCTCCGTACTGATCCTGCCATCCACCTCCTGTAGTGAGCATCTGCTCCAGGATCAGGGTCCGGTAGGCTATATCATGCTTGTCCCAGTTCAATCCGCAAAAATCACTCAGTGTTCCCAGCACGGTTGCCGCCAGGTTGGAACTTGTACCCAGGCCCGATCCCTTGGGAATGGCTGCCAGCAGGGACATTTCAATACCGCAGCCAAATGCTCTTAGTTGAGCTTGCAGATCAGGGTAGGTTTTATCCGAAAACATCTGCCCGAATCCTGCCAGGACCAAGGCGGCCATGGGAATGGAAAAGCCGCCTCCCAACTGGTCGTAACGGTTCAGCTCCTCGTAGCTGGTAATCTCCATCTTTTGTCCCAGATCAATGGAGCGAAGGACGATCTTTGCTTCCTCAAGCGGACGTGCAAAAACCTGCAGGGGCAACTGCCCGTTTAACTCCACTGAAAGATTTACCACTTTGCCTCCTTCCATAATGCAATAAGGAGGCGTATCGGTCCATCCCCCGGCCAGGTCGAACCTCACCGGGCTTCTTCCCCACAGAATCTGATCCTCCAGTACATTGCGGAAGGGGGACAGGGGTTCCGCTTTCAGGGTTTCTATCATTCCTTCCCTGAGTGAGGTAAAAGCCAGCTTTTCATATTTCCCGGAGAGTACCTGGTTCCCGCTAACTCTTGCCCTGAACATGCTGTCATTTATTCGTTTTATGATCCCTTCGCCAGAAGGCAGTTCAGAGGGTAAATCAATACCCGACGACCTGTAAGCAGCTGCAGTTTGTTCAAGATCAAGAAAATAGAAGATGCTTTTATGGTGATTGGCTGCCAGCTTGGGCAGGGAAAGTGCCATCAACTCCTGTCTTTGCTTATAGATCCGCTCCACTGCAGCCTTGTCTGACAGGTCTTTGGCCGATAACCTGATGGAAGCCGTCCAATCAGCTCCCGGAGACGGTTTCCTCAACATGTAGGAAATCATCTTCTCGAGATCCTTCTCACCTGCCACCGGGAAAAGGGGCTGTTCATAAGATGAAGCACCGGGGATAAATCCAGCCTCCCGGGCCTTAATACCCCGATCCTCCAGCCATCTTTCAAGGGACTGATTCATCCATTGAGCACCCTCTTCCATGGATTTTCTGAAACAGTCAGAAAAACCATAGATTCTGATGCAATAGTCACTGCTGCCCACCGGAACTATATCAAGACAAAGTTGTTCAGGAAAGTTGAGCTGCCACTGATTTTCAGGAACACCTGTGAAAATATGATGATGGCATATCTTCCAGGTCTCAGGAATGTAGCTGTTCTCGATCCAGAGATGGTGGTTTGACGGGCTGAACCGGTATCGAACCACAGAGTTCTGTTGAAAGATGGAAGGATGATGATCAGCCTCTTTTGTGAGTGTCAGACGCTGATCAATAATTCTGTTCTGAAGCTTTAAGGACGATTCAATAAGGTCGGAGTTGCTGCCAAAATGGTAGAACTCCCCGTCTCGAAGGGGTATTAACTTTACATCCAGGCTTTTAAGTTCGGAATCATCCGAGTCGGACTCAGTCCCAAATGAAGTAAGCATTTCACTGTAGAGATCGTAAAATTCCGGAGTTCCGTTTACAAAGCGCTTTTTCTTTTCATCCCAACCCGATCTCTGCATTAGCTTCAGGGTTGAATCTGCATTAAGCATTACTATGCCCGAATCCATCAGGTAATAGTAATCCTGTGATGCATCCCTCAACTCGTCCTGGCTAGGTTTCTGTCTTACAAATGCCAGCTCTTCCTGCTTCTCCCTCCTGCTGAAGAATACACCGTGTCGGGAAGCGATGGAATCTTCCACCCAGATCCCAAATACCAGGATATCCGCTTCGGGCAGATTCCTGAAGCGGTCGGAGGAAATAAACATTACATCGCCGCTGCCAATGAGTGTACAGTAGCTTTCAGGGGCTGCATTCAGTATTCTGTCATAGAAAGAGGCCTGGAAATCCAGCAATTTCTGTTCCAGATGCTGACCTTTTGACCATCTGAAAACTGGCATGGGAAGCAGGGACTTCCCATAGGGTGCATAGGCAGGCAGACGCCGGCTTTCTCCTCCCGAATGAATGATCAGGCGCTTGCGCCCTGACAACCAATCCATAAAATCTCCATTTGAGCCAGAATGATTATAGGCTGAAGCCAGGATGCTTGCCGAACCTCCCCCGGAGCCCACCTTTATTCCTTCCGGATCCGAATCACAGAACCACTCTCCCGGCTTGTGATTTTCAAGATCCTTAAAATGGGTTTTCATTCCGGGAGGCAGACTGATCAGGCGTTGAATGCTCACAGTATCGGAATTAGTTCCAGTTTGCGATAGCTTACCTTACCATGATCACCCTGCAGGTAAATGGGCCCCGGGGAAAATTCATCGGAAGTAAGGGCACCCCCGGTTACTCCCTTAACGGGCTGATTGTCAATGATTTTCCTTCCATTCAGGATCACGGTCAAATGCCTTTTACAGAGAGTGATATCCATCTCCTGCCACTCCCCCGCAGGTTTTTCAGCGGCTTCCAGGGGGGTGATCCGGGAGTAAAGGGCTCCCATGTTATGTGGATCCAATTCTTTCCCGTAACTATCCAATACCTGGACTTCGTATATTCCTCGCAGGTATATACCTCCATTGCTTCCTGCAGGAACATTTACCTCCACCTTCAGGTTAAAGTCTTCATAGGTGGCAATGGTCCTTAGATTACCGTAGCTGATATGTGATTCGCCCGGTTTCTGTACGGGATCATTGATCATAATTCCATCTTCCACCTTCCAGCCGTTGGCAGCATTCTGATTTAACAATTCCCATTCTTCCAGGTCCTTGCCATTAAACAGCTGAATGGGTTTTCCATACTTGATCTTCTTTAAATCTGGCGCTTCGCCTGCCGGAGGTATGCGCTTGCCGGTAAAAGACACCATCTCCAGTTCCTCTCCATTGGTTTTTGGCGAAAAATAAATACCCTCGATGGCATCATGCCCTGTTTTATTCACCTGCATCCAGTACAATGGATGTATGGTCCGGGAAGGATTCCCTTCTTCATCCCTGTCCTTTACCATATCCCTCCCATGTGTGAGGTAAAGCTGTTTGTCCATTACAAAGGTGAAATCGATGGGATACACACTGCCCCATCTCCACAGAAGGGAGGCATCCAGGAAGCCATCCCCGCGGGTAACTTCCAGCCAGCCCGCACTATTATCTTCATAGTCAAGTGTCAGGGCCCACATTCCCAGGTAGGGATCGGCCGGTTTGTTCTGGGCAAAAGTCTGAGCATTCAGGCCAAACAGCACTGCGATCAGGGCACATGTAATTTGTTTTTTCATATCTGTATGTGGTTTTAGTTGTTGAATTTATTTCTGTAAAGATAAGGGAAAATCGTCTTTTGATTTTGTGTTAAAAAGCCTCCCCGATCTGGAAGTAAATACCCCAGTCATCAATCCCGGCCGCCACATCAATGCCCACCGACATCTTGGTCTCTTCGAAAGCCCTGAAACGGATCCCGGTACCGATGCCCGGCAGTATCTTCCCATTATCGGTCTCGTTTATGGCATTAAACACCGTGGCTATCCCGGCAAAGCCTACTGCTCCCCAGCGGCGGTGAAAATTCCAGCGATACTCCCCCTGGGCAGCTACGGTCTGGTTCCCCCTGTAAGCACCCTGGGTATATCCCCGGATGTTTGGAGCCTTAACAATAAACTGCTGGTTAAAACTCAGTTCACCCAATCCTGCTCCCAGATATATTCTTGTTGCCAACACATCCCTTTTGGCCCTGACCGGGAAGTAATGGTTATAATCCATTTCAATCTTCTGAGAAGTCTTTTCATTTCCTAACCACTCCGGAAAGCTATTAAATTTCAAGGTGGTATAGTATCCTGAACGCGGGCAATAGAGATTGCTCCTTTTATCCAGTGAGAGATTCAGTCCGATGCCATGCAGCCTCATGGTATCTATGATGGGCAAATTTTCCATGGAGGTGACCACATCAGCAAATACATAGGAAATACCTCCATATAATTCTTCATAGATCTTTCGCTCCACCCGTAACAGGGCAAAATTTGCCTCGCTCTGGTAGGGGACCCAAATGCTAATGAGATTATCCAGATAGAACTGAAAGTGAATGGCCCCAATTCCCCCTGCGGAAGTAATACGCCACCTGTCTTCATTCAGGTAGAACATCCCAAAGCCTAACACAAACCAGGTTTTACTTGTGGAATAAGTGGCGACTCCTCCCATAAGTGAAGAAGGTGAGATGCTATCCTTTTCCACCGGGTTGAACATCAGCAGAGGAACCGCTCCTAAACTAAAGCCCAGGGAACGGTCGTAATTTATATAGGGAATAGGAATAAATTTAGTCTTTCCCTCAATCCGCTTGCTTTCGCCTCCTCCAGGCTGACCTGAGGCCTTCCCCTGTAAGAGAAACACTGCAAGCACAAGTAGCAGGGCATTCTTCCATGGGTATTTAATGAGGATCAGGTAACCTTTCATTTTCGAAGGATAGCAATTAGAAAGAGAAGAGCCGCAGGATTATAATCTGTAGTTCCTTTTCTCTATGGCAGTGAAGTGGGCAGCTGTTTTATCCCACCTTTTCAGAAGTTTTTGAGCTCCATCGGGCACATAACTCTTTTCATAATCGGATCCCTGGAATTCAATCACGCTCTGAATGGAATCGAAAGTCATGATGGTCATGAACTCCACCTCATCTTTCAGGTCACGCCGGAAAAGCTCCACACTCTGATAGCCTTCGATCTCTTTTGCTTCAATCCCCGGGAATACTTCGCAGTGAAGCAGTTCCTGGTAAAGGTCTGCATTTTTGGGGGTGGTCCACCCGTGCCAGATTCTTCTTACGGTCATAATACAACGATTTTATATACTAAAAATAAAGCATTGTGGCATGAATTCAAAGAATGGATTATACTTATCTTCAATCCATATTTCAGGCAAATGAACCGAAAGATCCTGAATCTGGCCATCCCCAACATCATCAGCAACATCTCCATTCCACTGCTGGGCATTGTGGATATGGCACTAATGGGTCATCTGGAATCGGATGCCTACATCGGAGCCATAGCCCTGGGATCGCTCATCTTTAATTTTATATACTGGGGACTTGGTTTTCTGAGGATGGGAACCAGTGGTTTTACCGCCCAGGCCTGGGGGAGAAATGACCAGGGGGAAACCATCCTTGTATTAGCCAGGGCCCTTTTTATTGCCATTGCCATAAGCCTTGTGTTCCTGGCCCTGCAAAGACCCATTGAGATTCTGAGTTTTGCTGTCCTGAAAGGGGAAACCAGGGTGGAAGAACTGGCCATGGCCTATTTCCGGATCAGGGTCTGGGCTGCTCCGGCCGCACTGGGACAATTTGCCCTGCTGGGATTCTTCCTGGGAATGCAGAATGCGCGCCTGCCCATGATTGTACTGGTCATTACCAACATCCTCAACCTGATCTGCAATTATATTTTTGTAATGAAACTGGGAATGGGATCGGATGGAGTAGCCCTGGGAACCGTGATTGCCCAGTACAGCGGTTTTTTTATTGCCATCTTTCTCCTGTGGAAGCATTACAGGAGCCTGTTTAAATTCTGGTCCCTGAAAGCCACCCTCCAATGGAAAAAGCTCAGGACTTTTATGCTGGTAAATAAGGACATTTTTATACGGACCATGTGCCTGGTGGTGGTATTTTCCATTTTCACTGCCCGGTCAGCCAGTTCAGACCTCCTGAGTGAAGGGGAAGAGACCACCCTTGCTGTGAATTCCCTGCTTATGCAGTTCTTTATGTTCTTCTCCTTCCTGATCGATGGCTTTGCCCATGCATCGGAGGCCTTAACCGGAAGGTTTATAGGGGCCAGGGACCCGAAGTCCCTCTCAAAAACCATCCGGCTTCTGTTTATCTGGGGCGGCGGGATAAGCCTGATTTTTACAGGGCTCTACCTGCTGGGAGGAGATGCCATCTTCAGGGTGCTTACCAACAATCCCGCAGTAATTGCCAATGCCAAACCTTATTTTTTCTGGGTGATTCTGGTACCCCTGGTTTCTTTCAGTGCCTTTCTCTGGGATGGAATTTACATCGGGGCCACTGCGGGTAAGCAGATGCGCAACGCCATGTTGATCTCCACACTGGGAGTCTTTTTTCCCGTATACATCCTGGCCGGAAAATTTTTGGATAACCATGGCTTATGGTTCGCCTTCATCCTGTTTATGCTGGCACGGAGCATCACCATGCAAGTATTATCCGGGAAAGCAGTATATGCAAAAGTCTCCTGAATCTTAGCCTGGTTGATGGTTTTCCTTAAGACTTTTTCTCCCTCTTGCGCTCATACTCGTTGAGCAGGATCTTTCTCAGCCGGATGGATTTAGGAGTAACCTCCACGTATTCATCTTCTCCCACATATTCAAGAGCTTCCTCCAGGGAGAATTTGATGGCCGGAACAATGGAAACTTTCTCATCTGATCCGGAAGCACGCATATTGGTTAGCTTTTTGGTTTTGATCACATTCACCACCAGGTCATCCTGCTTGGCATGCTCGCCAATCACCTGTCCCATATATATGGCATTCATGGGATCGATAAAGAATTTTCCACGGTCCTGCAGCTTATCTATGGAGTAGGCAATGGAGGTTCCTGTTTCCATGGCGATCAGGGCTCCGTTACGCTTACGCACCAGTTCACCCTTCCAGGGTTCGTATCCTGAAAACCGATGGGAAATTACCGCATTTCCTTCGGTTGCAGTTAATATGGGCTGACGCAAACCTATCAGGCCCCTGGCTGTAACCTTAAACTCCAGGTTCACCCTGTCATCCTTTTTCTCAATATTCAGGATGTCCCCTTTGCGTCCGGTTACAATCTCAATGACCTTCCCCGAAAAAGCTTCATCCACATTGATATAAAGCAGTTCAACAGGTTCATGCTTAAATCCGTCGATCTCTTTAATCACTACTTTGGGCTGACCAAGTTGCAATTCATATCCTTCCCTGCGCATGGTTTCGATCAGGATGGAAAGGTGTAGTATGCCCCTCCCATAAACCATCAGCCGGTCGGGTGAGTCGGTGTCCTTTACCTTCAATGCCAGGTTCTTCTCGGTCTCCTTATATAAGCGGTCCCTCACATGCCTGGAGGTTACATACTTTCCTTCCTTCCCGAAGAAGGGAGAATTATTAATGGTGAAAAGCATGCTCATGGAAGGCTCATCAATGGAAATGGGCTTCATGGCCTCGGGATTTTCAAAATCCGCAATGGTATCCCCAATATCAAAATCTTCAAGACCCAGTACAGCCACAATTTCCCCGGATTTAACCTCCGTTTTAATCTTTTCTTTCCCGAGTCCTTCGAAGGTGTAGAGTTCCTTTACGGTCGACTTATGGACCATCCTGTTGCGCTGTACTATGGAAACCTGGTCCCCCATTTTAATGCTCCCCCGGTGTATCTTACCCACAGCGATACGCCCGGTATAGGAGGAATAATCCAGGGAACTGATCTGAAGCTGCAGGGTGCCGGCATTCTCCTGGGGTGGATCAAAGTAGTCAACGATCGTATCCAGCAGGTATGCCATATCATCGGCAGGAGTTTTCCAGTCGGGTCCCATCCATCCTTCTTTAGAAGAACCATATACGGTGGGATATTCAAGCTGCTCTTCGGTGGCATCCAGGGCGAACATCAGTTCAAATACAAGCTCATTGGTCTCATCGGGCCTGCAATTGGGCTTATCCACCTTATTTACCACTACAATCACCTTCTTACCCAGTTCCAGGGCTTTTTGAAGGACAAACCTGGTCTGTGGCATGGGCCCTTCAAAGGCATCCACCAGCAACAGAACGCCGTCGGCCATATTAAGCACACGTTCTACCTCTCCCCCAAAATCGGAGTGACCCGGGGTATCAATGATGTTGATCTTTGTCCCTTTGTATCTGACCGAAACATTCTTGGAAAGAATGGTAATGCCCCTTTCCCGCTCCAGATCATTGGAGTCCAGGATCAGATCCCCCATATCCTGGTTGTCCCTGAAAAGCTTAACCTGGTGTAATATGCGATCAACCATGGTGGTCTTTCCATGATCGACATGAGCTATGATTGCTATATTTCTTAAATCCATACTGCCTGTGCTGCATTAAATGAGCCGCAAAAGTAGTATAATTCAAGAGCTTATCCTAATGTGTGACCCAGGTTATAAATTTCCTGTATATCCCTAAGTATTTTGGGAAAATCCAGCTTCAGATCTATTAATTCCCCGGTTTTTGTATTAAATATCCAGCCATGGACAGTTGGGTAGCCTTGACGAAGGTAGGTCTTTTGCACAACAGCTGTCTTAATCACATTGATGCACTGCTCCTGTACATTCAATTCAACAAGCCTGTCATAACGTTCCTCTTCGTCACCAATCCCATTCAATTCCTTGATGTGCAACCTGTAGACATCCCTGATGTTTCTGAGCCAGGGATTTAAGATCCCCAGATCCTCGGCTTGCATGGCTGCCTTTACTCCTCCACACTGGTAATGGCCACAAACCACAATATGCTTCACCTTTAAGTGGTCCACCGCGTAATTGATTACACTCATTACATTCAGATCGGTATTGCTGATCACATTGGCAATATTGCGATGTACAAATACCTCTCCCGGCTGGAGGCCCATAAGTTCCTCAGCTGTTACCCTGCTGTCACTGCAGCCTATGTAAAGAAAGTCGGGGTTCTGTCCCTTGGCCAGCTTTTCAAAAAAGTCCTGATCGGATGCTTTCTTTTCGGCCACCCACTTTTTGTTCTTTTCAAATATCTCGTCGTAACTGGTCATCACATCTTAAGTGTTAAAAATAAGGGATTGTTGAGATATATCAAATAATATCAATGATTTAGCCCTTAACTGCAATTATTGTCGTACATTCGCAGCCTAATTTATTTCAATGGAATTTAAGGACTTAGGGCTGCAGAAGGATGTACTGAAAGCCGTGAATAAACTGGGATTTTCAAATCCTTCAGAAATCCAGGAAAAAGCCATACCCACACTTTCAGAAGGTAAGCAGGATTTTGTAGGCCTGGCCCAGACCGGTACAGGAAAAACGGCCGCCTTTGGTCTGCCCCTGATTCAACATATAGACTTCAAGCATGCAGAAACCCAGGGACTTGTGATCTGTCCCACCAGGGAGCTTTGCATGCAGATCACCAAAGACCTGGTATCTTTTGCTAAATATCAGTCCGATCCGAATATAGTTCCCGTATACGGCGGCGCCAGCATCACAGATCAGATCAGGCGAATTAAAAAAGGAGCCCACGTGGTGGTTGCCACACCCGGCCGTTTGCTGGATCTGATTGAGCGTAAAGCCGTTCGTCTAAAAACTGTGCAAAGAGTGGTACTGGACGAAGCCGATGAAATGCTGAACATGGGTTTTAAAGAGGATATCGATTCCATCCTGGAGCAGATCCCGGATCGAAAAAGGGTCTGGCTATTCTCTGCAACCATGCCAAAAGCAGTAAGACGTATCGCAAACAATTACATGGTGGATCCCATTGAAGTGGTAGTGGGCAAACAGAACAGTGTAGCAGTGAATATCGATCACCGCTACTATATGATGAAGGAGAGGGACCGCTATTACGCACTGAAACGAATCCTGGATTATTATCCCGATATCTTTGGCCTGATATTCTGCAGAACCAGACGGGAGACCGGAGCTATCTCGGACAAGCTGGAGAAAGAAGGCTACAATGTGGTGGCCCTGCATGGGGATCTGACCCAGGCACAGCGTGATGCAGCCATGAAAAAATTCAGGGAGAGAACTGTAAAAGTCCTGGTAGCTACAGATGTGGCAGCCAGGGGCCTGGATGTACAGGACATCAGCCATGTGATCCACTACAATCTTCCCGATGACATTGAGAACTATACCCATCGAAGCGGACGAACCGCCAGAGCAGGGAAAATGGGTAAGTCGCTTGTTCTTATCAATACACGTGAGAAGAACAGGATTAAGCAGGTGGAAAAGCTCGTACAGACTCCCATTGAATTCAAACGGGTGCCCAATGCTGAAGATATCTGTGAAAAACAGATGTATGCCCTGATGGACAAGGTGGTAAAAACTCCCATTGATAACGATGCCATCGATCGGTACTGGCCTGTATTCTATAATAAACTGAAAGGCATTCCCGCCGAGGAAATCGTACTAAAGTTCATCTCTGCAGAACTTAACTCCTTCCTTGAGTACTATAAGGGAGCAGGAGATTTGAATGCCACCCAGGAGAAAGGCTCCTCCGTAAAGGGTGGTGCCAGAGGTCGTGACAGGGAAAGCGGGACTTTTAACAGAAACCTTTCAGGCTCCAAAAAGCGCTTCTTTATCAACCTGGGGGAAAATCACAACCTGAATAAGGGAGCCCTGGTAAGAATGGTGTGTACTGAAGCGGGCATTGAAAGCTCCCATGTGGGACGAATCGATATACATCCCCGCTATTCGTTTTTTGAAGTTGACGAAAAGCAGGCCAAAAAGATATTGCCCAAGATTGAGCATGGCACCTATGAAGGAAAATCCTTTAATGTAACTGTATCACAAGAGAAGGATTCCAGTCCCGCAAAAGGGAAAACCAAAAAGAAAAGGAAGTAAAAAATATCGGAATCCGGTTGGTCAGGCACCGCCCCCGCCTAACCTGAGTATCAGTCCGGCACTCAGGTCAAATTGCACCATGGGTACCCTGAAATTAGCTCCGGAGCCTCCTGTGCCAATCCATAAACCATTGAAATCCAGAGGCAATCCCAATCTTGCCTGTAAGCGGATGCCCAGGGCGTTTCCGAGCAGGATCTTTGTACCCACGCCTACTGCAGCTGACATTTTCCATTCCGAAGCGGAATATAAATTCCCATAAGATTCTTTCAGGTAGAAACGGGTGGCACCAAAGGATACTGCACCAAAAGGCTTGATATTCCCGCTGCCCACAGGGATCTGTGTAAGACCTCCCACGTGATAATACTCCGTAGCCATATCCAGGGGCTGAATGATTCCGGGAGTATAAGCATACCTGATCTTAGAATCGTGGCGGTTATACATCAGCTCCACAAATACATCCGGTGCAAGTCCGACGCTGAGGATACCCCCATAGTTGGGATTATCATTTACCTTATAATCCCCATAATAGGTCCTGATCTTGGAATTGAATGTAAAGCCTCCGAAACCGGTGAGTTCTATTTCTTGTGCCATTGAACTGCTCAGGAAATACCCGCTGACCAGTACAAGCAGTAATAAGCGCTTCATATTATCTTCTTTTTGATGAAAAAATAAAATATGATTTAAGATAATATGAATTCTCCAAATCCCAGCCAATTTTTGAATAAATCAGCTGAAAAACCTAAAGTATGGATTATTGGTCTATCCCATCAGTTCCTTTGCCTGAGATACCCAATTATCCCGCTCAATGCGCCCCGGGAAGAACTCAATGACTTCTGTCAGTGAGTGTACATCTTCCTCAGAAAACCTGGAGATTTGCTCGTAGGTAAAAATATCCAGGGCATAAAGCTTTTCCTGTATCCAGCCCCCTATGCCATGAATTGCTGTTAAATCCTGGGCATTCTCTTTGTGGGCTATCCCGATACGGTCGTAGTTGATCCTGTGTTTCTTTTTCCGGATGTTGTCCAAAACATCTGATCCTTTACCCCCGGTATATACCAGTTCCTTTGCCTGGGCTATCCATTCATCCCGTTCAATACGCCCCGGGAAATACTCGATGGCTTCATTGACTGTTTCCCTGTCCTTTTCACTGAATTTGCTGATCTGCTCATACGTATAGATATCCAGTGAATTTAATTTCTCCTCAATCACCGGCCCAATGCCGCTGATCATTTTCAGATCATCTTTCTCTTCGGCTTTTGCAGATCCAAAACTTGAATAATCAAGCAGATGCTTGCGCTCGGAGATCCGCTTCAGAAGCCCCTCCTTTTCATGCAACTCGAGTTCGGTTTCCTCCAATTCTTCTTCTGTTTCCTTCAGCTTCTTATCCGCTTTCTTTGCTTCTCTTTCCATCTCTTCCAGCTGCCCGGCTTTTTCTGCCAGCGCTTTCTCTTTTTCGCTAAGCTCCCTGCCAAGCCTCACTTCTTCTCTTCTGGAGGCTTCAAGTTTTTCCTGTAGGCTGGAAATTTCCTTTCCAAATTTGGATTTTGAATAAAGATAAGTGGTGATCACTGCGATAAGCCCGGCTCCTAAAAGCATCAGGACAATCTGAATGGCCGCTCCTACAGCTGTTTGCGCTTGTAATATTACTATATCCATCATTTTTAGATTTAAGAATGACTAATTGCTGATTTGAATTTCGGTTCTTCGATTTTGTGCCCGACCTTCTGCGGTAGCATTGGTGGCAACTGGAGAGGATTCTCCATTAGAGGAAACACTTACGATCTGCTCGGATATTCCCTGGCTCACCATGTAGTTCCTTACACTGGTGGCCCTTCTTAATCCCAACTGATAATTGTAGTCTTCGGGTCCGGAATGGTCGGCAAATCCCACCACACTGAGTTGTGAACTTTCATTTTGTTCCCTGAATGCCAATACCTTGATTAGATAGCTATCGAATTGAGCATTCCGGATGATCTCGCTCCGGTCAAAGTCATGGTTGACAGAAAAGGACCCGGGCGATTCGATCCGGGGTTCAGGAGCAGGCTCGGGCTCGGGCTCAACAGCTTCAGGTAACACCTCAATTACAGGTGCTTCTGCCAGCTGAGCGTCCTTGCCGCAAAATCCCCTGGTGTTCAAGTAATAACAGGTGGAAAGGATGGTCCAGATGAGAAAGAGGACCGCTCCCGTGATAATTGTTTTCATAGGCTGGATGTTTATATGGTTAAAATACCTTCAATGGATCTGCAAGACTCCCATCCGCCTTTCAATACCTCACATGTTCCTGATTGATTCTATGCACCATCAATCTTCTCGCCAGGCTTCTTCCCGACAATTTCAGCATCTACAGATACTCTGCATTTACATAAAACAAGATAAAGCAGGATTAGTTCACTCCTTAGTGTTTGATAATTTGTATCACTCTCGAATCATCATCCGTAACGATCCGCATGAAATAAGCTCCTGATGCCAATTCAGCCATATCGATCTCGAGCAAGTGAGATTTTCTCTCGATGGATTCGATGGGATATACATTTCCAGCCAGGTCATAGAGCATGATCATCTTATAGTTTTCAATCCCCTTCATAGCTACATGCACCTTCTCAGTCACCGGAATTGGATAGACCAGGAGCATTTCCTGATCAGATTCCGCTTCCTCTGCAACTGCAGTTGAAACCGAAGCCGACTTCAGGTTACCCCCGCATTTTGTAGAGCTGGAATTGGCATTGGCCGCATTGGATGCTTTCTTATAATTATCCCGGCTGGAAATCGTCCATGACAGTTCAGTCCCGTCAAACAATACTACAAATGTCCCCCCACCAGGCTCGAAGCTTGTGGGCTGCGGATCAGAATTGTCCCAGTCAATTCCCGTACCTGTCAGCAAATTATCCGGTCCCACAGGAATATGGACTGCCACATCGTTCTCATTTTTATATTCGAAATTAGCGATAAAAATACCTTCGGATAGCTCCTCGATACAATTGAGCACCGGTTGGACCGCTCTGGTTCCCGGACCAGCAGGATTCACATAGAGGACTCCTGCCTCAATCGTAATCTCATAATTGCTGTTGGAAGGAGTAGGAACAATCGCATAGGTCCCGGCCGATTCACCTGAAGACTGATCATAAGTAATGCCATCAGAATTCCTGAGCACAGTGAAG
This sequence comes from Bacteroidota bacterium, assembly GCA_039714915.1. Lineage (GTDB taxonomy): Bacteria > Bacteroidota > Bacteroidia > Bacteroidales. The sequence goes on from JBDLIM010000009.1 coordinate 47,916, forward strand.
CCCCCTGTACCCGGATCTCCGGGAATCCATCCTTCATAAGTAAAACTGAATGCGGGTAGCGGATCTTTTTCATCGATGTAATACACCGGATCCTGTAGCCTGACAGTCACTCCTCTCTGCATTATGCTGGCGTTAGTTGTAGCGGTGGTGTTGGCCGAATAGTTGCCTGCATCCTTACCTTCCACATTGATTCCAAGAACACTTACCCTTATGTTTTCACCCACGTACTTATCAGCAAACAGGGATGACTGGTAGGTAATAATCAGCGTATCTCCGGGGACCCGGTCGTCCGACAGAGTTACAACAGCAGCCTGGGTACCGTCATACACCTTATCCTCTGCTGTAACAGCAACCGTAAGGGAAGCCTGTTCAACGATCAGGGTAGCGGGTGTAAAATTGATGTGATAATTATCTCCGGCACTCAGGTTTCCAAGAAGAATTCTGTATTCTCCGGCATCCTCTCCAATTTCACGGGTCAGCTCACCCACCAGCTGATCAGAACCCTGCAGCCCGGAGGCTGTGAAAGTGAGTTCAGGATCAGCCACACCATAAGTTTTGTTCTGATCTGCTGCAGTAATTGACAATTCAGCTTTAGTTATGGTCAGGGTTCCCAGCCCATAAGAGATATCAAAGTTATTTGATATATAGGTCCCCGGAACGATCCAGTGTCTTCCTGCATCGGAGCCGGTGATAAAGCTCATGGGACTCAGGTTCACCTCACTTGTATCTTCGGATCCTACTTCAGTGGCGTCGTAGATTATAATGGTGCCTTTATTGCTGTTTTCGTTAATGCTTGTACTGTTCACCAGGGCGAAGCCATTGACCAGGGCGAAGCCATTGACCAGGGCAAAACCATTGACCAGGGCGAAACCATTAACCATGGCAAAACCGTTAACCATGGCCAGTCCATTGACAATACTGTAATCCACACTTGTATCTGTATCTGCGGTTTCTGTTGCAACTTTTAAGGGTTCACCACTTAATCCTTCCAGTCCATTCACCATGGCAAAGCCATTCAGGTTCGGTATGTTCCCATTTTCTAAAGCGGCGTCACTGGCCAGGAAATTGGCATTCTCAAGATGGACCACATCCTCACCTGTACCTGAACCAGCCTCATTCACCAGGGCAAAACCATTGACCAGGGCAAAACCATTGGTGCTTGCATTTCCGTTGACCAGTGCAAAGCCATTCACCATGGCAAAACCATTGACCAAGGCGAAGCCATTGACCAGGGCAAAGCCATTGAGAGCCGGATCATATTGCCTTAGCTCGCTAATGTCACCCCCCTGCACATCCACCTGAATGTCCCCGATGAAGACGCTGCCATTCACCATGGCAAAACCATTCACCATGGCAAAACCGCTTACAAGGGGAATCCCGTTTTCGATGGGGACCTCTATTCCGTTGACCATGGCAAAGCCATGTACAATATGCGCTGTATTCACCATAGCAAAACCATTGACCATGGCAAAACCATGGATCATGCCAAAGCCGTTCACCATGGCAAAGCCGTTCACCGTACCCGTTGAGGGGATTTCTTGTCCGTCAATGTAAGTGACTCCATTTTCAACTGTGATCTCATGCCCGTTGACCAGAGCAAAGCCATTCACCATGGGAACCCCTTCAGTCACAGGAATCGCATTGGCCAGAAGGGAACCTTCGAATTCAGTAATAAAGCCCTCTTCCACCCTGATCTCGGCTCCGTTCACCATGGCAAAGCCATTGACAATCTGGTTCAGCTCCACAAAGGGAAGCCCGTTAACCATCGCAAAGCCATTGACCAGAGCGAAACTACCGGTGACCGGTTCCCCATCCACATATACCGTTTTAATGCCTGTGGATTGGTCGCTGTTAACCATCACTTCTTTTCCGTTCACCATGGCAAAGCCGTTCACAAGCGCAAAACCATTCACCAGGGCGAACCCATTCACCATGGGAATTCCGTTGACAATGCTTACCCCGTTTACCATGGCAAATCCATTGGCCAGGGCTCCTGTATGTTCTGCTTCCACACCGAGCAAAATGGCTGAAGTGTCTTCAATAAACACCCCATTGCCATCAATCTCATAAGTAAACCGGATGGCTCCTTCCGTTATGGGCTGCCCGTAAGCAATCTCTACATCCACCGGGGTAATGGTCAGGGCCAGTTTCTCAATCTCAATACTCCCGTTCACAAACTCAAAGAGGTACTTCTCTGCCAGCGCCACATCAATTTCCCGGGTGGAAGTGTCAAGCCCCACACTAAAGGAAGGTTCAATAAGGTATGTACTGGCATTTGAAGTGGAGCTGGCCGGTCCGCTGATGGACAGGATCTCCATGATTCGTGCTGCTTCCGACGCCAGAACAATGGTGTCGGTCACTGCTGCTTCCAGGGAATAGCTTCCGCCTGTAACTGTATTTACTGTGACACTGGCTTCATAACCGGGCAAAACAGCTCCATATGTGCTCGTATAGCTATGCGCCGTGATAAGAATCGTTTGTTTTACCGGATCTGAAAAAAAGATCGTATCCGATGAACCTCCATCCACCTGACTTTCAGATATGGCCGGAGTATAGGCCAGTACTGATGGATTTCCCAGGAAACTCAGTTCTGAAACAACAATGGTACTATCGTTTACAAGTGTAATCTCTTCATTCAGGGTATCACCTCTGAATAAGATCTGGGTATCGTCCGTGAAAAAGTCCCCTCTTATTTCAAATGTGACTGGTTCCAGGGTCTCTCCCGGAACTCCTCCTTCAGAGACCAGGATTAAGTTTTCCACATAGGGAGTTGGATTGGCAAAGGAGAGAAGTGCTTTGTGGGCCTGAATGAACCCGGCACCTGCAATCTTGTCCACGCCCGGTATTTTCTGTTCGTAAGTCGTACTCTGTAACAAGGTCCTTATGCCATTCGGATCCAGCGGTGAGGAAGGTTCATACTTTCCTCTGGCTTCCAATATCAATGCTGCCACACCGGCCGCATGGGGTGAAGCCGCCGAAGTTCCGAAGAAATTGGGAAAATTGATGTCGGGATCGATCAGGGGCTCGTCCCAGTCCCCGTTACCAAGATCCACCGTGGTATTAACCCCATTGGGAGCAGTAATATCAGGTTTATTCCTGACTACCCCGTTTACAGGAGTCCCTCCCTCAGAAGAGAAAGACATCATCACCGGTTCGGAATAAAGACCGGGATCGTAAATGGGATTTTTATCAAAGCGAACCGCACCTACTGCAATGGCTCCTGCAGCATTGGGATGACCAACGATGGTGGAGGTACCCTGCACATGCTCCAGCTGGGTGAAATGCTCGCCCCCGCGGAATAAAATATACTTGAAGGTAACCGGATTGGTGCCGCTGGCCCTGGCAATCACAATATCTGATTCAATAGGATCTCCTTCAATGGAAAAAGGCACCACTTCAATGGGAAATCCTCCCACATTCTCCCGGTTGAATCCCAGCAGGCTGAATCCATCTGTCAGGAAAATATCCAGGTCGGTCTGGGTAGTCAACTGGTGGGGATCAGAACCATCATCCCACTGCAGGACCAGGGTGTAATGCCCTTCAGCCAATGAAACAGATTGGTATACATCTCCCCCGCCAAAATCATGGGCCTCACCCACCACATTTGCAGGTGCAGTTCCGGGTGCAAAAATCCCTGTATAAGAATTGCTGCCGAAATTCCCTGCCGAACTGAAGAAGGTAATCCCGGAAGCAACTACCTGGTCAATGGCCTGGGAGATCACCCCGTCGCGGAAGAAGGATTCAGTCATGTAAGAAATGTCATCTACAATGATATCACAATTGGCCGAAGCTAACTCTCCGATTCCCACCGCCATATCATGCTCACCCAGGTAAGCGGTACGGAATGCAAGTTCCGCTCCCGGAGCTATGTCATGAATGATCTGAAGCATGGCACGCCCTTCGTCAGACAGTGCTCCGAAATCCGGAGTAATGTCCAGGACCACATCCACAGGCAATACATATCCGTTGGGATTTCCTGCTCCCGGTAAATCCCCGTTCTCCACATCAATGCTTGCCGGTGATTTACCCGTGGAACTCAGAGCCTGGGAATCGAAGCTGTTGGACATGACTCCAATTTTCACTCCGCTTCCATCCACATCGAATCCCAGCCTGGCAAAATCGGAATGCATGGCAAAGTCTCCCTCGCTGTTTACCAGGCCCGTTGCCGCTACCGTATAATTACTTACTCCCGGATACCTCGGTCTTGCGTAGCGTATATCGGTGTAATAATCATTCACCAAGAGCAGATCTGATATCTTTATCCAGCCGGTGGCCTGGTTATAATCAGGGTCCTCGATAACAGCCTCAAATCCCAGACCTGAAAGACTATCCATCATAGCGGTATAGTGACCATCGACTCCGGCCACCTCAATAAGTACTTCGCTTGGCACTCCTGATCCCCGGATCTGGAAGATCATATCAGTTACTTCGGTGAATCCTTCCGGATCAGCAATATAATACAGATATAACTGATATAGCTCAGCACCAATTATGGAGTTAAGGACTTTACCCCCTCTGGGAGGATTGTAGCCTGGAATAATATTCAGAGGTACATAGCAGAGTTCAGAAGTACTGGTAGCTGTAACAGTCAATATCGTATAGTTACTGGGTATAACTGTCCAGCGTACCTCATCATTCTCATCAAATTCCTGGCTAAAAACTTTTTCATAAACTCCCGGTTGAAATTCGTCGATCACAAACTTCTTTGACTTGTATTGGTTAAATTCTATGTAGCTGCTTTTCTTTGCCACATTTACCACATAGGCATTCGGATTTTCATATCCAAAATGAGCCAGGTAACTTCCATTCCCCAGATTTTCCACACATGAAACAAAAATGATTATATCCTTGTGGTTAATCGGATCGTTTCCTGATACTCCTGAGTGAAAGGGAAAAACAAGGGTAAAGACGTATATTAAGATCCGTATATCTTTTTTAAGCAAAAGTCCTTTTTTCATGGTTTTGAGTATTGGTTACATGAAATTTCTAAGTGACAAATAGAATAGGTAAGTGCGGTAAGTTCTTGAAAAACACTGTAATTGATTGTTAAAGAAATGTTAATAGTGACGAACAGCCTAAAAAAAGAGGTGGAAGTCCTGAATCAGACTTTGATCCCGATCACACTCACATCATCGATCTGTTCCAAATCCCCTTTCCAGGTTTCAAAGGTATTTTCAATAATCTGGCCCTGTTTGGCCATATACTCATTTTGTATGGAAAGCAACAGCCGTTTGAAATTAAGAGATTTGAACTTCTTTCGTTTCTCTCCCCCATACTGGTCCACAAAGCCATCCGAAAACATGTAAAATGTATCATGTTCCCTGAGCATAACCGAATAACTGTTGAAATCGGTCTCCTCCCAATGCACCCCGATGGGCTGCTTGTCTCCTTTAATCTCAAAGAGCTGATAGGTTTCATTATCTGCTGAGAAATAAGGTTCCAGCTCCTTGCCGGCAGGAAGTTCCTTATTGCGGATGATATACAAGGGGTTATTTGCACCGGCAAAATGAAGCTCACGATTCTTCTTATTAAAAATGGCCAGAGCCATATCCATGCCATCCTTCTGCTCCTCCTTATTTCCTTCCTGAACCAGCATTTCCTTTATTTTTAACCTGAGCTGTTCCAGAATGGCACTGGGATCATTGAAGCACCGGTTACCAATCAGGTCGTTCAGAAGGGTAATTCCCAGCATACTCATAAATGCACCGGGTACACCGTGACCGGTACAATCGGCCCCTACAATAACCACATGATCCTGCACCTCCTTCACCCAGTAATAATCCCCGCTTACAATGTCCTTGGGCTTAAAAACAATAAAATGCCCGGGAACCAGTTCTTTTAACCGCGATTCGGAAGGCAGTAGTGCAGACTGAATACGCTGGGCATAGGAAATACTGTCGGTGATCATTTCCTTTTGGGCCTTGATCTTCCTGTTGGTCTCCCTGACGTAACGCATCCGGTTATAAATCCCCAGGGCCATCAGCAAAATCATTAAACCCAATACTCCTGTTCCTGCAATTATGCCTCTCTGCCTCTTGCTCTTCAATTGATCGATTTCTGACTGTTGCTCAAGGATTTCAATCTCATCTTCCTTTTTATCCATCTGGTAAGTAAACATCAGGCTATTGGTATTATCTTCTGTCTCGGCCCTGTAGATGGCATTATTCACTGTGTCCTGAAGACTCAGGTACAAATAGGCATTCTCCCAGTCTGAAATATCTGCATAGGAAGAGGCAAGGCCCTTATACGAATTTGACAATTCATAGTTCAAACCTATATCCTCAGATAGGGATCTGGCTTCATCGTAATAATTAATAGCCAGATGAGCGTTCCCCTGGCTGCCATATGCCCCGGCCAGAGCCAGCAGAATTTTAACTGTTTCCATTTGGGCATTTTCCTTCCTGGCAATTTCCAGGGCATCCCTGTGGTATTTTATTGCGGTCTGATAATCTCCCCTCTCAGCGTGGATTCTACCTATGGAACTAAGCGCAGAAGCAATCTCACCATTGCTTGTCACAAGCAATAACGCTTTCTCAAAATAGTACAGAGCCGAATCGAACTCACCCATCTTGTAATAAACTTCCCCCAGATTGATGGAACCAAGGCCCAGTAGTTCCATATAGCCGATTTCCTCTCCCAATTCTAAAGCACGTATATAATAAGATCTGGCCGTATCCAGAGAGCTTGCGTGCTCGGAATAGACAGAGCCAATGTTTAATAGCAAAGTTGCCAACCGAATGCTGTCTCCACGTTTCTCTGTTATGCTCAAGGCCCGTATATTATACTCAATAGCCTTATAATTATCACCTAAGGTGTAATATATGGAAGCAAGATTCCCAAGTAGGTTTGCAATACCCTGCTCATTTCCCAGAGTTTCATAAAGTTCCAGGGAGGACTCCCAGTTGCTGTAAGCCTCTGTATATTCACTTTGGAAATAATATCCAAGGCCCACGTTTTTATATGCCAGGGCCATTCCGGCAGGAAAATCCAGTTTCTCAGCCAGCTCTACTGCCTCTGAACCATACTTTAAGGCATTTTTTGGGTAGGACCTGGCTTCCAGAGTTGCAATCTGGTTCAGGGTATTCACTTTCAGAGTATCGTCCGACATGCCCAGAAGGACCAGTTTTAAGCTGTCCGCCTGAGCAAGCTGAGCACAGGCAAAAGGAAGCACAGTGAAAATGAAAAGAAGCGAAACTAGAATATGCTTATTCAGTGCTGATTTTGCATTCATCCGGGATCCTATTCATAAAGGTAAATTCATCAGTTCTTAACAACTTATAGTTCAAATAGTTCTAAAGAGCGCCTAAAAATGTGAATGGAATTAGTAAATTAGGGTTTGATTACCAAAAATATTCACTTAAGAAATCTGCAGCTATGAGATCTCTGTTTTTATCCATTTTATTTTTACTCATTTTAGCCGGATCTGGATCAGCGCAGGTTGAAACCCGTTGGATTGATTCAAGCAATTACGGGGATCATGATATGGGTTATTTTTTTACCAACCGGCCCCTTAAAAATACGAGCGACAGCGTGGTAACTTTCAGAAACCGCTGGACACGCCAAACAAGAAACCTGTATTTCTGTCTGTACGATTATGAGGAAGAATCTATTATCATTAAATACCAGGCCAACAAAACGTGTTTTAAGAGGGAATATCCCACAGAACCGGTTCCCGACAATATCTTTTATACGGTTTATGAGGACCTGAGATTAAAAAGGGGGATACAGAATTTCATTTTCGTGGTTCCGGGCTATGCCAAAACTTTTGAAAAACAGCTCAATGATTTTATGTTCCGCCTTGATAAAACCTACGAAGATACCCTCCACCATAAAACTGCAATCATCATGTTTGCCTGGGGCGATCAGTCGGTTTCACAATTCTACCATAAAGGGAAACGTTCAGCAAACAGGGCTGCTAACGATTTTGCCATCTTCCAGCACATGCTGGAGGACTTCGTGACCGATTCAGCCTTTTTTGCCGAACATCCCAGGGATGTGGCCTTTTCACTGGTTTGTACCTCCATGGGCAACCAAATGCTGAAACGGTACATGATTAAGCGCGAGAAACAGGGCATTGACCTGGTCCCTGTGTATGACCGGGTGATTTTCATTGGAAGCGATGCAGCAAATGATTCTTTTGAAGAGGGAAAGGGATTTCATAATCTGACTCAGATGACAGACAGGGTGACCATCCTTATAAACCGGAAAGACGGGCCATTGACCATGTCACAATACATGAATATAAAATTCCGGATGGGAAGGGTGGGCCCCACCAACCTGGATGAGCTTCCGGAAAATGTGCAGGTATGGGATATAACGGGTATGATCAACTGGGAGGATCTTCCGGCCATGGGCCATGATTATCTCCTTCGAAATAGTGCCATCAGGGATTCCCTGATTCACCGCGAGCTGGAATTCCAGGAAATAAAATTCCAGGAATAGCCGGACCATATCCGATCCCGGGTCAGGAGGGGAATATAAGGATGGGGATACTTGCCTCATGCAGCATCCTCTTGAATAGGTTGGGTTTAAACAGCTTTTCAAATATCCTGCGCTTGTGAAAAGTAAATGAAAGGAGATTGATGCCATTGTTTTCTGCAAATACCTTAATCCCATGATAGACATCTTCATCCTCAGTCAAATAGCATTGTATATCCTGACTGGAGTATTTTTCACTTAAGAAGTTGTTCAATTCATTCATTCGCATTTCGCTGACCGGATTCTGAGCCACATCAATATGGATGCAATCGATCCGTATATTAAAAGGCTCCATAAGGCTAAGCAACTGATTCAGGGAAACATGGTCCTGTTCATTAAAATCAGTTGCATACAGTATATTCATCTGGTCAAGATCTTTTTTCTCAGACGGCCCCGGTATGGCATAGACAGGTATTCTCAGATCCCTGATAAGCATATCTGCCAATCCTGCAACGATATTTTTTGATCCTCTTTCCTTCCCGGCAATCCCGAGAACCACAAAATCCGGTGCGTAGACCTGACAAACTCCACCTATTTTTTTTACAATATTGCCCATAACCAGGGATGAATGTACCTTCACATCCTGTATCCTGCTTGCGGACATGTAATCCCTGATGCGCTGTGAAAAAGCCTGCAAGCCGTCCCTGGCATCTTCTTCCACTTCCATGGACACCTTTTCAGCGTATTCTTCAAAGCTTGAAGATTTTCTGACACTAACATCATCGATGGGATTCTCATATACATGGAGTATTTTAATCTCGGCCCTTAGTTTCCGGGCCAGATACAAGGCATAAATACATGCATTCTCCGACTCTTTGGAAAAATCGGTGGGCACAACAATTTTCCGGATATGTTCCACCGGTTCGATCATTTCGATATCCTTTCCGTATTCATCTTTAATCCTGAGCATTGTTTTGATGGCCCTCTCCACATCATCGTCCTCAACCTGTACCCTGACTTCGTCTCTGTTCTTTTGCAGATTTGTAACATAGGACAAAAAGCAGTTGACACTTTCATGCTCCAGCCTTTCTTTTAAGAAATATGCCGTTTTTGCCATCTTATAGGTGGCCAGTGTGATGATCTTTTTCATGGCTAATCATTTTTAGTGAATACCTCTATAATTAAGTCGGATAAAGCAGGGCTTTTGTTTACACCTCAGATATGCAATTCACCGGTAAATTCCATACGGCAGCCGATTTGTGATGGCAAATGTATTCTCAAGAGGGTACTTTTACATCATGATCTGGTACATTCTAATCATCGTATTTACACTTCTTTTATTCTGGATACTTCTGGGTCCTGTCATCCTTCGAATGAACACAGAACGAGGCAGGTATCAGCTTATGCTACCAGGTGTAGTGCAGGCAAGTGTAGTCGTTCTGGAAGGCCAGTTAATCATAAGGGCCTGGATTTTTTTCATTCCCTTCCGGATTAATCCATTTCGCATTAAGGGAAAGAAGAAAAAGAAGAAGGATAAGGTCCTCAAAAAAAGAAAGAAATCCAGAAAACTGACCGGAAACATCCCGATGCTTAAGAGTGCCACAAGGGCCTTCAGGGTAAGGAAATTGCATATGAACATCGACACGGCTGATTTCATGATGAACGCATGGCTGGTTCCCGCTTTTTCTGCAGTAAATAATGGCCGGAATGTACAGATGCAGGTAAATTTTGAAGGAAATATGTTCCTGGATCTCGATTTGAGGACCCGAATCGGCTCCCTGGTCTGGATCCTAATAAAAAACAGATAGAAATCATTTATTAACTACTAAATTTTAGCGTTATGGATATCAAAATTGATGAATTACTTGACAAAGTATCGGGGCATGTGAAATCACTTGCCAGCACAGAAACAGTTCTGGGTGAAGAGTTCAATATCGGGGACTATACATGCCGGCCTGTGATTAAGGTGGGGACCGGTTTTGGCAGCGGAGCCGGATCAGGTACAGATCCCAAAACTAAGAATGCGGGGACAGGAGGTGGAGCCGGTGCTGGCATCGGCATTATCCCTCTTGGTTTTCTCGTAGCCAAAGGGGATGAAATCTCCTTTGTTGGCGTGGACAAGAAAACTGCACTCTCTTCCCTCATTGACAAAGTACCCGATCTGGTCGAAAAAGTGGCCGATATGAAAGGGAAGGGAAAAGAGGAAAAAGAAGAGAAGAAAGAGGAAAAATAGCAGCAAATAGGCAGGTATTCTGAAGATTCTTTTTAATAGCACATCCCTCTTCCACTGAAAAGTGGTTAAGAGGGATTTTTTATTAAATCCAGGAGCTTCCGGTCAAGTTTGTGCCCATACCAGTCCTCATAATCAACATCAAGCCTTCCGGAATCAAGAATGCCAAAATCACCTCTGAAATTCCACAGGGCAATGCCAATCCCATTGGAATACAGGATATCCACCACATCACCGAACCAGGCCAGAAATACATCATGAGGGGTTTTATTGTAGGAACCACATTCTCCGCAATGAACCCCGGTACCTGACTGAGCCAGCTTGATCCAGGGGGCATAGAATTCTTCCAGCATTTCCCTGCTTAAATACTGATTACCCACTTGTCCGGGATATTTCAAAGGGGGAAGGTTTTCAATATCCTTCATGGCCCAGGGTGCCTTATAGTGGGAAATGATATGGGGGTAATAGCCACGACAACTTTGTGCGATGGGCAGGTGGGTAATTTCAGGAATCACCTTTGTTCCTACCTGATTTCCGTCGGCTATAACCAGGTGATCCGGATTTGCCTTCCATATGGCATTAGCTGCCTTTTCTGCAACATCGGCATATATTTCACCGGGGACAAGGGTCTTATCCGCATGCTGATTATTCATATCCTCAATCATGGCCGGTTCGTTCAGCAAATCAAAACTAATCTTATCCCGTGATATGTTTTTATATCGATCGGCCCACATGTTCCAATGCCAGTAAAAGGCCTCCTGAGCCTCCTTGTCCTTCCATAAATTGTATGGCTCATGAAATCCGGCATTGATGCAATAGCCGGGAGCTCGGTGCAGGTTCAGACTTGCATGCAGATTATACTTGTGAGCCATGTGAACCAGGCTGTCGACCCGCTCCAGTGACTCTTCGCTGATGCTGTATACCTCATCGGGAGTAATGTCCCTGCTTCTGTCAAAGTCCAGGTAGGAGGGATAGGCCATGGGGATGCGTACGAAATCAAATCCCCAGTCAGACATCCACTTAAAATCTTCCCCGGTAGTTCCCCTGCGAGCCCTGCCAGGGTTCGGGGAGAAGAAATCCAGCAAGTTGAATCCCTTCCATTTGGGCAGAGGATTTTGAGTAGTACTCTTGTAATCCGATAAGGCAAATGCAGAACTACCTGCCATTCCCATGGCACCGGTCAGAACTGCTGTCTTTTTTACAAAGTCTCTTCGATTGGATTTGGTCGTTGCATCCATTAGTAATTATTGTTTCATTCCTTGAAGATTGGAATTTTTAGTAAACTACCGGGTCTTAACCATCTTGCTCACCCCGCTGACCTTTCCCGACTGAATCCATCGCAGGATGTAGATCCCCCTGTTCAGATGTTCAACGTTTATCTCAATTACCTGATAGCCTGCAGGTACATGCTCCTCTAGCATCATCTTTCCACCCATGTCCAGCACTTCGATCCTCCCGGCCTGGCTTGTCCTTTCTCCCAAATTCACATAGAGAGTGCTATGTGCAGGATTGGGATAGATGCTCAGGTGTCCGGGCAGGCTTTCAGGTTTCAGGATACCTACCGTTTCATCCTTATAGTCAACTGCCGCCTGCAGTATCTGGCTGGTGGTCCTGTCCTGAACAAAGGCAGCAACAGCCAGGTCATCGATATCTTCCACATAGGATTTGTAGGTCCATGTATAGATTCGCTCGTCGATGTTTCCTTTGCGCCACTGGTCACCCAGCAATTTTCCTGCAGGGGTGGGTAACATATCCAGCACCACATTTCTAAAATGTGTGTCTCCATTCTCTCCGGTGTATGCAGTGACGGAGGTTTCAAAGACCACCACATACAATTGTATGTATTTCTCCAGGCACTCAGACTCACAGTGTACTGTGGTGGTAGCCTCCAGTCCTGACCTGAGCCAGTTCACAGAAAGATCAATTTCAAACTCAGGAGCCTCCAGGGTACGCAAACGCAGATGGTCTTTCACCGGACCCGGTTCCGGACCGGAAAGATCATAGCGGTAATGTGGAGTCATCCCCCCGTCAAGCACTGTATAGGGAATTTGAGGCACCCCGTAATTAAAGGACCTGGTGGCAGATGGATCGGGATTGTTCCTGCTCATGGGATCCTGTCCGCCGGGACTCAGATGATACTGCAGATCGATCACATCTTTTGAATGGGCCTTAACCATCGCATCCAGGAAATCATCAGCTTTCCTGGAATTCCTGTCTGAATTATCGGTAAAATGTTCCAGAACAACCAGCTTTGTGCGCCCTTCTATGCGCACATTATCAAGTGCAAATCCTTGATTATTAAGCTCCTGCTTCCCGCTGCTGGCTATGGCCACCCTGAACACCACATTGGTTTCTCCTGCCACCTGGTCCAGGTCATGAACTGCTGTTACCCACTCCCGGTCCGGATAGAACTCGTTCAATCCCCAGCCCACACTGCTCCCGCCCGGTTTACTCAGAATGTCAGATGCATTATACCACTCTATTCCGGGTGTGTCTGCACCCACAGTTTTCCAGTCCCCGTCAACCTGATCCTTATACTGCAATACCGCCCCGTCCATGAAAGGGATAAAACTGCGCATGATATCCATCCGGATCAAAGGGCGTTCCACACCACTTAAATCATAACAGGGGCTCTGGATCCAGGAGTTCTCCCGGTAGCCGTCAGCTTCCAATGGCAAGCTGGTAAACCATGCCTTATTATCCGGTTCCCCGGCATATCCATTGAAATCAGGCACATCCCATACCCAACTCTCCACCTGGTCCTCCGAACGGATGGTCCAGAGACCTTCAGAGGCATCAAAATCTTCCCGATAGCCTTCGCTGTCAAGTTGGACTGTGGGACTCAGAACGATTTCCTTGCTTAACTCGCTAAAACAGCCCCCGGTATTCACTGTATACATATCCACCTGGTAATTCTTAGCCTCGGTAAATGAGAAGCCAACCGTATCAGTGGGTGAATTGGAACCAACTTCACCTATCACCTCCCCTTGGGTGGTTTTAAATGTCCATATGGTGGTATCAAGCAATGCGAGTCCGTAATTGCTCCGGTTCACAAATTTCACATCAGTGTCTTTGATAAAACAATTACTGATCCAGGTGAAGTCCGCCACAGGTTTGCTGTCAATTACCGAATCCAATACGAAGCTGTCCATGCACCCTTCTTTTGTAGTTGCTGTCAGGGTGATGCTTCTTGGTCCGGTTTCCTGGTAAAAATGTGTGGGATCAGTCAGGTTGCTGCTGCTGTCCTGTCCACTGCCGGGATCATCAAAATCCCAGATCCAGGTCTCAACAAAGGACTTTCCTTTGCTCTGGTTAATAAAGGATACAATCTCTCCTCCTTCCGGAATACAGGCTGTGCTGATCCCGAACTTCACTTCAGGTGCCACTGCCACGAGAATTTCTTTCTGGGTAGTCTCTGTGCATCCGTTCTCTGAAAAGGCAGTACAGTAAATTGACACAGGGCCTGGTTCGACCTCACGCGGATTGAACATAAAACCTTCATTAATGTTCCCTGAAACGCCCGGCCCCTCAAATAACACATCCTCTAAATTAGACAGGAGCTCAAAGGGGCTTGTGCTCTGACAATAGCCTGTTTCGCTCAGGTCAAGAATCTGGGGTGAGTCGACCGATTCCACTGAAAAGCCTTTGCTGATTGTATGAACGTACAGATCCTTGTACTGGAATTCAATGGTATAAGTATCCTGTCCCAGGGAGGCAGGATGGATGGTAGCTGTTTTATCCCCATGATCGGTCAGCCCTGAAACCTCTTCTGATGCTGAATTCAACAGCTTGAAACTCCCGTCTGCACCCATCACATTCAACACGGTGACGGCAAATGGATCTTCATTGTCACAAACCGTACTGGCCGGAATTAAAATGGCGGCCTCTGAACCGAGAACATGCACAAGTTTGCTGGTTTCACTTCTGCATCCGTTGGCATCCGTAAATTCGTAAGAGATGGTATGAGGCGAATCTATTGTATCCGCAATCCCGGGATAAAAATATCCCGTTGCACTGATCACGCCCGGACCAGAAAAGGTTCCTCCGGGAACACTGGCCTCAAGTTTGACCGGATCAGCAGTCACGCTGTAGCCCGAGGCCAGATTAATAATTTCCACTTCCGTCTTTTGGTTCACAGTCACCACCACTTCTTCAGTCCGGGTATTTTCAACTCCATTCACATCGGTGACCGAAACAATGTAATAAGTGGTGGTCTGTATCGGGGTAAGTATTATCTGATAGCTGGTAGATGTAACACCTGTAAAAGAAGTATTGTCTGTACCATCATTCAGGATAAAGTCCCAGGGAGGCCTGCCGCTTAGCAACACCGTTAGTTGCGCTTCATCTCCCTCACAAAGCTCCGGAGCACCAGCAAAGGCTGCCACCGGCAGATCTGTATAAATCTCCAGTTGATTAACTTCCACACTTGCATATGCTTCTCCAACATTGCCGGCCTGATCAACCAGCACCACGCTTGCCACCAGCATGCCCGGAGCAACCGCAGCATCCTCCGCGCCCACCGTATAGGATAGTTCATATAAGCCGCCATGAAGCTCCGTAAAGGTGATCCTGGGTGAACTCAGGACCACCCCGTTGATTACAGTTTCCTGTCCCGGAGTATATCCTGTCCCATCGGCCGTAAGGGTGAGTTTAGCTGTACCTCCGACTCCCACTTCCATGGAGGATGCCTCCATGCGTAAAACAACCGGTGCATGCGCATCGATGCTAAGTTCAGATGCATTGCTAATGCTTGAATAAGGCAGGCCCACATTGCCCGAAGGCTTAATTAATATGACGGATGCTTCTAATTCATTGATTTCCGGGATTACATCTGTATCTCCCTCCTGAACCGTATACCTGAGTGCATAATTCCCCTTTCCTTCATCACTGAAACTTACATTGGGGGCGGACAGAAGAACTCCGTTGATGCTTGAAAACGGATCCGCACTATATCCCTTTTTATCTGCTTTGATATTCAGCACCACCTCATCTCCAATCTTTTTCACACCACCTTCTACCTCCATGGATGAGATCACAGGCAAGGCTGCATCAATGCGATCGCTGCTCTGTACAATGGGCAGTTTATAGCTTGCGCTCTTAATATCTCCATTGGTAATTACCAGGTCCGCTACAGGAATATCCTGTGAAGCATTATAGCTGTTTCCTCCCGTGATGATGGTGAAATCCGCCTCGTAAGTAATGGCCGATATGCGCTTAAAACCTACCAGGGTATATCCTCCCACCTTTCCTGAAACCAGGGTATAGGGTATCCCCACATCATTACTCACTGTTATGGTGGCAGTAACCACATCTCCGATCTTCATGGATACATTGGGAATGCTTACATCCATCACCCTGACCACCTTTTTGAAAGTAACACTGATGCTGTGGTTCGCTTTAATATTTTCAAATGTATAAGAGCTCACCTTGCCCACACTCTCTCCATCCACCAGCACATTGTTCACTCCATAACCGGCATCAGGACTGATGGTAAACTCCAGATCAGATCCATAAAATACCACAGTGGCTTCGGAAGGGCTAATGCTGCCATGTTCCCCCGCCGTTGGGGTAATGGTATAGGTCTTCCTTTTAAAAGTGGCTGAAATGGTATGGTTGGCCTCAACATCTTCAAACTCATACTCAGAAATGGCTCCCTGGCTCTCACCGTCTACAAATACATCATCAATATCGTAACCCTGGTCCGGTGTGATGGTAAAGGTCTTGTCTTTGTCCTCTTCAACCACGACTTCTCCCGATGGGGAAATTTCCCCGCCTTCCCCGGCACTTGCCGTGATGATATACGTATTCTTGGCAAATTTGGCAGTAATGGTGTGATCCGACTGTATATTAGAAAATGTATAGCTGGAAAGGGCACCCTGGCTTGCTCCATCCACCACCACATCTAAGATACTGTATCTTTGATCTGCTTTAATGGTAAAAGTCTGATCGCTTCCATGATCTACTTTAACATCTCCTTCAGGAGAGATATCCCCTCCCTTTTCATCCTTAGCCTTAATGATATATTCCTTCAGCTCAAAGGTGGCAACGATCTCATGGTCCGACTTTACATCGGAAAAGGTATACGTAGTTCTATCTCCCTTGCTATCCCCATCTACCTTTACATCCTTTATTTCATAGCCATAGTCCGCACTGATCGTAAAGGTCCGGTCGTCACCGTAACGAACGCTTACCTCTCCTGAGGGGGATATGTTCCCCCCGGTTCCTGCACTTGCAGTAATGGTATGGATCCTTGGCACGAAGAAGGCAGAAATGGTATGCCTGGCCAGTACATTTCGGAAGGTATATGAGGACAGGGGCCCCTGGCTTACCCCATCGACAACCACATCCGATATTTCAAAACCTTTATCCGGAGTAATGGTAAAAGAGATGCTGCTGCCGCGCCATACATAAATCTTTCCCTCGGGATCAATACTGCCGCCGGGGCCCGCATCGGCTGTAATCGGAAATCTCCAGAAGTCAGAGAAAATCTGAGAACTGGCCTGAACCGTAAAAACACAGCAAAACAGTAATGCTGCCAAAAGAAGCTTAAAGCCACAAAACCTGATCCGTATGCCAGAAGTTTTCATTGAAATTCCTGCCTTAAAATGAATTCACATGCCTTGGTAACTTAGTAAGTTACTAATTTTTTTATTAAACTTTCTATTAAGGAAAAGATAATATCCTGTAATTAAAACCAAATCAGGGCGATATGGTTTACTAAATCCCTGGTTTTTTGAAATTTACCTGGAAACCTTATTGTAGTACTCCAGGGCTTTGGGCATTATACGCTTCAAATTCTCCACCCTGTTAGATGGGTCGGGATGGGTAGAGAGAAACTCAGGAGGCCGGGAATCTGACTTGGCTTCCATCCTTTTCCAGAAGTCGGGAGCAATCCGGGGATCGTATCCGGCCATGGCCATGAAATACAATCCCAACTCGTCTGCTTCGAGCTCGTGTGTACGGGAATAAGGGAGTTCCACTCCTACCTTCGCCCCTACTCCAAAAGCGAGCATAGCCAGTTCGTATGTCTCCTCCGTCTGTGTTTCCAAAGCCTCGGAAAGCGCAATACCCCCTAACTGGATGGCCAGCTGTTGAGACAGGCGCTCATTTCCGTGTTTGGCTACCGCATGTGCAATTTCATGGCCCATGACCACGGCAATACCCGTTTCGTCCCCACAGACCGGCAGGATCCCCTCATAAAAAGCAATTTGCCCTCCCGGCATGCACCAGGCATTAAGCTGCTCCGAAACTATCACATTATACTGCCAGTTATACCCTTCGATCGCAGACTCAAGCTTGTTCTGCTTCAGGTAGGACTCCACAGCGGCTGTCACTCTTTTCCCAACTTCACGAACCCTGTTTACGTAATCTGTATTTGAGGAAAGCTGGCTCTCCTCCAGCACCTGGCTGTAACTATCGTTACTCAGGGCAATCATCTGGGAAGATGGAATGGCTACCAGTTGCTTGCGTCCGGTCATGGGTACCTGAGCACAGGAAACAAGATACAGAAACAATAGCACGCTTAATTTTTTCATGGCGAGAAGGGATTTATACCCACAAAATTAAACTTTTTCATTTATACTGCCCTATCTCCAGACTCTTACCTGTTAGCCTAATTTTAGCCGAAACATACCTGTGCTATTTTAAGGTCTTTAAAACACCACTTGAATGTCTGTAGTAATGCCCTCTTAAATCTTTTGAATATTCATTTAGTATTTCGGTGCCAACACCCTTATAATCACCACATTTGTACAGTGCGCGTGCCAGAATAAGTTCACGTAGCGCGCTGTTACGGGTCGTTACGTCAGTTTTGGATTCGGGTGTAAGCTCTTTGGCTGCATTTATATTGCTCATTGCATGATCACGCATTCCCTCCATTTCCAGTAGCTTGAAAAGAGGTATGGCGCCTTGATGGTCCTTAATGGTTTCCAAGGCAATGGCAACTGCCCTGAAATGTGAAAAATGGCTCTCGGGAGTTAGCTTCTCCATCAACCTGAAGACAGAAGGAAGCACTTCGCTTTTTTTTGTGCGTCCTGCCGCAATAATCAAGCTGTCGAGATAGCTTATGCTTTTTCCAAACTGCCCCATTCCGGTATAGTTCCAACCCTCATCCCATTCTGAATAACTATCCAGTGCTTTCATCAACTCCTTCCAGCCATCGGATAGACCGTACATTCCCAGAATACGGGCATACACAAGTTTGTGCTCCTCCTTTGCGGCTGCATTAAACTGGTCTGTTAATGCTTTCAATCCCTTCTCCTGATCCCAGAGTACCGTATTCAGGCCTTCCAGGTCGTTTACAACTGTTTTGGCAGCTGTCTCTATCGCCACTGTCGATGGCGGATAGTTGTCAACATCGCTTAAAACATTCTCGGTAAGGCTACCCAGTTCGACCAGCTCTTTTTGCAGGGCCTTTATATCTATTTCTCCTATTTTTTTACCCTCAGAAGCTGCAATGGCAGCTGCCCTTCCTACTGAGTACCCCTGGTTTTGCAGACATGCCTGCATACGGATTACCGGCATGGCATCGCGGTGTGCACTGGCTCCTAACCCGGTAACAGCAATTCCTTCAAGTCCTTTCGGAAGCAGTGCCCTGAAGGGAACACTGGCAGTTACAACCTCACCACTGTGTGCCGGTGCTTTCAAGGAGAAGAAGGGGTCCACCGTAAATCCATGCGTATCGAATGAGCTCCTGTGGATAGAGATGGTATCAGGATAGGTGCGTCCGTTATAAACATCAAGAACAGAAACTGTAAAATCACCAACAATTCTCCGGCGTTCGCGGGTTTGCGGCAACTTACCAATATCGTATTTACCTCTATGTTTATCTTTTGCCACAACCATGGTTCGCCATACATCAAGCATGTCGCCATCGTCGGTAAAGGTCCAGTCGGTATTGTTATAGTAGTTGTTTGGATTTTTATGCGAAAGCCCCGAGCCCTGAATGGCCACAGAATCAGCACCCGTATATGAATATGCAGCTCCGGCAGCTACTGCCACATCGGCACTTCCGGTGGAGTCAACAACATTTTTAGCCAGTATCACTCCCCTTCCTTCCGGAGTGGCGACAACAATGCCCTTTACCACGCCATTTTCGTAATAAGCGCCGGTACCAATTGCTCCAAACCAGATATCAGCTCCGGCTTTTCTTATCTCACGTCTGAAATATTCAATTTTCCAGTCAAAAACCCAGAAACGGTCTTCAGGCATTTTACGTGGATGATCACCGCCAAAGTTCTGAACAGCACGGTCAACAACAGAGGTATATCCCTCACGGTATCCATAATAATATGTACCTATCATCCCAAAGGTTCCAGTACCGCCCATACCGTGCATATACTCCACAACAAGTGTTTTGGCTCCTTTTTGTGCAGCACCAACACCAGCCGGTGCCCCGGCAGTCCCACCACCCAGAACAACAACATCGTAACTTCCAATAACAGGCAAACAGGTCTCTTCAGCAACCACATCACCAAGATTCATTGCTGAACGGAAACCCTGTAGCAGTTCACCCACATCGCCGGATACAATCTTTCCGTCTGCTTTTCCTTTTATCCTTGGATTTTCTGGCGCCGACAGCGATTTTGCAACAGCAGCGGCTTCAACACCCAAACGCTCACCCACCTTGATCATTTTTCCCGGTTCAAGAAGCGCATCTGCCGTTTCAGGGCTCAAACTGGCACTGCCACTTAAAACATATAGATTTTCAATCTTTTGAGGCCGAAAAACCTTTAGATCTATATCTTCACTATCAAGCAGGGCATCATCCCAACTTTTCTGCCCTACCATCTTATCCGGTGGATTTTGGAAAAGCAGATCGGCCGACTCAACCTGACCAGCACCCCAGGTAAGATCGCGGGCAAGCTGTTCAGCTTCGGCAAACGATGCCCAGCTGCTATCTTTCATATCAATATCAAGCGTGTATTCAATAGCCTGATAATGATCCTTTGCCGCCGGACCGGTTTCATTGGTAAGATTAAATCTAACCGGCTCACTCTTCACTTCTGCGGAGATACCCTCTCCTGTTTTAAGCTCATTTCCTACAACGGTAAACTTAAACTTCTGCTTCCCGGCAGGATAAGTTCCAAAATCGACACCTGCCATACGGGCTGCCATACCACGCGGAGTAGCATCGATAATTGTTTTTGCAACGATGGCTTGCCGTCCCGAACGATTTGCCATGACCACCCCTGCAGGGTTACCTGCATCATCGCTAAGAATATCAGTTACATAACAGGAATACAGAAAGTCAACATGATTCTCAATCAGGGCATTATCAAGCGACTTTTTTACTTTAAGCTGGGTGGGGAGCCCTTCATTCCAGATGGCATTACCCAACTCTGTAGTTAATATACTCTTGTCATCTGTCCATAAGCGAAAAGTTCCTGAAACATCTTCGCCCAGATAGGGCTCCTGTGCAGCAAGAAAAACTTTTGCCCCTGCACGTGATGCTTCAACGGCTGCAGCAACTCCGGCTGTAGAACCACCAACAACTACAACATCAACATCATACACCACAGGTATCTCTCGCTTCGATTGATATCCAAATCGCCTTATCCCTGAATTGAATCTTCCGTATGTACTAGCACCCGGTGCAAGCAGAAATGCGGATCCTGCTGCCGTTGTTTTTATGAAATTTCGTCTTTTCATGGATTCACTTTATATTGATATTCATTATTTATGATTGATAATTCTTGTATTCAGCAGCAAGCATAACCATCTTTTCCAATGAGGGTATCTCTGCTTTAAGAGTGCCATCTGATTCCAAGGTAAACGGTATATCTTTTTTATCAGGCAGACTTACTAAATTCTTAAACTGTTTTCCTTCAGGCGGACGTAAAACAAACGGTACATTGTCAATAGGAATAGCAGGTAGCTGCATCTGGTAGTTTAACAAACTAAATACATACCTGTCTCTTTCGGGCTGATCAAATAAGGTAGACCAGACAGCTGGGAAAGTATCAGATTCGAAGGACCATTCACCGATCTTCAGCATATTGATAATCGCATCGAACAGTGATTCGTGCGCTGCACTGGTGCCTGTTTCAATATTTGCTGAAGAGTAGATTATCTCTCCTTTACCATACCTGTTATGAACCAATATGGGTTTTTTGGTATCACGCGCCGGAGGAGTGGTATGCAGACTCTCAAACTTACCGTCAACAACAGTTCCCGGCACCTGGAAATATGCCTTTGTTAAAGTGGCCAGAACATCTCCTTCGCATTTTTCTGAAAGATACAGTGTTCCGGTTCCTGCGCTCTTGTTGTTATCATGACTGAGATACTTTTGTCCCAATAACTTACTTTCGATCTCTGATGAAGCAGGTTTTAAGAAGTTCACCTGACCAGTTTCACTCGATTCGAAATGACAACCAAACAGATCTGCCAGCATAAAGTCATCATGACGTTTTCCTGAAGTCTCGGTCAGTGAAGTCCAGCGGCTGGCATATACCCGGCCTCCGTTTTTTACATAGCGCTTTATTGCCTTTACCTCCTCTTTATCCATGCGAAGCACATCGGGAAGGATAAGCATCTTATATTTTTCAAGAGCGTGAAGCTGCTTACGTGTAATTACCCCAAACGGAATGTGCCTGGCCTGCAACTTCTCAACAGTACCATGAATAGCATTCATATGAGGATAATCCTTACTACTTCCTGTTCCAAACAGTGAATCTTCTTTCTTTGTGACATCGCTTTTATCGATAAACTTCATCTTAGAATCGTTGCTAAAATAGATTGCGATATCCTCAACCGGCTCACCTCCAAGCTCAGGTTCATAAGGAGCAATATTTGCATTCATCTTTTCAAGAAGTTCATAAACACCCTGATCAAAAGTACCATCAGCATTAACACTATCGATAAGTGTAAATGCAGCATGCTGGCTGATAGCTGCTAACGATACCATCTCCAACTCCCCTGTCGATTTATTATTAACATGCTCTTTTACAGAAGGATAAGCACGGCTTGTCATATACTCAATGGGACGATTTTCAGTAAGATTATTAAATAATTTTACCTCAAGTAACTGATCAGCAGCATCGCCATAGAAATCACCTCCCAGGAATGTACTGTATTTAGTATGCTCAAAATTATTCGACATATTCCAGTCAAAAGTAGAACCTGCCATATTGTGATATACAGGCAGATCAGGGTGTACTTGGTGGGTAAGATCAGAAAGATCTTTCATAAACTCACCTGTCCAACGCTCTCTTACCGTCTGATATTCTACCCAACCCGGATTATTCCAATCGATATTCCCGGGAATGGTGTTACCTGTCTCCTTTTTGTAACGCGCCTGACACGATTCACAGAAACAGGGAGTACGCCAGAATGCCATATCAAAAAACATCACATCAAACTCATAATTGGCAAGAAGTTCCTCTACCTCGTTCATGGTTTGTTTATGATATTCGGCATTATTCGGACACGATAAACCATAACGATTCACACTGTACTGCTCTTCGTATGGTTTCCCAGGCTTCTCTACCATTCGCCAGTCGTGATGATCGCGAATTGCGCCACTGTTAAATACAACACAGTAGTAGGCAGTAACGGTAATATCGCGTTTCTTTAACTCGCCTGAGAATTCACCAAAAAAGTCACGGCCTTTCATTCCGGCATGAGCATTTCCAACCTTGGTTGGCCAGTAACACAGTCCCTGGTGCGACTGGGCATAGGCCATCACCTGGTTGATATTGGCCTTTTTTATTGACTCGGCAGTTTTAGCCGGATCAAATTTAGCAAGCAGGTGATCTCCCCAATCCGGAATGTGCATATCAAATACCAAACGGCGGTAATTGTTTTTATATTCATTGCTTGTATATGGCGCATCCCCGGTACGCATGGCAGGACCAAATATCTCTCCTGCCAGTAGCGGATTTGCAATTACCGTAGAGGCCGATGCAGCCGCTGTTGTTTTGATAAAATTCCTTCGTGTATATGACATATCTAAACTATTACTAGCTCTATCTCATTTGTACTATAATTCACATGCTTCACTCATTGCTTTCAGATTCTCAGAGGGTGTTAATGGTGATATTTCACAGCCGGCGGCGAGAACGTATCTTTCATTTTTGTACTTCTCAACCAAATCCCTACTTGCCTGAAAAACCTCTTCCCGAGACTTATCCTGAACATAAACCGGATTAATATTCCCGGTAAAAATAACTTCATCGCCCAAAACAGAACGTGCATGCCCGATATCTACCTGCCAGTCCAGATCAAGCATATCAAGCCCATAAGCGGAATAAGCGGGGAGCAGGTGATTGGTGTCACCACATATGTGCAGTTTTACCTTTCCACCTAAATCGTGTATGTAGCTAATAAGTTCTTTGTGGCGCTTATGGATAAATGCATTGTATGTATCCACATCAATTTGTGAACAGATCGCATCACCTATTCCAATGATCTCGCAACCGGCTTCAAATTGTGCTTTGGCAAAATCTTTGGCAGTGATCATGCATTTGTCCATCAGACGCTTAGCAAAATCGTGATCAAGCATCAACTGCGTCATCATATTTGAGATGCCTGTTAAATCGCAGGCTTCAGCCAGAGGGCCTTCAA
The DNA here is from genome assembly GCA_039714915.1 of Bacteroidota bacterium. Taxonomy (GTDB): domain Bacteria; phylum Bacteroidota; class Bacteroidia; order Bacteroidales. Next base: position 72,127 of record JBDLIM010000009.1, read on the forward strand.
TCCAGCCAATTATTGGTATTTTGCCCTGGGTCTTTTTTGCCAGGAACTCACCGGCCTGTATCCTGTCACGGGTTCTTTCTGCTTTATAAACATCAGGATTTTTCAGGTTTATTACATCATCAATTGAATTTACAGGCAGATTTAAACAGCGGGGAACTCCGTTGGGCACATATTCTATTTTAGCCCCAAAGGCACTTGTTTCACGGTACGGATCGGAGATAAGCCCCAGCATATCAAGTCCAAAATCATCCATACATCTCAGGTTAGCTTCTGCCAGAACCTTGTAATCGGAGGCAAAATTCCCATAATTACTTCCGATGTATTCTGCTGCAAATTGCATTAGAATCGGGCGGAACAGAACTTTGTTTTTTATTCTCCCCTCTTCTACCAACTGATGAAATTGATCACTTTTAGTCATCTTATTTCTTATTAAGGCAGGAATTATAAATCTTTTATACGAATATTTCTAAATCGCAGCACATCGCCGTGTCCCAGGAAACTGATATGTCCTGAAGTACGTTGCAGCCCGGGGTGAGCCTTAGCAATTTTTCGTATATAAGTTCAACTTCACGTTTCGGCTTCTCTGTATTCTGACTATCCGTTTTGACTGCTGATGTACAACTCACTAAGCCCGCAAAAAGAACCGGAATTATGATATTTCTTAATTTCATAGCTAATTATCTAAGCACTAATGAATAATCCTTACCTGCTGAGGGACAGTCACATCAGCAGAACCCTGAATAATGCATATGGCGGGTGCATTGGCCACTGCGTTATCAAGAGCAGCCTGGTTATAACCAGTAGTACGCAAACGATAATCTACTGAAAAAACAGCATAGCTGTATATGAGATCATTTTCTGAAACTACTTTAATTTCTTTGTTACACGAAACAGATGACGTTAAAAAGAACAAAGTAATAAACGCAGTCAATACAAATAAATCTCTATTCTTCATCTTCATGTAGACAAACATCGGTAAAATCCGACTAATTGCTTATAAAATTTACTGTTCAAAAAATTATTGCATCATTGAAAAACAGATTTACTCCAAGGTAGTCAGAACTGAATTGACAAAAAAAGCGTACTTTGAATCTGTCAAAATTCAATGGAAGTGCGCTTAGCTATCCTATCAGATATCCATGAGGACTATGAGAACCTGCTTAAAATTATAGGGAAGGCTGAGGCCAGGGGATTCGATAAACTCATTTGCCTGGGAGATATTTCGGGTTACAGCCTGCCCTATTACAATTATGGGAAATCGAGAAATGCACCCGCCTGTCTGGCACTGCTCCGGGAGAAATGCGATATAATCATTGCAGGTAACCATGATATATATGCTGCAGGTTTAGATCCGGAACTTCCTGATATATTAAAGGGCCAGGAACATTGGCAACATGAACTGGATCTGGATCCCGGATACAGTGAAGAGGATATCAGCTTTCTGGCTACCTTGCCATCTCATGATATCCTTCCCTCTCCTTCTGGAAACATTCTCTTCAGTCATTATGTCTATCCCAATCTTTCAGGTTTTGTGAAAGGTTTTTACTATGAGGAAAAGGAGTTCATGGAGCATTTTGCCTTCATGCGAGAGCGCGAATGCAGCCTTTGTTTCACCGGACATGCCCATCCCGGGGGATTTTACAGGGTTCATCCCGGGGGCTTTAATCATTATCGCAACCGGGGTAAAAAAATTAGCACCTTCCCTGCCCTGATTGGAATTCCCCCGGCCACCCGGAACGAACACCGAAGCAGTTTTTGTATTTTTGATACTGGCAGCCTCCGGCTGCAATTGTACAGATAAAACATCCCATTCATGCCCCAGACCAAACAGAATCGCTACTTCATCTCCGTTGTTGTCCTATCTCTTTTAACGGTGGGCCTTTTCGTTCTATCTATTTTCGTAGTTATTCTGCCCCGTTTCGAAAAGACCATTCTCGCCGGAAAGAAGGAGATGATCTCAGAATTAACCAAATCGGTGTGCAGCCTGATAGAAGAATACCACCAGGAAGCAGAAAGCTTCCAGATTAGCCTGGATTCTGCGCAGATCATAGCGCTGGAAAGAGTTCGGAAAATGCGTTACGGGGATGAACTCAAAGACTATTTCTGGATCATCAACATGCATCCCACCATGATCATGCATCCATATCGACCCGAGCTGGTGGGTTCGGATCTGAACGATTACAAGGATCCGAATGGCAAATTGGTGTTTGTGGAATCTGTAAATACGGTTACTGAACAGGGTGAAGGATTCATTGATTATATATGGCAATGGAAAGACGACAGTACCCGCATTGTTCCAAAACTGTCCTATGTGAAAGCCTATGAACCCTGGGGCTGGATCGTAGGGACGGGAATCTATCTGGAAGATGTCCGGATAGAGATCGGCCTCCTCAGGGCCAGGTTGCTTAAAATGGCCATGTGGATGGTCTTCATCCTGGGATTCATCCTGGCATTTATTATCAGGCAAAGTCTGGGCATTGAAAACCGCAGACGCCACGCCGAAAAGGAGCTTCGACAAAGCCGGGAAAAATACAAAACCCTGGTCCAGGCTTCCACCGAAGGAACCCTGATGATGGTGGATCAAAGCTTCGCCTTTTCAAATTTGAAATTCAGCAGGCTTTCGGGATACGACCCCACGGAGGTTAAAGAGATGGATTTCGAGAGCCTCTTCGACCTGAAGTGGTCCACCCTGGAGTCTTCTTTCAAGGATCCGAAAAAATCCGTTTCCCGTGAAATCGCACTGAAGTGTAAAGACGGAAGTACCAAGGAAGTGGTCATCTCTACTTCAAGGGTAAACCATGCAAAACAGACCACCTATATTCTCATCATTAAAGAGCTTAGTTCGCAGGAGCGATTTCAGAAGGAGGGAAAGTTACTCGCCAGAGAATTGCAGAATACCCTGCAACTGATGAATCAGCCCCTGATATCGCTGGCCCGGGACATAGTGAGATGCCCGGCGAGCACCACGGTACAGGAGGCTGCCAGGATCATGACCCGGAAAAGAAGGAATGCTCTTTTTGTCTCCCAGGATGACGAAATCATCGGGCTGATCACAAACAATGATTTAAACAGCAGGGCACTGGCTGCCGGTCTGGATCCTGAAACCAGAGTGATTGAAATCATGACTGCTCCCATTGCCAAACTACCCGAAACAGCACGGATCTACGAAGGATTACTTCATATGAAGCGGGAAGGCATATCCCACATTGCCCTACCCGGCAAAGATCGGAAAATCGGGCTGGTAGTGGGATACGAAGACTTGCTCCGCATGCAACAGAACATGTTTGGCTTTATGATCAGCGAGATCGAAAGCGCTGAAGAGGTGAGTCAGATCACCCGCATCTATCAGCGCCTGCCTGTTCTGATACAAGCCCTTATTGACAGTGGCAGCAATACATCGAACCTCACAGCTATCATTAGTTCTGTGGGAGATGCCATTCACAAACGCCTGATCGAAATTGCCCTGGAAGATCTGGGCCCTGCTCCCCGTAACTTTGCCTTTATGGTCATGGGAAGCCAGGCCCGGGGTGAGCAAACCCTGGCCACTGACCAGGATAATGCCATAGTGATTGACAATGATCCCGGAAAGTTGAGTAAAAAGGATCATGCTTTCTTTCTCGAATTGGGGAAAAAGCTAAACAAAGACCTGAATACGGTGGGGTACAACTACTGTCCGGGAGAGATCATGGCCGGAAATCCCAAGTGGAACCAGGACCTCAACACCTGGCAGTCCTACTTCACCGAATGGTTCCAGAAAAGTGAACCGCAAGACCTCCTGGACCTGGCCATATTCTTAGATTTTCGTGGCATATACGGGGATCTAAGCCTCATTGAAAAACTTCGCGATCATGTGAATCGTTCCACTGAAGGTAAATCCATATTTTTCTACCACATGGCGCAACCGATTCTGAAAGTGAAAGCCCTGCCCAATCTGCCGGGAAACATGAAAGCAACTTCACATTCGGACACCCAGGTGGACATCAAAATGGCCCTTCTTCCGGTCACCTCTTTCATCCGGCTGTATGCCATTCGCGAAAAACTGGAATCGAACAATAGTATGGATCGCGCTGAGGAATTGCACAAAAGGAGTGTAATTAGTGCCTCCGCCCTGGAAGATTTAAGCGATTCTTTTGATTTTCTTACTTATCTGAGGTTCAAAAATCAGGCATATAGTATTTCCCGCCATGAAGCTCCCGGGAACACCATCAGATTGGGACATTTATCACAAATCGAAGCCCTCACCCTGAAAAAGATCAACAAAGATATTGCCAGCCTTCAAACTCTCCTGGGCAGCGTATACAACAGAGCGGATTAAACGCAGCCTTCTTTCTCCGGCACTCTCCCGGTCGAAACCAATCCGGCGTGCCACTCACCGGGTAAGACAACATCTGATTCATTCAGATTCTTTACCGGTTTTATGCCCGAAGAATTCAATAGTTTTTTAGTAGCTCTGATGATCATTATTGCTGTTCCAATAAGTGAAGTCATTATCGACTGTCAGTTTGTTTTTCATCACAAGAATATTTTACCAGGTACTGAAATTCAGTCTACAACACTGGAATATGCATAGAGCGGAAACACTTTAATATTTCCGTATTCAGAAAAATTTTCCAATGATAGACGACATCCATATTTCGCTCCCTTTTCTTTTAGAAACAAATACATACTGGTCATTGAGCCTTTTGATCCTGATTTCACTTCAATAGGCAGGATTTCATTGTTTCGCTGGATTAAATAATCAACTTCTGCATTGCTATTTAATGCTTCTCTGTGCCAGTAATAAAGTTCTGTCTGATGGTAACAGGAAGTATTCTTCAATATCTCTAATCCCAAAAACTGCTCTGCGATTCCTCCCTTATTCACCATACTAAATTCATCACTAAAAAGCAGATCACTAATATTTAATTGGTTTAATCTCTGAAAAATACCTGTGTCCAGTAAAAGCATTTTTCGCTTTTTAGGGTTCACTTCAGCTCCCAGGGGAATTCCATTGGCAGAAGAATGGGTAACAGGTATAACAAGCCCCGCCATTATAAGCAATTCAAGTGCTTCCTTTATCTGTCCGGTATTTAAGTTTACCGATGCTTTTTTGTAAACAAACTTCCCTCCTGCTTGCAGGACTATCGCTTCAAAAACTTCTCTTATTCGGGATGAAGGCACTCTCTCTTTGTATTTTGTAAAGTCAGCTCGCAAAGAGGATATTAAATCATCAAGAACTCTTTGACACCCTCTTAAATCATTATGGGTCACATACTTTTCCACAACTTCCGGCATTCCTCCAATGATTAAGAATTTCTTAAGCAAATCCAGCAATTTATCATGAATCGGAGGGGGTAACGGGTTTTGTGCATTTGCTTTTCTTTTCATATCCCAAAGCTTTTTCTGCCCTGTTCCTATAAGGTATTCATCAAACGACAACGGATATAAATAGACTGATCGAATCCTTCCGACGCCAAAGGAAGGTACTTCAGCAAGTGCAAATTCTAATAGAGAACCCGCTGCCACCACGTGCAAATCAGGCATTTTCTCATAAAAAAAGCGTAAAGCAGAAATAGCCGGGATACAGGCTTGAATTTCATCGAAAAAGAGCAATGTTTTGCCAGGTACAATCTCTGTGTCGAACATAACAGATAAATTCTCGCATAAAACCTGAGGAGTTAAATCTCCTTCAAAAAGAGTGTGAACGCTTTTATGCTCCTCAAAATTGACTTCAACAAATAGCTCAAAACTCTCGCCCAATTTTCTTATGGAAGATGATTTCCCGACTTGCCTTGCACCTCTAATGAGCAGTGGTTTTCTTTCCGGCTCCTCTTTCCAGTCGAGCAGTTCCCTGTCAATATTACGTTCTATATACATACCCAGTTATTAAACAATACAGGAATTTGATTTATCAAAGGTAATAATTTATTACAAAATGCATTATTCAAAGGTAATAATGGGTGTTAGCATTAATTTATCAAAGGCAATAATATCGAAACAAGAAGAGAGTTGATGAAAATATATCTTCTACAGTCCGGAGAACGTATACTGCCCACTATGTCGGTAAGAGCATCGAATCACGCACTGAAAACAATCAAAACCTTGAATGTAGAAGTGATGCTTAATATTTACTCCTTAAAATAGCAACACTCTTATGGCTTGAATTATTATTATTTTGTAATTACTAAGCAATTGCTTAGTTTTACTAACTAATTTTGAACAATTGCCTAGAAAGAAAACCTATAGTGATGAAATTGTACTTGGGAGAGCCATGAATGTTTTCTGGACTCATGGCTATCAGGCAACCTCAGTACGGCTACTTGAGAAGATGATGGAAATTAACCAATTTTCAATTTATGCATCGTTTCAAAATAAAAAGAATCTGTTCATTCAATCTTTACGTACCTACCGGGAATATGTAAAGAAGCACCGTTTTCAGGATTTATTGCAAGAAAATGCAGGGATGGCTGAACTTGAAAGTTTTATGTATAATGCTTTAGACTCAGATAAATCGATCGATGATAAGAAAGGATGCCTTGTTGTGAATACCGCCGGAGAAATCGGTGGTAAAGACAATGAAATTTTACGTGAATTAAATCTTTATTATGATTTCATTCGCGAAATGCTTAAAAATGTGATCCGAAATGCGATCAAAAAAAAGGAACTGTCAGAAGATACAAATATTGAGATGCAGGCCAATTTCTTCCTCGGGGTTATGCAGGGGATCTCGGTAGCATCGAAAACTATGAATAGCAACGAGCTAAACGACTACATTACAGTGGCATTAACTCAAATAAAACATTGATTTCCAACATTTACTATGCAATCGTTCCTAATCTATACTACATAATATGAAAAAACTAATTTCACATATATTGTTCGTTGCAATATTTGCAGCATCTTCAAGCGCTCAATTACCTGAAATCCTTATCCTTACCTCAAACAATGACGAACTAAAGAATCAGTAATATGATGCGTTTTCTGATGATAAAATATGCTGTCTCTTTCTTGCTGATGAGTATGGCATTGCCGGTATATGGACAATATGTGGACAGAATCTTTGAGAAAGTTCGGAAACACGATTTTAATCCCTTGATGCAGGACAACTCGATGACTTTTGACAAAGATCTGAAAACTGCAGGCATAGCCGATCTGAATGATGAAGACTGGAAAGTACGCATGATCGCAGTGAGGGATTTGGTGCATGAAGGAAGTAAAAGCATCAATGAAATAATTCCCGGACTTAATGACCCATCCATTCATGTCAGGCAGGTTACTGCCTGCGCCTTGGGTATAATATCAGCGAAGGTGGCCATTGAACCCCTTGAGCAGGTTTTGCTGACAGATGAGAATGCCATGGTCCGTGCACAGGCTGTTATTTCGCTGGGACAAATTGAATCGGGGCATTCTCTCGATATACTGCGCAAGAAACTACAAGAAGATCCATCAAGAGATGTACGGCATCAGTGTGAGCTGGCTATTGACCAGATTGAAAAAAAGAAAGGTACGACTGCTAAATTACAAAAGGCCTTTTTATCGATAGATGATTCAACATTTGAAACCGTGGATGAAAACACCATGGCCCCTGATTTTATCCTGGAAGATACCGAAGGTATAGAATGGCAATTGAGTGAATTCCGGAATAAAAAATGGGTGGTCCTAATTTGGGTATTTGCCGATTGGTGCCCTGTATGCCATGGAGAATTTCACGATTTAATGAAAATGCAGGATCAATTTGAAGAAGCTGATATTCAAATTTTTACACTTGAAACTCATGATACTTATCGTGGAAGGGTCATGGTAGGGAAAGAGCTTGAACCGGAATATTGGTTTACAAAGGAATCATTCAGGGAAGCATATACAAACAATATCTGGTGGCCTCATCTGCTCGATCGTGGAGGAATTCTTGCAGCAGCATACGGAGCAGATCCATTTGCCTTTGTGGTTCATTCAGAGTACATAAACAGGCCCACAACAGCGATAATCGATAAGCAGGGAGTAGTAAAGTTCATTTACCGAGGCACATTCTGGGGCGACCGCCCAACAATCGAGGAAACTCTGAAGATAATTGAAACAGAAAACTTCTCATTTGAACACCCACAGCGATTGAAAAAGTAAATCTTAATCGAATTTGCCTGTAGTTCTTGAAGCTCCTCGGAGCAAGCT
>JBDLIM010000010.1:0-78945 GCA_039714915.1 Bacteroidota bacterium
TTTCATTTCTTATCAATTCTGTTTTGCTACTTCCTGTTCACATCTTGTACAAAAATCACCAATACAGCTGCCACCCCCAGGGAAATACCCCCGGTAAGCAGTGCATATATTGTGTCTCCCCCAAACAGGGATTTTACCATAAATCCAAGGATGGTGGCTGCCAGGATCTGGGGGATCACAATAAAGAAATTAAAGATCCCCATGTAGACTCCCATTTTATGAGAAGGCAGGGATCCCGTTAGAATAGCATAGGGCATGGCCAGGATACTGGCCCAGGCCAGTCCGATCCCGATCATGGAAAAGATCATATGCTGGGGATTGTTGAGGATCATAATGGAAGCCAGTCCCAACCCGCCAATCACCAGGGCAATGGAGTGGGTGATCTTCCGGTTGGTAAGCCTGGCCATAAAGGGCAGGACCACCAGTCCGAATGCCGCTGCAAAAAGATTGTACCAGCCGAACATCCCGCTTACCAGGTTTGCCCCTTCGTTATAGGCTTCGCTGGTAGTATCCGTGGTTCCGTACATGTGCTGAGTTACCGCCGAGGTGGTGTAGATCCACATGCTGAACAGGGCAAACCAGGAGAAGAACTGAACAATGGCCAGCTGTTTCATGGTCAGCGGCATGCGGTAAAGGTCTGTTACAATACTTACCAGACCATTCTTTATTCTTTTCTTGCTGATCAGGGCAGCTGTGATCAGCTGCAGGATCCCGAAGAGGGCCAGTCCACCCGCCAGGATATATAGCTCCTTCTCCAGCTTCAGGCTGTAAACCGGCCAGGCAAATAAGGCTCCCACCAGGGTCCAGAGGATGCCTCGTCTCCAGTATTTCTTTAAGGGTTCAACACCTTCTTCCACAAGCTTATGATCTCCTTCTCCGCTTTGGTCAAAACTCTTTAATTCCTCCGGTGAGTATTCTTTGGTCCTTAACACGGTCCATAATACTGCCAGCATAAACACCCCACCTCCCAGATAAAAGGAAAGCCTTACGGTTTGAGGGATCTCCCCCTCAGGGGCTGTATTGGATATATGGAACCATTCGGAAAGCATGTAAGGTAACCAGGAAGCCACAAAGGCACCAATGCCAATAAAAAAGCTTTGCATGGTGAAACCCTTGGTTCGCTGTTCATCGGGAAGCATGTCTCCCACAAAAGCACGGAAGGGCTCCATGGTAATATTGATGGATGCATCCATGATCCACAGCATCCCCACGGCAATCCAGAGTCCTGGTGAATTTGGCATCAGGATCAGGGCGATGGATGCCAAAATGGCTCCCACCAGGAAGTAGGGACGCCTTCGACCCAGCCTTCCCCAGGTGTTATCGCTCATGTACCCGATGATGGGCTGGATGATCAGTCCGGTTACCGGTGCTGCAATCCATAGAATGGGGATCTGGTCTATTTCCGCTCCCAGGGTCTGGAAGATCCGGCTTACATTGCCGTTCTGAAGGGCAAATCCAAACTGAATTCCCAGGAAGCCGAAGCTCATGTTCCAGATTTGCCAGAAACTTAGTTTTGGTTTTTTCATAGGTGTCATTTTATAAGTTCCGGATCCGCTTGATGGGGGGGGGATAAATTTTTAAAATACTTTAGTAAACTTAAGATTTTTAAATATTAAATCCCAGTACGTTCAGGGAAGTGCTTTTGCGGGGATTACTTTGCGAATTTTTTACATATTTGCTTTATGAATCTGCGTAACTCTCTGTTTTTTCTGGCTGGCTGGCTTATCTCAGTTTCATTGCAGGCACAGATCGTCACTACCGATCCTGCGCTTTCTGTAGCTTCACAGCCTGTGACCATCTATTACGATGCCAGCCAGGGAACAGGGGGTTTGAAAGATTTCACCGGGGATGTATACGCCCATACCGGGGTACTTACCACGAACAGTACGGGGGTGACCGACTGGAAATATGTGAAAACCAACTGGGGTGAAAATACGGCTGCCACAAAACTGACCCGGGTGTCTGCCAATTTATATTCCCTGCAGATCACACCCGGCATCAGGGATTATTACGGAGTACCCGCTTTCGAGACCATTACCCATATGGCCTTTGTATTTCGCAGTGCCGATTCCAGTCTGGAAGGCAAAGACAGCGGCGGATCGGATATCTTTGTAGAAGTATTCGAAGAAGGCCTGAAAGTATCCATTGTCAACCCCGGCCGGAACCGGATCCTGGATCCCGGTGATACGCTTGATTTTCTTGCTGCCTCCTCCAGGGAAGCAAACCTGAAGCTGTTTCTGAACAACACCGAGCTGAAAAGCACCGGCGGATCCGAAATAAGCCACTCATTTAAGCTGTCCGATCCGGGCGATTACTGGATTAAAGTGAGAGCAGATGAGGGAGGAGATACAGCATCCGACTCGGTTTTTGTACATGTAAAAGATGCCCAGGTACTAGAACCGCTTCCCTCCGGTTTGCATGACGGGATCAATTACCTGGATGCAAGCACGGTTCAGCTGGTTCTTTACGCCCCCAATAAATCTCATGTATTTGTAATCGGGGACTTTAATAACTGGACCCCGAGGAGTGATTCCAGAATGGCAAAAGACGGCGACCGGTTCTGGATTACCCTGAATCAGCTGGAACCGGGAAAAGAGTATGGATTTCAATACCTGGTGGACGAGCTGCTTATGCTGGCCGACCCTTATACCGAAAAAACACTGGATCCCAATGACAGATGGATCTCCGAATCCACCTATCCCGGATTATTACCCTATCCCGAACAAGGGGCTTCCGGCATTGCTTCTGTGCTTCAGACCATGCAGGAGCCATACACATGGACCCATGCTTCCTTTACGCCTCCTCCCGGGGAAGAACTGGTGATCTATGAGCTGCTGCTAAGGGACTTTATTGAAGCGCATGACTGGCGTACCCTGATCGATACCCTGGACTATTTCTCCATGCTGGGTGTCAATGCCATTGAACTGATGCCGGTTAATGAATTTGAAAACAACGAAAGCTGGGGCTACAATCCTTCCTTCTATTTTGCAGCCGACAAATACTATGGTCCGGCCAGCCACCTGAAGGCCTTTATAGACTCCTGTCACGGCAGGGGCATCGCAGTAATTATAGACATGGTCCTGAACCACTCCTACGGTCAGTCGCCTTTGGTGCAACTCTATTTTGAAAATGGAAAAGTAGCTGCCGATAATCCCTGGTACAACGTGGATTCACCCAACCAGGCCTACCACTGGGGATACGATTTCGACCATGAGAGTCAGGCTACAAGGAACTTCGTGGACAGGGTGAACGTTCACTGGCTGGAGACTTTTAAGGTGGATGGATTTCGCTTTGATTTTACAAAGGGCTTTACCAATACCCCGGGTGACGGATGGGCCTATGATGCCTCCCGCATTGCCATTCTGAAAAGAATGGCCGATGTCATTTGGAGCATAAACCCCGGGACCTATGTGATCCTGGAGCACCTGGCTGACAATTCAGAAGAAAAGGAACTGGCCGAATCCGGAATGCTCCTCTGGGGAAACATGAACCACAATTACAATGAGGCCACCATGGGCTACCACGAAAACAATAAATCCGACTTCAGCGGGATCTCCTACCTTCAGCGCCAATGGAACGATCCACACCTGGTGGGTTACATGGAAAGTCACGACGAAGAACGGATGATGTTCAAGAATCTGGCCTATGGCAACTCAGGCCAGGAATACGACATCCGGGAACTGGGCACGGCATTGCAGCGAATGGAATTGGCCGGGGCCTTTTTCTTTCCCATTCCAGGGCCGAAAATGATATGGCAATTTGGAGAGCTGGGTTATGATTACAGCATTGATGAAGACTGCCGGGTATGCAGTAAACCCATTCGCTGGGATTATTATGAGCACCCCGAACGCAAACAGGTATACGATGTCTGGGCCGACCTGATCCGGCTTAAAACCTCCGAAGCGGTTTTTTCCTCGGAGGATTTCACACTGGATCTTTCTGAAGAGATCAAACGGATCGGGATCCGTGATGCGGATATGCAGGTTCTGATTGTGGGTAATTTTGGGGTGAGTGCTCAGGCTGTTGAAGCAAACTTTACATCCACAGGAACATGGTACGATTTTTTCAGCGGGGAGAGCTTCCCGGTAGAAGACCCGGCGAATAAGATCCTTCTGAAACCCGGGCAATTTTACATATTCACCACAAAGCCTATGTTCGCTCCCCGTGTTACCAGGGAAAGGCCTGTGTTTATCCTTGAAGGGGAAGAATTCAGCGTGTTTCCGAATCCGGTTGCAGAGCTACTTTACTGGGCGCCCTGGCCGGAGGAGTCGACCCTGACATTTACCGGACTGGATGGACGTATACACATCGTAAATAAGCTGGAAGCCTGGGTGGGAGAAATGGATGTATCCACCCTGCCCGACGGGCTCTTTGTGGTACAGAGAAAAACCCGGGACAGCCGTCCCGAGTTTGTAAAAATCCTTAAGATTTCCGAATAAGTCACGAATTCTTTTGTTTTTTCCTGGGTTCTTGCATATTACATCCTACTCCTCTATCTTTGTGCAATTTTAATAATGCCTGTAAAAGAAGGAAGGAATGAGTAAGAAATTCCCTGAAAATAAGAAGTTTGACCTTTCGGAGATCAATAAGGAGATCAATGCATTCTGGAAAGAAAACGAGATCTTCGAAAAATCTGTGGAAACCCGCAAGGGCAAACCCACCTTTGTCTTCAATGAAGGTCCTCCTTCTGCCAACGGGAAACCAGGCATTCACCATGTGATGGCCCGCACCATCAAGGATATCTTTTGCCGATATAAAACCCAGCAGGGTTTCCAGGTAAAAAGAAAAGCCGGTTGGGATACCCATGGCCTGCCTGTGGAACTGGCAGTGGAGAGTGCAAAGAACATTAGTAAAGAGGATATCGGGACCAGGATCTCCATCGAGGAATTTAATGCCGCCTGCAGGAAAGATGTGATGAAGTTCACCAACATGTGGGAAGAACTTACCGATTCCATGGGCTACTGGATCAGTATGGACAATCCCTACATCACCTACGATAACAAGTACATTGAAACCGTCTGGTACCTTTTAAAAGAACTCCATAAAAAAGACCTGCTTTATAAAGGCTACTCCATTCAGCCCTTTTCGCCGGCCGCCGGATCGGGCCTCAGTACCCACGAACTGAACCAGCCGGGATGCTACCGCGATGTGAAGGATACCACGGTAGTAGCTCAGTTTAAGGTGATCAAAGATGAGCACTCAGCCTCCCTGATCAATGCCACCGACACAGACCTTTACATCCTGGCCTGGACCACCACGCCCTGGACCCTGCCCTCCAACACGGCACTTACCGTTGGAGCTAACATTGAATATGCCCTGGTCCGCACCTTCAATCCCTATACCGGGATCCCTGTTACCCTGGTACTGGCCAAAGAATTAATGGGACGTTATTTTCCGGAAAAGGATGCAGACCTGCCCCTGGAGGCTTACGAACCCGGAAACAAACATGTTCCTTACAAGATATTGGATACATTCCCGGGAAGCAAGCTGGAAGGGATCTCCTACGAACAATTGATCAACTGGATTCGTCCAAAAGGAAAAGCGTTCAAGGTGCTTACGGGCGACTTTGTAACCACCGAGGAAGGAACCGGCGTGGTACATACTTCCCCCACCTTCGGAGCAGACGACTACCGGGTGGCCATGGCAAATGACATTGCATCCCTGACCGTGGTCGATAAGGACGGGAACCTGCAACCCCTGGTCGACCGGAAGGGACGGTTCTACAGGATAAAAGATCTGGATGAGGGTTTTGTTCAGAAGCAGGTCAACCCGGACACCTATGGGGACTTCGAAGGAAAGTATGTGAAAAATGAGTACGACAAGACCAAATCCGAAAAAGATCCCACCACCGATGTGGATATCGTAGTCCGGCTGAAACAGGAAAACAAGGCCTTCCGCATTGAAAAGCACGTCCACAATTATCCCCACTGCTGGCGCACCGACAAGCCGGTCCTGTACTACCCTCTCGATTCGTGGTTTGTGCGCACCACTGCCATGAAAGACAGGATGATGGAACTGAACGATACCATCAACTGGAAACCTGCATCCACAGGAACGGGAAGGTTTGGAAAATGGCTGGAGAACCTGGTGGACTGGAACCTCTCCCGGGCGCGTTTCTGGGGAACTCCCCTGCCCATCTGGGTGACCGAGGATAAGAAGGAGCAGATCTGCATCGGCTCTGTGGCCGAACTGCAAAGTGAAGTTGACAAAGCGGTGGATGCAGGGTTTATGAATGCCAATCCACTGGCTGAGTTTGAAACCGGTAATAATTCGGAGGAAAATTATGAGATCTTCGACCTGCACCGTCCTTTTGTGGATGAGCTCATCCTGGTCAGTGATTCGGGTCAGAAAATGTATCGTGAACCTGTCCTGATCGATGTATGGTTCGATTCAGGATCCATGCCCTATGCCCAGTACCATTATCCCTTTGAGCACAAAGAAGATTTTGACCAGCTCTTTCCCGCCGATTTTATTGCAGAAGGAGTGGATCAGACCCGTGGCTGGTTCTTTACCCTTCACGCCATTGCCACCATGCTCTTTGATTCGGTCTCCTATAAAAACATCATTTCCAACGGACTGGTACTGGATAAGAATGGAAATAAAATGTCCAAGCGACTGGGCAATGCAGTGGATCCCTTTAAATCCATTGAGGAGCATGGCTCCGATCCCCTGCGATGGTACATGATCACCAATGCACAGCCCTGGGACAACCTGAAATTTGACGTTTCCGGAGTGGACGAAGTGAAACGGAAATTCTTCGGGACCCTCTATAACACTTACTCCTTTTTTGCTCTCTATGCCAATGTGGATGAATTCACCTATGAGGCAGGAGAGGTTCCGGTAAAGGAACGCCCGGAGATTGACCGTTGGATCATTTCCCTGCTGAACACCCTGATTAAAGAGGTCGGGGAACAATATGAAAATTATGAACCCACCCGGGCTGCCAGGCTCATTCAGGATTTTGTGACTGAAAACCTGAGTAACTGGTACGTAAGGCTCAACCGGAAGAGGTACTGGGGAGGCGAGTTTAATACCGATAAACGTGCCGCTTACCAGACCCTCTATACCTGTCTGGAAACAGTGGCCATACTGGCTGCTCCGGTGGCTCCCTTCTACATGGACAAGCTCTTTAACGACCTGAATATGGTTACCGGCCGGAATGCCCATGAATCTGTTCACCTGACCAGCTTCCCGGCTTTCGATGAAAGCCTGATCGATTCGAAACTGGAAGAAAGGATGGATGTGGCTCAGAAGCTCTCTTCCATGGTCCTGGGATTGCGCAGGAAAGTGAATATCAAAGTGCGGCAGCCCCTGAACCGGATGATGATCCCGCTTTCAGATCCCGCTTTCCGGGAGCAGGTGGAAGCAGTAAAATCGCTGGTGCTCAACGAGGTCAATGTGAAAGAGATCGAGTACATCACCGACACAGCCGGTATCCTGGTGAAAAGGATCAAACCCAATTTTAAAGTGCTGGGACCCCGTTATGGAAAATTAATGAAAGAGGTGAGCGCTGCCATCAATGGAATGGACCAGGAACAGATCACCACATTCGAAAAAGATCAGTCCTATGAGATCCAGGCAGGCGATGAAAGCATCCGCCTGATTCCTGAGGATGTGGAGATCATATCGGAGGACATTCCGGGCTGGCTGGTTGCCAACGAAGGAGCCATCACGGTTGCCCTGGATATAGGCATCACCGAAGAGCTAAGGATGGAAGGAGTGGCCAGGGAACTGATCAACCGGATCCAGAACATCAGGAAGGAAAGCGGATTTGATGTAACTGATAAAATCGATGTATTCATCGAAAAGCATGAGCTTATCAACGATGCGGTTCTGGCACACGCTAAATACATTGGCTCCCAAACACTTGCCAACAGTGTTGCGCTGAGCGATCACATTGAGAATAACCACAGTAAGCGGATAGATATCGATGAGAATGTGTTCGTCAATATCCGTGTTATACGAGTTTGAAAAAAGAGATAGAATCTATTAATTTATTGTATATTTAGCAAAACCAAAGAACTTGAATCATGGCTGACAAAAATAGATATACGGATGCAGAGCTGCAGGAATTCAAGGGGATCATCCAGATGAAGTTGGATAAGGCCAAAGAGGATTATGAGTTATTAAAATCGGCCATCACCCAAAGCGAAAGTAACGATACCCAGGATACATCACCTACATTCAAGGTGCTTGAAGAGGGAGCCGCCACTCTTTCGAAGGAAGAGGCCGGAAGGCTGGCACAAAGGCAACTGAAATTTATCCAGCACCTCCAGGCTGCCCTGGTGAGGATCGAAAACAAAACCTACGGAATTTGCAGGGAGACCGGCAAATTGATTTCAAAAGAACGATTACGCGCTGTTCCGCATGCCACCCTCTGCATTGAGGCCAAATCGAGGCAATAGGCATACTCTTAGATGTCCATTACCAGGAAATCCATACTGATTATCGGCTTGATACTCATGGCTGACCAGGCCCTTAAGATCTTGGTTAAGACCCACATGACACTGTATCAGCAAATTCCCTTTCTGGGAAACTGGGGTATTCTTCATTTTGTGGAGAACAATGGAATGGCTTTTGGCCTCAGCCTGCCCGGCAGCCTGGGAAAAATCTTACTCACTTCTTTCAGAATTGTGGCCGTGGTAGGCATTGGCTATTACCTCCGTCACCTGATCAGGCTAAAAGCTCATACGGGATTAATTATTTCCCTGGCCATGATCATGGCCGGAGCACTGGGCAACATCATTGATTCTGTTTTTTATGGAATGATCTTCAGCAGCAGCACACCTATGCAGGCCGCCTCCCTTTTTCCCGAAGGAGGGGGTTATGCTCCCCTTTTACATGGAAAAGTAGTGGATATGTTTTATTTCCCCGTTCTCAAAGGAAATTATCCGGACTGGTTCAGGGGAGGTTCAAACTTTGTTTTTTTCAGACCCGTATTTAATATTGCCGATTCCAGCATTTCGGTGGCCGTGGCCATCATCCTCTTCAAGCAGAAGAAATTCTTCAGGCATGTGAGCGAAGCAGAAGCTTAGACATTGTCTTTTGCCAGACTTGCAAATATCTCGGCCGATCCGGCTCCGCAAGATATTATTGATTTCATGCCATTATCCACTGAAGCCCCGGTGCGCAGCACCTTATCCTGATGCAGGTGGTAAATGTTACCCGATGTGGGATTGGGACCTGTGGGAACAAACACGGTAATAATCTCTCCCTGGTCGTCTGTTATAAATCCGGTCATCAGGGTTCCGGAATTGAAAATATCCACCAGGACCACCTCCTTAAAGAAGGAACGGTTCTTTCCAAAAAACTGTTGTACGGTTTCCTTGGCCAGTTTATACCCCGGCACTTTCATTAAATAGCGATCCTCTGCCTTATTCAGAAAAACGGACAGGCGGGTGCGTACAATAAGCCCGATGATGAAAAAGAAAATCAGGATGGCTGTAAACGTAAGCACATAGAGGGCAAACTTAAAATATGGATTGGGATCGGGATCCTGTATTATGGTATCCACCAGGGGAGTGAGATTCCGGCCGATTAGATTGATCACCCACCTAAAGAGTAAAATAATCAGGGTTATAGGTGCAAGAGCTACTACACCACCAATGAGGGTTGTCCTCAAAAAATTCCTAATACGCTTGAAAATGTTAATTTGCATGATGCGAAGTATTATATTTCAATACAAAAATAGCTTTGTTTCTTGAAAGCCTGCAATCAGATTCCTATGAAGAAGATACAATTAATCCTGTTTGCTTTTCTGCCAGTTTTTGGTGCACTTGCGCAGAATGCCGGATATGAATCCAATTTTAGTTTTGTGGCTCACCGGGGAGCTTCTTACCTGGCACCCGAAAACACCATAGCGTCCATCCGGCTTGCCTGGGAACTGGGTGCAGATGCAGCCGAGTGTGATGTGATGCTTAGCAGCGATAAGCAGGTGATCCTTTTTCACGATAAGAATACAAAAAACCTGACGGGTAAAAGCCTTACAGTGAGTGAGACCCCCTGGGAACAATTGAGGCTGCTTAGCATAAAACCAAGGGAAAGCAACCTGCCCGAATATGAGAACGAAACCATTCCCCTTCTGGAGGATGTACTGGTCACAATTCCTGAGGACCGGATGCTGGTCATCGAAATTAAAAGCGGACCTGAGATCCTGCCCTACCTTCAAGAGACCATAAATGCACACTGGAAAAGCGGTAAAATCAGTTTCATTGCCTTTGATTTTGAAACCATAAGGGCTGCAAAATCCCTGTATCCGGATGTCCCCTGCTACTACCTCTCCAGTTTTAAAAGTGATTTTCATAAGCACTTTGATCTTGCCGTGGAGAAAGGACTGGATGGCATGGACCTCCGACATGCCATGATCAACCCATCCATTGTGCAGAAGTGTAATTCGGCCGGACTGGATGTCTGGTGCTGGACGGTGAACGATCCGGACACAGCGCGAAAAATGAAAGCTATGGGTGTATCGGCTGTAACCACCGACCGGCCTGCCTGGTTAAAAGAGAATATGTGAACAGAATCCCTTTCAAAACGTTTTCATGACAATCATTTAACAATAATTCCATGGGAATTAGCTTACTTTACACTCCATTTTAAAAATAAAACGTCGTGAAATATATCCTTCCTTTTGTGCTGGCTACACTGCTTGCCTCCTGTACCTCCTCTGTGGAAAGCGTGAAAACACCTGTCAAACCCTCAAACATCATCTTCCTTATAGGCGATGGCATGGGGCTCTCTGCGATTTCGACCACCGTGTATTACGGAGATGAGGTTTCAGAGTTCGGGCGCTTTAAGGAGATCGGACTTATCAGAACTTCATCGGCCACCCATAAGATCACCGAATCATCAGCCAGCGCGACCGCCATGGCGTCGGGTAACAAGACTTACAACGGGGCCATTGGTGTGGATACAGCAAAAATGGCCATGCAAAATATTACTGAACTGCTTGCCGGACTTGGTTGGAATACAGGGGTTGTGGCCACTTCCACCATTACCCATGCCACTCCGGCCTCGTTTTATGCCCATGTGGATAACCGGAGAAAAGAAGAAGAGATCGCTGCCCAGTTGCTGGAGTCCGGGATTGACTTTTTTGCAGGGGGAGGCATCGCTCTTTTTAATAAGCGAAGCGATGGTGCCGATCTGCTGAAAACAGCCGGCGAAAAAGGATTCACGATGGATACCACCGCTCTGGCAGAGCCGGGTTCCCTGTCGGCAGACCAAAAATATGGCTTTCTACTTGCCCCCGGCAGCATGCCCCCGATTACCGAAGGAAGGGGTGAGTTCCTTCCAAAAGCAACCTCCCTGGCTATCGAGCAGCTTTCGAAAGGCAATAATGAATTTTTCCTGATAGTGGAGGGCTCACAGATCGACTGGGGAGGCCATGCCAACAACGTGGATTATGTGGTTACTGAAACCCTGGACTTTGAAAAGGCAGTGGCTGTAGCTCTTGACTTCGCAAAAGCCGACGGTAATACCCTGGTGGTGGTAACAGCCGATCACGAAACCGGAGGATTTACCCTGGGAGCCAGGCAGGATGAAGCCACAGGCTATAGCGATTATGTTAACATCGGGCCCACCTTTGCCACCAACACTCACTCGGCCTCCCTGATCCCAGTATTTGCCTACGGACCCGGAGCCGAACAGTTCAAGGGCCTGTACGAGAACACCGAGATCTTCACCAAAATGGTGGAATTAACAACAGGAGAATAAGCTGTATTATCTCAAAAAGCAGGACATTTACCTTTTGATAATGCCATAGAAGAGGACGCGTATCAGGTCCTCCAGCAGTTCTTCACGGTCGGTCTTGTGTTCGTCGCTCAACAGAAGGGGCAGTTCCAGGCCTTTCATCATGGTGGATATGGCAATGGCTCCGATTTCCGAACTGCTTATCTGAAAGGATCCGCTGCGCATGCCGTCTTCCAGGATCTCCCTGACCAGGTGCCGCTCTTCCATGTCGAAGTTCCTCCTGATCTGCAGAATGAAATCCATGTGTGCCAGTTCTTCCTCCTGAAGTGCAGCATAAAAGTTTTCCAGGCTTCTTACCCGGTGCAATCTGAACAGGATGTATGCCTTTAGCCGGTCAATGGCCAGATCGTCTTTCCTGAGAGTCCGGTCCAGACGCTCCTTTAACTCTTCAGCTTCCTTCTCTACCACCGCCCTGAATATTTCTTCTTTGCTTTGAAAATAGTAGTAGATGGAGCTCTTTCCCTTTCGGCAGGCTGCGGCAATTTCCTCCATGGTGGTTTTCTTGAAACCGTTACGGGTAAATATCTTGCGGGCCACACTTACGATATAATTCCTTACCTTTTCTTTGACAACAACCATAGGGTAAACAATTACTTCACATCTATAAATTTACACTTCCTGGTCCACTTCCACAAGTTTGTAATCCAGTTGTCTCCTGGAGAGGTTTGCATTGACTACTTCTATTTTCAGTTCCTCTCCGATTTCAAACTTCCTTCCGTGATGGCGTCCGATGATCATGTATTCTTCTTCATCGAACTCGTAAAAATCATCCACAATACTCTTTATGGATACCATGCCTTCACACTTATTTTCCACAATTTCCACATAGATGCCCCAGTCCGTGAGACCCGACACCACTCCGTCAAACTCTTTCCCTACTTTGTCTTGCATAAACTCCACCTGCTTATACTTAATGGAGGCCCTTTCGGCTTCCACAGCACGGCGCTCCATCTCTGAAGCATGCTGGCACCTTTTTTCACAGGTCTCCGCATTTTTCGATTCTCCCTGTGCCAGGTAATGGGCCAGCAGGCGATGCACCATCAGATCGGGATAGCGCCTGATGGGCGATGTGAAATGGGCATAATCCTTAAATGCCAGTCCATAATGCCCGATATTTATTGTGGAATACCTCGCTTTGGCCATGGACCGCAGGGCCATCATCTCCACCACATTTTGCTCCTTTTGTCCCTGCACCCTGTCCAGCAGCTGATTCAGCGCCGTGGAAAGCCGGCGGGACGATTGCCGGGGATTTAAGTTGTGCCCGAATTTGGTAATAAAACGGGTAAAAGAATCCATTTTTTCCGGATCCGGAACATCGTGTATGCGATACACAAAAGTCTTGCCCGCTTGCTTTTTCCTGCCCTGATCCGGATGTTCCTGCGTCTTTGCTTCTTTCTCATACTTGCCACCACGGCCTGCATAGGCTGCCACACGCTTATTGGCCAGCAGCATAAATTCTTCGATCAGCCAGTTGGCTTCCTTCTGCACCTTAAAATACACACCTGTAGGTGTACCATCGTCGGCCAGGTGAAATTTCACCTCCTCACGCTCAAAATTGATGGAACCGTTCTCAAATCTTTTTTCCTTGAGCACCCTGGATATCTCATAGAGTTTAAGCACCTCAACTTTCATATCTCCCGCCCCGGTTTCAATGATTTGCTGGGCTTCCCCATAATTGAACCTGCGGTCGGAATGGATTACAGTCCTGCCGAACCATTCATCCAGCACCTCTCCCTGTTCATTCATTTTAAAAACAGCAGAAAAGGTAAGCTTATCCTCCCTGGGACGGAGGGAACATACCCCGTTGGACAACTTTTCGGGCAGCATGGGGACCACCCTGTCGACCAGATATACCGAAGTTCCCCGGTCATAGGCCTCGCTGTCGAGTATGGTTTTTGTTTTTACATAGTGGGATACATCGGCTATGTGTATCCCCACTTCCCAGAGTCCGTTCTCAAGGGGGCTAAGGGAAAGGGCATCATCGAAATCCTTGGCATCGGCCGGATCAATAGTAAAGGTGGGGGTTTTCCTGAAATCCCTTCTGTTCTTAATTTCCTGGGGGCTGATCCCATCAGGGATCTTTTCGGCGGCAGCTTCCACTTCCTCCGAAAATTTTATGGGCAGCTCAAATTCTGCCAGGATGGAGTGCATTTCAGTGTCGTTCTCTCCGGGATAGCCCAGGATATCCACGATCTCGCCAAATGGATTTTTCACTTTCTCGGGCCAGTCTATGATCCGGGCTATGGCTTTTTGTCCGTGTTCCACCCCGTTCAATTTATCCAGTGGAATAAAAATATCAAAGGGCATCTTTCGGCTATCGGGAAGAAGGAAGGCATAGTTCCTGGAAATTTCCACCGTGCCCACAAAGGTGTCCCTGGCACGTTCCAGGATCTCTACCACCTCTCCTTCATTCCGTGCACTTTGCTTTCGCCTGGGATATACGAAAACCTTTACCAGGTCCCCATCCAGGGCGGTTTTCAGGTTGTTCCTGGCAATAAAAATATCATCGTCCGAATCTTCCGAAACCAGGAAGGCATAGCCATGTTGGGTCATGTCGATGCTTCCTGTTTTATATCCGGCTCTCTTCAGCATGCGGTATCTCCCCTGCTCTACCTGTTCCAGTTGCTTCTGTGCCACCAGTTCATCCAGGGTGCGGGTCACTACGGCCCTCCGGTACTTATCATTAAAAAACAGCAGCTTCGAGATCTGCTTATAATTGTAGGTCTGTTTTGGATTTCTGCCAAATACACCCATGATCAGGGCTGAGGCCTGATCACGTGTGAGCTTATCTTTAGCCTGTCGTTTGCTCTTTCCCATATATACTTGATTTCATAACAGCTAAATTTACTAATTTTGTTCCCACCATTTTCTTTATCCTTCAATAGTTATGACCAACAATTTTGCGATATACAATACTCTGACCAGGGAAAAAGAGCACTTCGAAGCCCTCGACCCACCCTTTGTGGGTCTTTATGCCTGTGGTCCCACCGTTTATAGCGATGCCCACCTGGGCCATGCCCGACAGGCCATCACCTTTGATGTGCTTTACCGCTACCTGATGTACCTGGAATATAAAGTGCGGTATGTCCGGAACATAACCGATGTCGGACACCTGGAAAACGATGCCGATGAAGGAGAGGATAAAATTCTAAAAAAGGCCAGGCTCGAATCCCTGGAGCCCATGGAGGTGGTCCAGCATTACATGAACAGGTACCATGCAAACATGCAGGACCTGAATGTGCTTCCTCCCAGCATCGAACCCAGGGCAAGCGGGCACATTATCGAACAGCAGGAACTAATCCGGCTTATCATGGATGCCGGCTATGCCTATGAAAAAAACGGATCTGTTTACTTCGATGTAAATGAATACAGTAAGACCCATCCCTATGGCCAGCTATCGGGTAGAAAAATTGAGGACCTCCTCTCCAATACGCGTGCCCTGGACGGACAATCGGAAAAGAAGAGTCCCCTTGATTTTGCCCTCTGGAAAAAGGCAGATCCCACACACATTATGAGGTGGCCTTCCCCGTGGAGCGACGGCTACCCCGGCTGGCACCTGGAATGCTCGGCCATGAGTACCAAATACCTGGGCATGCAGTTCGACATCCACGGAGGTGGCATGGATCTGCTTTTTCCCCACCACGAATGTGAGATCGCCCAGAACGTGGCTGGCTATGGCAAGCCCTCTGTAAAGTACTGGATGCACAACAACATGATCACTATCAACGGGAAAAAGATGGGCCGGTCCCTGGGAAATTTCATTACCCTGGATGATCTATTTGCCGGTGACCACCAGGCGCTGGAGCAGGCCTACTCACCCATGACCATACGCTTCTTCATTCTTCAGGCCCATTACCGGAGCACCCTCGATTTTTCCAATGAAGCATTGCAGGGTTCCGAAAAAGGACTGATGCGCCTGCTCAAAGCCATGGAAGAAATGGAAGGCATAAAAGCAGGTTCTTCTTCTTCCGTTGATGTGAATCAGCTGGTATCCAGTTGCGACAGTGCCATGATGGATGACATGAATACTCCCATACTCATAAGTCATTTGTTCGAGGGAGTGAAATGGATCCACGGACTCAAAGAAGGAAGACTGAGCATTGACGCCGGAGACCTGGAGAAACTCCACTCCCTCTACCATACTTATGTGTACAGGGTCCTTGGTTTAAATAAGCCTGAATCTGCGGGCAGTGACAAGCAGATTACAGGAGAACTGGTGGAAATGATCCTTCAGCTGAGGACCGAGGCCAAGAGCCAACGCGATTTCAATACCGCCGACCGCATCAGGGATGGCCTGAACAATCTGGGAATCACCATTAAGGACCGAAAGGATGGTGCCGACTGGGAAATCAAGTGATATGACACCCACCTACCGATCCCATTCAATCTCCATAGGCAGCCTTACACTGGGAGGTGTTGCTCCTGTAAGGATACAGTCCATGACAAACACCGATACCAACGATGTGGATGCATCGGTGGAGCAATGCAGGCGAATGATCTCTGCCGGAGCCAGCCTGGTACGGCTTACCACCCAGGGCAAAAGAGAGGTGCAGAATCTGGCTGTTGTCCGGAATAGATTGCGATCCGAAGGACTGGAAACACCTGTAGTTGCCGACATCCATTTTAAGCCTGGCCTGGCCCTGGAGGCAGCCCGGGTGGTGGACAAAATCCGCATTAACCCGGGGAACTACCTGAAAGGAAACACGATAGATGCCACCCTTTCTGAGTTAATATCGGTGTGTAAAGAGGAAGGATGTGCCATGCGCATCGGGGTAAACCACGGATCCCTGAATGAATCCATCCTGAATAGCTATGGCGATACACCCGAAGGCATGGTTGAATCGGCCATGCAGTTTCTGAGGGTATGCCAGAAACATAATTTCGACAGGGTGGTGGTTTCTATGAAATCCAGCAATCCCAGGGTTATGGTACAATCGGTTCGCTTGCTGGTCTGGAAAATGACTCATGAAAACATGTCCTATCCCCTGCACCTCGGAGTCACCGAAGCGGGAGACGGACCTGAAGGAAGAATTAAATCCGCGGTGGGCATGGCCCCGCTGCTGCTGGAAGGAATGGGCGATACCCTGCGTGTATCACTGACCGAAGCCCCGGAAAATGAGATGCCGGTGGCCCGGATCCTGACAGGCCTGTTCCCTAAACCCGGGCAACTTCCATATTCGCCTTTTCAAAACCTGGCCTGGGATCCTTTCAGCTTTCAGCGAAGAAAAGCCGGATCCCTGAAAATCATCAGCAGGATACCTCCCGATCCCAGCTCAGACCTCAGACCGGGAGATATTGAAGCACTGGCTGTACCCTTTGAAACCTGGGAAAAGGATCCTGAATCCCTTCGCCCGGAAGATACATATCTTCTGCTGGAGCGGAATCAGCAGTCCGTACAGGAGGTGAAGTACCGCTTGAACCGGTTCTGCCAGGAAAACAGGACCTCTCATGTGCTCTACAAAACGGTTCATCATACGGATGATCCCTCCCTCTTTATGATGCAGCTTGCAGGGGAACTTGGATTTCTCCTGATTGACGGGGCCCTGGATGCAGTCTGGGTGGACCATCCAAAGATGGAAACGGAACAAATCAATGACATTCTGCTTATGATCCTCCAGGCAGCAGGGGCACGGATCAGCAAGACCGAATACATTGCCTGCCCCTCCTGCGGAAGAACCCAGTTTGATATTCTGTCCCGGCTCAAAGAGATCCGTGAAGCCACTTCCCACCTGCCAGATCTGAAGATCGGGGTGATGGGTTGCATTGTCAACGGACCCGGAGAAATGGCCGACGCCCATTACGGATATGTGGGTGCCGGTCCGGGTAAAGTCAGCCTGTATAAGGGGAAAGAGGCGGTGCGCAAAAACATTCCCGAGCATAAGGCCCTTCAGGCATTAATCGAGCTGATGAAACAGGAGGGCGACTGGCTGGATCCCTGATGCAATGCATTTTTCAGGCCTTATCCAGGGAGAATATAAAGGTGGTTCCCTGATCCTCCCTGCTTCTTACGGTGATGGTTTGATTGTGTGCCTGGAGAATATGCTTCACGATGGACAATCCCAAGCCCGTTCCGCCCGACTCCCTGGAGCGGCTTCTGTCCACCCTGTAGAAACGTTCAAAGATCCGGGGCAGCTTTCCTTCTTCAATCCCGATCCCATTGTCGGTAATATCCACCAGGATGTTTTCGCCGGTATCTAAAAACCCAATGCTAGTCTTTCCTCCGTTCTTTCCGTATTTAATGGAATTGCTAATGAGGTTCCCCACCACTTCCATGATCCTTTTTTTATCGGCCTTTACCCTGATAGGCTTGTTGTAATTCCCGTCAAAGTTGATTTTAATGCCCTGCTGCCTGGCATGCATTTCCTGGTACTCGATCACCTCCTCCACCACCTTCACCAGGTTGAAGGATTCCATATTCAGCTTAAATTCCCCTGACTCCAGCCGGGCTATGGAGTCCAGGTCCTCTACAATATTTATCAGCCTGTTAGTGCTTCGTTCGGCCCTTTTCAGGTAAAGTTCATTAATGGAATCATCTTTCATTCCCCCATCCAGCAGGGTAAGAATATAGCCCTGGATATTGAAAATGGGGGTTTTCAGTTCATGGGACACATTTCCCAGAAAATCCTTCCGGTACTTTTCAGTCTGCCTCATTTTCTTGATCTCCTCCGACTGATTATCGGCCCACACCTTTACCTCCCTGTCCAGTTCCGAGATCAGGTTTCCCTTATCAATTTTCGACCTGAGGGTTTTCCGGGACATGGTATAGCTCTGAAGGCTTTTAATTATGGGATCGATCTCCTTTTCCACAAAGCGAATGAAAAAGAGCCTGATGATGAAAAAAACTAACACTGCGGTGAAGATGCCCAGGACGAAGAAACCGGCCAGGGAATGTTCCAGCTGAATCAGTTCGTGGATGATCAGGATACTCACTATGGCCAGCGCTACCAGCAGGCTGATCCAGAGAGCAAAAATTCGCGGGGTCTTCATACACATTAATAACAGTCCTTACATACGATTGTTTACCACCGGCTGAAGGGTGTTTCGATATGGAAGAAAAATCCATATTCGCCATACCTGTTGATAGCAAAATCGATCCTGAATACCTGGTCATAGTAAGTCACAAAATCGATCCCTGCACCGGCAGAATACTGCCAGTTATTGACCATGGTATTGGTAGGATTGGGAAACACATTGTGTACATACCCGGCATCTGCAAATATATTGAAATAGATGGCATAGTGTAGTTTGTTAAATTGCTCCATGCCTATGACAGGAAGTGTATAAGTTGTAGGTTTGATCACCTGAAACTTAATGTTATACTTTGAAATAAAGTAATCTGATCCATCCATTACATAGGGTTCATATCCGCCCAGGTTTTCATTGTAGCCCAGTGCTCTGTTGAGAACATAAGGCATATAAATCTCCGAAGCGGCCCGGCCCTCAGATGAAAACCGTCCCTTTGTCGCATTATAAAAATAGATGCGATTGGCCAGCTTCTGATGAAACATCAATACACCGGTCAGCCGCAGGGTAGGATATCCAAAATCGGGAAGGATTCCCAGGCCAAGCTTCTGCGCTTTTAATTTCACCTGGAATCCTTCCAGGGGATAGACTTTTGAATCCCTTATATCGTAATTAAAAACATAAGAGAGCATAAAATAATTCAGGCGGCTGTCCCCTCCCCCCAGGAAATTTGGATTCACAATGGCTATGGAATCTGCAACCAGGTGATCGAAATACTCAAACCTCAGGGAGTGTATTCCATATAATTTTCGCCTGAACCTGTAACTGGCAAATGCATTCAGCCTGGTCATGGCCGTTGCTTCCAGGGGTTTATACTCCAATGGTTTGTTATGTACCGTGGCTATAATCACCTCGTTTTGCTGGTTCATATTAAACCCGGTAGAGAGGCCATGACTCTGGTTTTTCCCCAGGTTGGGCACAGTGTAAGCCAGAGCGTATTCCTTTACATATCCCAGCCTGATCTTGGCCGTTAAGAGCTCGTTCCGTCCCCTGAAATTATTCCATTTCAGCCAGGCTCCGTAATTGATCTTGTCCCAGTCCCTGTTCTTTATAAACTCGCTGAAGTTCCGGTCCGCATACTCCAGGATGGGAACGGGCCAGATATACCAGCGTTCGGTAACCTCAACATGTACATTGATCCTGTTGCCCTGAATATGGGTCACATCAAAATAGACAAAATTGAATAACGCCAGGTTCAGGAGGTTTTCCTTGCTTCTCTGGATGGAGGGAAGCAGCTCCATTTTGCGGATGGAATCCCCGGTTTCAAATACCAGTTCACGGAGGATCACATGTTCCCTGGTAACCCGGTTCCCCTGGATAAGTATATCATTAACAACCAGTACATCATCTTCAATGATCAATGGCTCCTGGGCGAAAGAATCCAGCGCATGACCCAACAGAAGACAAACCACTAAAATGTTAATTGCCTTTGTCATCCACAGCAAGCTCAGGGCTGCAAGGTAATAAAATAATTAAACGTATTTTTGGAATCAAATTGAGCAAGCCATGAGAACCATTCTTTCCTTTCTTGTACTTTGTACACTGATCCTGCCGCTGAGCGGCCAGGACACCCTTCAATCCCTTGAAACTCCTTTCGAACACCTGAAGGTTTCAGGCAACATCCGGCTGGTACTTATTCCCTCCCATACCCAGGAGCTGGAGTTTAAACCCGGGCAGGACCGGGAAGCAATCAAATTTGAGATCAGAGAAAAAGAACTGATCCTGAAGGCAAAAACAGAGCTTAAAAAGAGTCCGGCCATCCAGCTGAAACTGAAATACAAAAGCCTCCTGGGGCTGGAAGTTAATACGGGAGCCCATGTTTCTTCGGCCGATACCCTTGCAGCAAAGGTTTTCACCCTGAAAGCAGAAACCGGGGGGAAGGCCGAACTGCGCATCCTTGCCGATTCCATCAGTGCCCGGGTGAACCAGGGCGCCGATATCATCCTTTACGGACGGACCAGGATCCAATCCGTCAATGCCTATACCTGGGGGAACTACCTTTCTAATGACCTGGATGTGGAAACTACCTGGGTAAAAGCAGCCACCGGGGCACAGGTGAAGGTAAATGCTGGAGATATGCTGCACATCAATTCCACCAGCAAAGCCACTGTGGGATACTGGGGAGAACCCGGGGAGAAACAGATCAGCACCAGTGTGGGAGGAGAAGTTACTCAGCTGACCGAATAAGTACCGAAGCCAGTTTCATATCGGTGGGGGTGGTAATCTTAATGTTCTGCCGGTTCCCTTCCACCAGGCTGATATTTCCGGCAAAGGCTTCATACACCGAAGCATCATCCGTAAAATCCGAATGATCCGCCTTCCGGTAAGCTTCCTTGATTAGCTCGGATCGAAATACCTGTGGGGTCTGGACACGTTTCAGCATGGAACGGTCCATATGCACAGAACTATGGTCATGTGCTATCATCCTGATCGATTCATCCATATCTGTCACCGGAATGGCTCCGCCGGTCTTCTCAGCCATTGAATAACAACGCTCCAGGGTATCGCAACTAACAAAAGGCCGCACCGCATCGTGAATCCCCACGATCCTTCCTTCCCTGATCAGCTCTAAGCCGTTCCTGACAGAATGGAATCGTGTAAGACCTCCCGTAGCCATCAAAATTCCCGGATTGCTTACATGCGTTTCAGCAATGCCCTGCCATAAAAGCTTGTGAGCCCCGGCCATCACAACCACCACTTCCATGTCCGGATCGAAAAGCAGAAATTTTTCCAGGGTATGCACTATAATGGGCTTTCCCTCCAGTTCCCGGTATTGCTTTGGAATAGCTCCGCCCAAACGTGAACCTGCTCCGCCAGCCACTAAAACTACAGCCCGCTTCATTGTTGAATATAGCAATCTATTATTTCCATAATAGTGGTTCTGTCCAGCGGCTTGGTTACAAAGTGATTGCAGCCTGCCTTTATGCTCTCCTCCTTCTCTTCAGCCATGACAAAAGCGGTTTGAGATATGATGGGAACTTCCGGATTGAATTCCCTGATCTTCCGGGTAGCTTCAATGCCATTCATCTCCGGCATCTTAATGTCCATCAGGATCACATCGGGCTTCCGGGTACGAACCAGTTCCAGAGCCTCTAATCCATTTATCGCCCGGATGATCTCAGCACCTGTTTTTCGCAACATTTCCCTGATAAAGAGCCAGTTAAGATCCTCATCCTCTGCAATTAGTATGCACTTACCGTTCCAGTCATAAGACTTATTCGAAAGCAATACCTGGGATTCCTCTCTCACCTGTTCGATAACCAGGGGCAGTGTGAAACGGAAGGTGGATCCTTTCCCCTCCTCAGATTCCACCCACATTTCGCCCCCCATCAAATCCACCAGGCTTTTGGAAATGGGCAGACCCAGTCCGGTTCCCGAAGGTTGATCATTACTGACCGGATTAACCTGTCCAAAGCGGTCAAAGATCAGTGAGATTTTTTCTGGTTCAATCCCGATCCCTGTATCGCTTACAAAGAATTCGATATAGCGGTTGTCCTTAAGGGTATATCCAAAGGTAATGTTTCCTTCATGGGTGAATTTAATGGCATTGCCAATAAGGTTATTGAAAATCTGTGTCAGCCTGTAATCATCCACAACAACGGTAAAGACCGACGACACCACATCCTTGTTCAGGTTAAAGGCCACTTTTTTCTGACCGGGAGCATCCCCCCTGATGCGATGAAAGAATGAGGAATAAATCTCATCCATGATTTCATTTATATGCACCGGTCTGTTGGAGATCTTCAATTGTCCGGATTCAATTTTTGATATATCTATAATGTCATCAATGATATTTAAAAGCTGCTTGGAGGAGCGATCTATGTGCTGCAGGTACAGGTCCTTCTGGTCATCCCCGACATCCGGGTCACGCAACAGATTGGCAAAACCCAGGATCCCGTTCATGGGAGTTCTGATCTCGTGAGACATATTAGCCAGGAAAGATGTTTTCAAATGATCTGACTTTTCCGCCCTGTCCCGGGCATTTTTCAGTTCATTCTCAATGGCCACCTTATCAGTCACATCCTTATAGATGCCCACAATCATGGTGATCACACCCCGCTCATCCCTGACCGGTATTTTGTTCTGCTCCATCCAGAAGCCATCCAATCCCTTGTCTTCAAAAAACACAATCCGGTTGAAAATGGCTTTTCCGGTCTCCATGATACTTCGGTCTTCTTCCATCATTTTACGGGCCAGCCTTTCGGAGAAAAACTCGTCATTGCTTTTGCCAATGGCCTCCCTGGGATGGCTTACCCGCAACAGCTTTGCCATCAAAGGATTGATCCTCAGGTAGCGGTGTTTGCGATCGGTGAAGAAAATACAAAAGGGCAGGTTCGCCAGAAGCACTTCCAGGATTTCCCGCTCCTGGTGCAGAGCCTGCAGGGAAGCGGTCAGGTTGGTAATGTCCTCCTGGTATCCTCCGGTCCCGGCTATTTTCCCATCAGTGTCAAATACCGGAAAATTGACCGCTTTAAACACATGCTTATCCCTGGAGTAGGTGACCTCACTGATCTTGCCGGTTTCAAATACATCCTGTTCTACTTCATCACTGAGCCTGGCGTCCTCTTTATCAAATACTTCTCCGCTCCCTTTTCCCAGCACCTGGGAAAGTTCCTCTTTCAGGGAATCTAACAGGATTGTATTGGCCTGTTTGAATTTCCCGTCTGAATCCTTGAACCATGAGGCGAAAGGCAATGCTTCCATCAAGGCTTTTAACTGGGATTCAAGGGATCCCCCCATATGATCTTTTTCTTTTGTTATGATTATCCTCCAATATTGCTGAATAAGTATGGTATTTGCTTTTCGCTGGGTGTGATGCTTAAAAGAGGAACATTGGCCTTATTAACCATTTGCTGGGCAAAACTGCCCAGGAATACATTCCATTTGTCGATGGCACTGGACATGATGGTAATCAGGTCTGCATCCACAGCTTCGGCATAATTACAGACCAGGTTGGGCATGCTGTCCCCCACCAGGGTCTTTGCAATAGTATTTAGATCCCTGGCTTTAAAGTAGTTCACCACCTGATTGGCATAGATTTCCAGTCGCGCCTGGTCGCGCTTATTCCTGTTGGATGTAATGGATATCACATGCAATTCTGCACCAAAAAGTTCCGCAACATCTGCTGCTATAGGAGTTTTCTGCCTGGTGTCCTGGTGAAGCTTTATGGGTATCACGATCTTTTTTATATCCTCAGGAATCGGCCCCTGCCGAAGGGTAAATACGGGTTGTTCGGTGGCAGCCATGATCTTTAGTGCATTGCTGCCGATAAACAACTCTTCAAATCCTGAAGCTCCATGGGTGGATGCTGATAATACAGCATTCTGCACAGAATTTACCTGGTTAACCACTTCCCGGTATATTTTTCCCTTCTTGATTATAAATTTCAATTTCGAATTCTTACCCAGTCGGGAAGCATACTCACCCATCAGTTTTTCAAATTGAGTCTGGGCATTCTTATGCTCTTCTTCAAGGACATTGGGCTGAAGATTTGAACTGGTGGAGAGTACATAAACCATCTGAATATTAAGCGCCTGCTTTCGGGAAAAAAGAAGGGCCCATTCAAGTCCTTTCAGTGAATCCACTGAAAAATCGATTGGTACAATGAAATTGGTCATGACACATGTTTTAGTTATCTCAGCTAATTTAACCAAATCAGTTGAGAATTATTAATTTTGTTGCTCACAATCATACGATAAAGAAGCGATGACACTTGAAGTTGTACTGGGAATTGATGTTGGAGGTACGTATACAAAAATGGGGCTGGTGGACCGGTCGGGTAAAATCTATTTCGAAGATGAGGTCCCAACCACCGGCTATGCCAGCATAGAACCATTTATCGAAGCTCTTCATGCCCACCTGATGAACAGCCTGGGTCAGCTGGAGTCTGAATTTCATATGGCCGGTATTGGTGTGGGTGCTCCCAATGGAAATTACTATACCGGATGTATCGAACATGCCCCCAACCTGACCTGGAAAGGGATCATCGAATTTGCCAGGCTGCTGGAACAGCAGTTTCAGATCCCGGCTGTGGTCACCAACGATGCCAATGCGGCCGCACTTGGGGAAATGTTATTTGGAGGAGCCAAGGGCCTGAATAACTTCCTGATGATCACCCTGGGAACCGGCCTGGGCAGCGGACTGGTGGTAAACGGGGATGTGGTCTATGGAAACGATGGACATGCCGGTGAGCTGGGTCACGTAAGGGCCGTGGATAACGGCCGGCAATGTGGTTGTGGAAAAAGGGGATGCATGGAGGCCTATGTTTCGGCCACCGGCATCAAGCGAACCATTTTCGAACTGCTGGCAGAAGAAAACGTACCCAGCGATTTCCGTAAAATTCCCTTTTCCAAACTAAAACCCAAACTGATCACCGCCAAAGCCGAAGAAGGCGATCCCATCGCCATCAAAGCATTTGAAAGAACCGGCTTTCTGCTGGGAAGGAGCCTGGCAGACACCGTAGCACATATCAGCCCTTCCAAAATATTCCTCTTCGGGGGACTGGCCAAGGCCGGGAAATGGATCATCGATCCGGCCAAGAAAAGCATGGAAAAGCACCTCCTGCCTCTCTACCGGAACAAGATCGATATCGTACCCTCTGCCCTCCTCAAAAAGAATATTGCAGTCCTTGGCGCTGCCGCACTGATCTGGCAAAAACTGGACCGGGAGAACAACTAAATAACTTATTTCTCCAGCTTCATGGTCACATCGTGGTCCCAGTTGGATCTGACGCTAATGTCTACCGGCAACATTTCAACGGGTTCGGGCTGCTGTTTTTTCAGGTAGTTCCCCGTATCCCATTTGCCGTTGCCATTGATGTCGTGGATAAACTTCAGGGTATACTCCTGGGGTACCAGGTTGGAAAAGGTGTACATTCCATCTGCATCCACCGATCTTTCCATGAGGACCTTATCCCGGCTAAGCAATTGGATGATGGTGTGGGTTTTCACATTTTCCATGGATAAGAGGATCTGTCCATAGTATTCGCTGTCCCGGGTGCTGAAGCTAACATCAATGGTATCGTGTGCAGGTGGATAGATGCTGGTAATAGCGCCCGGCAGGATCCGCAGCCGGTACTGAGCAGCCGAATTCCAGGAGCTTGAGATCCATGCCCTGTTCGGCAGGAGGCTGTCCCGCCTGGTGCTAAAGGGTACTTCCACCTCCACTGAATCGGGGTTGTGGTATAATTCAATAAGTGAATCGGAGATTTCCTGAAGAGGCAAATTCAGGTTCAGGGCCAGGTCGCGATGAAGCTCCTGGGAGCCTCCTTTTCTTATGGTATGAATCTCAAGCTTTTCAGGCTGATTCTCTTTAGCGGTTTTTCTTTTATTGCCGGTTTTCTTCTCCCTGTATGTAAACCGAAGGGTATCGGTCTGCATTACATAGCGCATGGAGCTGTCCTTTGCCGTAAAATTCAGCTGCAGGTGCAGCGTATCCAGCTTGTAGTGGACCGAATCCCTGATCCACAGGGTAAGGGAGTCTCTCTCCGGGGAAAAGTATTCCAGGTAATCGATGGTTCCGGGGGCATCCACCGGCAGGGTGTGGTACTGAAAGGTATCGCTCAGCGGTCTGGCAAAAACCACCTGCAGTCTTCTCCGGTCATCCCTGTTATAATCGCTAATATACTGTATATCTGCTTCTTCTGTAAATAGTTCCAGGTCGATATAAATGGAATTCAGATCGGGCCCTGTATCCGCTATGCTGTCTGCTGCCATAGGTATGGAGTCGTTCATCAAAGTATCTTCAGGGGAAACCAGCGCTACAGCAGGAATTGAATCAATCAGACCGGCAGATTGCAGCAGGAGCCTGGCAAACTCTGCATTTACAATCAGGCTGGTATCCAGAAATGCGATCTCCTCGGTGGGAAGGTCGAATAAAAAATTATTGTTCCCGTCCTTCAGAGCGAACACTTTATACACATCGGCCCTCAGGTTGTTCACGCTGAACACACCGCTGTCATCCGATCTGCCCACATAGAGCGGAATATCAGTCAGCGGCACCGAATCCCTCAGGTCGTTATAGAGCAGGATGGATATGGGCTCTTCGGGAACAGAAAGATCATGAGCATATTTAAGGGTACCTTTTACCGACAGGGAATCGAGCACATCACCCGTGGAGAATACATACTCATAATTGAGCAGCACATTGCCTTCATGAAGGTCCTTGATGGCGCTTCCGAAATTAAATGTATAGGTGGTATTGGCCTTAAGGTCCTCTTCGAATTCGATGATCAGGGATCTTTTCCTGAGTTTTACTTCCGGTTTTTCCTCCATGGGGGGAGAAACAATAAGCTCCTGGTTCACATTGTCCAGCACAATGTATTCATCAAAGGTGATCAGCACTTTTTTTGCTTCGAAACGGATGGAATAGTTTGGGGGTTCGCTCTCCAGGATCACAGGCGGGTCTTCATCCCTCGGACCGCCTGTAGGGGAACCCTGCTGTGCACAACTCCAGCATGCCAGGAAAATTAAAAAGGGAAAGAAGTATTTAACGGACACGTTCTGATCAATTTTAGTGCAAACATACAAAGATATAAGCTTCAGGTGAAACCCCCCGGAATGTTATTATATTTGTAACTTAATCTCAAAATCCATGCCCTGTCATGTTATTTAACGCCATCACCTGGAACGTAGATCCGGAGATTTTCAGCATTGGTCAGCTCAGCATCCGCTGGTACGGATTGCTTTTTGCTTCAGCCTTTCTATCGGGATATATTGTTTTTACACGTTACCTGACCACCGAAAGATTAACTTCCGAGATGCTTGACCAGCTCTTGATCTACATTGCCATCGGAACCGTAATCGGGGCCCGCCTGGGACATTGTTTCTTTTACGAACCCGACTATTTCCTGAAAAATCCCTTTGAGATCTTAAAAATCTGGAAAGGAGGTCTGGCCAGCCACGGCGCAGCCTTCGGGATTCTCCTTGCCCTCTGGTTATACATCCGGAAATATAAACTATCCTTCCTCTGGCTAATCGATCGCATCGTGATCGTGGTGGCCCTGGGGGGTGCTTTTATCCGCCTGGGAAACCTGTTTAACTCTGAAATTTACGGTCTGCCCACCGACCTGCCCTGGGGCTTTGAATTTGTACGGGATAAATTATACGATCCAAACACAGGGGCGATCCTGGCCACCGTGCCCAGGCATCCCACCCAGCTTTATGAAGCCCTGAGCTACATCCTGATCTTTTCGATCCTGCTGACTTTCTACAGGAAGCGCTATATGAAAGTAAGGGACGGCTATATTTTCGGGGTGTTTATGATCCTTCTTTTCTCTGCCAGGTTCTTTATTGAATTCGTGAAAAACGATCAGGTGGCCTTTGAAGCAGGGATGCAGTTTAATATGGGTCAGGTCCTTAGCCTGCCCTTCATATTGGCCGGAATTTTAATGATCCTCTGGACCAAAGCACACCCGAAATACTTTTCCCGGGAACCCATTCCTAAACCCCCTAAGAAAGGCAGAAAAGCAGATAAAAAGTAGCTTTCATGGACTCAGGGAATTTCTGGCTTGCATTCGGACTTACTGTTTTTGCCGGACTGTCCACGGGAATCGGAAGTGCGCTGGCATTTTTTACCAGGAGTACGAGCACCCGTTTCCTGTCGGTAAGCCTGGGATTTTCCGCCGGGGTCATGATATATGTTTCCTTCTTTGAGATCCTTCAGAAAGCACGCTTAGCACTTGAGCCAGCATTTGGTGAAAAACTGGCTGCCTGGTATACCGTAGGGTCTTTCTTCCTGGGCATCCTGATCATTGCTCTAATTGACCGCCTGATCCCTTCCTATGAAAACCCACATGAAATACGCAGGGTGGAAGATGTTTCCCGGGATGGAAATAAGGATCCCAAACTGGTTAGAATGGGTATGTTTACAGCTCTGGCCATTGCCATTCATAATTTCCCGGAAGGAATAGCCACCTTTATGGCCGGGTTAAGCGATACTTCCATTGCCATTCCCATCGCAGTAGCCATCGCCATCCATAACATTCCGGAAGGCATTGCTGTATCGGTGCCCATTTCCTACGGAACCGGCAGCAAAAAGAAGGGTTTCTACCTTTCATTTTTGTCCGGCCTTGCCGAACCGGTGGGTGCCCTGATGGCCTATTTCATCATAATGCCCTTTTTGAGTGATACCCTCTTTGGATTTATATTTGCAGCAGTGGCCGGGATCATGGTATTTATTTCCATCGATGAACTTCTGCCCACCGCCCGGGAATACGGACTGCATCACCATGCGGTTTACGGCTTTGTGGCAGGCATGGCGATCATGGCTGTAAGTCTCTTGCTTTTTATTTAATATGGCCGGAACCAATCATACCCGTAAAAGAACACATCACCATCACCCGGTGAATGAAAAGAACCTGCTGGCCGCCACCTTCCTGAACCTGGTTATTGCCATCGTGGAAGTTGCCGGAGGAATTCTTTCGGGAAGCCTGGCCCTGCTCTCCGATGCCTTACATAACCTGAGCGATACCTTTGCCACATTTATCGCCTACATGGCCACGGTGATCGGAAAACGGGAAGCCAATCAGAAAAAAACCTTCGGCTATAAAAGGGTGGAGATCCTGGCTGCTCTTCTCAATGCGGTAATCCTGATCGTGCTGAGTGTATTTCTTTTGAAAGAAGCCTGGGAGCGATGGAAGGATCCTCAGACCATCAATTCCATGATCATGTTGCTGGTGGGGATGATCGGCTTGCTGGCCAACCTCTATGCAGTGATCCTTCTTAAAAAAGACGCTCATAAAAGCATCAATGTAAAAGCAGCTTATGTGCATCTGATCGGGGACAGCCTCTCATCCGTTGTGGTGATTATCGGAGGCGTACTTATCCAGGTCTTTAAAGTCTACTGGATCGATCCGCTGATCACCCTGCTGATTTCCCTTTACATTATAAGATCGGGCTTCCTGATACTAAAGCAATCGGTGAATATCCTTATGCAGTCGTCCCCGGATAACCTGGACCTGTCCATAATTAAGCGGAAAGTGGAGCAGATGCCTGATGTGGCCAACATCCATCACCTGCATGCCTGGATGCTTACCGATACTGAAATCCACCTGGAAGCTCACATTGAACTAAACAAAGACCTGAAGCTGAGCCAGGTAAAAGACACACACCGGGAGATTGAACGTTTTCTGCTGACCGATTTTAATGTGAGCCACGTAACCCTTCAGTTTGAAATCGATGCTGCGCACCCCACTTATCTGATCCATAAAGAGAAGGCGTAAATGGAAAGGGAACAAAAAATCATTCGTGCATCCTGGTGGGCCATTCTGGGGAACGCGGTGCTGGCTGTATTAAAGCTTGCTATCGGGTTTGTGTCCGGATCTTATGCCCTGATCGCAGATGGCATCGATTCAAGTACCGATATCGCATCTTCGCTGGTGGTACTGGTGGCTGCACGGATCATGACCAGGCCACCCGACATTAAATTTCCTTACGGGTACAGCAAAGCCGATACGATAGCCAGCAAGGTCTTATCCTTTATTATCTTTTTTGCCGGTGCCCAGCTGGCCTATTCCACTATCAGGATCCTTATTAGCGCTTCGGTAATGCAAACCCCTACACCACTGGCCATTTGGATCACCATGGTTTCCATTGCAGGAAAATTAATTCTTACCTTCTTGCTTTTCAGAACCGGCAGACAGGTGGAAAGTCCCATGCTTATAGCCAATGCCCGGAACATGCGGAACGATATCCTGATCTCACTGAGTGTTCTGGCCAGCCTCATATTCACCATCCTTCTAAAAGAACCGCTGATTGACAGGTTAATCGCCCTGGCCATCAGTATCTTTATCATGTATTCTGCATTCAGGATCTTTATGAAGTCCAATGTGGACCTGATGGACGGAATTGATGATACGGATGTTTACAAGCGTTTGTTCGAAGCTGTCAACTCTGTGGAAGGGGCCCACAATCCCCACCGGGTACGTGTCCGGAAAATAGGTCACCACTACATGGTAAACCTGGATATTGAAGTTCATCCTTACTTATCGGTGCAAAACGCCCATGTGATTGCCAGAAATGTGGAGAACAGTATTAAATCGAATATTAAAAACATTTACGACGTAATGGTTCATATGGAACCCCTGGGGAACCTGGAGGAAGATGAAAAATACGGCATCACCGAATCTGAAATCACACGTCAAAAAAAGAAACCATGATTAACCGAGAGATGTCCATGTGTCTGGCTGTAAGTGAAAACATGCAGTTGCTGCCCCTGTTTCCCCGCTTTAAGATGAAGCTGGGCTTCGGGGAGAGGAGTGTGGAAGAAGTATGCAGGGCACATGAAGTGAACACCGATTTCTTCCTGGAAATTGCCAATGCTTACCTGGATGATGCCTATATTCCCGGGGAGGGCCTGGCGCTGTTCTCATTGGGAACAGTGGTGGATTACCTCAAGGGAACCCATGGATATTATGTGGATGTTGCGCTACCCATGGTGGAAGAGAAGATCCTTCGCCTTCTTTCCCAATCGACCCTGTCCGGGAGGGAAGTGGGACTGGTCACTGGTTTTTTCAATGATTACAAACAGGAATTTATGACACATGTGTCGGAGGAAGAACAGCATATACTTCCCTACATCCTGGAGCTGGAAAAACAATCTGCACTGGAAAAACCCGATCCTGCCTTTCTTAAAAAATTACAAAACTATTCCATCAGGGAATTTGAACAGGAACATGACCGGCTGGAAACCAGCCTGGAACATCTTTCCCGTTTGATCATTAAATACCTGCCCCCCTTTGAAGATTTTCAGCTCTGTCGCCAGATCCTGCACGACCTGTCCGACCTGGTTAAAGACCTGACCGATCACGCCAATATGGAAGATAAGATACTTATTCCCCGGGTAGCTGAACTGGAGGAACAATTGCTTGACAGAATGAATAACTCATGAGGACAGCCGGTTTTATAGTAGCCATTGATTCCTACCTGCTCCGAAAAGGCATGGTCTCCCTGCTGACCCGTATTCAGGGGATCCGGATTGTCAGGGAGTTTTCTGATTCCATTACTTTTCAACAATATGCAGAGAAACAGGAGATTAATTTCCTGGTGATCAGTCAATCTCTTTTTGACCTTTCTTCCGCTATATTTCTGGCCCGGCCCGGCTTGCTGGAGAAAACCCTCCTGCTCAAAGATAAGCCCGGCGGAGAAACTGAAACTCAGAATTCCATCTACCTGTCGGAAGGGAAGGATCAGATCATTCTAAAAATCAGGAGATTCACAGAGTTACACAGCACATCCGATCCCCGTGGCTCTTCCGGTGATCTAACCCAAAGAGAAAAAACCATTGTACGGCAGGTATCCCTGGGCCTGACCAACAAGCAAATTGCCGAAGCTCTTTTTTTATCCACCCATACGGTAACAACTCACAGAAAAAATATCAGCAGCAAACTCGGAATAAAATCCGTTTCGGGATTAACGGTATATGCCATTGTTAATAATATCATTACCATTGAAGAACTAAGCTCAAAACCTTCGGAGTAATGTTTATCTTTGTGAAAATTTAATTTGATTGTCATGGAAGAGAAAAAAGCAAATGTTGGAGTTCTTTATGGGGTTGTGGGCCTGCTGGTAGTGGTACTGGCTGTGGCCATATACCTTTTGCTTGATACCCGGAAAAACCTGAACCTGGTTTCCGAGGACCTGGCTGTAAAAACAGAGTATTTTAGAGTCGAACGCGATTCCCTGGAGGGAGAGCTAAGAAATATCTATTTTCAGTACGATTCCCTGGAGACCGACAACGTGGAACTGCAGGTGGAAATGTCGGAACAGCAGCAGAAAATTGACAAGCTCATTTCCATCCAGGCCGATGATGCCTATAAGATTAAAATGTATAAAAGCGAAATGGAGACTCTGCGTTCTGTACTAAGATCTTACATTGTGCAAATTGACTCCCTTAACATGCAGAACCAGGAACTGCTGGCTGAAAACAAACAGTTAAGAAACACTTCTCGCCGTCTTTCCACTGAAAAGGAACAGCTTGAAGAGGAAAAAGAACAACTGGAAGAGATCAAAGACCTGGCCACCACCCTGCAGGCCTCCCAGATCGACCTGGTAATGCTTAATAAGCGGGATAAGGAATCCTCCAGGATACGGACCGCCGTGAAAGTGAGGATTGATTTCGTGCTTCGTGCCAATAAAGTGACCCAGGCCGGTGAAAAATCCATCTATCTGAGAATTCTCAGACCCGACCAGGTTCTGCTGGGATCGCCCGATCTGCAGATGTTTGAATTTGAGGAAGAACAGCTTCCCGCCTCAGCTTCCAGGGTGGTCAACTACGAAAATGAGGACCTGCCTGTATCTATCTTCTGGACCAACGACGGAGAAATCGTTCCCGGAGAGCATACCGTGGAACTCT
Source organism: Bacteroidota bacterium (assembly GCA_039714915.1). GTDB lineage: Bacteria > Bacteroidota > Bacteroidia > Bacteroidales. The sequence goes on from JBDLIM010000010.1 coordinate 33,124, forward strand.
ACTCGGAAGGAAAAGTGGTGGGATCCTCTTCCTTTGTGCTGAAATAAAAGCTTCAGTTTGAAATGAACATCGGCATTATTATCGGGCGGATCGGGGGAGTGGATGGAGTAGCACTGGAAACCGAAAAATGGATTGATGTATTAAGATCCCTGGGTCATTCGGTGTATACCCTTTCGGGACAGTTCCAGGAACGTCCCATGGATCCTGAATCAGAAACCCTGGTTTCGGAGATGTCTTTCTTTTCGCCCGAAAGTTTCTGGAGCCAGAAAAAAGCCTTCTTCTATCCCGAAACCGATCCTGCCGAACTGATCGAACACCTGAACCTGTATTCCAAGGTTATCTATAAAAAGATCCTGAATTGGATCTCGGACCGGAAGATCGAATTGCTTATTTCAGAAAATGCCTCGGCTCTTCCCTCCCACCTGGAAATGGGCATGGCCATTAATAAGGCTGTGCAGAAAACCGGCATTCCCACCATAAGCCATGACCATGATTTTGCCTGGGAACGCGGCAACAGGTACGTCTCACCCCATCAGGAGATCAATGATTTTGTGTCTGAGATCTTCCCTCTGCGTGCCCCTAATTCAGTGCATGCCGTGATCAATACCCATGCCGCCCATACCCTGATGGACAATTTTGGCCGGAGTTCGGTGAATGTGCCCAATGTGATGGATTTCAGCCGGGCCTTCGGGGTGAAAAACCAGAGGAACGAAAATCTGGCCCAGCACCTGGGATTTGACAAGGACGACCTCTTGCTGTTCCAGATCACCCGCGTCGTCAGGCGAAAAGGCATCGAGGCTGCCATCAAGTTGATTCATGAATTGAACGACAAAAAAGTCAAACTGGTGATTACCGGCAATTATGCCGATGATGCTGGCAGCGCCTATTACAACGAACTGGTAAACCAGATCCATGAATTAAAGCTGGGCAACCAGGTAACTTTCGCCCACCACCTCTTCCACAACAAGGGCTTATCCAACCATGGGGAGTTGCGCTTTTCCCTGTCCGATGCCTATGCCAGTGCCACGGCCTGCACCTACTTCAGCACCTATGAAGGATTCGGTAATGCCTTTGTGGAAGCCGTATTGGCCCGCAGACCCATCTTTGTGAACAATTACGAACCGGTGTATATGCCAGATATTGGCAGCAAAGGGTTTAAAACCGTAATGATCGAAAACTGCGAGCTTACTCCCGAAGCGGTCAAAGACATGGCCGAGGTAATCTACAATCCGGATCTGGCTCGTGAGATCGCCGATTACAATTTTGAACTGGGCAAAAAACACTTCAGCCTGGACACCCTGCGGGAAAAACTGGAGGAGCTGATTGCAAAGGTCTCTTCTGGAGGATTATCCTAATTTCATCGTATGGAAAACATACTTTTCGGAATAATTAGCCTTCTTCTGTGTGCTGTAGGCTATTATTTTTCTTTCAAATCTTACAAAAGCAGGAAATACAATATATCGGTTCTGTTTCTAATCCTAAGTGGCTTGGTATTATATCTTTATGTATCTACCGACTTTTTCCTCCACGAATGGGATGAAAGATATCATGCGCTTGTAGCGAAGAATCTTTTGAAACATCCATTTATTCCCACCCTGTACGATCATCCCATATTGCCCTATGACTATAAAAACTGGGTGGGAAATCACATCTGGGTACATAAACAACCCGTACCGCTCTGGACCATGGCCGCCAGCATGTATGTGTTTGGCATAAATGAACTGGCCCTCCGCCTACCATCCATACTCATGTCATCGCTTGGAATCTGGTTAACGTACAAGATTGGTAAGTATTTTTATAATTCCAAAACGGGAGTCCTTGCTGCTTTTCTATTTTCCGTTAACGGTTTGATCATTGAACTTACCGGAGGACGGGTAGCAACCGATCATTTTGATATTTTCTTCCTGTTCTTCATCCTGCTGGCCATCTTTTTTACCATTAAATATGTTCAACAGAAAAAGACGTATTATACCATAATAGTGGGAGTTTGTGTAGGGGTCGCCATATTGACAAAATGGTTTACTGCTTTAATTATTCTACCTATCTGGATTCTGATTATAACCCAGGAAAGGAATTTCAATCTCAGGAACACCATCGTCCAGTTTAGTTTGCTACTCATAACGATTTCTGCCGTATTTTTGCCATGGCAGATTTACATATTTCATGAATTTCCTCAGGAAGCAGCCTGGGAAGCAGAATTTAATTTCAGGCATTTTACGGAAGTCATTGAAGGACGTTCTGGTCCTTTTTACTACTTTCTCAACAAAATCAGAATAAACTACGGGGAATTAATCTATCTGCCCGTGGGGTGGTTTATTTGGAAAACATGGAAAGAATACAAGAATAAAAAGAGGTTTGCCTTATTCATCTGGTTCCTGGTTCCCTTAGTTGTATTCTCTTTTGCAAAAACAAAAATGCAGGGATACCTTTTATTCACTGCTCCTGTATATTTCCTGATGACAGCCGAATTCTTCTTTGCACTTCAAAGGAAAATAAAGGACCTGCGCATAAAATGGCCGGCCACCCTGATACTGGCACTTCTGATTATACTACCGGTAAGATATGGTATAGAAAGAATAAAACCCTTTGAAATCAGGGACAGAAATCCTTCCTGGGTACAGAGCCTGAAAAGCCTGAATAAGGAACCAATTTCAAAAGGCGTATTGCTAAACTATGAAAATCCCATTGAAGCCATGTTTTATACCAAGCTCACTGCATATGCCAAACTTCCCGACGAAGAAAAGATCCGTGAATTGATTGAGCAGGGATATACGGTGATCATCAACGATAATGATCACATACCGGACCACCTGGCAAACATGGATGGTGTTACAATCAAAAAACTAATCCCTGCGGACTCAAAATAATTAGTTCAGTATTCTCTGTCTGACTTGTGCTTTACAATAACAACTCCCTCAGAATATGATCGGCAATCAGCCAGTGATCGGGGTGAATGACCACCCGGTTTTCGGTGATCTGCATGGAACCTTGTTCCAGGAAGGTTTTGGATTTTCCCCGGAAATGATCTGACAGTTCCGCTCCAAACTGACGTTGGATGTACTGTGGATCGGCGCCCCACCTGGTTCGGAGGGAAGTGATCAGGTAATCGTGGTATCTTTCTGCGGGGGACAGGTCTTCCGTTTCGCGAGCAAGGTTTCCTGAAGCAATCCCTTCCATGTATTCTTTCAGGGAGCTCACATTCCAGCTTCGCCGGATACTGTCGAAAGAGTGGGCCGAGGGACCCAATCCCAGGTAGGACTTTCCCGACCAGTAGATCATATTGTGCCGGGACATGTGGCCCTCCCGGGCAAAATTGGAGATCTCGTAATGATCGAATCCTTTTTCTGCCAGTCTTTTTCTCAACAGGTGATATTGACTGACGCTCGCCTCTTCATGCACAGGCAGCAGTCGTCCTTTCTTTCGCCAGTGGTCGAACACGGTTCCGGATTCAAAGGTCAGGTGGTAAGCCGAAATATGGCTTATGGGAAGGGAAAGGGCCTGTGAAATGTTTTCCTCCCATTCTTTCAGGCTTTGGTCCGGAATTCCATAGATCAGGTCCACTGTGATATTTTCAAAGCCTGCTGCGGCAGCATCCTGAACGCTTCGTTCTGCCTGTGCCGCGGTATGGGAACGCCGCATCAGTTCCAGATCTCTTTGATGAAAGGACTGGATGCCAATGCTGATTCGGGTGAATCCCAGTTTTCTTAAATGTGTCAGGTAGGCCGGTGAAAGATCATCCGGATTGCATTCGATGGTCCATTCGTCATTCTTCTGAAAATTATAGTGGGTATGAACAGCCTCCAGGATCTGATCCAGATGCTTCTCTGAAAGCACAGAGGGCGTTCCCCCGCCCAGGTAAAGAGTTTCAAGCGGAGTGCCGGGAAGCTCCCCGGCCCTGAGTTCCATCTCCTTAAGCAGGCTGTCCACAAAGGCATCCACATAGTGAAGGCTTACCGAAAAGAAAAAATCACAGTAACGGCAGGCTTGTTTGCAAAAGGGTATATGAACATAAAGGCCGGCCATGGATCATTCCTGGGTATACCCGATAATGGCATTGGATACCGCCCTGGGTTCGGGCGGCAGGGAATATGCATTGCTTTCGTAGGCGCTGTTGTAGGGAGAAATATTCAAAGTCCTGCCATCCACCACCAGGGTACTGCTTCCCCCGGGATCAAAGCCCATGGCTTTCTCGATGCCGTGATCCAAGAGGATGCGTGCCATATCTCCATGGGTGGCTCCCACCGATTCCCTGATCCTTCCGTTAATGGTTAGTACCATCAGCTCCCCTTCACGGTTGATCCCCACGGCAATCTTGGGTCCCCTCATCTGTGTATAATCCAGGCGGGCTGCCTGTGTGCGAATGGAGTTTGAAGTAAGCCAGCCTTCAAGCTTCATATCAATGGCTTCTTTCCCCTCTTGGATCAGCATCGGTCCCGCTTCCACCCCGTGAATTACATCTTCATATTCCGGAAGAAAAAGTTCCAATTGTTCTCCTGCGCATAATCCGGCAGGTAAGTCCTCCGGTGCAAAGGCCAGGGTAAGTCCCACCGGAACCACTTCTGCCAGGTCTTTATTTCTGCATTCTATGATTTCTTTTACCCTGTTTCCGGCAAGCCTTATCAGGGTCCTGCCATGGGCTTCAATATGTTTCCCGGGATAGAGCAGATCGTAATAGGCCGTTCCTGTATAGCTGCTTTTAGGGTTATACATAGTGCTATTGAAAACCGTCTCCTCCCCTTCTCTCCTGATCCTCAAGCCTTCATTACATTGAACCCTTCTGATATCCATGGATCCATCCTTTTTAACCAGCAGGGCAGGTTTATTAAAGAGCGGCGCGGATAACATCCGGCCCTCTGAAATAATCAATCCCAGGGGTGAACCGATATAGGTTTCAGGCAGGCCCAGCTTGCCCACCAGTTCGGGATTCAGGATGTAGCCTCCGTTCCAGGCGATCCGGGCCGACTTGCCCGCTTGTCTTTCAAAGGCTTTTGCAAATCGAAGTACGGTTTTGGGGCTCTCTGCAGAAGAAAGCACCTTAAAATCCCATTTTCTTTCCTCCAGGTTAATCCGGGCCAGGGCCCCGTTATAAGGCAAGCCGTCGGCATAGATCCCACTTATGTAATCATAGTGTACCGGACTTTCCTTCCCGGGAGTTTTGTCCAGCGATTGAAGCACATGCATAAGCGGACTTCCTTTGGTGGCTGCATCCTCCCTGAGCACAGACATGATATAAGCCTCTCCGTATTCTTTTTCCAGGCTGCGGTAAAGCCTGCTTTTCAAAGCACGCTCAAAATCCTTGGAAGTCTGGACAGGGGAAGGATAGGCCAGGGTGGTACGCACTCCTGCCGGCACAAATTGAATGTATCCGCTCCCCATAGGAATACCCATGATATTTGCGGTAAGCTCGCTGATTACTTTTCCGATATGAAAACGGTCCATGTCCACCATATCGGTCATCATGGCTGCATTTTTCCGGTTGCTTAGTATATAGCCGCCCTGATCCTTGATCTTTCTCAGCACCTTAAGGGCCCTTCTTCCCAACTGTGGAAAATGGATGCCCACGCTTATTTGTTTGGTGCGTATGATCCGGATGACTTTAAACTCGTACAGGAGCTTCAGTTCTTCCGAGATCCCGTTAATGATGTAATCGGTGACCTCATCCTTGTTCAGCTGTTTTCCAAGGTTTATTTCCTGTGCAAAAATGTAAACCGGCATTAATTTATCCGCTTCCTTTTCCAGCAGTTCCCTTGAAATGGTCTCCTCCAGACGGAGATTCAGGCGGGTTCGTATGGATTGCAGGGCAAAAAACTCCAGCTCATACATAATGTAATCTCCAGGAAAATATGCAATGGGCAGGTTGGAGTAGATTCTTTTTATAAGTCTTCTGCGGTTGTCAATGGCCAGGTAGGAGCTCCCTGTAAGCTGCATCAGGGCCAGGTTCCAATCGGTGAAAAACTGAGGGCTCAGATCCACTTTGTTCACGGGGGTGGGCTGGACAATCCGGATGTACAGGAGGTTGATCAGGCCGGTAAGCTCCTGAAAGGTAAAATCCTGGTAGGGATAATGATTCCGGTTCCTGTGACGGTACGACATGGAATGATCGTGTTGTACCTCCTGTTCGCCATCTTTTAGTTCGAAGAGTGTTTCCACTGCATTATAAAATCCGTTAAGGATCTTTTCGGGAATAAATGCTGCATCCGGATCATTTTTAATCACTGTTTCTGCAAAGGAAAAAGCCATTCCCCGCATCAGCTGCTGCTCTACCCTGAAATAACTGGGATCGATCAGGGATTTTAACATGCCCATAAAGGAAAACCTTCCGTAACCCGGCAAATAGTGTCTGTTCCGGGTATCCAGCAGGGCCTTCAGGTCCTCATTGCTAAAACGGACCATTTCATGGTAATCAATCAGGCACTCTTCCACAATACGCTGGGTTTTTTCATTGCCCCTGAGCTGCAGGTAGAGCTGATGGAGGATCTGATGAATGTTCTCATTCAGTGCATCCAGGCTGTAGCGCTTGTGCACCACCCTTTTGTTGTGCCTGAATTCTTCCGTAAAACGATGGGGGAAAAATACCCTGCTGATGATCTCCCTGACTATGGTGGCGCTGATTCTCTTTCCTCTGAATTCCAGGACCTTCAGGCGATCCTTTTCTCCCAGATGCTCTCCGATCACACCCGAATATACTGTCTCCGGCTCATACCGCCTGCAGAAAATAGGGGTTCCGCAGGCTGTTGCTTCTAAAATGGGAAGCCCCCTGCCCTCCGTTTTGCTGGGCAGCAGCACAAGGGAAGCAATGTTATATAATTCAGCTATCCCTACAGGCTCCCTGAATCGGGTTTTGAAAGATTCACGGTCCAGTTCCCCGAAAAGCAGTGCCAGGTAAACCCTGCTTTTTAAATGGGGACCCGCCTCCTGCAGGAGCTCCCCAAAACGTTCCACCAGTTTTTTATAATAGGCATAATGACCGGTGGCAATGGGACCTGTGATCAGGAGGGTCATTTTCAGCTTGGAGGTTTTTCTGAACCTTGCATTTATTTCTTCTTCCTCAAACATTTTCAGGAGCAGGTTAAAGGAAGTCTCTATCCTTTTCCTGGAAATAATCCGGGTGGGCTGAAGCAGGATGATGTTCTCGCCGATAAACTGGTCCACCCCCCCGGTATGGTTCCCGATCAGAATGGGTTTGGGATTGTGTTCGGCCACCAGTCCTCTTTCAAGCACATCCTGCACCGAGTATACAATCAGCTTATCGTTGTACCTCGACAGGATTTTCTCTACCTGGATAAAGGTGTTGATGTTTTTTCTTTTATCGCTTTTGGTATAAAGGGAGGTATCCACAGCAGTACCGATCTCCATCACATTGGCAGGATTGTGTCCATTGATCCGGATCAGATGTTCGGTCTGGCCCCGGTTGATGTTCACATTCATCCAGGAACGGGATTGCCAGGGGAAAAGCATTTCCACCAGAGAAAAAACTTCACCCAGATGACAATTGTTGAAAAAGAAATCCCTGGGTCCGGCCTTAGTCTCCGATTTTTCCCTTTCGAATTTACACATCCCGTCTTCCCAGTAAAAATCGTGGTTGTTATTGATCACCGGGATTTTCATGTATTCGGATATCAACACACAGGCCAGGGCCAGGGCCACATTCCCCGGATTGGAACACACATTAAGCAAATAAAGCAGGTTTATGTTCTTTTCCTCTACATATCTTCCCAGTTTTTCCACAATGATCAGGGTTTGATCCCATAGTTTTGTAATCAGTGCATTGTACTTGGGACTTCCCCTTTCCAGCCGGCTAAAATAAAAATCCCGGTAGAGATCCCACTCATCAAAACCTGTCAGTTCAGGAATTACATGCTGTTCAAAATCTTCAATGTTTGCAGGCGCTGTTTTTGAATGTATCTTTCCCGCAATGTAGTGCACCGGAACTCCCGGGATATTACGCCTGACCAGGGATGCGTATTTATCCACCTCCACCGTGACACCATCCACCATATAGTGAAAAGTCAGAAAGCCAATTCCTCCCTTTCTAACATGTTCTTTAAAATCTTCGTAGCTGCCATCGAATCTGATGGACGGATAGTCATGATCCTCTTTGAAACGGTCAATGAAAAGCCCAAGATCAAACCAGGTATTAATTTTCTCATTTTCAAGTAAAGTCAGCAGTTCATCCAGTCTCATAGCGTCTTAATATTTGAAAATTATTATCATATTTGTGCTGGCTTTGAAGCTCTTTTGATATGCTAAGTTACGTGTTCAGATACAAATTCACCATTCTGCTGGCCATCCTTATTGTTTTGCTCAGCCTGGTTCCCAGCAGCAGCATCCCTTCTTCCCGTATTTTTAACATACCTTATCTGGATAAGCTGATTCATTTTTCCATGTATGCTTCCATTGGCTTTGTGGCGCTTATGGAAAGCAGGTGCAGGCAAAAATGCCTCCTGCCCCACTCAGTCCTGATTTTGGCCATATTCGCCATGAGCGCAATGATTGAGATTCTTCAGGCGACAGTAGTGGCTACCAGGGCTGCTGAATGGTTTGATTTGCTGGCAAATTTTTCCGGTTTGATAGCAGGATATGTTGCCTATCGGATCCTGCGAAATCTCAGGTTATTTCAATTCCTCAAATCCTGATCCGCTCCTTTCCCTCTCTGAATTCCGATACCAGGTCGGCAATGCTTTGCGTGGAATACAACATTCTTTCCTCGTTTCTCAAATGGGAAATTTTATCATGAAGACTGCATGGATTCGTATGGCTGCATTTTGAAGTCCTTATGACACAAATATTGAAAATATCATCTCCATCAATAAGCTCAATGATTTCCATCAAAGAGATATCAATGGCCGGTTTATTCAGATAAAATCCTCCGTGGGGTCCTTTGGTCGAGCCCAGTATGTGATGCCTGGTCAGTTGTTGTAATATTTTACCCAGGAAGGGCGAGGGAATATCCAGTTCTTCAGCCATTTCCTTGATACCTACCTTTTTATCCCTGGAAGAGAAAAGTGCCAGGTAAATGACAGCCCGGATGGCATATTTACATGTATTTGATAACATATGTCTGCTTATAGGGGAATATGTTTAATTCGTTTCAGGTGTCTTCCTCCTTCAAATTTTGTTTCCAGAAACACATCCACAATTTCTTTGGCCTCATTAAGATCTATAAACCTGGCGGGCATGGAGCAGATATTTGCATCGTTATGACTTCTGGCCAACCTGGCTATTTCCCTGTTCCAGCATAAGGCCGCTCTTATGCCCTGATGTTTATTGGTCACCATATTTATCCCGTTTCCACTGCCGCACAGAGAGATTCCCACTTTGAAATCACCTCCTTCCACCGCGTTGGCAAGCGGGTGTCCAAAATCAGGATAATTACTTGATTCTGAAGAATGTGCTCCAAAATCTTTTACCTTGTATCCCAGCTCTTTAAGGTAAGTAATTATGGCTAACTTCATTTGATAACCTGCATGGTCGGAAGCCAGGGCTATGGACTCTTTCATTTGATACTCTTTTTAACAATTCAGCTGTTAATTTGTTGTTTATTTGTTTTTAAAACACCTGTTTATTGCAAAAAATATATACAGCACGTTCAAACTCTTAATTTCTTGCTTAATTCACCAACAGATTGTCAACAGTCATTATCTTTGATAATAATTTATACTTATTAAAATCTCTGGCTATTAACAAGTGTTAAATTATTAGCTAAGCAGCCTATTTTCAGAACTTAACAAAACATTTAACTGTTAATAGTCTGTGTGCTTCATTTAACTAATCGAATTTGCAAAGATAGTCGTAGTTTTTTTAAAACAGTATGAACCGCCTATCATCATCATCTTTAGAATTAATTAATTAATAAGATTATATATATATAACATGAAATCTGTTAAAAAAGTAGTGATCGATAAAATGGGATTTATTGATATGGAGGTGGATAAGTCACTGGATCTGGTCAAAGAGATCGACCGGATGAGAAAGGAGAAGAATGCGGTCATACTTGCCCATTTCTACCAGGAGGGAGAAATTCAGGACCTTGCAGATTTTGTGGGCGACAGCCTGGGATTATCCCAGCAGGCTGCTGACACTTCTGCAGATATAATTCTTTTTGCAGGGGTTCATTTTATGGCTGAGACTGCAAAGATACTGGCTCCGGAAAAGAAGGTACTTATTCCGGATAAAAATGCAGGATGTTCCCTGGCTGATTCCTGTCCACCTGCCGACTTTGCCAGGTTCAGAAAGAAATATCCGGGACATACCGTTATTTCTTATGTGAATACTACTGCTGAAATAAAAGCACTGACAGATATTATCTGTACTTCCACCAATGCACTGCAAATCGTAGAGAGCCTGCCAAAGGATGAAAAGATCATATTCGCTCCGGACCGGAACCTTGGAAATTACATACAGAGTATGACCGGACGAGAGATGGTGATATGGGACGGAGCGTGTCACGTGCATGAAGAATTCAGCCTCGAAAGGATCCTGGAGCTTAAAAAGGAACATCCCGATGCTCAGATCATTGCCCATCCAGAATGTGAAAAACCCATTCTGATTGTGGCTGATCACATCGGATCGACTTCTTCCCTGTTGAATTATACCATTAAGGATCAAGGATCTACGTATATTGTAGCCACAGAATCAGGCATTCTACACCAGATGAAAAAGGCAAGTCCACATAAAAATTTAATTCCGGCCCCGCCAAAAGATTCAACCTGCGCCTGCAACGATTGCAAGTATATGAAGCTAATTTCAATGGAAAAAGTATATAATACTTTGAAGTATGAGCTTCCTGAAATAACTTTGGAACAGGATTTGATGAACAAAGCCAGGGGATCCATAGTGAGAATGCTGGATATTTCAAATCGTCTTAAGCTTTAACAAAACTACATGCTGTTAAGCCTGTATAGATATATTATTTTGGTGGCCTGGTTCGGCCTGACTTTTTTTGTTATGAAAGGACAGGAAGGATCGCAGGAAAATGGATTTGTTCAGTATTTCTATCCAAACGGCCAGGTTTCCAGCGAAGGTACCATCCGTAATAACAAGCCTGATGGATTTTGGAGAACTTACTATGTGACCGGAGTAATTAAATCCGAAGGCAAGAGAGTAAATTTTCTACTGGACAGTACCTGGAATTTTAATAATCAGGCTGGAGAACTGACCCAGACAATCGATTATAAACTAGGTCAGAAAAGCGGCTACTCAACTACTTATTCGTACCGAAATCCAAGAAATCCCGGACAGGCTACAGTGGTATCATCTGAACTCTATGTGAACGGAGTGAAGGAAGGGAAGTCGTATTATTACTTTCCAGGTGGAGAATTGAAACTAATCGTGTTTTATAAGAATGGGAAGAAGCAGGGATTGTCCAGGGAATTTGGAAAAGACAGTACGCTTGTTGCCGTGGAAGAATACAAGGATAATTACCTGGTGAATAAGGAGCGGCTGAATAGAAAAGATGCTGATGGCAGGAAACAGGGAACTTACAGGCAATACTATGAAAACGGAAATATAAAAAGGGAAGAGCATTATTTAGATGACCGGCTTCATGGGTATTACAGGGAATTTAACGGAAGAGGGGAGTTGGTTACAGCGCTAAGGTACGAAAGAGGGGCAATCATGGAAGAAATTGATGAAGACCTGAAGGAACTCCTGGATATGAAAAGCACTTTTGACAACGATGGAAGACTTATTTTCACCGGGGGATATATTGAAGGGGTAGCTGTTGGGATACATAGGTTTTACGATACCACAGGTACAGTGGAAAACGCTTACTTATATAACGAAAAAGGACAAAAATTATCGGAAGGGATTATCAATGAACAGGGAAGGAAAAAAGGGAAGTGGACAGATTTTTATCCAGGTGGAGAAATCAGGGCAAAAGGTAATTATTTAAATAATCTGCGCTCGGGGAGCTGGACCTTCTATTTTCGCTCGGGAGGAATTGAACAGAAAGGAAGGTTTGACAGGGGCAGGTACCAGGGTATATGGACCTGGTATTATCCCAATGGAAATGTATGGCGAGAGGAATCCTATTTTACCGGCAGGGAAGACGGTATTTTCGTGGAGTACGACAGGACCGGGAACATACTCACCAAGGGAGATTACATCAGCGGAGAAAAAGAAGGGGAATGGATCTACCAGGTGGGGGATCATCAGGAGAAAGGAAAATACATGATCGGATTGCGGGAGGGGAAGTGGATCTATTACTACAACAATGGAAGTATAAAATACGAAGGCGTGTATTTACAGGGTAATCCAGATAAAAGGCATAAGTATTTTTATCCTTCGGGAGTTTTGAAAGAAGAGCAGTATTACGAATTGGGAACTCGGGAAAAGAACTGGAAGAAATACGATGAAGAAGGCAACCTGACCATGACCATTACTTACAAAAATAATACGGAACAACGGATTAATGGGTTCAAAATCAAGCTTCCGGACGATGATGTTACTTTAATTCGCTAAAGCAGGATGACGGAAGATTTTGAATTCAGAGAAAAGCAGTTATCAGCTACGGACATGGAAATTGAAGTCCGCCTGCGGCCCAATGTTTTCTCGGATTTTGATGGTCAGCATAAGATAGTTGAGAACCTGAAAGTGTTTGTGGAGGCAGCCCGCTTAAGGGATGAAGCTCTTGATCACGTGCTCTTACACGGACCCCCGGGATTGGGAAAAACCACCCTGGCGCATATTATTGCTCATGAAATGGAAGTGGGCATTAAAATTACTTCCGGTCCTGTACTTGATAAACCAGGAGATCTGGCTGGCCTGTTAACAGGTCTTGAAGAAGGCGATGTGCTTTTTATTGATGAGATACACCGGCTTTCACCTGTCGTCGAAGAATACCTGTATTCGGCCATGGAGGATTATTGCATTGATATCATGATTGATAAGGGTCCCTCAGCACGGTCGGTTCAACTTACCCTGCAGCCATTTACCCTGATAGGGGCAACTACCAGGTCCGGCCTGTTAACAGGTCCTTTACGTGCCAGGTTCGGGATAAATTCCCTGCTCGAATATTACGATGCAGATGTACTCACGGGGATAGTCAGGAGATCCTCTGGAATATTGAAAGTGGAAATAGAAGAAGAGGCCGCCGTTGAAATAGCTTCCCGAAGCCGGGGAACTCCCCGGATCGCCAATGCTTTGCTCAGAAGGATCCGGGATTTTGCCCAGGTAAAAGGAGATGGCATTATCGATATGGAGATTACCAAATACGGACTGGATGCACTGAATATTGATCAGTCGGGACTGGATGAAATGGATAATAAGATCCTGCTCACCATTATTGAAAAATTCCAGGGAGGTCCGGTGGGATTAAATACCATCGCCACGGCAGTTGGTGAAGAAGCCGGAACCATTGAAGAAGTATACGAACCCTTTCTTATTAAGGAAGGATATATCAAAAGAACCCCCAGGGGCAGGGAAGTTACCAGGAATGCCTATGAACACCTTGGCAAATATAGAGATAGCCAAAACTTTTTATTTTGATATTTTGTATATATTTGTTAGGAATAATCTAGACAAGCTGATATGGTAAAAGAGTTAATAAAGAATTCAGGGCTGCTGGTTATACTTGCCGGTGTAATAGTACTTGGTATTGCGGTTTTTTCTGAAGTACAGACCAATTCAAATCTGGGGCTCAGCCTTGGACTGGTTATAGGTGGACTCATTGTTCACATCGTCATTAACAAGATGGCGGACTGACCTTGTTAAATATTGGCAATGTGCTTTAATCCTGGCTTGTCCAGGATTTTTATTTTCCTTCCCTTTAGTTTGATGCTTCCATCATTTTTAAACTCTGACAGCAGCCTGATGATGGATTCCGTGGCAGTACCCACAATGTTAGATAATTCCTCCCGGGTAAGAGATATATTAAGCACCCCTTCCTCGTCCGTTCCGAATTCCTTGTCCAGGTGGATCAGGATTTCGGCCAGGCGCTCCTTCACTGTTTTTTGAGCAATATCTGTAATGTAAGCGTTAGCTTCTCCAAGTTCCTTGCAGGTGAGCTTCATCAGTTCCACCGCAAAATTGCCGTTGGTTTTCACCAGGTATAAAAGCTTGTCGGTGGGAATATGACAGAGGGTACCTTCCTGCAGGAGTTCTGCTGTGGTGCAGGCTGCTTCATTGCTTACAACCGAACGATATCCAATTAAATCGCCGGGTTTGGCAAAACGCACGATCTGTTCCTTCCCGTCGAATCCGGTCTTATATATTTTTATAATTCCGGATTGAACGCAGTAAAAACCTTTCATTTGCTTGCCTTCCCGGTAAACAATTGAACCTCTTTTGTAGGTTTCTGTTATCATTTTAAGTGAAATATCCTGGAGCTCCTCTTCATCCAGATGGCGAAAAAGGAGATGGGTACGAATGATGCAGGAACTGCAACTATGATCCATCGGATATTCAGTCATAGGTCACGGTTAATTGCCAGCGATTAATATGCTGCACGGAATTGTTCCAGAAAACGCAGATCATTCTCAAAATACAACCTGAGATCCCTTACCTGGTACTTTAGCATGGCCACCCGTTCAATGCCCATGCCAAAGGCTAAACCGGTGTACTTATTTGAATCTATATGATTGAATTCAAGCACATTGGGATCTACCATGCCGCAACCCAGGATTTCCAGCCAGCCTGTATATTTACATACGTTACAACCCTTTCCGCCGCAGATCTGACAGCTGATATCCATTTCAGCAGAAGGTTCGGTAAAGGGAAAGTAGGAGGGACGAAGCCTTATTTCCACCCCTTTGCCAAACATTTCCCTGGTGAAATAGAGAAGGGTTTGTTTCAGATCGGCAAAAGAAACATTCTCATCGATGTACAGGCCTTCCACCTGATGGAAAATGCAATGGGCACGAGCCGATATGGCCTCATTCCGGAATACCCTGCCGGGTGAGATGGTGCGAATGGGGGGCTGCTCTTTTTCCATGACCCTTACCTGGACAGAGGAAGTATGGGTACGTAAGAGAATATCGGGATCCTTTTCAATAAAAAAGGTATCCTGCATATCCCTGGCCGGGTGCTCGGGAGGAAAATTCAGCGAAGAAAACACATGCCAGTCATCCTCTATTTCGGGACCTTCCGAAATGGTATAGCCCAGACGGGTAAAGATCTCGATAATCTGGTTGCGAACCACCGATATAGGATGCCTGGCACCAGCCTGCAGGGAAGGGCCCGGCAGGGTGAGGTCCCTTGCATCGCCGCTATCTGTATCCTCGGACAGCTCCGACAGCATGCTATCAATTCTTTCACTTATAAACTGCTTCAGTTGATTGATTGTCTGCCCCACTTCTCTTTTCTGTTCAGCAGGCAGCTCTTTAAAATTCCGGAACAGATCGGAAAGAATACCCTTCTTTCCCAGGTACTTAATCCGGAATTGTTCAATTTCTTCGCGGGTGTCAGCGTTGAACTGCCTGGCTTCATCCCGGATCTTATCAATGTTCTGAAGCATTATGTGATTGAGTTTGAGCTACAAAAATAAAAAAAAATGTGGCTATCTGACGATAGAAATTGAGTAGACTACATCTTCAAGAGGACGGTCGTAGGAATCGGTCTGAGTGGCGGCTATGCGGTCCAGTACTTCCAGCCCCTCTACGATCTCGCCAAATACGGTATAGGATCCATCCAGGTGGGGGGTTCCCCCAATGCTAGTATATGCCTTGATGGACTCCTCGGTAAATATAGCTCTTCCGCTTTGAGCAAAGGAATTTATTTGTTCCGGAGTTAATGTTCTTCCATGCACAAGGTAAAACTGGGAACCTGAAGATGCCTTCTGCGGATTTACTTGATCTCCCTGCCTTGCGGCGGACAGGGCTCCTTTTTTATGGAAGAGTTCGGGATTAAATTCAGCTGGTATGGTGTAACCCGGGCCGCCGTTACCAAGGCGTTGTCCCCTGGGGGCTCCCACTGACTGCGGGTCTCCTCCCTGTATCATAAAATCCTTGATCACACGGTGAAATAACTGCTTATTGAAAAAACCATCCTGAACCAGTTTAATCATGTTATCCCGGTGAAGGGGTGTTTCATTATAGAGCCTGACGACCATATTTCCCATGCTGGTCTCAATTTTGATAAGCCTCTCTTCCGGGGTATTTTGGGCCCGTAGCAGATTTATGGAAGCATTTCCAAGCATTAATGCTAAAACTATCAGGCCAGCCACATACTTCTTCATAATATTTCACGTAATTTTAAATAGATTAAGCCCTGCAAAGATAAAATGAATGTTTAAAAAATATTCCATCTTTATTCTATTAGGAATTTTACCATTAGTGCTTGAAGGACAGTCGATAGGACTGGTATTAAGTGGGGGAGGATCAAAAGGGCTCGCTCATATTGGAGTAATAAAAGCGCTTGAGGAAGAGCGGATTCCCATCGATTTTGTGGGGGGAACCTCCATGGGCGCCATTGTGGGAGCCTGTTATGCCATGGGATTGAACGCAGAGGAAATCATCAGCATTGTCAAATCGGATGATTTCAGCTACTGGATGAGCGGAGTGATAGAAGAGGAGTATAAATACTACTTTAAGGCCGAATACCCGGAGCCTGATATTTTAAATATTGGGCTCGATATCAGGGACACGGTTCCAAAAACAAGGCTGCCACTGAGTTACATACCCAATCACCTGATGGATTTTGCCTTTATGGAAATATTTTCCAGGGCAAGCGCGGCTGCAGGATATGATTTCGACAGTCTGTTTGTGCCCTTTCTGTGTAACAGTGTGGATATAAGTAACAACAGGGAAGTGGTTTTTAGAAGAGGCGACCTAGCTCAGGCTACCAGGGCTTCCATGACTGTTCCACTCTATTTCAGGCCCATTGTGATTGACGGAAACATCATGTATGACGGGGGTATCTACAATAATTTCCCGGTGGAACATGTTATTGAAGAATTTAAGCCGGACATCATTATAGGCAGTAAGGCAGCAGAAGGCAATAGGCCTCCAGATGAATTTGATATCATGCGCCAGATTGAAAACATTGTGATGAAGCCCTCTACCTATTCCATACCGAAAGATAAGGGCATCCTGCTTGACATGGATTTCAAGAACCAATCCCTGCTGGCCTTTGATAAACTGGATGAATTTGTGGAGGTGGGATACCGGATCACCATGGAGAAAATGGATAGCATTAAATTGTTAGTGCAGCGGAAAGCTGAGGATTCGGAAACATTAAACAGGAAGAGAACCGCTTTTAAAGCATCGTGGCCTCCCCTGCACTTCAATGAGATGGAAGTGGATGGATTAAGCCCAGAACAGGAGTATTACATCGAAAGAAGCATCCGGAAATCCGATTCCATAATCGATGTGGGTGAGATGAAAAGGGAATACATGAAACTCGTTCACGATAAAAGCCTCTTGTATCTCTATCCAAGAGCCATGTATAGGGAAAGGGACAGCCTGTTCACACTTAGGCTCCGGGTGATCCCGCAGAGTCCGCTGGAAGCCCGTTTCGGGATCTTTTTCTCAAGCACCGGACTGGCCCAGACCTATCTGGGCTTCAGCTACCGGGAAATCACCGAAGTTAGTACCCACCTGAAGGGCAGTGTGCAATTTGGAAGGCTTTACGACGGGGTAAACCTGGGATTCAGGTTTGATTATCCTTCCCGGATCCCGCTCTTTTTCCAGGGGAGTTTTAACTACAATGGAATTGATTATAATTCCTTCAATGCGAACTTCTTTTTTGAGGATCTGAAACCCTCTTATATTACCGAGGATGAAATAAACTTCAGGCTTGATGTGGGAACTCCCCATTCCATCAACGGAATTTTTAAGGGGGGCCTGGGCATAGGAAGGAACAAGGCGGTATATTACATGACCAATGAATTCTCCACTAGCGATACTTCCGAAGTATCCAATCTTAATAACCTGTCCCTTTACGCTGCATTAGAGAGCAATACTTTAAATAATAAGCAGTTTTCAACAGAAGGAGGGTATCGCCTGCATGCTGTCAGGGTGGGCTATGGTTCTGAGGTCTATTTTCCGGGCTCAACCTCCGAAGCAGTACAGAATAATAAACTGGAGTATTTCTGGTTCTCAGCCAAATATGAAAACAGGGGCTACGTGCCCCTTGGGAAGTCTTTCAGCCTGGGTTATTACATTAATGCGCATGCGACTTTCAGGCCCCTGCTGAGCACTTATTTTTCCACACTTATCGAAGCTCCCGTATTTCAGCCCAACATCATCACAAGGTCGCTTTTTATGGAACACTACAGGGCCAATCAGTTTTTCGCCTTTGGCCTGATGCCTGTATATAATTTCAGCAAGCAGTTTCATGCCAAAGCTGAGGCTTACGCTTTTTTTCCTGTGCAGGAGATTTTACGCGATGTAAATAACGAAGCCTATCTCAGTCCTTACTTCAAAAGCACGAAAACCCTCTTCGATGCTTCATTAAATTTTGTGACTGTAGCCGGGCCTGTTTCATTTCACGTTGGTTATATTACAGAGGAAGAAAAACCCTGGGTATTTCAGCTCAGTTTTGGCTACCTCCTGTTTAATAAAAGATCAGTTGACGAATGAAATAGTATCTTTATTTTTTGCTCTCAATTTCCGGCAGATAATGCTATTTTTGCGTGAATATTGAAGAATCCCATTAAACAACTGGTCGGGCAAACCGCTGTATACGGTTTGGGAATTGTTCTGCCAAGGCTGCTGAATTACCTCTTACTCACTCCTTTTTATACGAGGGTATTTGAAAGAGCCACCTATGGAATTATCACAGAACTCTATGCATATGTGGTATTCCTTTTGGTCCTGCTCACCTATGGTATGGAGACGGGATATTTCAGGTATGCCAGTAATTCTCAGCGCAAAGAAAGGATATACAGCACCGTACTGGGGAGCCTCTTTTTCACTTCCGGCTTTTTTGTGTTGGGAATGGTGCTGGGCTCAGGGTCCATTGCACGGGTTATGGGTTATGGAGCTCATCCTGAGTATATAATATGGCTAGCCATTATCGTGGGGATCGACGCTTTTACCACCATCCCCTTTGCCAGAATTCGTTTATTGAACCGTCCCGGCAAATATGCACTTATACGCATTGCCGAGGTCTCCATCAACATTAGCCTTAATCTCTTCTTCCTGTTATATTGCCCCAGGCACTCCGATTCAAACCTGGTGGCTCTGGTGTATAACGAAGACATCGGGGTAGGGTATGTTTTGATATCCAATATGATTGCCTCGCTCAGCAAACTTATATTCCTCCTGCCCGATATCCTGGCAGCCTTCAAATCAGTATTTGACCGGAAATTACTCCCTGTTCTGCTCCGCTATTCTACTCCCCTGTTGATTGCAGGGCTGGCGGGAACAGTGAATGAAGCGCTGGACCGCATCCTCTTAAAGCATCTGCTTCCGGCAGAGACCAATCCCATGGAACAGTTGGGTATCTATGGAGCCAACTATAAATTGGCTGTGTTGATGACCCTTTTTGTGCAAATGTTTAAGTATGCAGCCGAACCATTCTTCTTTTCAAAGTCGGAGGAGAGCAATGCAAAGAAACTATATGCCGATGTGATGACATTTTTTGTGATTTCAGGCCTCTTTATTTTCCTGCTGGTTAATATTTACCTGGATTACTTCATACTGTTTATCGGTAAAAGTTTCAGGGAAGGCTCAGAAATCGTCCCGGTAGTGTTAATGGCCAACCTGATCATGGGCATCTTCTTTAACCTCTCCATCTGGTATAAATTGACCAATAAGACGCATTTCGGGGCCATATTGGTACTTACCGGCGCTGCCATTACTATTCTTATCAATGTGCTGTTTATCCCCAGGTATGGGTACGTAGCATCGGCCTGGGCCCATCTGATCTGTTACAGTACCATGGTTGTTTTGTCCTATGCCTGGTCAAGAAAGCACTATGCGGTTCCATACCGGACCATCCGGATCCTGGTTTATATGGGGTTAGCTATAGTGATATATTTTATCAATGAATTATTTTTGCAAAATATGGAGAAAATAAAAGAGCTTTCCGGATTGTTGCTTATGGGCCTTTTTGCTGCGCTTGCCTTCTTCCGGGAACGTTCTACATTTAATGCTTATAAAAGAGTTTGATAATTACCTATGAAAATTAAGATTGTAAATCATTCCGGACATGCTTTGCCGGACTACAGTACGCCTAATTCGGCGGGTATGGATCTGAGAGCTAAACTTGATGCTCCGGTCACTTTAAAGCCCATGGAAAGGAGCCTGATTCCCACTGGGCTTTTTATAGAACTGCCTGAAGGCTATGAAGCACAGATAAGGCCCCGGAGCGGATTGGCCATAAAAAAAGGAATTTCCATAGTTAATAGCCCGGGTACAATCGATGCTGATTACCGGGGAGAAATAGGAATTATTCTGATCAATCTGTCTGACAGCGATTTTGTGGTGAACGATGGAGAAAGAATATGCCAGATGGTGATAAATAAAGTGGAAATGATAAGCTGGTCGGAAGTCAGCTCCCTGGAAGAATCGGCAAGGGGAGCAGGAGGATTTGGACATACGGGACAGGGATAAAAACCCGTTTAAGAATTATGAGAATGAACTTTAGAACCAGCGGAGCGCTGGTGGTGCTGATACTGGCAGCATGGATTTCGTGCTTTGGACAGAGATCTGGTGACAATAACGATTACCAGTATGCATTGATTGAAGCGGTGAAGCAGAAAAATCTGGGGAACCTGTCTGAAGCTGTGAAGCTGTATGAGCTTGTGATCAAGGAGAAGGAGGATTGTGATGCTGCTTATTACGAGGTGGGCACCATTTATCTGATGACAAAGCAATTGGAAGCGGCCAGGAAGAATCTGGAAAAAGCTTATTCGTTAGACCCGGATAATCAATGGTATACACTGGCTTATCTGAATTCGCTGGGAGAGCTGGAAGACTATGATGCTGTGACACGGATTCTGAAGGAAAAAATAAAGGAAAATCCCGATGAAGTGGAATGGGAGTACCAGCTGGCTACGGTCTATTTTACCAGAGGAAAGGCTGGAAAGGCCATCAGGATCCTGGATAATATAGAAAAGGAAAGGGGATTCAGTGAGAAAATAACTCTGTTAAAAGCTTCCATTTATGAAGGTGAAGAAAAATATGATCTTGCCCTCGAGGAAATTGAAAAGGTCATGGTTCTTTTTCCTGAAGCCATTCAGTTCAGGATTGTGGCGGCCGAATTATGCATGAAAAACGGGGATGAACAGTCCGCCGCCGCCTATTACAACCGGATACTGGAAGTGGACAGTTCCAATATTTATGCCCTGACCAACCTGACCGACTATTACAGAAAGATTGACAATTACGAGTTGAGTCTGAAATACCTGGCCATGTCTTTTAGCAGCCCCCAGATCGATGTAGAGAGGAAAATGGCCATCATGTCTTATTATCTCTCCGATCAGGATATTGTGAATACCTATCCCGAGGAACTGGACCGCCTGATTCAGGTGTTTGTAAATGAGCATCCCGACCAGTATGAAGGAAGATTGCTAATGGCCGATTTCTATATACAGATACAGGAATATGATAAAGCTTACGGTCAGCTGGCCTACTTCCTGGACCATAACCTGGGAACTTATCCCATGTATATGCAGACCATATTGCTGGCAAATGCTGCATCACTGAACCAGGAACTGATCTCCATTAGCGACATAGCATTAAAATTCTATCCCGATAGCGCAGATATCCGGTTTTTCAAAGGCATAGGCCTGTATGAAGAGGGCAGGTACAAGGACCTGATTGCAAACCTGGACAGTACTTCCTTTAAAAATTTTAGCCAGGAAGAATACCTTTCCCAGGCGAGAATGTTGTATGCCGAGGCTTATTACCGCATGGAAGAATATCCAAAATCGGACTCCCTTTTTGAAGTGCTTATAAGCGAAGAGCCTGATAACTACATGATTCTGAACAATTATTCCTATTACCTGGCAGAGAGAGGGGAGAAACTTGATCAGGCCAGGGAGTGGAGCCGGAAAGCCACATGGAACAATCCCGATAATGCCACTTTTCTGGATACTTATGCCTGGGTATTATTTAAGCTGGAATTGTATGCTGAAGCTGAGAAGTACATCCTGAATGCACTGGAAAAAGGTGGTAAGAACGATCCGGAGGTCAACGAGCATGCGGGTGATATACAGGTGGCCCTTGAAAGCTATGAAATTGCCAGATCCTATTACATGAAGGCCATTATTCTGGGGGGTGAAAAAGAAAGACTCGAAGGAAAAATAGAGACACTTGAAAAGCAGCAGAATGAATAGGCGTCTGATTCTACTGGGGATTTTATTTGCCCTGTCCCTCCACCAGTGCAAAGTTATTAAAGAGGTACAGCGATCGGAGGTGCCTGTGGTGGAAGGCAAGGAAGGTCTGACAATGCAGTGTGCATCCCTGGATACGATTCAAAGCATATTGCTCAGAAAAGCGGAAGCCATCCTTATGTTTGACGATGAACGATACGAGGTCACCGTAACCCTGTATTCCATAAAGGATTCGATCCTCTATCTCTCGGCAGTAAACAGTGGATATGAGATTATACGTGCCAGTGCAGACAAGGACAGCATTAAAGTAATTAACAGGTTGAACAAAATAGTATACCACAGTCCTCTGAAACGGCGATTCGGATACCAGTACCCTGTAAATTTTATGGATTTGCAGAACCTTATAAGCGTATTTTACCTATGTGATGATCTGGAATTTGCCATCGATGACAGGGAAAATTCACTGGATTTCGAACTGGATGATAAGTATGTAAAAAAACGGATTCAAGTGGACCGTAAAAGTTTTAAATTGAAACTGTTTGAATTTTACCACCAGAAAACGAGCCAGTATTTAATGGGGGAGATGGTGGACCATGTGTTGAAAGTGTATTCTAATTTCATGATCACAGAATTTGAAATACATGCAAAAGGGGGTACTGTGGAATATAATCAGAGCATTCCGGTTAAAATGGAAGTTAATCCCAGAAAATATACTTTTACTGAGTTAAGATGATGCAGAAGGCTTTATTGTTCATAGTATTGCTTTCTGTTTTTTCAGCTTTACGGGGCCAGACCAAAGATGAGCTGCAAATGCAGAAACAAAAGGCTTTTAGCGAGGTTAAACTGGCCAGGGAGCTTATGGAGCAAACTGCCGAGAAACGATCCAGCTCCGTACAGCAATACCGGATTTTACAGAAGGGGATTAATTCCAGGGCCAGGTTAATCAGTACACTGGAGCAGGAAGTAAAGCTTCTTGATAAAGAAATGGGCGAATTAAATGCGCAGATTTCCAGGCTGGAGACCGAGAATGAAAAGAATAAGGAAGAATATGCCCGTTTGATTTATTATGCCTACAGAAATCATACGAATTATGAAAAATTAATGTACATCCTGGCAGGAGCTTCCATATCCCAGACCTACCAGAGATATAAATACCTTAAATACATTAGCGAATACAGGGTACAGAAAGCAGGGGAGATAGAAGCCACAGTGCTTGAAATGGATAAGAGGGAGCAGGAATTAAATCAAATGAAAAATGATAAGCTGGTTTTGCTGGAAGAGAAAGAGAATGAACAGGAAACGCTTGTTCAGGAACGCAGCCAGCGATCCCGGATGATTGATACCCTGAAGAGGGAAGAAAGAAGATTAAAAAAGGAAATTAAGGAAAAGGAGCGGATCGCCAGGGAAATGGAAGAAAAAATCCGGGATATTATTGAAGCAGAAGCACGAAGGCTCAACTCAAGAAATATTTATGCTGCCTTGACACCTGAGCAGGAGCTGGTAGGAAAGGACTTCCTGAAGAACAGGGGAAAGTTGCCCTGGCCGGTGGATAAGGGCATCATTACCGTGGGATATGGAAATCATGAAGTACCGGGTTTAAGAGGTTCCAGTGTAAAGAATAACGGGATAGATATCAGCAGTGCTCCGGGAACAATGGTAAGGGCTGTTTTTGAAGGGGAGGTTACCAATGTGTTTGCCATTCTGGGAGCCAATTATGCTGTGTTAATCAGACACGGAGAGTTCCTTTCAGTTTATCAGAACATAGTTAATGTAAGGGTGAAGACTGGAGATAAAGTGAACACCAAGGAGCTTATAGGGGAGGCCTTTTCTGATGAGAATACAAAGGTGGCGGAAGTCCATTTTGAAGTGTGGCAGGAGAAGGAAATATTAAATCCTGAGGAGTGGTTGAGTAAATAATAGTTTTTTTGGAACCTTTGATAAGCAAGCGCCGTATAAGAAGCGTCCAGTAGGAATTATTATGAGAAAAAATCTGAATATACCCTCCGAGATTGCGAACCTTAGATTGGTAGAAAAAGCCATTGATGAACTGTCGCTGGAACTCGATCTGAGCGATGAAGTATATGGCAATGTACTGGTCGCCACCATGGAGGCTACAAATAATGCCATAGTTCATGGCAATAATTCTGATCCCAGAAAGCAGGTCAGTATTAATATCGAAACGAGAGAGAGGGAATTGAAGGTACTGATTGAGGATCAGGGTGATGGCTTTGATCACTATGGCGTTCCGGATCCAACAGCTCCCGAGAATATTGAAAAAATAAATGGCCGTGGAATTTTTCTGATGGAGAGGCTTTCAGATGAAATTTTGTATTTGAATGATGGAAGAATCGTCGAGCTTAAGTTTAAATTATAGTGGACATCAGTTTTCACAGCGAAGAAATTCGCTTTGAATTAAAGCAGAAAATTTTTCATAAGAAGTGGATTCGTCTCTGGCTTGAATCCCATCAGGTGCATCCTGGTGCACTTTCATTTATTTTTACTTCCAATGAGCATCTAAGGCTCATGAACCAGGAGTTTTTAAACCACAACTACTTTACAGATGTTATTACTTTTGATTACACCGAAGGAAAAGAAATTTCCGGAGATGTATTTATCAGCATTGAACAGGTCTGGTTAAATGCTGAGAGGTATGGAGTTTCTGTGGAGGAGGAGCAAAGAAGGGTAATGATCCATGGAGTGTTGCACTTGATGGGATATGGGGATGCTTCCGGGGATGAAAAGAAAATCATGCGTAAAAAGGAAAATGAAGCATTACATTTGTGGTTGAATCTCAGTCAGAATGGTTTTAGAATATGACGTAATTGTAGTTGGCGGAGGACATGCAGGATGTGAAGCTGCAGCCGCGGCAGCGAATATGGGCAGTCATACGCTGCTCATTACCATGGACATGACAAAATTTGCTCAAATGTCATGCAATCCAGCCATGGGAGGCGTTGCTAAAGGACAGATAATCAGGGAAATAGATGCCATTGGAGGATATTCAGGAATTGTCTCTGACCGTTCTATGATTCAATTCAGGATGTTGAACAGAAGCAAAGGTCCGGCCATGTGGAGTCCAAGGGCTCAGTGCGACAGATCCCTTTTTACCCTGGAGTGGAGAAAAATATTGGAAGGAATCCCTAAGCTTGAATTCTGGCAGGACAAGGTAACCAAACTTCTTATAGAGAATCAGGCCGTAGAAGGGGTAGAAACCCTAATGGGAATCAGATTCATGGCGAAGAAGGTCATTCTGACTGCCGGCACCTTTATCAATGGCCTTATGCATGTGGGGAAGGTAAAAATGAAAGGCGGCAGAATGGGAGAGCCTCCTGCTTATGGATTAAGTGAACAGCTTGAATCTCATGGCTTCGAAGTGGGTAGAATGAAGACTGGTACCCCGGCAAGAATTGATGGAAGGAGCATAGATTTCAGCAAGCTTGTGGAACAAGAGGGTGATAAGGAGATGAGGAAATTTTCTTACCTGGATTATGAGATGGATTATAGCCAGCATCAGAGTTGCTATATTGCCTATACAAATCTGACTGTACATTCGGAGTTGGAAAAAGGATTTGAGGAAAGTCCCATGTTTAACGGAACCATAGAAAGCATTGGTCCCAGGTATTGTCCGAGCATAGAGGATAAGATAGTTACATTCTCTGACAAAAAGCAACACCAGTTGTTTCTGGAACCTGAGGGATTGAACACAGTGGAATATTATATCAATGGGTTTTCGTCTTCACTTCCCTGGGAAGTTCAATATGCTGCCATGTTGAAGATTGAAGGACTTGAAGAGGTAAAAGTCTTCAGACCCGGTTATGCCATTGAATACGATTATTATCCTCCAACTCAATTGCATCATACACTGGAAACCAAGAACCTTAAGAACCTTTATTTTGCAGGGCAGATAAACGGGACCACTGGATATGAGGAAGCAGGTGCGCAGGGAATGATGGCTGGAATCAATGCAAGTTTGAAGATATCGGGCGATCAGGAATTCGTACTGGGAAGAGACCAGGCTTATATTGGCGTACTCATCGACGACCTGGTTACAAAAGGTGTGGATGAGCCTTACAGGATGTTTACGTCAAGAGCTGAATACCGGATCCTGTTAAGACAGGATAATGCGGATGAACGGTTAACGGAAATCAGTGAGGCCATAGGTCTTGCATCTGAGGAGAGGGTAGAATTGTTAAAAAAGAAACGAAAGCTAACAGATGAATTTCTGAATTTTCTACAGAATTATAGTGTAGCTCCCTCTGAAATAAACGATTTTCTTATTTACAGGAAGACTTCTCCGTTGAAGCAGAAAATGAAATTAATTGAAGTCGCAAAACGGCCACAGGTTAGTTTGATGGACATGGTGAAAGAAATAGATGGAATGAAGGAAATTTATCAAAAATGTGGCAGCAGGGCAGAGGAAGTTGTTGAGTCTGCAGAGATATCTATTAAATATGAAGGATATATTGTTAGAGAGAGGCAGATGGCTGATAAAATAAAGAGGTTGGAAAAAATAAAACTCGATACAAACTTTGATTACAACAGGCTGAAAAGCATATCCACAGAAGCAAGGCAGAAACTGTCAAAGATCAAACCTGCAAGCATTGGACAAGCTTCAAGAATTTCCGGGGTTTCACCAAGCGACATCAGCGTTCTGTTAATTTACATGGGACGATAGTTCCACGTGGAACGTTTTCAAAATATATACACATTAAAATATGGAGACAGAGAACACCTTAGTTCCGAAATCTACAGATGAAAGAGCAGCGTATTTAAAGGCTGCAACACGTTCCATTCCAGATTATCCTAAACCAGGTATAATTTTCAGAGATCTGACCACGATCTTCCAGGACCGAATTGCCATGGCTTTGTCACTGGAGATGATGAGTGCTTTTTTAATAGATTCCAATTCAGAACCCATTGGATTTAACAAGTTTGTTGCTGTGGAAGCCAGGGGGTTTATACTGGCTGGAGCTTTATCTGGAAAACTTGGAGGCGGGGTGGTCTTGGCGCGTAAACCTGGCAAACTTCCTTATGAAAAGAAAAGCATAGCTTATGAGTTGGAATACGGGGAGGACTCACTGGAGATACATGTGGATGCAATTCAGGCGGGTGACAAAGTGGTAGTGGTGGATGATTTGCTGGCCACAGGAGGAACAGCTGAAGCTGCCTGTAAATTAGTCTCAGAACTGGGGGGTGAGATCGCCAAAGTTATTTTTCTGGTGGAGTTGCCCGACCTGAAGGGGAGGAAGCGACTGGGAAGCTATAAAGTAGAGTCGGTAATCTCATTTGAGGGAGTATAGAGCTTTTTTCTTCTACTTCGTCCGGCTTAATATTCCTGGAAATTTACAGTCTAAGCTTTTTGAAGGCGGTATAAATGAGTTATTTATATACTTAAATTCCGGATATTTTCCTGTTTTTAACACGCTGAGAATTCAATATTTCTTAGCTATCAGCAGGGAGGGATGTATATTTAAGATTATTTTGGACTTAATTACGCGAGCGCTTACCCAGCAACTCTGCTGCATGGGTAAGCGAGCACAAAAAAATAAAAAACTAATCGATGGTTGGCTTCGCCGAGCTAAAGGTTCCTCGCAGTAGAACTGTGAGGAGAGTAAATTTTTCCTGATTAAGATGAACAAGGATGCCCAGCTGAAATCTGCACTAAAATCTATTCCGGATAATCCGGGAGTGTATCAATTTTATGATGCCCGGGGTACGATCCTTTATATTGGGAAAGCCAAGAACTTAAAAAAAAGGGTTTCATCCTATTTTTCAAAAAAGAAATTCGATTCCTATAAAGTCAAAGTACTCGTAGATAAAATTCAGGACATAAAATATGTCCTTGTAAATAATGAATCGGATGCGCTGTTACTTGAAAATAACCTGATCAAAAAGCATCAGCCCCGGTACAACATCATGCTGAAGGATGATAAAACCTTTCCATGGATTTGTATCAAGAAAGAAGATTTCCCAAGGATCTTTTCTACCCGGACCGTTGTTCGTGACGGATCCCTGTATTATGGTCCATATACATCAGCGTATGCTGTTAAGGTTCTTCTTACCCTGATCAGACAACTTTATCAGCTTAGGACTTGCAAGCTCTCTCTTAAGGAAGAAAACATAAAAGCAGGGAAATTTAAAGTATGCCTGGAATACCACATTGGAAATTGCAAAGGTCCCTGCGAAGGACTGCAGGAAAAAGAGGAGTATGATAAAAACATTGCGCAAATCAGGGAGATTATTAAAGGCAACCTGAATAAGGTAATTTCCTATTTGAAGAAAGAAATGGAAATTCGGGCTGCTTCATTTCGTTTTGAAGAAGCAAACCTGTTCAAAGAAAAGATAGACATCCTGGCTCGATACCAGAGTAAGTCGACCATTGTGAATCCTTCCATTCATGATGTGGATGTATTTAGCATTGTAAACGAAGAAAAGGAAGCATTTGTAAATTTTCTTAAAGTGGTAAAGGGAGCCATTATCCAGGCTCACACGGTGGAGATAAAAAAGAAGCTGGACGAAAGGGATGAGGAATTGCTGGTTTATGCAATCACAGATCTTCGGAACCGGATTGAAAGCAGCGCAAGAGAGATCATAGTTCCTCTGAATCTGAAGAACTACTTTCCGCAAAATCGCGTTACTGTTCCTGTCCGGGGAGACAAGAAAAAGCTCCTTGATTTGTCCCTGAGAAATGCAAAAAGTTACAGGCTTGAGAAGAAAAAACAAGTGGCTGTCAAGCAAAGCTCAAGCCATACGGATCGCATTTTGCAAACCCTGCAATCGGACTTAAGGCTTCGCTCCCTGCCAGTTCACATAGAGTGTTTTGATAACAGCAACATTCAGGGAAGTGAGCCTGTAGCGGCCTGTGTGGTTTTCAGGAAGGGAAAGCCAGCGAAGAAAGAATACAGGCATTATAACATAAAAGAGGTATCCGGAATAGATGACTTTGCCTCCATGGAAGAAGTGGTATTCAGAAGATACAGAAGGCTGCTAAGGGAGAATTCAGATATGCCCCAGCTGATTGTAATTGACGGAGGCAAGGGACAGCTTAATGCAGCTTTAAAAAGCCTGGATAAACTGGGATTACGTGGAAAAATCAGCATTATAGGCATAGCAAAAAAGCTGGAAGAAATATATTTTCCTGATGATCCGATTCCTCTGTATATTGATAAAAATTCAGAATCCTTAAAGATCATTCAGCATCTGAGAAATGAAGCGCACAGGTTTGGGATCAACTTTCACCGGCTAAAGCGTTCTGGCAGCATGACTCAATCGCAGTTGGAAAGTGTGCCGGGAATAGGGGCTAAGACCATTGAGAGATTGTTTAATCGCTTTAAATCACTGGACGGAATTAAGGAAGCCGGTGAGGAAGAACTTGCAGCGGAGATCGGATTCTCTAAAACCAGGAATCTGAAAGCCTTCTTTGAGAAGAAAGAAGAATAGGTTTACTTGCTGCGGGACACGGTAAATTCAACCAGGTCACGTAATGAATCCCTGGCAGGAGAATCCGGAAAGGAATGAAGAATTTCCATGGCAGCGGACTTATGTTCCAGCATTTTTTCAGTGGCAAATTCGATCCCGCCCATATCATTCACGAATTGCACTACTTCATTTACCACACGCTGACTCCGTTTTCCATTCTTAATTTTTTTCACCATGGATTTCCTTTGTCCTGGTTCAGCCTGGTTTAAGGCATAAATAAGGGGCAGGGTAAATTTTTTCTCTTTTATATCGTTCCCAGTAGGCTTCCCGATTAGCCCATGTGGCTGATAATCAAATAGATCGTCCTTAATTTGAAAGGCCATCCCTATCTGGATACCCATCGTATACACAAGATCTACCATTTCTTTGTCGGCATGGGCCGATTTAGCACCACAGGCAGTACAGGAAGCAATTAAGGTGGCCGTTTTTTTGCGGATTACCTCATAATAAGTTTCGGTATTGATGTTCAGGCTTCTGGATTTTTGAATCTGCAGCAACTCTCCTTCACTCATTTCCCTGGAGGCATCCGACACTATCTCGAGAAGGTCATAGTCTTTTTTTTCCACGGCCAGTAACAAACCCCGGGCAAGAAGATAATCACCAAACAATACGGCTACTTTTGATTTCCAGATGGCGTTTACAGAAAACACCCCCCTGCGTTCGTTGGATTCATCCACCACATCGTCATGAACCAGGGTGGCTGTATGCATTAGCTCTATCAGGGATGCAGCTGTGTAGGTTGATTCAGTTACCTCCCCGGTCAGCTTGGAGGTCAGAAAGACAAAAAGGGGACGCATTTGTTTCCCCTTCCTGCGCAATACGTATTTTGTAACTACAGTAAGCAAAGGGATGTTACTGGAAACAGCCGATTTGAATCTCCGGTCAAATTCTTTCATTTCCTCCCTGACGGGTTTCCTGATATTTTCCAGTTTGATCATCTATACCTGTTAGAAGTATTCACTAGTAATTATTTAATCTATTTCACTGGTCTAGTGTAACTTACCAGAACAATATTTTCATATCCTATAGGTAAATAATAAAAATATTGTAATGGACGTTTCAAAGGTAGAAAAAGAAAACAGATTAAGATATTATTTCAAGGACAGGGTAAGGAACATATTTAAAACCTTAAATATTGATATATTTGTATTATTCATTATATCCAATCAGAAAAGCTCCGAAAAATGGAATTCTCAGAGTTAAATACGGACCAGATTGAGAAAGCAGCAAATATGATCAAAGCCATCTCACATCCCATGCGATTGGCTATAATTGGGTATTTGGGAGAGGGTAAGATGCTGAGTGTGACAGAAATTCATAAACTCCTTCATATAGAACAATCCACAGCTTCCCACCACCTTGGAATATTAAAAGACAAAGGAATCTTAACTTCTACACGAAAGGGGAAGAACACACTCTACCATACGAAAAGAAAAAACCTCAGCAAGCTCCTTCAGTGTATAAGTGATTGTGCCTGTGAATAAAACCTGGAAGTAAGCATGGATAAGATCAGGGTAACCAAGGAATTTGATTTTGAGATGGCGCATGCATTGTGGAATTACGATGGTGCCTGTCGGAATATCCATGGCCATTCATACAGGCTGTTTGTTACACTCCTGGGGGAGCCCAATGGAGATTCGAAGGATCCTAAATTTGGTATGGTCATTGATTTTAAGGACCTGAAGGCCCTGGTGAAAGGACCTGTAGTTGACTTTTTTGACCATTCGCTGGTGGTATACAGGGAGGCTGACGGAGATATCCTTGACTCCATTCGCCAGATGTATGAAAAGGTGCATGTCTTTGATTTTCAACCCACCTGCGAAAACATGGTACTCTACATAGTGGAAACTATCCGGGCAGCACTTACACCCGGAATCGAACTCCAGGCCGTTAAGCTTTATGAAACGGCCAGCTCGTACGCCGAATGGCATGCGAACGATAATTTTTAGAATACGATGCCATGAACCCGGATAAGAAACTTTTTCTGCTGGATGCCTATGCCCTTATTTTCAGGGCATATTATGCATTTATCTCCAATCCCATGAAGAATTCAAACGGTCTTCCCACCTCCACCGTCTTTGGATTTACCCTGGCTTTGGAAGAGATACTTCGCAAGGAGAATCCCTCACATATCGCGGTGGTATTTGATCCTCCCGGGCCCACCTTCCGCCACGAGATGTTCGAAGCATATAAGGCCAACCGGGAAGCTACCCCCGAAGACATAAAAACCGCAGTGCCCTACATTAAAAAACTGATAGAAGGATTTAATATCCCGATTATGGAGGTGCCGGGTTATGAAGCTGATGATGTTATTGGAACCATGGCCAAGCTTGCTGAAAAGGAAGGGTATACGGTATATATGATGACTCCGGATAAAGATTTTACCCAACTGGTATCGAAGCAAATCAGGATGTACAAGCCTGGCAGGGGAGGTGCGGGCCCGGAAATACTGGGTCCGGAAGAAGTAAGGGAAAAGTTCCTCGTGGAACACCCCGGGCAGGTTATTGATATTCTCGCACTCTGGGGCGATTCGGCCGACAACATACCCGGTGCTCGTGGCATTGGCGAAAAAACTGCAAAAAAACTGATTGCGCAGTTTCAGAGCGTTGAGGGAGTATATGAACACATTGAAATGCTGAAGGGAAAGCAAAAAGAAAACCTGGAAAATTCAAAAGAGCAGGTATTACTTTCTAAAAAACTGGCCACCATTGCCCTGGATGTTCCTTTAAAAATAGCGACAAAAGATCTTGAACGACAGGAATTAAATTATAAAGAACTAAAGAATTTATTTAATGAACTTGAGTTCAGAAACCTTAGCAAGAGGATTCTGGGAGAAATTCCTCCAAAAAAGGTCAGGAGCGGGATCACGGGACAGGGGAATCTCTTCGGAGAAATGGAATCCGTTCCAGGGGAAGAAGAAGCTCAAGTATTCCGGTCCATTGAGAATGTGGATCATCGTTATGAACTGATCAAAGACAGGAAAGGGGTAAAGGCCCTGTCTGAAAAACTTTCAGGTCTGGACTCTTTTTGTTTTGATACAGAAACCACAGGAATTGATCCCATAGATGCTGAACTGGTAGGTATAGCCTTTAGCTGGAAGGCAAATACAG
Source organism: Bacteroidota bacterium (assembly GCA_039714915.1). Taxonomy (GTDB): domain Bacteria; phylum Bacteroidota; class Bacteroidia; order Bacteroidales. Next base: position 65,932 of record JBDLIM010000010.1, read on the forward strand.
CTTCCTATGTGGCTTTTGGAGCAGACAGGGAAGAGACCAGGTCCTGGCTGCAAGATTTGTCACTGCCCTTGCTGAATCCGGATATTGAAAAAATTGGTCAGAATATTAAGTATGACTTACACATTTTAAAGAATTATAACATAGATGTAAAGGGCAGGTTATTTGATACAATGCTTGCACATTTTTTGCTAAAACCCGAACAGAAGCACAACCTGAACGTGCTGGCCGAACAATACCTGGATTATACGATGGTAAAAATTGAGGATTTAATAGGCAAAAAAGGTGCACGCCAGGCTTCTTTCAGAACGGTAGCGCCCGAACAGGCTAAAGAATATGCAGGTGAGGATGCAGATATCACCTTTCAACTGGCTGACATTTTCAGGAACCAGCTAAATACGGAGGGCTTTGACAAACTCTTTGGTGAGATAGAAATGCCACTTATTCCCGTACTTATGCAAATGGAACATGAGGGAGTGGTACTGGATGTGAAAGCATTGAAAGATTTTGCAAAGGAACTCAGAGAGGACATTCTGGTGACCGAAGCCAGGATATACGAGCTGGCAGGTATGGAGTTTAACATTAGCTCACCCAAGCAACTGGGAGATATACTTTTCGAGAGGCTGAAGATCATAGCGGACCCCAAGAGAACAAAAACCAAGCAATACGCCACAGGGGAGGAGGTACTGATCCAATTAAAGGATAAGCACGAAATAGTTGATAAGGTATTGGAATACAGGTCATTAAAAAAACTCCTTTCCACTTATGTGGAAGCTTTGCCCAAGCTGGTGAAAGCACGCACCGGAAAAATACATACCTCTTTTAATCAGGCGCTTGTAACCACAGGGAGGCTTTCATCCAACAACCCGAATTTGCAAAATATTCCCATCAGGGAGGAGAGAGGCAGGGAGATCAGAAGGGCATTTATACCTGGTGAACCAGGAAATATCTTCCTGTCTGCAGATTATTCACAAATCGAACTCCGTTTAATGGCTCACCTGAGCTCTGACCCTCAGATGATCGAAGCATTTGTGAATGAAGAAGACATACATACCAGTACGGCTGCTAAAATATTTAAGGTGGAAATAGCTGAAGTGAACAGGGATATGAGGAGTAAGGCAAAGACTGCAAACTTCGGGATTATTTACGGAATTTCTGCTTTCGGCTTATCCCAGCGGATGCATATATCCAGGACAGAAGCCCGTCAGTTAATTGACGGATATTTTGAAACCTACCCGGGTGTAAGGTTATATATGGATTCCTGCATCAGGCAGGCACGTGAACAGGGTTTTGTTGAAACCATGTATGGCCGGAGGAGGAATCTGCCGGATATTCTTTCCAGAAATTCGGTGGTTCGGGGAAATGCGGAAAGAAACGCTATCAATTCTCCCATCCAGGGATCGGCTGCTGATATTATCAAAATAGCCATGGTAGGAATACAAAGGAGATTTAATGAGGAAGCCCTGAAATCCTGCATGATCCTGCAGGTTCATGATGAATTAAACTTTGATGTTCTTCCCGCTGAACTGGATCGGGTCAAGGAAATAGTAAAAAGCGAAATGGAACAGGCATCCCGGTTAAAGGTACCCCTGACCGTGGAGATGGGACAGGGATCCAGCTGGCTGGAAGCCCACTGATCTTATTTTTTGGCCAGATCTCCCAGGTTCCCGGCAAGTACTTCCTTCACCAGGGCGGGTTCACTGAGTACTTCCCTGGCCCTGTCAAGCTGTTCATCTTTCTGTATCTGAGCCTGGATCCTTCCTGCCTGGTAATAGTACCTGTTCACTATCTCTTCAGAAAGGATCTGCCTGATTTCTTTTTCAAAAGTCTCCAGGTCCTGAAGGTTATTGTGAGAGAGCTTAAGCTTCAGTGAAGTGAATTCTTCCTCCGCGATCTCGTAGTATTTTTCCCGCCTGGCAGTTTTTATCAAATCTTCAAACACTTTTTCGCTTGCCGTTTTAAATTCAAAAGTATTTTCTTTAATGAAAGCTTTAAATAAATCATATTCACTATCTGATAAAGAGTAGGATTCTGGCGCATCAATCTCTTGATTGGCACAGCGATACCGTGTGGCAAAATCGAAGAACATATTCTGGGTATAGAGTTGAAGGGTAATCTCGGACAGCATCTCGGGAATGACTTCAAAATCGGGCTGAATTCCACCCCCGTCATACACTGATCGGCCGTTACGTGTTTGATATTCCGATATAAGTGAATCAGGTATATGCCCTACACTACCGTCTTCGTTGCGGTGGGAATAGTCCAGTGCCTGTATGCACCTGCCGCTGGGTATGTAATATTTGGCAGTTGTAACCTTAAGCTGAGCGTTGTATTTAAGGTGCCTGGAGGTTTGAACAAGGCCTTTCCCAAAGGTGCGCTGACCCACAATAACAGCCCTGTCCAGGTCCTGAAGGGCTCCTGCCACTATCTCTGAAGCAGACGCAGAGGCCCTGTTAATCAAAACCACAATTGGAATATCCATATCAATTGGCTCATTGGTAGTTATGTATTCAGAATCCCACTCCTTCATCTTGCCGCTGGTATGTACGATCAGCTCCCCCTTATTTACAAAAAGGTTGCAGATCCGTACCGCTTCAATTAATAAACCACCCGGGTTGGAACGAAGGTCCAACACAAGTGATTTCATTTCCTCATTATTCTTCAGGGTTTTAAATGCATTTTTTACCTCCACTGCTGCCCCGGTTCTGAAATCCGAAAGCCGGATATATCCTATGCCGGATTCAAGCATTCCGTAATAGGGCACATTGTTAATGGATATTTTTTCCCGTGTCAGGGTAAATTCAAGGGGATTTAATTCTCCGTAGCGCTCTATGGAAAGATTAAGCTCTGTGCCCGGTTTGCCTTTAAGCTGATCACTTACTGATTCGAGGGCGAGGTTGTTGGTTGATTTTCCGTCCACTTTTAAAATAATATCCCCGGTTCTGATTCCGGCCTTGGCCGCCGGAAATCCATCGTAGGGCTCAGCGATAAGTACCCTGGAGCCCGAGCGGCGGATAAGCGATCCTATTCCTCCATACTCTCCCGTGGTCTGAAACTTGAAATCATCCATATTGGCCTCTGGAATGTAAGTGGTATAAGGATCCAGCGAAGCAAGCATTGAATTAATGCTGGTGGTTACCAGCTCTTCCGGATCGGTTTCGTCCACGTAAAACATATTCAGTTCCCTGAATAAGGTGTAGTAGATATCCAGGCTTTTGACAAGTTCAATATCCTTGTTTCGGATGGTGGTAAAACCCACGCTGAGAAGAATAATTAAAAAACCTCCCAGGTATATATTACGGCGACTTTTTCTCATTTGGCATTCAATTATATGATGGTACTTCGATCTTACTGATATAAAGGAACTACAAAGATTTTTATCAGGACCCAAATTTAACTTTTTTTAAGATAGAGACGATGTGTATCTTTACAGGCAAAATTTATTGCTATTGTCCCATGGGTCCTTCCATACTCTCCGACACAGTTTTTAAGATTCCTGGTATTGTTTCCAGTGCTGATGTGACCGAAAATGGGATGGTTTTATTGCAGAGATCAGAGATCCATCACCCCACCTGGTTTTTTATCTATCTTTTTGCGCTTCTTGGCTATTATGCCTGGATCAGGGTGTATTATGGAGATATTTTTACCCAGACCGTCAGAGCCACGAGTAATTTCCAGGTTGCAAGCAGGATGTACCTTGATAGCAGCACCTTAAAAAATCAACTGGATAGGGTTCTTTATGTCCAATATTTCCTGGCGATTGCTTTTCTGCTCTATTTTGTGGAGCTACGAATGGAATTAATGCCCTATGAACTGAACGGCATACTTCTTTATTTTTTCAACCTGGCCTTGCTGGGAGGCATATTCCTGGGAAGAATTGTTTTACTCAACCTGGTTGGATTCCTGTTTAACCAGGAGAAAGTATTCAGGGAGTATTTATATAATACTTTTATATTTAATAAGTTAATGGGATTGGTTGTGCTGTCCCTTCTGCTCTTTACCGTATATACCAAGGGCGTGGTTCAGGATGTGTTTTTCTGGTTGACCCTATCCATCGTTGGTTTAATCTTTCTGATGCGTCTTGGGAGGGGTATTATATTTTCTTTCAGGAAAGATGTTTTAATTTTCTATATGTTTTTGTACCTTTGTGCCCTTGAAATCGCACCTCTTGTGTTACTATACAGGTGGTTAGTAGGTGTCCTTTAAGTAGAGAAAATAAACCGGATCGTATATGGGAAGAATAAGGAAAATCCTCGTATCTCAGCCCCAGCCTGAGAATAATAAGTCACCCTATTTTGATTTAGCCAGCAAACATAATCTCAAAGTTGACTTTCGACCCTTTATCCATGTAGAGGGTGTAAGTGCCAGGGATTTCAGGCAGGAAAAGGTTGATTTAGGCGTACACACAGCAGTTATTTTTACAAGTAAAACGGCAATTGATCATTACTTCAGGATCGCCGAAGAGACCAGGACCAACATTCCTGATACCATGAAGTATTTCTGTATTTCGGAAGCCACGGCTTATTACCTCCAAAAGTACATTGTATACCGGAAGAGAAAGATTTTTTACGGAAACGGAAAAATTACAGATCTGCTGGAGATTATGAACAAGCACAGAGATGAAAAATTCCTGCTGCCATTATCAGCTGCACATAAAGAAGAGATTCCAGAGCTTCTAAAGACGCAGAGTTTTAGTTTTTCGAAGGCAATTCTCTACCGTACTGAATGCAGCGATCTTTCCGACCTGGCTGATGTGAATTATGACATACTTGTATTCTACAGCCCTTCCGGGATCAAGTCACTTTTCCAGAATTTCCCCGACTTCAAGCAAAATGATACAAAAATTGCCTCTTTCGGGACCAAGACTGCAAAGGCTGCTGAAGAAGCCGGCCTGCGACTGGATATCATGGCTCCCCAACCCCAGGCTCCGTCCATGACCATGGCTCTGGAGAACTTCATTAAGGATTACAACAAGAATAACGGGAAAGCATAACGGGATATTATTTCAGGAAATCCGAAAGGCTTACAAGCAACAAAGCCATCTCACTCCTGTTTCAGGAGGGACGATCTATTTCGTCTTACCCGGTAAGAATACTGTTCAATACCCGGGGGGAAGGATCCCATCCCATGTCAGTGGCCATATCGGTTCCCAAACGCTTGTATAAAAGAGCCGTAGACCGGAACCTGCTGAAAAGGCGAATCAGGGAGGCCTACCGAATGAACAAGGCCCATTTTTATGCCCGTCTCGAAGATATGAATATCAAAACAAACCTGGTAATTCAATACCAACACAAAGAGATACTGGATTTTAAGGCTGTGGAAAACGGAGTGCTGAAGGCTTTGGAGAAAATGTTAAAGGCCCTCGAAAGCAATCCCCGGGATTTATTTAATGATCGTTCGGCCACCCAGTCCCACAGATAATTCTCTTTTCACCTGTTCAAGACTTTGTATCCTGATAATTATATTATTAAGAGCTTCAATATCATTTGATTTTTCCACCGTTTCAATCTCTTCCCTAAGCTGGCTCAGGGCTTTTTCAATGACCATCATTTTATAAGACAAGAGGGATTTGGGAATCTCAAATCCCAGGTTCTCCCCGGGCAATTCCACGTATGCCTCTTTGCGTTTCCACACCTTGCTTAATTCGTAGCGGGAAGTAAAAATATCCACTGCCAATTCTCTTACACCCGGATGGTCATGGTAAACAAAAAAGCGCTCAGCCACCTTTTCTCCCCGTTCAATAAGGTCCTTAACGTCTTCAAAAATCTGCTTATATATCAGGTTGGTAAACTCCAGCTCGTCATTCTGTATTTCCCTGATGATGTAATGCGCCACACTGATTTCTGAGTTTTCTTCGCTGCTCAGGTGAAGTAACTGGGATCCGAATTTCAGGAGGAAATAGATAATTTCGCGTTCTTCAACTTCGGAATAAATATTTTCAACAAAACCGGGTACAAGCGGTTGACTGGGAGTACTTACGGTATGTTCCAGTCTCGTTCTCTGACCCGATTGCTCCCTCCGCCATTGTTGTTCCTGCTTCCTGCGCCTGATCTTGTTTACTTCATTATACAAAATCTGCTCTTCCACACCCAGCAGAAGGCTGCTGTCTTTCAGGAAAACGCTTCGCACAATGCCATCCGGAATAACAGCAACCGATTTTACGATATCTGTAATCAGCTGGGCCCGTTTTATGGGATCATGCTGTGCTTCGGAAAGAAGGATTCCGGTCTTAAATGAAATAAAGTCCTTTTCGCCGGATGCAATGAATTCGAGAAATTCAGAGGAGCTATGCGACTGTGCGAAGGAATCGGGATCTTCGCCGTCAGGGAGCATCACCACCTTCACATTCATGCCCTCTTCCAGGATCATATCAATGCCCCTGAAGGAAGCTTTGATGCCTGCTTCATCCCCGTCATACAGAATCGTGATATCGCTTGTAAACCGCTTGATAAGCCTGATCTGGTCGGAGGTAAGCGCAGTTCCCGATGAGGCCACCACATTTTCAATTCCCGCCTGGTGCAGGGCAATTACATCGGTGTATCCCTCCACCAGAAAACACCTTTCTTGGGATACAATCGATTTTTTTGCCTGGAACAAACCGTAAAGAACCCTGCTTTTGTGGTAAATATCCGATTCGGGTGAGTTCAGGTATTTGGCGATGTTTTTGTCTGATCTCAGGGTTCGGCCTCCAAATCCAATTACATTGCCTGAAAGAGAATGAATGGGGAAAAGGACCCTGCCTGCGAAACGATCAAAGAGAGTTTCACCCCGTTCAATGGACAGACCGGTACCAACCAGGTAGCTTCTCTTATACCCGTTTTTTTGAGCTTCGGTGCTGAATGCCGTTCTGGCTTCAGGGCTATAGCCCAGTTGAAACTTTTTTATAATATCGTCCCTGAAACCCCGCTTTCGAAAATAGCTCTGACCAATGGCCTTCCCTTCATCTGAATTGAGCTGGGTGCTAAAGTACCTGGAGGCAAATTCTGTAACTGCCAGCAGACTTTCCCGTTCATTCTTTTGCTGGATCTCCTCGGCGCTGAGTTCTTTCTCTTCCACGGCAATGTTATACCTGTTAGCCAGATAGCGAAGCGCTTCCGGGTAGGAAAGTTTTTCATGTTCCATAAGAAAACCCACCACATTGCCACCTTTGCCAGAGCTGAAATCCTTAAAGATTCCTTTGGCAGGGGAAACCATAAAAGAAGGAGTCTTTTCATTGGAAAAAGGGCTGAGGCCTTTATAATTGGCTCCACTTTTTTTCAAGGTCACAAAATCGGAGATCACCTCCACGATGTCAGCTGTTTCAAAAATCTGATTTATGGTCTGTTGATCAATCATTTAGAATGAATCTGTCTGTAAGAAAAGCTCCTGTATACAGGGGAGTTAAAAATAGCGAAACTAATTGTTCGGCCAAAATCTTAACTTTACATAAAATGTAAAAAGGGAGGCATACGTATGAAATTTGGTACGCTGATTAATTGTATTGACGGAAGGGTACAATATCCTGTAATGGATTACCTGAAAAGCAACTATGATATCGAGTATTTTGATGCGGCCAATGAAGCCGGGCCTTTACTGACACTGACCAAAAAAACCGACAAGTGCAGGTTGATCTCATTAAAAGAGCAGATCAGGACCTCCCTGGAGGAACATGATTCAAAGTTTATTGCCCTGGTTGGACACCACGATTGCACGGATAATCCGGGCGATAGGGCTTTTCAGGAAGCGCAGATTGATGAAGCTCTCGATTACCTGCGAAGGGGCTTTGGCAAGGACCTGACTTTTGTGGGATTGTATGTGAATGAACAGTGGGAGGTAGAGGAATATGTTAAAATCCTTCCGGAAGAATAAAACTTATTCGGGTGAAGCGACTGGTTGTACTAAGTGGTGCCGGAATGAGCGCGGAAAGCGGACTGCGTACTTTTCGTGAAATGGGCGGCTTATGGGAAACCCACAATGTGTATGAAGTGGCCAGTCCTCAGGGCTGGGCCCGAGACCGGTCCATGGTGCTTCGCTTTTACAACGAAAGAAGAAAACAACTGCTTGAGGTTTCACCCCATCCGGGGCACCTGGGTCTGGTAGAGCTGGAGAATTATTACGATGTAAGGATCGTTACGCAGAATGTGGATGATCTTCACGAAAGAGCCGGTTCTTCGCAGATTTTACATTTGCACGGAGAATTGCGTAAATCCAGGAGCACTACCGATCCGGATTTAGTATATGACATTAAGGGCTGGAAGCTGAAAGAAGGGGATCTGTGTGAAAAAGGATCGCAGCTTCGCCCCCATGTGGTCTGGTTTGGTGAAGCAGTGCCTGCTATTGAGGAAGCCGCTGAAATTGTTTCCACTGCCGAAATCTTTGTGATCATTGGCACCTCGATGAATGTATATCCTGCAGCGGGCCTGGTCTCTTATGTGCCCGGGAGTTCCCCTGTTTACATAATCGATCCAAATGAAGTTCCGGTTCCCGGAAACCCGATGGTACACGTGATCCGGGAGAAGGCCGGTAAGGGAGTAAGGAAACTCATAGAAATTTTGAAAAATGAATAAAAAGATAATCCGGGTAATCAGGGTCATTTTATTCACTGCCCTTTTAATGACGGCGTTTGTTTCGCATGGCCAGACTTTAGCGTATGGCGTTTTTGGCGGGCTTACTGCTTCACAGGTGGATGGAGATACTTATACGGGATTTAATAAGCTTGGATTGAATGCGGGGGGATTTGTGAACCGCTATATTGAATTTGATATTTACTGGCAGGCCGAGTTAAAATATGTAAGCAGAGGAGTTTACAAGGGACCGGGAGACTTTGATCCCACTCTGTACAGGAGCACCTATCATTACCTGGAAATCCCTCTATCGGCGCACTATCTGTATGATGAGAAAATTCAGCTTGAACTCGGGATCTCGCCTGAAGTTTTGCTTGGGACGGTTTTCAGAGATGAAAATGGAGCCCTGGATCCTTCTACCTATCCCGAAAACCGGCGCTTCGGACTGAGCGTTTTTGCTGGGCTTGGTTACTGGTTCAGCCCTTCCACCGGAGTGAACCTGCGTTACACGAATTCAGCCATTCCCTTTCGCGATCCCCAGGAATGGAATCACCCCCGGTATAAGGGTTATTTTCATAATGTGATCAGCCTTTCCCTGGCATTCAGGATCAGACGATCCTGATCAGGCACAACAGACAGTAGCTATATAGACCAGGCAGGAATAAGTTCTGAACAGGGTCTGGCAACATGCCTCAAGGGTTGCTCCCGTTGTCAGTACATCATCCATTAGAAGCACTTTTTTTCGGTTAATGTCGGGAGCTTCTGCGGCAATCCGAAAGCTGCCGGCTACATTCTTAAACCTCTCGTAGCGGCCCATGGCAGTTTGTGAATCTCGATGTACATTGCGAATCAAAAGATTGGCTTCCACCGGGATATTCATAATTGCTGAGGCTCCTCGTGCTATGATTTCACTCTGATTATATCCCCGCTGCCTCAAGCGCTTTTTATGAAGGGGGACAGGCACAATCAAATCACAGGCCGCAAAAGAGGAATGTTTCAGTTCGTAGCCCAGCAAATTACCCAGGTAGATACCAACCTTTCTGTTTCCTTTATACTTTAGCTGGTGGAGAAGGGACTGGTAAGCAGAACCTTTTTCAAAACGGAACAGGGAGGTGCTTTGCTCTACGGGCACCCGGCCCCAGAAACCCATTTCCACAGGATTTCCCTGCTTATGAGTATAGCCGGTCAGGGGCATTTTCAGTTCACAACTGAGGCAGATCACTTCTCCGGGTGCAGAAAGCCGCTTTCCGCAAATCAGGCAATTCACCGGGAAAAATAACATCACAAAATCATCAGTCCATCGCATCTTTTTAAGGTAGATGTGATTACACTCCAGGAAATCGCCTCAGTTTAGTCTTTTTGGGCAAGTTTTTTGGTGGAAAGCAAACCGCATGCGGCCCAGATGTCCTGGCCCCGGCTGGCACGTATGGTGGTGGTAATTCCCTTGCTGTTCAACAGGTCCTTGAAGTTCTGGATGGAGGATTCATCGGGTGATTCCAGGGGGGTATCGGGTATGGGATGAAACCTGATCAGGTTGATACGGCAACGGATTCCATGCAATATTTTGGATAGTTCTTTGACATGGGCGGGGGAATCGTTAAATCCCCTGAACAGGATGTACTCAAAGGAGACCCTTCGCTGACGGCCAAAGTCCCATGACCGGATTTCATTTAATACTTCCTGAAGGGGGTAAACCTGCTGTACCGGCATCAGTTTTCTCCTTTCCTCGTCGAAGGGAGTGTGCAGGCTGACAGCCAGATGGGCTTCGCATTGATCTAAAAACCGGAGCATGGCCGGGGTGATTCCAATGGTGGAGACGGTAATTCTCCGTGGGCTCAGGCCAAAGCCCCAACCGGCAGTAAGGATTTGAAGGCTTTTCAGTACCTCAGTCAGGTTATCCAAAGGCTCTCCCATACCCATGTATACGATATTGGTGAGTGTTTTCCATTCCGGAATGCTCCTGAACTGATTGAGGATCTCTCCGGAAGTGAGATTGCCCTGGAAGCCCTGCTTGCCAGTCATGCAAAAGAGACAGCCCATTTTACATCCCACCTGAGAGGATACACAAACGGTATTTCTTTTCCCGTCAGGAATAAATGCGGTCTCAATGTATTTCTCCTGCAAAGCAGGGAATAAATATTTTTTGGTACCATCTGTCGACACCTGTTCATCCATGGGAGGACTAATGCCCAGATCATAGGAGGCGGAAAGCCGGGCCCTGACCTTAAGGGAAAGGTTGGTCATTTCGTCAATGGATGATATCTCTTTATGATAAAGCCACTCGGCTATTTGCCGGGCAGTATAGGAAGGAAGCCCCAGCTTGTCTGCCAGGATTCCGAGTTCTTCCAGGCTTAAGCCAAATAGTGTTTTCCGCATTAGCGCAAAGGTAGTTTTTTAAGGACAAAATGTTGAGTGTACACCCCTGGTTTGCGGGGACCGGTCAGGGCAGAGTTGCTTAAAATCCAATTATTTTTCTTTTCTTGTTGCCCGTTAACAAAAAAAACCCCTATGAAACGACTAAATCTATTAGTAATTGGGATGCTTATATCCTCTTCGGTTTTGTTTGCAGGAGGCCTGGTAACCAACACCAACCAGAGCGCTGCCTGGGCCAGAACCCTAAGCCGGAATGCAACCCTGGGCCTGGACGGCGTATATTTTAATCCTGCAGGGCTGGCCCAGTTGAACAATGGACTTCACCTGTCCCTGTCTAACCAGTCTATTTTTCAAACCAGGACCATTACCAGCGATTATATGTTCCTGTCAGGAACACCTAAATCATACGAGGCAGAACTGACAGCACCTATTTTCCCTAGTTTCTACGCAGCTTACAAAATGGATAAGTGGACCTTCTCAGCAGGTTTTAATATAATTGGCGGGGGTGGAAGCGCCGATTTTCAGACAGGACTACCTTCCTTTGAAATTCCTGTGGCGTCGATTCAGCCTGGCATAGAGAGTTTAATAGCTCCATCACCATCAGGTATAGAAGGTTATAACATAAATGCGTCTTTCAAAGGGTCTTCCACCTATTTTGGTTATCAGCTGGGAGCTACATATGCCATTAACGATATGATCTCAGTAGCCATTGGAGGCCGCCTAGTAACAGCAAGCAACAGCTATGAAGGTGCATTAACCGGTATCACCCTTGAGGTTCCTGTTTTTGGGGGAGCTGTCACTGCCGGAAATTATCTGAGAGGTGTTGCGGCCTCTCTTCCCAGCGATCCTGCCTACGATCCTGCCAGAGCCGCATTAAATGGTGCTGCAGGTCAAATGGACATAGCCACTGCTGATGCTTACCTGAATGCCATTCAGACAGGGACTGGCTTTACACCGATTATAGGGGTAAATCTTCACCTCACTGATATGATCAATATTGCCGCCAAATATGAGCATCATACTAAAATTGAATTGACCAATGAGACGGAGACAGATGATGTTGGAATGTTTCCTGATGGGGAAAAAACCAGGGCAGATCTACCAGGCATGTTTACATTGGGTGCTCAGGTGAAACCTCTTAAGAAGCTTACTGCAAGCGTAGGTTTTGATTATTTCCTTGACAAACCAGCCTTTTATGGCAACATGAACGAAAGTGGAGAACAAATTGACAATGAAACCACCATTGACCAGAATGCCTATACCTTCTCGGCTGCCCTGGAGTACAAACTTTTAGGTATCCTGGGAATTAGTGCAGGTTATTCTACCGGAAACCTGGGTGTAAATGATAGCTACCAGTCCGGACTGAGCTATGCTTTGAAAAGTAATACAGTTGGAGGTGGAGTATTTGTCGATGTGGGGGATATGATCACCCTCAATGCGGGTGTTACTTATGTTATGTATGACGATTACAGCAAGTCACAATCATTTGTCCTTGCTCCAACAGTAGAAGTACCATATACAGATACCTATGCCAAGAACACCATGATCATTGCTGTGGGGGTTGATTTCAGTTTCTAAAAAGACCAAACAATAGATTAATTTACTGGTCGCCCTCCAGGCGGCTGATTACCACAGCACCAACAGAATCACTGTATACATTTACTGTGGTGCGGAACATATCCAGGATGCGGTCTACGGCCAGGATCATGGCCACTCCTTCCAGGGGCAGGCCCACAGCTTTCAGGATAATCGACATCATGACCAGTCCGCTCATGGGAATGCTCGCTGCCCCGATGGAGGCCAGAACGGCAGTGAGGACAATGATTCCCTGTTGAGCCAGGCTCAGGTCAAAGCCATATACCTGGGCAATGAAAATGGTGGCAACACATTCATACAGGGCTGTGCCATCCATGTTGATGGTTGCTCCGATAGGCAGTACAAAACCTGCCGCCTTATCGGAAGCTCCTGAGACTTCGGTCACTGCTTTCATAGTCAGAGGAAGGGTCACAATGGTTGAACAGGTGGAAAAAGCGGTCATCAGTGCCGATAGCATTCCCCGGTAATGCTTCACAGGGCTGAATTTCCCCAGGTATTTCAATAT
>JBDLIM010000011.1:0-76404 GCA_039714915.1 Bacteroidota bacterium
AATTTTTATGATTTGCAATTGGTGAAAGGCAGGTTTTTTACGGAAGAAATAAAGAGCGATAGAAACGCTACTGCACTAATAAATGAGGCTGCGGTGAGAGAATTTGATGTGAAAGATCCCTTTGAAATTGAAATAAGGGTTCCCGGTGGAAATGCAAAGGTGGTTGGAATAGTGAAGGATTTTAATTTTAAATCCCTTCACAATGGCATTGAACCACTGGCCATCGTTTATTTTCCTGGACAGGGTGCGTACGCGAATATAAAATTGTCCGGTAACAATACGCAGCAAACCATTAATGAAATAGAAGAGTTATGGAAAGAACTAGCTCCAGGATTTCCTTTTAGTTATAACTATCTGGATGCAAGTTTCGATAAGCTCTATAGGAGCGATATACAGATGGGGAAAGCCATTTCATATGCTTCTTTGATTGCCATTTTAATTGCGGTTCTCGGTGTGTTGAGTCTTTCGCTTTTTTTATGTGAAAGCAGAATTAAAGAGATCGGTATTCGAAAGATTAATGGTGCAAAAGTATGGGATGTCATACTGGGTCTGAACAAGGGATTTGCATTCAATTTGTTGATCGCTTTTATTGTTGCCTGTCCAGTGTCCTGGTACATCATGAGTAAATGGCTTGATAATTTTGCCTATAAAACAAACATTAACCCTTGGATTTTTATCACTTCAGGATTTATAGTATCACTGATCACCTTCACTATTGTAAGTTGGCAGAGTTGGCGATTTGCCATTCGGAATCCGGCAGATACATTGCGAAATGAATAACATACATAACATCCCTCAATAATTCCAAGTTAGATATTTCACCTACCCCCGCTACTAAAGAAACCAATACTTACAGCCTATACTAAGACGGATTCCGAATCAGATTTGCATAATTGAATATATATTTAGATATTTGTCTAATTATATAATTAACTATTATGAATCGTGTATTCAAGGCACTCAATGACCCTACAAGGCGAGAAATACTCGAGCTGTTGAAAGAGAAGGACATGAATGCCGGAGAGATTGCCGAGCACTTTGCCATTTCAAAACCCAGTATATCACATCATTTAGATCTCTTAAAACAAGCAGATTTAGTGCTGAGCGAAAAGAATGGACAGTTTATTACTTACACATTAAATATTACGGTAGTAGAGGATATAATCCAATGGCTAATGAGCTTTAATTCAAAATAATAGCATCATGAAACGCAAGATATTTCTAAAAAGAGAAGCAATCAACTGGATATTTATTTTAATGCCTTTCGTTTACGTTCTTCTGGTTTACGATAAATTACCAAGATTTGCACCATTTCAAATAAATAGTGAACAAAGGATTTATCAACTTCTGTTATTTGTTATGGGTGTAGCTATTTTCTGGTACGTCTTCTTGCTTGTGAAACCATCAATTGTACCTAAAACAGCATATCATGAAAACCTTAAGAGCTATCATAGATTAAGAACTTTAATGCTTGGTTTTTTATCTCTCCTTTCGCTAACTTTTATTTCCGAAAAGATTGGGATACTATTTAATTGGTCAAAAATTGGCTTTATTCTTGCAATGGTTTTTATTATGGCTATTGGGAATCTTTATCCTACAATAAGGTTTAATTATTTTATAGGTATCAAGAATTCATGGACTCGAAGTAATGAACTTATCTGGAAGAAAACCCATCGTTTCGCCGGTAAGGTCTTTGTATGGGGAGGACTGTTAGGTGCATTATATGGAATACTTTTCGATGTAAATCCTGTACCATATATGCCTGTTATTATGGTAGGATATGTTTATACACTTGTATTTATGCCTCATGTTTTTGCCTATTGGCTATTTCGCAAGATTTAATCTCATATTAATAAATAAATATAAATAAGAAATGTAAATTACCTGCTCATTAAAACAGATTGACGTCATGAAACGAATTATCCTGATAGTGTTAGCAGTTCTTATGTGTCATACATCATTTTCCCAAAAGAAGATCTGGGATGAAAGTGAAGAGGAAAAGGCGGAGCGGCTGGCGTGGTGGAAACACGACCGCTTCGGTATGTTTATTCATTGGGGAACCTATGCACTGGCGGGCCGTCATGAGTGGGTGAAAAAGTATGAGCGGATCGAGGATGCCACATACCAGAAGTATTTTGACCATTTTAACCCGGATCTTTATAAGCCGGCTGAATGGGCGAAAATGGCAAAAAATGCAGGGATGAAGTATGCAGTGATCACATCAAAACACCATGAAGGTTTTACACTGTTTGATTCAGAGTACACCGATTATAAAGCCACCAATACACCCTATGGAAAAGATGCACTCAGGGAATGGGTTGATGCCTTCAGGGCTGAAGGATTGAAGATTGGATTCTACTATTCACTGATCGACTGGCATCATCCGGATTATACCATCGATAGGGTACATCCGCAAAGTGCTACAAGCCAGGAGGAGTATGAAGAGCTCAACAGGGGCCGGGATATGGGTAAGTACAGGGAATATTTGAAAAACCAGGTTCGTGAGATCCTAAGCAATTATGGTAAAATCGATATTCTGTGGCTCGACTTCTCCTTTCCGGGTGAATTTGGAAAAGGACGTGATGACTGGGGATCTGTTGAGCTGATGAAGATGGTCAGGGAACTGCAACCCGGGATCATTGTCAATGACCGCGCCGACCTGAAGGAGTATGCCGGCGGTTGGGACTTTACTACACCTGAGCAGTTCAAAGTGCCTGAATGGCCCACCTACGATGGTAAGAAGATCCCATGGGAAACCTGCCAGACCTTTTCCGGTTCATGGGGGTATTACCGCGATGAACACACCTGGAAGGATACCAAACAATTACTTGTTCTGCTGATCGAATCGGTCAGCAAGGGAGGGAATCTGTTGCTGAATGTGGGACCCACGGGAAGAGGGACCATCGATTACAGGGCAGAAGATGCCCTCCAATCGATGGGTGACTGGATGCAGTATAACAAGCGTTCCATATATGGCTGTACGGAGGCACCGGAATCATTTCAGGTCCCGGATCACAGTCTGCTGACCTACAATCCGCAAACCAACAGCTTATACATTCACCTGCTTGATTACCCCTTACAGAATTTTACATTAAAAGGATATAAGGGGAAGATTAAGTACGCACAATTTCTTCATGATGCATCGGAAATCCGGATCTCTGCACCCGGTGGGCACTGGACCAGGCAGGAACTTTCGGAAACTGACATTAACCTGGATCTGCCAGTGAATAAGCCTCCTGTTGAGATCCCTGTAATAGAGTTAATTCTGGAGGAGTGAGCTGAATTACCTCATATAATGGAAATAAATATTCATATATTTGATATGAACTAAAATATATCATTATGGACACAACAACAATTATTGGGATTGTAATGCTGATCTGTGCAATTTGGGTTATTTATGATGTATGGGCTAAGCAAAAGAACTTGTCGGGTGGGAAAAAAGTGCTATGGACCATCCTGGCATTGGTATTCAGTATCCTTACAGCAATAGTGTACTATTTTGTAAGAAAGAAATAATTGGATTACTTCTTCTCCCTGTTCTCCAAACGGTACTCATCTTTTTCCTTACTCTCGCGTATCATGTCCTCCTTATTGTCCATCACAGGGGACTCCTCCAGGGCTTCCCAGTTAAAATCTTCATCGAAGGGGTCGAGTGCTTTTTGTGGATCAAATACCCTTGTATCGGCCGGAATGGCAGAATAGGTTCTTAGATCTGGTGTATTGTTGAAAAAATCGGCCAGATCCGTTGCGCCTGCATCGTATTGATTCAGATAAGGAATTCCCAGGATATTCCAGAAAGTTTTGAAAATACTCCCGAAACTATAATGACCGTGACTCACATAATCCTCTTTTACCCAGGGCGAAACGAGCATTAATAAACTACGGTGGGCATCCACATGGTCAACGCCGTTTTGCGCATCATCCTCGGTGATCACAATTAACATGCTTTGCCAATAGGGTGTGTGGGAGAGGTATTCCACAATCCGGCCCACAGCGAGATCGTTATCAACCATATAGCTTTCGCGGAAAGGATAACCTGCATCGGGACGGTCCCCGGCTCCATGGTCGTTGGGAATAATAACTGTGATCAGGGCTGGCATGCTATCCTTCCCGTTGATCCATTTCTCTTCAAACTCCTTTTGAAACTGGTCAATCCTGAATTGGTCAGGAATCGCCATGTTGTAGGTGGGATAGTTTTTTGAAGTACGTTCCCAGATTGGCTTGGGCAAAGGAAAATTGATGTAGTGTCTTATTCCTTCATGGAGGAACTCTTCGTCATAAATACCCGGTTCAAACATAATGCTAAACCCGAAATTGAAGAATTCGATCTTATTGCGCTCCAGGTGATCCCACATGGAACCGGCTTCGTTATAATCTTCAGGATATATTGCCCCTGCTGCTCCATTCATTGCAAAAACGCCCGGGGCATTGGATTTGAAATTAAAGGAACGATTTCCCCCATAGCTGGCAGCCGTACATGTTTCACACCACTCGTTCGGATAGGTATTAACCAGCCACCTGTGGCCGTCTGCAGAAACATCCGAATCGACATAGAAATTATCAGAAATGGCAAAATTATGTGCAATCTTCAGGTGATTGGACATGATATCCGCATCGCGGACCGAAGCGGTTCGGTTTGAATTATGAAACGATGCCCCGGCACCATAACGGGCCAACTCCGGATCTCCCTTTCCTTTTTCAATCTGGCCAAATACTTCGTCATAGGTACGGTTTTCTTTCGAAATAAAAACAATATGCTTAATGGGGCTCTTTTTCTCACCGGGATACAGGGGTACCGGATTGTTTTTACGCCAGGCGAACTTGTCTGATGAGGCTCTTTGGAAATCGAAGTTGTTACTTATCACTTCATCGGAAAAGCGCTTCAATTCTTCATCAGATGGAATATCCAGGATCTGAACCGTACCCTTCATCAAAGAACCAATGTAACTTCCCGATTCGGATACATTGAAATTCCTGCCTCCGTTGGGTCCGCTTCCAAATCCTTTGGCATTTGCAACAATCAGCTTTTTACCGTTCCTGCTTACCTTTACTTTGGAAGGAAACCAGCCAGCGGGAATATGGCCTAATACTTTAAGCTTTTCCACATCGATCACCGCCACTGCATTTATTCCGGCTTCAGCAACATACAAGCGCTTGTTGTCGGGTGACAAAGCCAGTCCAAAGGGAATTACACCGCGAAATTGCCTTACACGCCGGTCGGGTTTCAGATAAATGGTATTCACAACGGTGTCCTTTTCGATGGAGATCACCGAAATATTGTCGTTGGTTCCATTACTTACAAACACGTAGTGATCTGTAGCCACCAGGGAATTTGGACTGGCACCTCCCACGGCGGGTATATCTTCCACTTTTGCACCCACCAGATGGCCTGTTTTTGTTTTTGCAATAAGTTTTGGATCGTCAGGGTTTTCCAGACTTATGGTGAATACAGAAAATGCTTCGGGTGAGTTCATTTCTCCCAAGCCCGGAACAGAAAGGCTGTCGTTTTCAATTCCATGAATCATTTCCTCACTGCCATAGGCAAATGCAGGATATTTTAGCGCCTTCTCTCCCACATTTTCCTCCGTAATCCCATGGATGACATTGTATTCGAACATGCCCACATTGGCCACATAAATCTTCTTCTCATCGGGCGATAAGCATATTCCAAAGGGATATCTCCCCACAGGCACACTGTGTTCCAGTCGACCGCTTTCAATGTCGATAATTACCATTCGAAAACCAATCTGATCCACCGCATAGAGCTTTTTCCCATCCTTGGAAAGGGTAAGATCACCAATATATCCGTGACTGTAATCCGTATCCCCCGAAACGTCGGAGCAATCAAAGAAGCCTCTTTTCTCACCGGTGTTCAGGTCGAACAGGAATATTTTATTCTCCTGTCCACCGGCCACATAAACCATCGTATTGTCATTGGAGATGGCCAGTCCCATGAAAACCGATGCCAGCACGCCCCTGTCTGTGGATGGTCCCGGAGGGACCTGCTGTACTTCCGGTTCAGCGGAAAGAATATCACGGATAATGGTAATGGAAAGCGGGCCTGTTCCCGAGTTGGCAGTAACTGCGGTATTTCCATCGGGACTAAGAGTCAGTCCGTACGGGTGAGGTGCTACCCCTATGCTTATTCCTGCCGGTGCAACAATCCTGCCATTGGGAATGATCGTCTCAGCTTCTTTATCTATGGTTACATAGCGATCGCCTGCCGGTGCAGTAATAATCCATGGTTCCGCTTTCTTATTTTGAGAGCAGGAAACCAATGCGATCATGATGATGGAAATAGATATTACGGAGATAAGAATCGGAATGCTCTTTTTCATAGTACTGAAATTTAACCTTACCAACATATTTATTCCTCAACCCGGGTGGCATCCTTCCAGTCATCGGTCCGAAAGGATGAAGCAGGCAATAAAGCGGTATCGAAAAGGGTTCCCTCCACCCAATTGCTCCAGGCATACCTTACAGCCACAGGCGAAGATACCTGGTCACACTCCACCTCTACCTCTTTGCTGCGACCTACGATTTTAGCGCTGGCGGGATAAAAAACTCTATCCTCCCCGGCAATTTCAAAACCACTCAACCCGTTATAGGCATACAAACCCATTTCCGCATTTCTGAAGCTCAACAGAATCTTTCCGTCCTGAATTTCCATGGAATCATACACCGGAGATTTACCATCCACTGTTTCATAGCCATAGCTTTGATGGAGTGCATTGAACAGCAATCTGTCGGCCACCTCCTTCTTCCTGGGAGGATGAATGCAAAATTCATCTCCAATGTCCAGGGTGATCGCAATGCCTGAATTGGGAATCAAGTCCACACACTGCAATTGAGTTTCACGGATAAAAGCAGAATTATCAGCCGTAGAAAAGGCTTCGGTATTACCGTACCAGTATGGAGCTATCTGTACATAGTAGAATGGGAAATCCCCGATTCCCCAGCGTGTACGCCAGTCCTTCACCATGGCAGGAAATAGCTCCTTGTAGACCTCTGGTTCCATTCGATTTGATTCTCCCTGGTACCACAGGGCGCCTTTTAGCGTATAAGGGATCAAAGGATGTATCATGGCATTATACAGTGCGGTGGGAATATGGTTTGTCCCCTCCAGGATATCCACGTTTTCAAGGTTTACTTCCTGATAAGCGCTTATCACCTCCTTGCTTATCCAGGCCTGCACACTACTGCCTCCCCAGGAGGTATGTATCATACCAACAGGTACATCCAGGATTTCCTGCAGCTGTTGTCCGAAGAAGTAGGCTACAGCACTAAAATCTGCTACATTGGCCGGAGAAGCTTCCTGCCAGGCAGCATATTCTTCCACATCGTCAAGGGATTTCTTCGAACCCGCCCTGTCCACAGAAAACAAGCGCAGATCCGGGTTCTGAGCATGTGTAATGGACCGGGCAGCACCAAAGGTAGGCTGGCCCCAATATCCATTTAAAGACTGCTGCATATTGGACTGCCCGGAACAGATCCAGACCTCTCCAAAAAGAACATTTTCCAGCACAATCTCAGATTCCATACTCTTTATTCGTATCTCCTGAGCTTCCTTGCTGTTTGTGGTTTTCACTTCGATCCGCCAGGTCCCTTCCTGATCAGCCACAATATCAAGCGACTCATTTAACCAGGATGCCTCCAGGGTAATTTTCTCATTAGCATCTGCCCAGCCCCACAATACTACTGTGGTATTTCGCTGAAGCACCATATTGGATGACACAATTGCGGGGAGTTTTAGCTCCCCATACAAAGCTTGGTTTGTAAGCAGAAATAAGACTGCCAGGAATGGAATAAGCGTGCGTTTCATCTATGTATTGTTTTAGTGATTATATGATATTTTAAACCAGAATTTTGGTGGTAATATTATTGATACTGGTTTCCAGAGTTTCAAAAGGCTTGCCCTTTCCCTGGTTGTCATCTTCCACAAACAGGTGTTCCATTCCTGCCACATCCCTGGCGGCCATAATCCGTTTAAAATCAATAAGACCCTCCCCTACCGGCGATATGTCTTCCTTAATCACATCGTAAAACGGAGCTTCTTTGGTATACATGTCCTTCAGGTGGAAAAGCTTGAAACGTCCCGGATATCTTTTAAACATCTCTACAGGATCCTGTCCTGCCTTACTTACCCAGAAAAGGTCGATTTCCATGGTTATCAGATCAGCATCCATCTCTGGCATGAATATGTCATAGTAAGGTACTACTCCGTCGATGTTCACAAATTCAAAATTGTGATTGTGGTAGCCAAACTGGATCCCCACATCTTTCAGGATCCTGCCAACCTCATTCCAGTCAGCAATCATTTTCTTGTAGGATTCAATATTCCGGTCCTCTTCATTCACCCAGGGCTGAATACAATATTTGGCTCCAAGTCCTGCATGCGCATCAGCCATGAGTTTTGCATTATCCAGGGTAATGCCTGCTGCCTCCACCTGGGTATGGCTGCTGAGAATGACCATGCCCATATCTTTCACCATTTTTCTAAACTCAGCCGGAGCATAGCCATAAAATTTACCCTCTGAGTAAGAGGCAAGTTCCAGGTATTTATAACCCAGATCAGAAACCTTCTTTAAGGATCCCGGGACATCGGCATCCATGGCATCACGGATGGTATAAAGTTGAAGTCCCACACCAAAATTCTTCCTGTCACCAGAGGGAACAGATGCACATCCAAAAGGGCTCATAAGCGACAATCCCATGGCTCCGGCTGCAGAAACTTTCAGAAATTCTCTTCTGTTCTGTGATGTTTTCATCATCAATGTTTTTTATAGTTTATAAAACAAAAATACACACATTATTGATTTTGCATCATTATTCCTATCGGATTACGCTCAGGACTAAATTTTGTATTCTCAGGTCATTTAATGTATTTTCATGAAAAATAATTAACTATGAAACTGATATCCTGGAATGTGAACGGAATTCGGGCAGTAGCCAAGAAGAACTTCTTTACAGATTTTAAAAGCATAGACGCAGATGTTTTTTGCCTGCAGGAAACCAAGGCTCAGGATGATCAGGTACGGGATGTTCTTAAATCCTTAAATGGCCATTATGTTTACTCCCATTCGGCAGTACGACCCGGATACTCAGGCACTGCAATCATCTCAAAGACAGAGGCTCTGAACGAAACACACGGGATTGGAGTTGAACAGCACGATCAGGAGGGCCGGGTATTAAGTCTGGAATTCGATGGATTTTTCCTGGTTAATGTATATGTTCCCAATTCAGGCAACGAGCTGAAAAGGCTGGACTACCGCCAGCAGTGGGATAAAGACTTTCACGCTTACCTGAAGAAGCTGGAGCTTAGCAAACCCGTCATTGCCTGTGGAGATTTCAATGTGGCACACAAAGAGATGGATCTGGCACGCCCTAAGCCTAATTACAATAAATCGGCCGGTTATATGCAGGAAGAAATCGATGGCATGGACCGCTATACTCAAAGTGGCCTGGCAGATACATTCCGGCATTTTTATCCCGATGAAACCGAGCGCTATTCCTGGTGGAGCTATCGGGCCGGAGCAAGAGCCAAAAACGTAGGCTGGAGAATCGATTATATTCTGGCAAGCGAATCCATCCTCGCTTCAGTCAGGGATTCATTCATCATGCATGAAGTTATGGGATCCGATCATTGCCCGGTGGGGATTGAGTTGAATTATAATTAACTTTAGTCTTTCCAAATTAAAGTAGAGAGTAACCATGCAGGTATCCCATAAATATCCGGGAATAGTACTCGGATTCTCCACTCAGAATTTTATGAAATCTATGCCTCCGGGGGTGGATAATCTGAAAGAATTACTTGATTTTGCCTCTGTAGAAGGCTTTGCGTTTATCGAGTTACGAGACCCATCTGCAGATCTCAGTGAAGATGATTGCAGGATCCTTGCAGAGTATGCTGTAAAGAAGCAGGTGGAAGTTATCTACGAAATTCACAAGGATCTGTTTGATCCTGAATTTCAGAAGGTTTTTGACCGGGCTATACGAAATACCATGATATTTGGGGAACCGGGTATTCTACGCTCCATCCTCTCCTGGTCTGAATTTGCCGCCGATAAGAATAAAAAGGGCTGGTCTCTGGAGGAATTAGACTACCTGACCACTACAGCGGATTCTTGTGCTAAAACAGCAAAGGTACAGGATATCAGCCTGATATTTGAGAACATTATTGAACCCTGGTTCGGCCAGGAGGATGATTTTGGACTGGCAGAGTTTTTTGACAGGACCTCACTGGTTGGGCTTCAGTTCGATACGGCCAATCCTTTTCTCTCTTCCTGCAGAAGGGTGGCCGATCCCGAATCCGTAGCCGGGTATCTGTCTACCATTTCCGGCCGGTGGCTTACGACACATTTGAAATGTGCTGCCGAAGATAGTTTCCAAGCTGTCCTGAAGGGAAATCCGCTACCCTATGAAAGGGTATTTGAATTGATGGAAGCCCAAGGGGTCAGCTATGCCGCCCTTGAATTGCTGGCAGTTGACAGCAAGGAAGCCTGTTTCGAAAACCACCGGAAAAGCATAGATTATCTTATCGGAAAGAATCTGGTTGAACCATCTATTGGGTAGCCATTCTGATTTCAATATAGCTGGAAGAGAAGCCCCTTATTTTTTAAGAGACTTCTTCTTCGGCTTCTTCTTTGACTTTTTGCTGCTCTTTCTACCTGAAGCACCTAATTTGTCCTTGATCCGTTCCAGCTCCTTCTTTAAGTAGGGCCTTTCATCTTCATTGCAGGATGCATTGCAGGCTTCCTTCATGAGCTTTCTGGCTGCCTTTAGGTTTCCCTGGTTTTCGTAAATCAGGCTCTCCCGGTGCTTGAGAATCGCTTCATTGGCACCGCTTATTCCGATTGCATAGCTGATCAGATCCAAGGCCTTTCCATACTGCTTCGTATAAATGCAAAGCATGCTGTAACACTCATAGGTCAATATGTAATCGATATCACAGACCAAAGCTTGTTCATAATGATCTGCAGCCTTATCATATTGTTTCAGCTGCTCCATATAGAGCCTTCCAAGGAGACAATGTGCACCGGCATGCTCAGGATTGTAACTGAGCGCATACCCTAAAGCCTCAAGCGTCTCGGTCAGATCGTAAGGATAGGACTCCAGTGCCTTTACATAGTACGTATTTGATAGCATGTTATCCATGATATATGTTTTACCTGGTGAATCATATATTCATACAGATTCCACAGAATCTGTGGACTTATGAATTAAAAAATCTTAATGAATAAGAAACCCGACTGGTGTGCCGGGTTGAAGAGAAGGAAGTAGCTTATTCCTACTTTTCGAACCACACACCGAAGGGCAAATGGAATGGTATGTAATAACTGAGCATAATTATGTCCTCCGATTGATAATGCAATTTCTAAATATGGGCTGCAAATATAAAACTAATTGGATGAAAATAGCAACCTGAATTCGGTTTTCCCGCGCAAAGAATCAAATTGAGGCCTTTCGCCTCAGAAAGTAGTACACAGGGATGCCCACCAGGATCACCCCCAAAGCAATGCTGGATTCCACCGGCCGTTCCATATAGGCCAGAACCAGGATCGCCAGTGAAAGTAGTATAAATAACGCCGGGAGATAGGGGTATCCGGGCGCTTTGAAGACGGAACTCTGGTTTTTCCTGAGCTTGAATACACCCAGGACAGCTAGGATCGGAAAGATCCCCAGGGAAAAGCTCAAAAGGGTTATAATTTGCTCAAAGGTGCCCGATACCACGAAAATGATGGCCAGTCCGCTCTGAAGCAGTATGGAGATGCCCGGCACATTGGACCGGTTGATCTTCTTTGCCATTCCGAAGAAATGTCCTGATTGGGCCATGGCATAGTACACCCTGGGTCCGATGATGGTAAGCACGGAAATGGCTGAAAGCAGGATCAGAGCAATAAACAGGGAAAAAAACTGATCCATGGTCTGGTTAAACAACATCTTGGCTGCCAGTCCCCCGATGGAAATAATCCCCTTCATCTCCCGGGCCGGAACGGCGTATACGTAAAGGGTATTCAGTAGCAGGTAAATCAGAGTTACAAACAGAGTTCCCGTGATCAGGGAACGCGGGATGTTTTTTACAGGATTTACAATCTCGGATCCCACGTAGGTGGAAGCATTCCAGCCACTGTAAGCGAACATGATCCACATCAAAGCCAGGCCCATGGTTTTCAGATTGGCCGGTTTCGACACCTCAGTCAATTGCACCCTGAAATGTTCAAAACTGCCCTCCCCGAAGGCAAATCCGCTAATCACAAGCCCCAGGATCAATCCCACCTTCAGCAGGGTGAGGAAGTTCTGGATTCTGGATCCCGACTTCAGTCCGAAATAATGTGTCAGTGCAAATACCAGGATGATTCCTGTGGCGATGGCCTTTTTGAGTAACATCACCTGATCCATGGAAGCTGCATCGGGCAGCGTCCGTACCAGATATTCGCTGAAAGCCAGTGATGAAGCAGCCACCGGGGCTGTAAACCCAACGATAAATGAGACCCAACCGCTTAAGAATCCCGCCAGGGGGGAGTAGAGTTCAGACAGAAATACATATTCACCCCCTGCTTTTGGAAAATTGGCTCCAAGCTCGCTGTAACTCAAAGCACCGCAGAGTGCAATCCCTCCGCCTATCGCCCATAACACCAGTAAAAGTAAAGGATCATGTAATTGTGCAAGAAGAAGTCCGGAGGTGGTAAAGATCCCTGCACCGATCATATCGGCCACTACGATACTTGTCAATGAAAAGTAGCCCAGTGTCTTTTTCAGTCCGTAGCTTTTCCCTCCAGGCATTTCGTTCAGCGATTGATCCGCCTGTCCCTTCCCACCAGGAAGTAGAGGACCGATCCCAGAAAAGGCAGAAAGATGATCACCACCACCCACATGAGCTTGTCATTGCCCCGGAAGTCATTCATCAACACAGAGATCAGAGCCAGAAGAGGCAGAAGAATGACAAAGAGAATAATAAAAAGGGTGAGCAGGATTCCCGCACCGAAAAAAAACAGAAAAGTCATGTTGTGAATTTTATATTTCCTGTAAATCTATAAATAAAAAATACAGAAATCGCAATAAAAGAATTTGTTGTGGCTGATCTGGAGCAGGTGATGAAATAGGCTCGTTGTTTCGTACTGTAGCTATCTCGTTAATTTGAATGAGGCCAGCTCTTTGGCCAGCCTGGCTTTTCGTTTAATGGTTGCCCCTGTGCTCAGGTCAATAGTCTTATCCAGGATTTGAACAATTTCATCAGCAATGACCTCATCAATAATAAGCGGTGGAACAATCCCCAGGATATTCCGCCTGAAATAGAGCAGCAATCCCCGGCCGGCTGCATCCATACCCAGTTCCTGAACCAAATCGTCCGATAAAGGTTCCCGGATCGTTTTATCTTTTACAAGTTCAATTCCAATCAATAATCCTTTGCCCCTGACCTCGCCAATGTTCTTCTTTTTATCAGCCAGTAACTGAAGTTTTTCCATCAGGTAGGATCCTATGCGTGCAGCATTTTCAGGCAGCTTTTCATTGATAATGATATCAATGTTGGCTAATCCCACGGCTGCACAAACCGGGTGCCCGCTGGCCGTGGATCCATGCTCCAGGCTCTTTCCCTCACCAAGGAAACGCTCAAAGATTTCTTCCGTAACCAGGGTGGCAGCCAAAGGCAGGTAGCCGCTGCTGATGGCTTTGGACAGGCACATGATATCGGGCTGGGGATCCCAGTCCTCGCTCATAAACAGCTTCCCTGTCTTCCCAAAGCCGGTGGTCACTTCATCCACTATAAACAGAATGCCATGCGCCCTGCAAATCCTCCCGACCTCACCATAGTACTCCTCTGGGGGAGCAATAAAGCCATAGGCTCCCATAATGGGCTCCAGTATAAATGCAGCTATGCTTTCTTCTCCTTCCTGCTCAATTTTCTCTTCCAGGGCAGCAGCACAAACCAGACCACATTCCGGATGACCGGATTTTCCATAAGGACATCTATAGCAATAAGGTGGATCGATCTGAACATAACCTTCAAGTACCGGTCCGTAATTCTTATGGTCCTCATCCAGTCCCGAAGTACTCATGGCTCCGTAGGACACCCCATGATAGCAATGCTTCAGGGAAATCACCTTATATCTGCCCTGTTCATCAGGCACCGAACTCTGCCTGAAATACTGACGGGATATTTTCAGCGCGGTCTCCACAGCCTCCGAACCATTGGTACCCAGGTATACAAACTGGTATTGATCCGGAGAGATCCGGGCCAGTTTATCCGCCAGCTCGATGGCCCTAGGATGGGTTTGCCGGAAGCAAGAGGCATAAGCAAGTTCTCTCATTTGTCTGGTGGCAGCATCCACCAGTTCCTCCCGGCCATGCCCCACCGAAACATTCCAGAGGGAAGAGAATCCATTAATCAGTTTTCTTCCTTTGTCATTAAAAACGTAGGGCCCCTCCCCACGAGTGATCACAACAGGACCAAATCCCAGGAAATCCCGGAATTGGTCCATGTCAGTAAAAGGATTCCACAGAGAATAGGGAATTCCATTATACGTTTTCTTTTTCATGACTTAAATAATAGAGTTAGTCAAAATATTGATCAAGCAGTGCTTTGAATCGCTCCTCCTCCTGAAGGTTAGCCAGGTCGGGATTCATCTTAATCCAGCAGTAGTCCCTGTACCCATCCTCCAGGCCCTTTTTCACCTGGTCAAGCGCCCCCTCTATATCCTGGCGAACCGCCAGAAACTGGGCATATTCCATGTGCCTGGCAGTATCCATCTTAAAGGCCTTCTCCCCGGTATGCATGCTTTGTTCCAATTCCCCGAGCCGGGTAAGTACCTTGGCATGGGCATAAAAAGAAACAGGATCGTCAGAAAACTCCTGCATCCAGAAATCGGTAATATCCAGGAATCGCCGGTAATTGGATTTCGCTTCCTCTTCTTTGCCCATTAACTCGTAAAAAAATCCCATCTGATAATAGGCATTGCTTGCCCGGGGATTTACCTGGAGGAGATCCTTTAATACTTCCACTGCCTCCTCATATTTTCCCAGGACTCTCCTGGTGTTGGCCAGACGGAAACCATTCAGAGCAAGTCCCGGGATTAGCTCAAAGCACTTTTCAAAGGCCTCTTCGGCCAGAATCAGTTCATCTTTTGGGAAATAACCCGATCCCAGGTAAAAATAAGCCCACCCATTATCAGGCCCGTAAGAGATCATTTGCCTGGCCCGGGTAATAACTGAATCTGCCTCACCGGTGAATTCATTAAAGATCCAGATCAGTCCCCCATAGGGAAGCATGGAATAGGGATCTATGGCAATGGCCTTCCTGTAGTGTTCTGCAGCCTCCCTGTAGCGGCCCTGATTTTGCATGTACCAGCCCAGGTTATTCCTGGAGGCTATATTATCAGGGTATAATTCGATGTTCAGCTCTGTATAGCTGATTGCCTTATCCAGATCATGCTCAATGCTGGCGGCATAAAAGGCCAGGATCCCGTTAATTTCCCTTTCGGTCAGGTCATCCAGAGAAAGAATGGCTTCGTCCAGCCACATTTTCCCTTCCTCCTGATCGTAGCGTTCATACAGGATGTTCCCGAGAGAGGCTTTGGCAGCTGTAAAGGTGCTGTCCAGCCCGATGGCGAGACGGTAATGGGTGATAGCTTTTTCAAAATCCATAAAGACATGGGATTCAATGGCCAGGGAGAATTGCTTCAGCGCATCCAGTGAAGAGGTGGTCACCTGGGCCAGTGGCTTGCTCTGCCCTGATATACTGTACCTGGATTCACCAAGATGCCGCCGCATTCTTCTACTGATCCGGTCCAGTTGTTCGATGATCCCATCCTGGTCTTCGCTGTATACCATCTCCGAAGCCACTACCCTTCCACTTTCAGATTCCTGCAGCTTTCCCGTCAGAATATACTGATCTCCCACCCTGCTAATTTCAGGGACGATATAGACTTTTGCCCCTTCCCGGATCGCAATTTCTCTGCATATTTCTTCATCGATCACAGCTCCTGCATCCTTCCCGATCCTTTTCAGAGCTTCCTGAACCCTTCTTCCCGAAACCACATTGATATGCCTGGATTGATCGATACTGATCTCAAAGGCCGTATTCAGGGAATGGTCAAAAACCTCTTGCTCCGTATGATTTATAAAATCGGCAAGGACCACCCAGTCACGTTCCTGAAAAGGAGCAGATTTCCCGCTGTAAAAGAGAAAAAAAAGCACCACCAGGCTGATGATGGTAAAGGAACTGAGTCCATAGATCTTTCCCATTCTCCGGCCGGATTTTCCCAGTGTGGAGAACTCAGGGAGGTCGCTTTCATACACGATCATCCCATCAGCAAATGAATAGTCTGCAAAAGTCCCTCCCTCCATGGATGGATGTTCCTCCTTTGTTTCTGCCAGGATCTGACTGGCCACATGCCTGTACCTTTGGATGCCCTCAGGGGTAAGCAGAAATACCCATGAAAGGATAATGGTCACAGGCAAACCCACAGCAGAAAGAAGAATTACCACGCTCAAAACCCAGGCGGGAAGGTTCAGGGGACCTGAAACGATATCAATAAGCTCCATTAATCCGAAGGCAATGGCCACATAAAGTGTAGTCACGCGCAGTACGTTCCTTGCTTTCAGCTCCTGCCAGAAACGGGATACTCCTCCTGGATTTCCAGCCATTTCTCAGGGTGTAGATTCACAACAAGTTACTACGTAAAAAAGTCTAAATCAAATTGCTTTAATTGTTTCTAATCGATAATTACCAAAGTATTATGTGGTCGCCCGTCAAGAATTATCCTGAGAAAATAGGTACCCGGTGTCAGATCCTGAACCTTGATCCGGGTCTCGGTGGTCCTGATCCTTTCCAACTCTTTCCTTAATACAAGTGCATTTGAAATGGTATAGAGCTCCAGCACTACCTCCTGTTCGGTTTCCAGCTCAAGAGCAACAAACAGCACCTCATCGGCTGGATTCGGGTAGATCCGTACCTGTTCCTGAAGAATGAGATCGTCACGGGAAGCTGTAATAGATGCAACATAAACTGAATCCCGGTCCGCACATCCATGTGCATCGCTTACCTCTACCCAGTATAGACCACTCGCAATAACCTCGTAGGTACTCATTGTGGACTTATCCTGCCATATGTAGGTGCTGAATTCTGAACCTGCATCCAGGGTTAGGGGTAAATCGCTTATCAGGGTATCCTTACCTCCCCCGATCTCCACCACCGGAGCTGTCCATACATTCACATCGTTTATAAGGAAATTGTTTGAAACATCCTCATCCGGGGTCCAGATGACACTGGCCTGCACCTGGTAGAGCCCTAAATTTGAAAAATCATAGCCTTCACCAAACGTCAGGACGGCAGATTGACCGGATTGCAGATCAGACTCCAGATGAATCAGCTCAATTACAGAGCTTTCATCGCCAACACGGTAGGTAATGGTTATGATATCCGTGGTGGGGATCCTGTAGAATCCTTTATTTAAAATTTCCAGGGAGGGTTTGAGATCGGGATTCAAATCACAGGTGGAGACTGGTGAAACGATTCGTGACAATTCAATATCTGGCTGATCGTATGCCACATACACACTGTCAACGGTCACACACTCATTGTCAGCACTTACGCTTACTACATACATCCCTTCAGAAGGATCTGCAATGAAGTAGTCTGTATCTGTACTGCCATCCTGCCACAAGTAGGAGGGATAACCCGGGGTAGCTGACAGGGTCAGAGGTGCGAAAGTAAGTATGGTATCCTTCCCTTCCCCGATATCAATGACCGGACTGCCATAATGATCTACATTCTCAAACACAATATCGTTTGAGGGGATCAAATCGGGAGCAAACAGGGTATAGACTAAGATTTCATACCTGCCGGCAATCCTGAAATCCTCCGTGGTACTAAAAATATGTTCAATGACCGCTCCGTTCTCAAAGGTTTCATTCAGTACCACAGGTTCAACCACGGCCTCTCTTCCATTGATGGAATAAGCTACGGATATATCGGCGCCGGGTTCAATATCCCAATTTCCAAAATTCTTGATATCCACCTGTATATGCTCGGAGGAATCCAGGTGACAGGTCGTTTGAGGATGAGAAAGCATGCCAATACCAATGTCAGGTACGACCAGCATCACCTCTGCTTCATCAGAGACAGAACAACCATTTGCATCGCTCACCGTAACACTGTAAACACCAATTCCAGGTTCGGTTATGGTAAAGGTCTGTTCCTCACTTCCGTCTTGCCAGAGGTAGGATACAAATCCGCCCCCTGCATCGAGGGTATGTTCCAGATCGGTAATCACCTGAAAATCTTCACCCAGGTCCAGTAAGGGAGTCTCGTAAACCCCTACTGACTGGATGATGGAATCATTCCAGGATCTTGAATCACTGGCATAATCCACAAATACGGTGAAATCATACCATTGCCCTGCCTGAACGGTTTCTGACTTTGTAAAAGTGAAATCCAGAGAGTGACCCGTTAAGAGATCCTCCGTCAGGATGATATTTTCTTCTTCTGGTGTAGCCCCATCGATCTGATAAGCAATCCGGATGGTCTCGCCTGAGGCCAGGTTCATGTTCCCAGTATTTTTGATTCTCGCTGAAACGGTAATAGATTCCGACAATTCACATGAAGTGGCCGGTGCCAGAAGCTCTTCCAGGCTCAAATCAATCACTTTCAGGGTAACGATCACCGTATCCGAACTGCTGCATTGATTTTCATCACTCATGAATACATAATACATGCCGGTTCCGGGTTCATCAATAAGAAAGCTTTCCGCTGTGGATCCGTCCTGCCAGAGGTATTCTGCATAACCGGATGCTGGCGATAGTTCATATTCCGAAGACTGGACTAAGGTATCAGGTCCCAGGTAAGAATCCGGATACCCAAAGGTCTCCAGGGTATGGAACAGAGTATCATTAGCCGCTGTAAAATCTTCGGCCAGACTAGTAAAAAGCTTCATATGATAAGCTCCGGGAGCTGAGAAGTCATATTTCTGTGTGAACACAAAATTCATGCTTTCTCCGGGCCGGAAGCGCTCAGCCAATACAATGGTTTCTTCATAAAGACCCGCCTGATTGATTAAATATGAGATCAATATGGATTCTCCGTTTTCGAGGGTATCAGTTCCGAAGTT
This sequence comes from Bacteroidota bacterium, assembly GCA_039714915.1. Lineage (GTDB taxonomy): Bacteria > Bacteroidota > Bacteroidia > Bacteroidales. The sequence continues at coordinate 19,110 of JBDLIM010000011.1, forward strand.
CCTGATAATCACCTCAATGGGAAGCTGATCGCCCAGCTCACAGTCAGAGACCGGGGATACCAGGGACTCCACTCCCACATCGGCTAATAGCTGCAATACCTGAATGGTATCGGAGGCTGTACAGCCTAATCCGTTAGTGACCTGCACATAGTAAGTGCCGTCGGTGCTCACCTGGAAAAGTGAATCGCTTGAGCTATCCTGCCACAGGTAGGATTGTCCGCTCACCCCCGAGTAAGCCCTTAAAATAACTGTATCCGGCCTTACCGTAGAAATGTCTTCGCCAAAATCCACATGTGGCTTTTTAACCTCAATAAGCCGGGTGAGGGTATCACCTGATACCGCCTTATAAAAATGCGGATCTTCCGTCATCAGGTATACATTGGTCATATAATCGCCACTGATGCTGAAATCAAAGGGGGTCGACATGGTGATGTTCCTGAAGGAACCTGCATTCAGGGATTGATCCAGGACCATGGTCTCCTCACCTGTTTGAATATCCCCGTTCCTCTCTATATAATAGCCCACTTGCAGTGAATCCCCAGCTTCCAGAGAAATATTCCCTGAATTTCTTACCCTGAGTGTAAAGTTCTGGGAAGAACTAAGTTCGCATGTACTTACGGGATCCAGGATATCTATCAGGTCCAGATCATTGGGAGCTTCCAGAATCCTGACATCATCCACCGCCAGGCCATCATAGTTATTATTTACTTTGTCAGCTCCGAATTCAAACCTGAACTGCACATTGTCTTCACCAACAAGGTTTGAAGGAAGTGTGTGCCTGGCTGTGATCCATCCTCCACTATGTCCGCTCCAGCCGTTCTGGCCCAGTGCCGATACCGGGTTGCCCGTGTACCAGTTCCAATAGCTATCGTAGCCTGAGCTATTGGCTATGGAAGCCCAGTTCTCTCCTTCATCCAGGGAATACTCAAGGGTGGCTCCATCTACACCCTCCTCCGAATCCATCCAGAGTTTTGCCTCAAACATGGGATTTGTTAATCCGGTCAGATCAAAGCAGGGTGAAACCAGGTGTCCCTGCTCTTCACTGCTCAGATCACCCTTCACCATGAAATCATCTATGGCCCACCCTTCAGCAACTGCCGAGGTATGGAAAAGGGAAAACCTGAATCTGAGTTCATTGGTATAGCTCAATGAATCGTGCACGGGAATATCCCGGGTTTGATAATATACCTCGCTGATCCCTCCCTCGGTGTTTTTCCAGAGTTCCACCCAGCTGGCTCCATTATCGATACTGGCCTCCAGCTTTAAAGAATCCCCGTTCTGTACAACGATCCAACTGGCAAAACTAACAATCAAGTTGCTGTACCGGCTCACATCAATGGCCGGAGAAACAGCTGTATAGGCCGATCCTGTATTGATCCCGTTCTCGTACAAATAGGGATTAGTTCCAAGTCCGCTCAGGTCAGTACCTATGCAGTAATATCCTTCAAATGCAAAATAAGGCAGATAGAGATTGCTGGGTTGAGCCCGTTCGAACTCCCCGCTGTAAGTCCAGCCCAGATCTGCTTCAAAATCATCTGAGAAAATAATTTCGTTTTTATCGGCTAAGATATCCCCATAACTTTCCGACAATCCGGTAACCCAGCTGCTGTTGCCCGAAAATGCTGAATTTATAACGCTGCCTGACGGACTACCGAACTCCCACAAACTAGGGCCAAAGGGCCTCCAGTATCCATCATTCGATTCAAAATCCTCCATGTACGGAGGAGCATATGTAGGCACAATAAACAAATCCATTTCCAATTCATCATTATCAGCAAACTGGTCGCCGGGCAGGGCTGTCTTAGCAATGACCGAGGGCCTGTAACCCGGCTGGGACAGATCCACCCTGCTTGGGAAGGTAAATACCACGGAACCGCCCACCGGAATATTCTGATTCATCTGGTCAGCCTTCCAGGTATCTCCTCCGTCCATGGAGTAAGCTACCAGGACCGGATCCACAATTTCCGCACCCCCGTAATTGCTGATACGCACGGTCACTGAATCACTGGCCGTATGGCCACTTCCACTCTGAGGGTAGATCCATTCGGACACACCCACATCCTTGGAAATAAATTCGCCTGTCACAAAGACGTCGTCTATGTTCCATCCCGAATAGTTACTGAATCCATCCGTGGGACCCAGTTTAAAACGTACCTTCAATTGATCCGAAGTGGCATATTGGTCAGATATATAGATCTGTTCATTGATCCACTGGAAATCACTGAGGTAGGAAGAACTCTCCCAGATGGTGTTCCAGGTGCTCCCACCGTCATCGCTCACCTGGATGGACGACTCATCCCACACCTCAATATTTAAGTGACGGCGAAAGAAAAGATTCAGGCTTTTGTAATAATAAGCATTAATAACAGGCGAAGTTGCCAAATAACTGTTTGCATCTGTTAATTCGGGTTCATAATGATAAGGATTGACCCCCTGTCCGCTCACATCAGTACCCAGAATTTGGGTTCCGCTGACAGCAGCCTCCGGATTCGGGTTCCCGGGAGATCCTCCCATTCCATTGGGAACAGCCACTTCGAACTCGCCTGTAAGATCCCAAGCATGGCTGCCTTCAAAATCCTGCCGGTACAGGGTCTCATAAATCTGGATCTCTCCCGAAGGGGACTGGTCGGTTGACGGATACTGGCTGCTATTTACCAGGATCCCATTGGCAGGAACCATCACATCCAGGATATTTCCATGGCTAGCTCCCAGCTCGATATCACCCGTCACCCATAAATAGGATCTGCCGGGAGGCAGGCTGTAGTTAAGCCCGGTAAAGGAGGCCTCCCCGGAAACAAAATCAACAGGGGAGCCAAGTTGCATGTCCTTACTGAAGTTCTGGGTAGTGGTGTGAAAAAGCTTCATGCCATTGGATAACAGATCATTATCTGAGGTGTTTAAGGAGTTTATCTGAACCGAATTAAGCATGGCTGAACCCGTATTTCCATATACATCCACATCAATACGAAGCAGGGGTATGTTTGATGATCCGGAAGGGACCACATTGTCGAAAGGTTGTGAAAAATTCATATCCCCGATGTAGAGTTGCTGTGTACCGGTCTCCTGAATAAGGATGTTATCAATGCATGTTCCGTACCCCCACCTTGTATGCCCTTCAAAAGCCACATAATAATTGGAGGATGCATTGGGCAGCACCAGCGTTTGCTCTTCCCAGTCATAGACCGGATCGAGGTATTCATGCAGAAGCACCCATTCTCCTTCCTGTGTAGTTTTGTAAAAGATCCTGAGCACATCCCAGCCCGATGCCCCCTCGAAGTTCCAGGGGATCTGACAGAGGTAAAAGCTGAGTTCCAGACTGGTAGCTCCCAGCAGATCCAGTTCAGGGGTAATCAGCTTGGTGCGTTCGTTATTATCCCCCTGCTTAAAAAAGATGGCATTATAGGTACCCTCGTAAGCGGAAGGCGGATTCCTGGTAATGTCTTCCTCACCGGCAGGGACCAGCCAGTTGTTATCGTTGGGGCTGTGACCCCCGTTTCTGTAGCGCCAGGGTTCAAAGCCAAATGTGGTCTCTTCGGTCCAGTCGGCCGGTCTGGCCCCCGTTTCAAATCCTTCACTCAAATGTACTTGTGCGCGAACCGAAAGTGTTATAACTGTCAGCAGGAGGATGATACAAACTTTTCTGGGCTTCATAGGGTAATTTTTAAATACATGCAACCATATAACCTTACCACTGGTTTCTACGTATAGTTGCACTATAAAGTTTAATCTTTCACTCTGCTAAAGAAGAACAGACCTTGATAAACGCTCTGAACAAACTGGTTTTTTGGACTCTATTCACTCTGACAATAGGTCATTCCTCCCTGTCCAGCGCGCAGACAGATACGGATTTCTGGTTTGTGGTGCCCGAATTATCCCACCGGGGAAATACAGGGGGAACTCCGGGAACCCTGAGGCTTTCTACCCTGGAACTGGAAGCCACCGTGACCATCAGCATGCCTGCCAATCCCTACGATGCAGTCACAAATCCAAACGGATTCCAGGACATTGTCCTTACCATCCCGCCAAACGCTGCTTCAGCCGTGGATCTGAGCCATCTTATCGATGACGCAGCCAATCCTAACAGAAACCTGCTGGAAAATAAACCTCTTACGGTGGAAGGGATCAATAATTTTGGTTTGCACATCACCTCCACCAATGTGATCAATGCTTACTGGGAGGTAAATTATCAATACGGATCCGACCTGTGGACTTTAAAAGGCTCCAATGGAGTGGGTACGCTCTTTTATACCCCTTTTCAAACCCTGTATAACAACATCAATGTCCTGCCCAGGGCTTATTCAGCCATTGATATGGTGGCCACCGAAGACAATACACAAATAACCATTCAACTACCTCCCGGAAAAGCTGCCAGTTACGGTTTTAATGCAGCAAGAACCATTCCTGCCGGAGGAAGTTACACAACTCCGCCTCTCAGAAAGGGCCAGACCTTTTCGGTTTATCCATTCAGGTACAGCCCCCTGGGAGCCGATCGACTGGCTGGCACCCGTGTCTCTGCCACAGCTCCCATCGCCGTAAGCGTGAAAGACGATGGTCTGATGACACCCCCTTCAGGACAGACGGTGATAGGAGATCAGATTGTCCCTGTGAGTATTGCAGGTGATAACTACATTGTTCCCGAGGTTCAGAATCCCAATCACATATATATCCTGGCCACGGAGGATAACACCAATATCAATGTTTTTGAGGCCGATGGGACCCTTATTCTGAATACCATTCTGAACGAAGGAGAGCAGGTCATGGTTACGGTTCCCAATGGCTCCAAGTATGCCCGCATTACCTCCAGGATCAACGCCGGGGATCCTTTTAAACCCATATATGTATGGCAACTGGTGGGTACCGGGAATCAGAACCGGGGCGGGGCCCTGGTACCACCCATTGGATGTACGGGGAACACCCAGCTGGCATTTACCCGGGCCAGGGAAGGAGAAAACAATTTCTATTTCTATATTATTACGGAAAAGCAGAATATGGATAAGTTCCTGATCGATGGGGTAAGGAACGACAACATCATCTCCCCGGTCATTGGAAACAACGGCTTTACAGAGCTGGCAGGAAGCGGGGGCTGGGTGGCCCAGATAACTTCCTCCATCAATGCCAATGTGCTGGAAGAAGGGCAGCACCTGGTGGAGAATACAGGGGGAATCTTCCACCTGGGGATTATCAATGGATTTCCATCAGCTCAAAGAGGAGCCTTATTTTATGGATATTATTCAGATTTTGGAGGCCTGAATGTGGGAGCTACCGTAGCAGGAACCAATTCATCGGTAGTCAGGGCCTGTTTCGGGGAACCGGTACAGCTTTACGCTTTCGGTGGAACTACTTATGAATGGACTCCCAATACCTACCTGGATGATGCCTATATTAACCTTCCCACGGCATATAATCTTCCTGCCGGACCCCACGACTATACGGTGGAAGTATCGGGTACTTGCGGTTCGGGAGAAATTGATCTGACCATCGTAGTGGCCCAGCCAGTAAAAGCCCATTTCGAGACCAATGTGACTTCCGGGTGTTCGCCCCTGGAGATCACCTTCGAGGACCAGTCCACCGGGGTGTATGAATGGCAGTATGACCTGGGTGACGGATCCCCCCTGCTGAGGTATGACAGCATAACAAGCAATGATCCTATTGGGAACGCCTGGCCACTTCCCCCTGATCCATTTACATTCACCAATACCTATATCAATACCACAGATCAGCCCATTGATTATGAGATCACCCTGCTGGTAAAAAATTCCAGCGGTTGTGCCGACATTGTTGCCAAAACCATCACGGTGTTCCCGGAGATCGACGCGTCCTTTACCGCCGATCCGGTGGATGGATGTGAACCCCTGGAAGTATTTTACACCAACACTTCCACCGGCGATACAGCTACCTGGTTATGGGATTTTGGGGACGGGGGCTCCTCCATAGTAAGGGATCCTGTGCATGAATTCAGGAACCTCTTCGGTCCCGATAACTACATTTATGATACCCGGCTTGTGGCCATCTCTCCCTATAACTGCCGGGATACCGCCACGCTTCCCATTACAGTAAGACCGTACATAGAAGCCAGTTTTGCTTACGATACCGTAGCAGAGTGCGCACCTCACGAGATTGTGATCACCGATCAATCCATCGGGGCCGATATCTATCACTGGGACTTTGGCGATGGAGATACTTCCAACTCCCCGGGACCCGTGATCTTCCACACCTATGAAAACGATAACCCCGTCCCGGTGACCTACACCCTAAGCCTGAGGGTGGAAAATGAAGAGGGATGTACCCATCAGATTCAACGGGAAGTTACCGTTTATCCGTCAGTAAAGGCCCGCTTCCTGGTTAATCCTGAAGAAGCCTGTTCACCGGCCGAGTTTATTTTCCAGAACCTGTCTTCGGATTCCTCATCGGCAAATGATCTTACCTATCTCTGGGATTTCGGAGACGGGGGAAGCTCCACGGAGGAGCATCCTATCCATTTGTACGACCGGAACATGTTGCGGCACGACACTGTATTTACTGTAAGCCTGGTGGTCACTTCCAATGAGCTGTGCCGGGATACTGCTCAATTTGACGTGGTGCTGCACCCTTATATTGAAGCAGCCTTTACCGTGGAAGATGTGGTGGGCTGTGATCCATTTCCGGTCATCATAAACAATGAATCCATCGGAGTAGATTACTATTTATGGGATTTTGGGGACAATACGGCTCAAAGCACCAGTGATTCATCCATCATCAACCATATTTATCTCAACGAAGACTCTGTAACGGCTGTGTATCCACTGACACTGGTGGTTGCCAATGAAGAGGGATGCAGGGATACTCTGGTCAGGAACATTACCGTGCACCCTATGATCACTGCAAGATTTTCCACTGATGGCCTGGACGGTTGTCACCCGCTTACGATAACGTTTACCGACCTCTCGGTAAATGCCGTGAACTATCTGTGGGACTTTGGCGATGGTGCGGCTTCGGTAGAGTCCTCTCCGGAGCATACCTTTACTAATTATGGTTCATCGGATACCACCTACATGGTCACTTTAACCACCTCCACAGCAGACGGAGAGTGTGTAAAATCCATTGAATGGCCCATCACCGTCTATCCCCAGGTGTCCGCCGAGTTTACCTTCCCCAATGCACAGGGATGCGGCCCCTTTGAAGTAAGCTTTGATAACCTTTCCATCGGGGGGACAAGCTTTATCTGGGATTTTGGAGACGGAAGCATTGATACGGTTTTTGATACCAGCTCACAAACTCATATTTTTATTAATAGTAATTTCTCTGATAGCCAGGATTTTGATGTGAGTCTCAGGGTGAGGAACGATCAGGGTTGTACAAGTGAAGTGACCAAAATGGTTACTGTATACCCGGGAATAGACGCAGGATTCACTGCTTCTGATACTGCAGGATGTCATCCCCTGGAGATTAATTTTTATAATCAAACAAGTGGCGGAGAAACCTATGTCTGGGATTTCGGGGACGGCTCCACCTCCAACCTTCTGGACCCTGTTCACACATACAGCAATACAGGATCAGTGGATTCTGTTTATACGGTGAAGCTGCTCTCAATGGCTCCCAATAATATCTGTACCGATTCATTCTTTATGGATATTACAGTGCATCCTTATGTGGAGGCCAATTTCACCATTCCTGATCACCTGGGGTGCACTCCGTTTGAAGCGACTTTTGAAAATTCTTCCATTGGAGGGGATATCTTCCGTTGGGACTTTGGAGACGGGACAGATACCACAACTGTGAACACTGATCCGGTTAGCCACCTCTATGTCAATCCTGACTTTGCAAACCAACTTGATTTTGAAGTAAGCCTGGAGGTAGAGAACTTTGCGGGCTGTGTCCATTCAATCACCAGAACCATCACTGTGGAACCGGATATTAGTGCCGGATTTACTGCCAGTCCGACGGAGGGTTGTCATCCCCTGAGCGTTGATTTTACAAACCTGACACTGGGCGCAGCAACTTATCTGTGGGACTTCGGGAACGGGACCACTTCCTCGGAAACTGATCCGTCTCAAACCTTTACCAACATCGGATCTACCGACACCACTTATCGCGTTTGGCTCATTGCCACTGCCTCCAACCAGTTTTGCCAGGATTCCTTCTTTGTGGATATCCTGGTTCATCCCTACGTTATGGCTGATTTTGCCTTCCAGGAACAGATCCACTGTACCCCTTCTGAAGTTCAATTTCATAATGCATCGGTAGGGGGGAACATCTTCCGCTGGGACTTTGGCGACGGAACCGATACCATCACCACGGATATGAACCCGGTAACCCACATTTTTAGCAATTCCAGCTACATTGAGAATGGTACATTCCAGGTGACCCTGACTGTGGAGAATGAAGCCGGATGCATGGACCAGATCGTGAAAATAGTGGAAGTCTATCCTGCTATTCTGGCTGAGTTCAGCATGAATGTGGATGAAGGATGCCATCCCCTTGAAGTCGATTTCAGCAATCTTTCCCTGGGAGGGAATACTTTTATCTGGGACTTTGGAGATGGAGCATCCAGTGAGGCCGATGATCCTTTGCACACCTTTACCAATTTTACGGATGACCCGGTAACACGACAGGTTCACCTGCTGGCTACCTCCCAATTCAATTGCACCAGCGAGATTACTGCTGAGGTCACCATTCATCCGAAACCCACAGCCAGGTTTGAAACGGCCAGCATTATTGATTGCCCGCCCTTCGACCTGCCCATTCTAAATACCAGTCTGAATGCGGATAACTTCCGCTGGCAAATGGGTGATGATACCACCATTAACACCAGTTCCACCGATCCTTTTAACCACATATTTGAGAATTACGGGGACGACATAGCCACTTACGAACTCCGTCTGATTGCCTCCACCAATTATGGGTGTTCAGATTCGGTACAGCAAAAGGTATATGTATATCCCCGGACCATAGCTGACTTCACGGTGAATGACGGTGATTGCAGCCCCTTCACTGCCCATTTTATTAATCAATCGATCCGGGGAGAAACCTATCTCTGGGATTTTGGAGACGGAACCAGGCTCTCCAGCACCGATCCGACCAACATGTATTTTAATCTCTCCGGCAATGATACAAGCTATATTGTTTCACTGACTGCTACCTCCCAATACGGATGCGTGGATCAAAAGTCGGATACCATTGAGGTATATGCCCAACCTCTGGCAGAGTTTATCCCCTCCCCGACCCATCAGATGTATCCATCCACCGAAGTGGAATTAATGAACCTGACCAATCGGGGTAACTGGGCCTACAGCTGGGATATGGGCGATGGTTCGACTTTGGATTCGGAGGAACCTGCACCTTATAGTTACTCCACCTGGGGGGATTATGAAATCTGGTTGAAGGTAGCCTCTGCCCATTGTTCGGATTCTGTTTCCCACTCCATACGTATCATTCCGGCTGTTCCGGTGGCAGACTTCGATACCATCGTGGGTGCATGTGAACCCTACACCGTTCAATTCAGGAACAATTCCATCTATGGAAATTCCTATCTGTGGGAATTTGATGACGGCACCAGTTCCACTGAATTCGAACCCGAGCATACCTTCGGGGAATACGGGATTTACAATGTTAAACTGACTGTCTTCGGAGAAGGAGGGCGTGAATACGCGTACAGGCAGGTGGAAGTCTACCGAATGCCATTGGTTAATTTTACTGTAGCGCCCGACCTGGTCATGTTACCGGACGATGAGGTTCGTTTGTTTAATCTCTCCAAGTATGGCGCCTACTACATGTGGGACTTTGGCGACGGGAACACTTCCACAGAAGAAAATCCCAGGCATCTCTATACTCAGGTGGGCACCTATGACATCTCTCTGGAAGTTACAACCGAAAATGGGTGTGTGGACATGCTGCTGAAACCCGCTGCTGTTATTGTAGAAGGGGAAGGCATCATTATGTTCCCCAATGCTTTTAAACCCGACATGGATGGTCCCAATGGGGGTTACTACAGCCTGAACGAGCCGGAAAGGAATAACATTTTCCACCCCTACTGGGAAGGTGTACTGGAATACAATCTGGAGATTTACACCCGCTGGGGAGAGAAACTCTTCTCCAGCACCGATGTGAACATAGGTTGGGACGGATATTATAAAGGGGAACTGAGTTCGCAGGCTGTATATGTATATAAAAGCTGGGGGATCTTCATCAATGGAGAATCATTCTTCGAAAAAGGAGATGTAACCCTTATCCACCACCGGAAATAGTATTTGACTTGTGTTACAGTAGGTTGTAAATTGCATATAACAAACTAACCTACCTTATGTCCAATAAACCTTCCGGGCTTTCCAGGTTTTGGAAAGAAGTAAAAAGGCGTAATGTCCACCGTTCCCTGGCCATTTACGCAGGTACCGCCTTTATTATTCTTGAAGCGGCTACTATTATCTTTCCCCGCTGGGATCTCCCCGACTGGAGCATTGACCTGGTACTCTGGCTCCTGATCCTGGGGGCTGTGATTAATGTATTTGTGGCCTGGGTATTTGATATTACTCCCCAGGGACTAGAGAAAACAAAACCCATCGAAGAGGTAGCGGAAAGTGAAAAAAGGTCTGATTCAAAGGGATGGAAAGCAGCCACTTATCTCAGCCTGGTGGTGATAATCGCACTGATAGTCCTGAATACTGTGGGAGGTCCAAAGCAGTTGCAAGCCGGCGATATTCAATCCCTGGTGATCCTTCCCTTTGACAATTTTACCGGGGATGATCAGCTTGAATATTTTGTATCCGGAATGCATTCCTCACTGATTGGGGATATGGGCCGGATTGGTGGATTGCGGGTGCTCGGTAAGACCTCTTCAAACAAATACCAGGATGTGGATCTGTCAGCCCCTGAAATTGCCAAAGAACTTGAAGTGGACGCCGTAGTTGAAGCCACAGTGATGTGCGTGGGTGACAGCATTTGTCTTCAGGTCAGAGTGCTGAGCGTGTTTCCTGAGGAAAAACAACTCTGGATCGCCGACTATAAGGAGGAAAAGGGTCAGATTTTAAATCTCTATAACCATATCACAAAACAAATTGCAGATGAGGTGAAGGTGGGGCTAACAGCAGGTGAAGAGCGCCAGTTGGAAGAATCCAGAACGGTCGATCCTGCAGCCCTTGATGCCTATATGAAAGGTCAGTATTACTGGGAGCTGCTTAACCGGGATTCCGTACAAAGGACCCTGGAATATTTCCAGCTTGCCACTGAGTTAGATCCTGAATGGGCAGACCCATGGGCCGGACTGGCCCTGGCCTGGGGAATGTTCTCTTTTTATGAGATTCTTCCCGCGTCTTCAACTAACTCTATGAAAACTAAATTTCTGAACAGGGCACTGGAGCTAAATCCCAATTCAGCTAAAGCACATTTTGTAAATGCCACCCATGCGGTCTGGTCCGAATGGGATTGGGAAAAGGGCGAACAGGAATTCCTGAAATCACTTGAGTTAAACCCAAATGATGCCCTTACCAGGTTATATTATGCCCACCTGTTAATGATCCTTCGCAGACCGGATGAAGCCCTACAGCAAGCTACTCTTGGATTAGAACTGGATCCATTAAAAGGAATAGTGCATTTTCTATACAGCATGGTGTTGATTCATACCGGGAATTATCAGACCGCAATTGATTTCTTCGAAAAAATATTACTGACAAAACCGGATTCACCTTTAGCAAATAGTAGTATACTGCTTCCTTATTATCTTACCGGAGATTATGAAAAATGGATGCAGGCATGGATAAGAAAAGTCAAATGGAGCGATGAAGCAAAGGCATCCGTGGTGGGTGCCTTTAATGAGGAAGGTCATATTGCTGCCATCGTGGAGATGTTTAGCTTGAATGAGAAGTATTCCCCCGAAGATTGTTATATGTCTGATGGTATTAAAATGATCCGATATTTCCATCTCAACAATTATGAAAGAGTGATGGATTACTATGATAAAATGTATGAAACTATAAGCGTAGACATGGCCTACCTGGCAACAAGTCCCATTTATGAACAAATGAAAGACAATGCCCGCTATTTAGCGCTACTGAAAAAAATGAAACTTCCCCTGCCTAAGGATTAATTTTTATCTTGCAGGTAAGCTTTTGTAATCCTAAACCAAACAAATCATGAAGCTTTACACTAATGATACCCGAAGAGAATTCTTACGCAAACTAATCGCGGGTACTTCTGCCATGGGCATGGCCCCCTTACTGGGCAGCCTGCAATCGTGTTCCTCCACAAGCGCCGGTCCGGGAGCCATCCTCAAAATCCCGCAGCGTCCTCTCGGAGCTACGGGAGAAAGCGTAGGTATTTACAGCCTGGGAGCCCAGGCCACCGTGGAGCAGGTGGGCATGAGGGACCAGGCCATTGAGATCGTGAATAAGTGTATCGACCTGGGGATTAATTACATCGATACTTCCGCCTGGTATGGAATGGATGGAAACAGCAGCGAAGGGGACCACCTGAGGGGCACCAGTGAGCGGCATGTGGGCGAGGTGATGAAAACTAGACGCAGCGAGGTCTTCCTGGCCACCAAGACCCATGACCGGAGTTACGACGGGGCCATGCGTCACCTGGAAAGTTCACTGAAGAACCTGCAGACCGAAGTAATTGACCTCTGGCAGATACATAGCATTAAGGGAGGCGGGAATGAAGACATTGATTATATCTTCTCGGATGACGGTTGTTTAAAGGCCCTGCAAGAGGCTCAGGAAGAAGGAGTGGTCAGGTTCCTCGGAATTTCGGGACACGTCGACCCGGCCCCCATGAAGGAACTGGTGGAACGCTTCCCCTTTGATGCGATTCTGATGGCCCTGAATGCGGCCGACAAGCATCACAATTCCTACATCGAAAAATTGATTCCCACGGCAGTAGAAAAAGAAATGGGCATCATCGGAATGAAGATCCCCGCACGCGACCGGATCTTCTCAAAGGGGGGAATCATTACCATGAAGGAGGCCATGAGCTATACCATGTCCCTTCCCATAAGCACCATTATTGTGGGGATCGATAAGATTGCCGAACTTGAAGAAAACATAAAGATCGCTCAGGAGTTTGAGCCGCTTACCGCAGATGAGATGCTGGCCATAGAGGATAAGGTGAAACCCCACTACGAGCACCTGATGTTTTACAAGGGACTATCTGACTGGCCCGAAGAGTGGTCGGGAAACAATGTGTAAGGTTTCCTGCCTAATCCCGTATCAGAAGATGACCTGACTTTGCTTCCCCGGAAGCATTTTCCAATCTGAAAAAGTAAACCCCTTCAGGTAGATTATTTCTCTGCAGGATCAGTTGATGTAGTCCTACTTCCAGGTGTCCATAGCTTTCTTTCCTCAAAGTCCGTCCCCGGCTGTCCATCATGCTGAGCCAGAGCTTCTGGTCTTTGATTAGTGTGATATTAAGGATGGCCTGCTGTGTAAAGGGATTGGGGAATACACCGAATTGCTGGAAACTCTCAGATTCTATTCCAACTCCCAGAATAGTCAACTCCTCGGGTTCTGAAATATTTTCAGCCGAATCAGCGGCATAGAGCCAGTATACTCCATTTTCATAGCCCGAGACCAACATATCCGCAGCTTTTCGGGCCTCCACCTCCATGGAATCCATCATAACCTCGCGAATGGATAGCAAGTCCTTTGGTGTATGCTCAGGCACCAGGTAAACCATTCCTGCTTCTGAGCAAATAAGGACTATATTCCCTTGCTGATAGATACTATTAGTAGCTTGCAGGACCGGGGCAATCGTATCATCAGCAGGATCATAGGCACAAAGCCTCATATGCACAGTAGCTATGGAACGTGACATCAGAGTCAGAAGAGAATCCACCAGGGGGCCCTTCAGTTTGCAATTCTCGCTCTCCGAAGTGGAATAGACGGCCGACTCATGTATGCGGTAACCCGGTACGGCCACCCTTATTGACAGGGTATTTGTCAAAGACTTGTTAATCACCACGCAGGTGGCCGAATCTCCTGTGGGGCTTATAAAGGTCAAAGCTGCTCCATCCGAACCTCTCAGGGAATGATTGATCCTCTTCCAGCCAGGGTGGATAAAAGCAGAGAACTGCTTGAATGCATAAAAATCCTTGGTCTTGATATAGCCTTTCTGTGGATCGGTCCATCGATTGCTGTCCCATGGAAATTCCACGGTCACCAGTCCTCCGCTATCCCCCCAAATCAGGTCCCAATAGAGGTAGGCTACTACCTGCTCTTCGTAAAAGGACTTATAGATCAGTCCGGCCAGGGAGAACCAGTCACCTTTTGAGTACTCGGTCTGAAGGTGTGGGACCTCCGGATGAAACTCACCCAACTTCGAAAAATCGGAAGATGAATAGGGATCGTTCTCATTCACCCCGTGATACAGATGATGAGAGATGCAATCAAGCTTTGAAAGATCCAGGGCATTTACGTAGTTTTCTACCCTGTTGTATCCGATCCCCACTGTTTCAGGACCAAGAATAAGGGGTTGGCGATCCATGGTTTGCAGGGTATCATACACTTCTTCCAGGGCTTTGTTGTACCCTGCTATGGTATCGTTTGAATTAACAAGTTCAGAAGGATTAAGCAGACAGGACTCCCAGGAGGCCGAGAAGTCAGGTTCATTCTGAATGCTGATATAGGCAGGTAAGATCCCCCTGGCAGCATATTCATCCAAAGAACCCTTCCACCAGTGAGCAAAACCAGCATAATCAAAGTCCACTCCACCTGGCCGGAGTGTGTAGCGCAAAGTTCCTCCGTTTTTCCGGTCCCCTGTGTTTTTCAAATATCCCGGAGGTCCCCAGGAAGTGGAAAACAGGGAAATGGGATGGCCCAGAGATGCTTCCGCAGCTACCATATACTCCTTAACCCTGCCCACCATGTCGGGATCATAATCATAGGCATTCCTTACCCGAAGGATATCCAGGCTCAGTTCTCCAAATATGGCCTCGTAAATCTCTGCTTTTCTGGGATGCGCATTCAGCCAGTTCTCATAGTAGGCCAGGGAGGCTCCAAAGCCAATCACAGTTTGTTTCGGTTTATCCGGCTGAAGCACCAGCGTCTCAGTAGTTTGTGCGTTTGAAATAATTGAGAGCAGATGCAGCCCGGCCATTAGAATTCCAAAATTGAATTTATTGAGGTGTGTGTGATTCATTGCAGATTTCCTTCAAAATAGAACACTATATTCTTACACAATGCTTTGAAATCATAAATATACCCTCTATTTTTATTAAGTGAGTAAGTCCGGGCCCAAAGAAAAAAGAAGCCGTATTGATAGAAGCGTTCCTAAATACTACGGATTCAGGATCTATTTAACTTCTACCATTCTTTTCTTTATGCTTGTTATTCCTTTTCTTCTCTTCCTGGGCTACAGGAGCATCCCTGAAATTGCTGAAAAAAGGAAGCTTTTTGGGAATGATTCAAGTCTTGTGGCCGACTCCCTGTTCGTAGCCGACTCCCTGTTCGTAGCCGACTCCCTGTTCATGGCACTCGACTCCCTGTCAGGCATAGTCCAGCCCGGTATTGACAGCATCGTAAGCAGTGCCATCAAACTGGGGGAAAGTTATACCGAAGCCGAGACTGATACTGCTGCTTCCGGTACGCCACGGGTCATAATAGATGCGGACAGAGAAGACGAGCATGAATCTCCATTCGAAGATGAGGGATACGTTCCAACATATTTCAAGCTCCTGTTCACCCTGTTGATCGCCTCCTACCTGGCCGGTTTTATTTACAACAGGAGGTTTAAGCGCTACTTCAAGCTAAAGCGGCGACACCAGGAAATACCGGAAAAAATTTCACGGTATTGCAAGAAATACCTTTTAAATACTCCCATTGTTAACAGCTTTATCCTTACCTCACCCAATCTGCTGGTCCTGCTCTATGCCCTGTTCTTTGTGATTGTACCTTCCAAATTTGAGGAGGAATTCCAGCGACATATGTTCATCCAGCTTAATTACCTTTCCTTACTGGCTTCCCTGCTGGAATTTCTGTTCGTATACTACTGGCAAAAGCACCGGGTACATATTAAGTATATTGAGCACATTTATACCGAAGAGGAACTCAGGGTACAGGTATTTAAACGAAAAGGAGGAAAGATCCGCAACCGCTTCCTGGTGGCCAGCGGAATGACTACTTTCCTCCCCCTGGTGATCATAATGGTTTACCTCTTACTGAGCCTCACTGCCATTAAAGACCTGGAACTGGAGGAATTCAATATGGGTCAGAGGGAGATTCTCATCGGACCCTGGAGCACCATATTCAATGCAGATCAGGAGACCGTTTCTGCTGAACAATACAAGAAGCTTTTTTACGTGAATGCCTTCGATTCCATCGTCATGATGGTGGGAATAGGAAATGGCATCCTGGTTTCTTTCATCTACCTTTTGCTGTTTATCCGGTGGACCAGCAGGGATATTTCCCGTCCGGTAAAGGAGTTATTGAGCAACATGCGTAACACCAGGGGAGGTGGAGAAGAACGATATACCATAGTCAGAACCAATGACGAGATTGGGGAGCTGGCAGAGGGCTACAACGAGATGACTCAGAAGATACATGCCTATGTGGAGAATATCTCCAGAATGAACCTGGAGTTGGAGGAAAAGGTGAAAGAGCGAACCCGGGAAGTGGTGGAGCAGAAAGAGGAGATTGAAGCTCAGAAGGAGGAGATCGAAGCTCAGTTAGACCTGGCCACCTTACAGCGAGATACCATCCTGAACCAGAAGGAAAAGATTCTGGACAGCATTCGCTATGCCGAAAGAATCCAGTCTGCCATCCTGCCTCCGGTATCCCATTTATCCGATCAGCTCTCCGATCATTTTATCCTGTTTAAACCCAGGGATATTGTGAGTGGTGACTTTTACTGGACCCTGCAGCAGGATCATAAAATACTTATTGCTGTGGCCGATTGTACGGGGCATGGAGTACCCGGTGCCTTCCTGAGCGTACTGGGCATCTCATCCATGAATGAGATCATCAGCCATAACACGGACCTCAGGGCCAATGAGATTCTTGAAAAGCTCAGGGATTTTATTATCAAATCCCTGCATCAGACCGGCTCTAAAGGCGAAACCCAGGATGGTATTGAGATCGCTTTGTGCATTCTTGATCTGAAGAAACATAGCATGGAATTTGCCGGGGCAAATCGTCCGGTCTACCTGGTCAGCGGAAATTCCATTCAGCAAATTAAGCCCGACAGAATGCCCATTGGTATTTATGATTATGAGGTCCTGCCATTCACCAGGCATGAAGTTAAACTTAAAAAGAATGACTCCATCTATCTCTTCTCAGATGGCTATGTGGACCAGCTGGGGGGACCTTTGCGTAAAACCTTCAGGTCGAGAAAATTCAGAAAGCTGCTCCTTGATATCCGGGAAAAATCTATGGATGATCAAAAGAGCATCCTGAAAGATACTCTTAAAGCCTGGCAGGGCGATGTGGAGCAAATTGATGATATTCTGGTGATCGGAATCAGAGTTTAATCCGAATTGATCTAAGTGTCGGAGTTGATATATTCGAATTCAAGCTTCGACATGCGGGACATCTCCTGGCCTACCTCGAGCATATCCTCATCATCTTCTTCGTACAGCCATTTGACCTGGATTTCAACTCCAATATCATTCAATACATTCAGAGCTTTAAAAATATCAAGGATATATTTGGCCGAGGTGGAATTAAAATATTCAAAATCAAATTCGACTGACAGGCCGGACAGCTCGTCAGAAGTGCTTTTTTGCTCCCTGGCAAATTTCTCGAGCCATTCCAGAATGGGCAGATAGAATTTGCGCACATTCTCAGGACGCGATTCACCGGAAAACTCAAACTTATTTGATCCTGGATCTAGAATAACACTGGGTGAATTAAATGTAGGTTCAATGATTAGCTTTTCCATGAGTTATTCTTTTATAATAATTTGCATTTGAAAAAATGAGTGTATCTGATCAACGATTGTAAACTTGTAGGTAATATCTTTTTCTGTCCTGATCGCCATGGTGATCAGCCCGAGTCCCGCTCCTTTGTCTTCTTCACCCGCTTCCTGGTTAATCACATCCTCATACAAAGACTTCAGTGCTTCATTGTCGAGCTGGTTGACCCTATCGAGCTTAAACTTGAGATCCTCCACAATATCGCTCGTCACCAGGTTTCCAACAGTAACTACAAATTCCTTACCCCGTTTCTTTACCGAAAGCACGGGCAGTTTCTTCTTGCTCTGCTTCTCTTCCGCATTGCCTGCAGCATACTTGTAAATATTATCCATAGACTCAACCACGGTTCCATAAAGCCTTTTCCGGGCTGGCTTTTTCATCTCTGTAAAAGCCTTTGAAGAACGCAGCCTGTTAAGTATCATCTCCATGGTAGCAAAGGAGATAGGGCCCTTAAAATCTATGATAACTTCAGCTTTCGACATAAAATTTTCAGTCCACAGAATCCTGTAAGATCTGCGGGACAAAGTAATAAAAAAAAGTCTAATAAGTTTGTAACCTCTTAAATTTGAATATATTCGTATATCTCAAATTAGCGTTCCATGAGTGAAGCCATCTTAAAAGCATTGATGCAACTGTTTGCGCTTATCGTTGATATTGATGCGATTCAGGAAATCTCTGAAAAGGAGAAGGCAATCATCAGGTCTTTTCTCTCACGCCAACTTTCAAGTGAACTGGTCGAAAAATACATGGATATTTTTGACGAATACCTTCATCTATACCACCAGGATCACATCGAAAAAGGAAGTAAGAAAGGCAAAAAACGTACTGCCCTGACCGCTGTGAGGATACTCTCTATCTGTGAAACCATCAATGAAGAGCTGGAACAAAGGCAAAAGGTCTATGTCATCTTCCAGATGATTGAGTATATAGCCTATGGCATCGAAATACGGGAAACGGAACTTGACTTCCTGCAGACTGTAGCATCGGCATTCAATATGGATGAGGATGAATACCAGGACATTCTGAATTTTATTATTTACTCGCTGAACGAGATCCCCCGCAAAGAGTTCGTGCTCATAATTAACAACGATATAAAACGCAGCTTTGATGGAGTGCATCACATTTATTCCCCAAACCTGCTGGGGGAGATCTCCTTTTTGAACATTCCCAGTGTCAATACCTATGTGCTCAGGTATCATGGGAAGGAAGATCTGTTTCTGAACGGACAACACATACATTCCGGCTTAACCTATGCTTTCGAGCATGGTTCCTCCATCAGGGGACAGAATATTGATTCGATCTATTATACGGATGTGGCGGGGATCTTTTCTACCTCCTCGATATCCACAAAGATTTCCTTCCTGGCCAGAGATGTGGAGTTCCGCTTCAAAAACAGCGATAACGGGATCCATGACTTCAACCTGAGCGAACAATCGGGAAAACTGATCGGGATCATGGGTGGAAGCGGTGTGGGAAAGTCCACCTTGCTGAACGTGCTGAACGGGAACCTCAGACCGCAGGAGGGAGAAATTCTGATAAACGGGTTTAAGCTTTATGATGAGAAAGAAAAACTGAATGGAGTCATCGGTTTCATCCCTCAGGATGATTTGCTTCTGGAAGATCTCACGGTTGAACAAAACCTCTATTACAATGCCAGGCTTTGCCTGGATGATTACGACGATGAAAAGATCCATAAAGTCGTAAAACAGGTATTAATTGATCTGGATCTTTTTGAGATCAGGAACCTGAAGGTAGGAAAACCCCTTAGCAAAGTAATCAGCGGGGGCCAGAGAAAAAGGGTGAATATCGGTCTCGAGCTCATTCGTGAACCTTCCATACTATTTGTGGATGAGCCTACTTCCGGCCTCTCTTCGGTGGATTCAGAAATGGTAATGAATCTGTTAAGGGAGCAGGTATTTAAAGGCAAGCTGGTCATTATCAATATCCATCAGCCCTCGTCAAACCTCTATAAAATGTTTGACAGGATCATCTTCATGGATAAGGGAGGGTACCAGATCTATTGCGGAAATCCCTCCGAAGCCGTGGTATATTTTAAAACCAGGAGCAACCACGCCAATGCCAAAGAGGATCAGTGTCCCAGTTGTGGGAACGTGGATCCTGACCAGGTGCTTCAGATCATTGAAGCTAAGATTGTGAACGAATATGGCAAGCTTTCGCGTACCAGGAAGGTCAGTCCCAAAGAATGGTTTGAGTTATTCAAAAAAAGCAATGATCAAAACCCTGCCCCGGAACCTGTAAAGGAGAAACTGCCCGAGAATTTTTACAGCATCCCCGCCTTGTTTAAGCAGATGAAGATCTTCTTCATCAGAGACATCCTTTCCAAATTAACCAACAGGCAATACATCCTGATCAGCATGCTGGAAGCTCCCCTGCTTGCAGTGATTATGGGATACTTTACAAAGTATTTCAGCGGGACAACCGATAATCCCGGGGCCTATGTTTTCAGGAATAACGAAAACCTGCCGGCCTATCTGCTGATGAGTGTGATCGTCTTTCTTTTTCTTGGCCTGACCATCAGCTCGGAAGAAATCATAAAGGACAGGAAGATCTTGCAACGTGAATCCTTTCTGAACCTGAGCCGGGGCAGCTACCTGAATTCGAAAATCCTGATCATGTTTCTGATCTCAGCTTTTCAATCTTTTACCTATGTACTGATCGGCAACCAGATCTTTGAAATACATGGAATGCTATTCTCCTACTGGCTGATCCTGTTCACTACTTCCTGTTTCGCCAATCTGTTGGGTCTTAATATCTCTGCCGGTCTCAATTCGGTAATTACCATCTACATTCTGGTTCCCTTCATGCTTATTCCCCAAATCTTATTCTGCGGGGTCCTGGTTAAGTTTGATAAACTGCATAAAAGCCTGACCAATTACGAGTACGTACCTGTACTGGGCGACCTGATGACCTCCCGCTGGGCCTATGAGGCCCTTTCCGTGGAACAGTTTAAAAACAACAAATACAGGAAGATCTTTTATGACATCGACAAGGAGATCAGCAATATCACCTACCCACAGGCCTACCTGATTCCTGAACTGGAGAACAAACTTAATCAGGCATCAGAGTACCGTCAATCAAAAACCAATCCCGATCGCATGCAGGCGAACCTTGAAATTCTGTATAAGCAGATTCAGATGCTTAAGCAACAGGTTCCCGATATTGAGTTTGACCCCGGTCCGTACCTGGAACCTGAATCCTTCAATGATTCATCTGCCATGGCAATTAAAGCTTACTTCAGACAACTGGATCAACAGTTCCGACACAGGGTGGGATCTTTAAAGAGGGGGAAAAATGAGATAAATGAATCACTTATCAAGGAGCTTGGGGGCATAGAGGCCTATACTGAATTCAGAAATGCCTTTGACAATACCCGGCTCTCGAATATAGTAACTAACCAGAAGGTACTGGCAAAAATCGCAGAAAGCGACAAAAATCTGATCAGGAAGCATGAACCTGTTTATATGGAACCGGGATCCCGGTATGGAAGGGCTCATCTCTATGCTCCATTAAAGAAACTGGGAGGCCTGAAAATAGATACGCTCTGGTTTAATGCAGGTGTGATATGGGTATTCACCTTCTTCCTTTATATAGCCCTCTACTTCGATGTTCTGAGGAAAGTACTTACCAGGTTCGGACCCCCAGCGTAATCACAAGCATGTTGTTATTGATCAACAGGGGTTCATGGTTGGTGAGGGGACTCAGATCGGGCTGGTATTGAATTTCTGTAAAAAGATTAAACTGACCAAAGCTATATTCCATCCCGGCTCCGATGGTCAATCCCACGGCATACCCCCTCCACGATTCCAGGGGATTCTCCGAATCGCTGGTATAGCTCAGCAACATATCAATTCTTGGTCCAAGCAGAAAATACGGAACCAGGTTTTCCAGATCGAAACGATACCTGGCCATAGGCGAGAATGAGAGGTATTTAAAAGAAGAGGTGCTCAAAGCTCCTGCATTTACTGTGATCTGGTCATTATTAAAATGTTGTACTGTTATGGATTGTACGCTTGTGCTGCTGCCCTTGAGTTCATAGGCTGCATCAAACTGGAAGCTGAAATGTTCCCCTTTAAAAGCCTCCATAAACAGGGCTACAGAAGCGCTGTACAGCGGATCAGTTTCAAGGGTGTAATCCAGGTTAGTAAACTTCCAGCTCTGATTGGCTATGGATAAGCCGGCTTTTACTCCATAGCTTGCCGGAAACTGACCATATACAAGATTTGTTACAGTCATCCCTATCAGGAAAATGATACAAAAGGTCTTTTTCATTCCACCATGATTTTTTTCACTGTACGTTGGCAGCCATGGCTAAAGCTGATGAAATGTAGCCCCCTGTACGTGCTGGCCAGGTCAACTTTATAATCCATATAGGGCATACAAGCTTCAAAGCGATTGCTATATACCACCTGTCCGGAAGCATTATACACCAATACAGAGACATCTGCCTCCCAATCCTGAACTACCTTAAATGAAAATTTTCCTGTATTTGGATTGGGCGTGATTTCAACGAGGAATTCAGCACCCTTTTTGCCAGTTTTTTTTGTATTAGCTGCCACTTCATTTAAAACCCAGTTATCCGGATCAACCTGAATACTGTCCACATGATGTGGAAATGAAATATGGTAGAACTCCACATTGTTTTCATGGAATACCCTGATGGTACTATCCCCTCCCGGATAAAAAATCCTGTACTCCATGGACGTTTTAAACAGCGGATTTAACTCCGAAGAACCGCTTTGCGACACTTCCAGGGTAAGATTGTCTTGCTCCTGTTCCCACTGAAGGTCAAAAACCGGATATCCTGCTCCAAAATACCATTGATCGAAGAAGTCTGTGAAATCCATACCCGAGGTCTCCTCAAGCACCTCCCTGAAGTCTGATCCGGTGGCCACATTATTGGCATATTCATCCAGGAAATTCCTCAGGGTCCTGAAAAATACGCGGTCATCCTGAAGTTCAAAACGTATCATATGCAAAAGCGCCATTCCCTTGTTGTAGGAAAGGTTGCCGCTGAATATGCGGGAGTCGCTGTCAGCCTCGTAGGCAGGAATATATACAGATCCCCCGGGCTCGCGCAGGGCCCTTTCAAACCTGTAAGCCAATTCCCCGGGAGCATAATCGGGAGCCAGGTTTTCTGTGGCCAGGTAACCTGCATAGGTGGCAAACCCTTCATTGATCCAGATGTCCTGCCAGGTGGCACAGGTCACATAATCGCCGAACCAGGAGTGACCAAGCTCATGGGCAATCAGGTAGAACTCAAAATTACCCATGCCTGTCATGGTTTGATGCTCCATCCCTCCTCCCCAGGGCCACAGGTAATGCCCGTATTTTTCCTCCCTGAAGGGATAGGGCCCGAACAGATCACAAAAGACTTCCATGATGGGGATGGTTACTCCGATCTGATCCCTGTAAGTGTTCAGAACTTCCTCATCATCATACAGAAAATTCTGGATGAATATAGGTTCATCCAAGCCTCCGGGCCTGGCTTCAATATTGTATTCCACATAGTCGGCCACAGCAATGGAAATCAGGTAAAATGCAATGGGATAATTGGATTTCCACTCATAACGGACCTTTCCATTGGGAAAGTAGGTAGTGCCTGTATGCAAACCATTGGAGACGCCCATCAATCCAAAATCCGTGCTTATGAATACATGAACCGAATCGGCCTTGTCAGCCAGGTTTTCCTTGCAGGGAAACCAGTCCTTGGCATAAAATGGTTCCGAAAGAGTAAATGTAACCGGAAAGCCCCAGTCATTGTCTGTTGCCATCACCATCCCCTCCCCGGTTTCGCCTCCATAAAAGATTTGCACCGAAACCAGTGATCCCGGCGACAGCGGAGAATCAGGTGAGATAATTACCTCCTCTCCCAAATGTTCAAACGAGGCCTCCTCCCCATTCATCACAACCCGCTCAACCAGCAGTGAACCGGTAAGTTCAAAAACCAGCTTTGGAAGCGGATCGTTTTTCACCTCTACCAGAATGGTCACATTTCCCTTGATGTAATCGGAACGGTTGTCCACCTCCACATCCAGTCCATAATATTTTACATCGTATCCGTCTAGTAAAGGATTGTCATTCAGTGTATAAATTCCGCGAACATTCTCCGGGTTTAAATCCCGTTCCAACTGCTGTGCAGCTAACTCACTTTCTTCAAAAGCGTATGGTACCAAGGCCTGGGAGGATAGCAGCTGTGGCAATCCCCACAACAGGGAGAGTATTAGTAAAACAGTTGTTATTCGTCCTCCAGGGCGCGCATGCATGTGTCTTCGTTTAAAGGAGAGGTTTTCATGAAATTGACATCCATATGTCAAACCAAGTTCCGAAAATTTTAACTTTGTTACAACAAACCAAAACAACAATTTTATGCCCCGTGTATTTAATTCTGTAGATATCAGCAAAGAAGAGAAAGAAGCAAGAAAAGACTATTTCGACCGTCATACCCCCTTTATTGTTTGTGACTCCGCTGCCAGGGAAGGAGAAAAATTTAAGGTGAAAGTCAGGCTGGGAAGCGAATATCACCATCCCGACGATTCCGATCACTATATAAAATACGTTCAGTTGTGGAACCGGGAAACCTTCCTGGCCGAAGCCCATTTTGCACCCGGATCGCTTGGAAACAAGCCCGGGCATGTGGAAGTGGATTTTTACATCGTACCCGGCCCCGTCACCATGAACCTCTCGGCCATGTCGGTTTGCACAAAACACGGACTGTGGCAAAGTGAGTCCAAAGAGGTGTCTATTCGAAAGAACTAACAAGACCTTTTCCTTTTACCGATTATTTCCGACAGCTTGCCGAAAAAGGAGTGTATTTCCTTGTGGCCTTTTATTTCTTTGATACATAAAATCACAGAATCATGGCTACAGGAAATGAAATTGCATACAGGCAAAACTTCAGCCGTAAGTACAGGGAACTGTTTTACAATGCCTGGAAGATCAGCCGTTTTAATCCGGTTCAGGGAGCACACTGGCTCAGGATGCTTTCCAGGCAAAAAAAGATGGAGACCAGAAGGCATGCGCAGGAAACCGGTGGCCTGATTATTCCGCCTGTGATGATTTTCAGTGTGACCTCACGGTGCAATCTTGCATGCAAGGGTTGCTATGCCAGCAAACGTATGGAATACAATCACAATGAGCTATCCCTTGAACGAATTTCCACTCTTTTCCAGGAAGCATCCGATCTGGGGATCGGCGTGATCATGATTGCAGGAGGTGAACCACTGATGCGACCCGAAATACTCTGGGCAGCCAGCGAGCACCGAAACATCATATTTCCGGTTTTCACCAATGGCATGCTGTTGAATCACAGCACTGTTTCCTATTTTAAACTTCATCAAAACCTGCTTCCCGTGCTCAGCATAGAGGGGAACAGGCATTTCACAGACTCACGAAGAGGAAACGGGGTCTATACCCGGCTTATCAAGAACCTGGAACAGCTTAAACAGACTCGCAGAATGCCTGGTTTATCTGTCACTCTTACCAGAGAGAATTTCGAAGAAGTCACACATCCTGTCTGGATGAAAGAGTTCGTAGACAGAGGATGCCGGCTTTTCTTTCTGGTAGAATACGTTCCTCAAAAGGAATCTGATCTATCTCTATGCCTGAGTGATGAACAAAAAAACAAACTGCAGACATCCCTGGAGCTTTTAAGAAAGCAAATGCCCGCATTGTTTGTAAGCTTGCCAGGGGATGAGAAGAACTATGGCGGCTGTCTGGCTGCCGGAAGGGGATTCATACATATAGGATCTGACGGGGCACTTGAGCCCTGTCCCTTTGCACCCTATTCCGACCTGAATATCAGCGAGATGAGCCTGAGGAGTGCCTTGCAATCTCCCTTTCTGGCAAAAATAAGGGAATCTCATCATCTGCTAAGCGAAGCTCAGGGCGGATGTACCCTGTGGGAAAACAGGGAATGGGTGAATGATCAGCTTAAAAAAGCACAGCTTAGCGCCTAATCGAAGAGCTCTTCTGTTTCCTCCATTTCATTGTATCCCGAGGTACCTATCCAGGACACAAATGAGATTTTCCACTCTCCTTCGATTTTCTCCAGAAAACGAACCTGGATGCTATTGATCTCTGTTACATCTTCTCCAAACTGGGAAGACCACTTCTGTTCACACACCACAAAAGCAGAACTGGAATAGATCTTCATCCGGTAATTGGTCTTCTCAACCGAGATGTGGAGATCCGGATTCAGATCATCTTCAGTTTCATCTCCAAGCAAGTGTTTTCCTACCTCCTCCCATCCTTCAAGGAATACATAATTATCCGCACCGGCAGTCAGGCGCATATTCAGGGAGTCCTGGACATGTGTGTTATAAACAGCTTCATAGTCCCTGGCCAGATAGGCATCAGTTTCCTGGTTGATCACAGCAATAATCGCTTCCCTTTCTTTCTCCAGGTCAATCTCCTGTTCTTGCTGACAGCCTGTAAAGCCCACCATGGCAATGGATAAAGTAAATAGAATTGTGTACCTCATAGTTCGAAAAATTAAGTTAGTGATTAGAGAAGGCTCTCTTGCCTACCATCCCGCACATGCAAAATACAACAATGAAGTGTGAAAGTCAATTTATTATTACATTTGCTAGCAATGAAAAAACAGCTTTTCATATACATGCTGCTTCTTTTTTTCAACCAGAGCGGAGTTGCAGCTGAACGCTTCCAGCCCATACCTGATCAGGGTCTTTTGGATCTGAGGGCTACGCCTTTAGATGAGCAAAGCTACCTTAACCTGAACGGGGAATGGAGATTCCACTGGAAGAAACTGATCAATCCCAGGTCCCGAAAGCTTATTTTTGAACAGGATCCCGGACTGGTAGTCTCGGTTCCTTCATTTTGGAACAGCTATGTAATTAATGGGCAGAATCTGCCCGGAACGGGTTACGGAACCTACAGCCTGAAAATCATTCTTCCTGAAGGCTATCAATCCACACTTTGTTTTGACATTCCTGTATTTGATGTGGCCTATACCTTTTATCTCAATGACCAGCTGGTGAACTCCAACGGAAAAGTCGGAACTTCACACGAAGAGGAAGAACCCTGGTATGCACCTTCCAGTTTTTGTTATGTCCCTGACAGCGATACCCTGGATCTCCTGATCCAGGTTTCCAATTTCCATCACAGACGGGGAGGATTCTGGAAATCCGTATATGCCGGTGGTTCGGATAAAATACAGGACAAGATCAAACGCCGCAGAATGTTTAATTATTCTACCATCGGAGTACTTTTCTTTTTCATCTTCTTTTACCTGATTTTCTGGTTCTTCTCCAAATGGGATGCCCTGATGCTTTTTTTTGCCCTGTCTGCACTCGGCATACTTGTGCGTTCTGTAAATACCGGGCTTTACTTTTCAAACTCCTTTGTGGAAGCACCATGGACCTGGCAGATCCGCATGGAATACCTGGGCACTTACGTGGCTCATATTTTCGGAATGTATTTTTTAAACCAAATATTTCCGGCAAAATACATGAAGCCTGTCATCAGGATAAATGCCCTCCTTTTCACCCTGGCTGGTATTTCCCTTTTCCTGCTCCCGGTTCATGTTTTCAGTTATGAGATGCTGGTATTTCAGCCGGCCATTGTGCTGTTCCTTGTGTATTATCTGATCAGAGGTTTTCTCGGTACCCTCAGGGGAAAAGTAATGGATACCATCTTCTTTATCTCTCTGGGTCTGTTTATTTATACCCTGGTGAACGACATTCTGCTGGCCAATACAGCCGGGGCCATTCACAACTCCTATCTGTCACAGCTTTCGTTTCAGATCTTTGTGTTTGCTATGGCCGTGCTGATCATAATGCAATGGGTGAAAAACTACAATGCCCGTTTGCAACTGGAGTCCTCTCTCCGGTTTAAGAACAAAGTGCTGTCGGTGATCGCGCATGACCTGAAAAATCCCATAGCCAGCGTTGCACAGTTTTCCGAACTTCTGTCCAGGAAACCCGACCTTGCCCGAAAAGAGCATATAATTAACTCTTTAAATGAATCTTCGCAGGCCGCAGTCACCCTCCTGGACAACCTCCTTTACTGGGGCCGGTCCCAGGCCGATGAACTGATCGTAAAACCTGTAAGCTTTTCGGTGGAGAAGCTGATCAAGGATGTGAAATCCCTTTATGTACATATGATCAATCAGAAGGAGATTGATTTCAGAACAGAAATCCCTGCAGGAACAGAAGCATATGCCGATAAGGCCCTGATGAATATTGCGGTCCGGAACCTGGTATCCAATGCCATAAAATTCACCCCCCGCAATGGATCCGTACGCATACTGGTAGTTGAGGACGGAGCAAATCTACGTTTTGAGGTCATTGATTCGGGAGTGGGCATAAGTGCCGAAATGCTGCTGGAGTTTGAAAAGAACGGTCTTATTCAAAGCTCCTCAGGTACAGACCGGGAAGCCGGAACCGGCCTTGGGCTCCAGCTGGTGAAAGATCTTGTGCAAAGAAGCGGAGGATCTCTGCAAATAAGGAGCACGCCAGAAAAGGGATCTGTATTTACATTTACTATTCCATCACCTAATACACAAGAGAAGCATGAAGATTATTAGAAAGGAGAGTCTCCAGAACGGGGACAACAGGATATATCTGATCAGGAAAGATCAGGATGTGGGTGAATTGATCCGGGAGGAGAAACAACTAAGCTATCTAAAGGAGAGATTGAAAAAGAAGAAGGATTGGTCCATATTGAATCTCTTCGATCCCCTGGAAATGGTGATTGGCTTTGATTCATCCGATCTACCTAAAAACGGCAGGCTGGAAAGCGCCAGAAAAGCAGGTTTCGGGGCTCATTCTGCGCTTAAGGATCTGGATCTTACATCGGTGACTGTTTGTAACAAAGGGGTAGAAAAGGAAGAGTGCATCGCATTTGCTGAAGGACTGGCTCTGACCAATTACCAATTCCGGAAATACCTCACCGGCGAAAGCGTAGCGGCACATACCCTGGTAGAAATAGGGCTGATGGATGCCGGGCTTTCTGAGCTCGAGGTGGAAAACCTACATAACCTGGTCAGGGCTGTATATCTTACCCGGGACCTGGTGAACGAACCCCTTTCCTATCTGACTGCGGTACAACTTTCGGCCGAGATAGAGCTTATGGGAGAAGAATCAGGTTTTTCAGTGGAGGTTTTCAATAAGAAGAAAATAGAGTCCCTTAAGATGGGAGGATTGCTGGCTGTGAACAAGGGCAGTGTTGATCCACCCACTTTTACCATTCTCACCTGGAAGCCTGAAAATTCGGTTAATAAACACCCCATTGTGCTGGTGGGGAAAGGGGTGGTCTATGACACCGGCGGATTAAGCCTGAAGCCCACTCAAGATTCCATGGACTATATGAAATGTGATATGGGAGGAGCTGCAGCAGTAGCAGGGGCCATGTTTTCTCTGGCTAAGAACCAGCTGCCGGTATGGGTGATTGGATTGATCCCGGCCACTGATAACAGGCCTGACGGAAATGCCTATGTTCCGGGAGATGTGGTTACCATGTACGATGGGACCACTGTTGAAGTACTCAATACCGATGCAGAAGGACGGATGTTACAGGCAGATGCGCTCAGTTATGCTAAGCAATACGATCCGGAGCTGGTCATCGAACTCTCCACTCTTACAGGATCGGCTCAGGTGGCCATAGACAAATACGGGATGGTGGGCATGGGCAATGCCAGCCGGGAAATTATGGAAACCATGAAAGAAAGTGGAGAATACACTGCAGAAAGAATTGCAGAATTCCCTTTCTGGGACGAATACAGGGAACTGCTAAAGTCGGATATAGCTGATCTGAAAAACGTCGGGGGGAAAAATGCCGGGGCCATAACCGCAGGTAAGTTCCTTGAGCATTTCACCGATTACCCTTTCATACACCTGGATATTGCAGGTCCTTCCTTCAATAAGGTTCCTTTCAACTACAGGGGAAAGGGAGGCAGTGGAGTCGGAGTAAGGATCCTGTATAACTACTTGCTCAACAGATCACTTTAATATTTGTACAGATGCATGGAAAAAAAATAAAAATAGGAATATCCCACGGGGATATCAACGGGATCAGTTACGAGGTTATTATCAAAACACTGATGGATCAACGGATCAGTGAGATTTGCACTCCCATTATCTACGGGTCCCCAAAAGTGGCAGCATATCACCGGAAAGCACTCAATATTGAAAGCTTCTCCCCCACAGGGATCAACTCACCTGATGAGGCTAAGGGCAATAAAATTTACGTGATCAACTGCGTGGATGAAAACATCAGGGTAGAACTTGGAAAATCTACCGAGAGTGCAGGTATTTCCTCTTTCAAGGCACTAAAAGCTGCTACCGATGCACTCGAGTCAGGCAAAATTGATGCCCTGGTCACCGGGCCGGTAAATAAGCAAAACATACAGCACAGCAATTTCAATTATAATGGACATACCGAATATCTGCAAGCCCGCTTCAAGGCTGACGAAGTAATGATGCTTATGGTAAGCGAGCTGTTGAAAGTGGGACTTGTAGCCGGTCATGTTCCGGTGGCACACTTAAGTTCGCTGATTACAACGGAACTGATTGTAGAAAAACTAAAGATCCTTGCCAATTCCCTGCTTAAGGACTTTGGAATCAGGAAACCCAACATTGCTGTGCTGGGATTGAATCCTCATGCAGGAGATGATGGTTTGCTGGGAAGCGAAGAGAAGGAAGTGATCATGCCTGCCCTGGAAGAAGCCAAAAAATCAAATATTTCGGTATTCGGACCTTTCCCGGCAGATGGTTTTTTCGGTTCGGGCCGCTTTACCAAATACGATGCTGTCCTGGCCATGTATCATGACCAGGGTCTGGCTCCGTTCAAAGCCTTAAGCATGGAGACCGGGGTGAATTTCACTGCTGGTTTACCTGTGGTTCGAACCAGCCCTGCCCATGGGACTGCTTTCGAATTGGCAGGAAAAAATGCAGCTTCGGCCGATTCTTTCCGGAATGCCATTTACCTGGCCATCGATACAATACGAAACAGGGAGCTGTACAAAGAAATTTCACTGGACCCCTTGCCCGCAGGAACTGCCCGAACAAATGGCAAAGATGAGTCGCCTGAAGATGTGGAAGCTGCCCAGTAAGCTGAAGAATTCCTTATTCACCCGATCATCGACCGGTATTGGTCGGCCGGTATAAGTTCATCCAGTTGGGCTGGATCGGATAATTTTATCCGGATCATCCAGCCTTCGCCAAAAGGCTCGGAATTCACCAGTTCGGGAGTATCTTCCAGGGCCGGATTAACTTCTATAATCTCACCATCCACAGGCATGTAGAGATCCGACACGGTCTTTACAGCTTCAATGGTTCCAAATGTATCACCTTTTGAAAGCACTTCGCCTTCGGTTTCAATTTCAATGAAAACAACATCACCCAGTTCTCCCTGAGCAAAGTCGGTTACTCCAATCACAATTTCATCACCTTCCACACGAATCCATTCGTGTTCTTCGGTATACTTCAAATCATCGGGTACAGTCATAAAAAAACTTGTTAATAGGTTATTCAAATGTAATAATTAAATAGGAAAGATCAGGCTGCTTTAGATCATATTACCCTGCTACAAAGTAAAGGTCATACTGAAGCCTGCATGGTAGTTGGCGTTAGGGTAACTATTAGATATATAGGGTGTTGTCAGGCGTTGATCATAGAAGGCCCTGATGGTGAATTTATCACTCAACATATAATCTGCCGAAGCTTTCACACTGAAAATACGTTGCCCGGCTGTAATTTCACTTCCTGAAAGATCTTCCAGTTTCCGGATGACCGTACGGTTATTTCGCATGGACAGGTCGACCCGCACATTCAGGTCACTGTTGAACTCTTTCTGATTGATAATCATTTGAACTTCGCTGAACCGGTAACCTGCCCCCACAATGAATTCACCGCTATTTACCTCGTTCACCTGGGTATTGGCCATATTCATTGCCACTGTACGCGACCGCCGGTATTCAACCCGGGTGGTCAGGCTGTTTTTCCAGTCCATATTCAGGTCAAAGAGCGGGCTGAAGTTTTCATTGATGCTCACCGTATTGATGTTCTGCTCCACCATAAAATTGCCCTGCAGGTCCACTGCAACAGGAACCCCGCTGATGGTATCGAAAGTGTAGAATGGATTTGAGATAAATGAACCCACACTGTAGGTGGACCGGTACGAATGATTCATTACAATGGAATTCACGTATTTCTGGAGGGCCTCAATCTTACCCAGGCCGTCAAAGCGTACCTGCCAGTTGGGCATGATCTCCATGATGGTTTTAACGGCCCTGAGTGAAACGGAATTCGGATCCTTGTCGCTGTATGATGCAAGGAAAGCCGGGATCAGCACCTCCTGGGAGGTAGGCCCGTATCCCTCATAATAACCCGCCGAGTCCTCCAGAATGGTACCCGTCCGATCCATATAGTCATCTGCCAACCGTTTTGAAATGACCTTCCTGTAATCTTCCTTCAGCAGGGAGAATGAGCTGGAGGATTCAACTTTATCATCGATCTTTTCAAATGCAGTGCGAAGCGAAATATAGGACATGCTGAAGTTCCCGCTATACACCCTGCCTCTGGCTGTATCGGCTGGCAATTCACCGAATCTGTCCGCTGTATAATACTCTGAAAGGGTAGATGTAAACATGCGGTTGGAGGTCAGATCGATCTTCAGTCCATTGAAAGGCTCAATGTTGACCCTGGCCGTAAAACGCTCGGTGTTATTCAGGCTGAAAGGTTCGTTCAGGTTCTGGTCCCTGCTCAGCCACTCTTTGTTAAAGGCATCTTCGGCATAATATTCATCCTGCCAGCCTGATAAGAATCCAAAGCCCGGAGCAAGTTCGCCGTTGTAGTTTTGCGTTCCGAAATAATCCGTTCCGGGAACATAGCCGGGCAAAAATGTTCCTCCACTCTTGGAGTAAGTGACATTGAAATTCCTGACACTCATCAGGATCCTCACGGTGGACTCAGCTATGAAAATAAGGGGACTCTGTCCTTTTTCGATGGTTCCCGTCACCTTGACTGTTGCATTCCGGATGGCATTTTCAGAAGTAACCCGGATGCGGGTTTCACTCAGGATTTCGGTGAGTACTTCCACTGCCTGACCGTTCTCATCAAATACTTCAACCGTGATGTTTTCGGTCTTCAGGTTATGTGAAATATAGCGGCCCCTTCCTTCCCTGAGGTATAGGTTGTCCCTGGTAAATACTTTGGTCTTCGTCCGTTTTTCCGATTCCCGGGCACGGGTACGGGCATTCCTGTACTTGTCGTTGATCTCTTTCAGGTATCCAACCTTGTTATACAGGTTCACAAAATTCAGCTGGCCATTTAGCTGAATGGTATTGGAGTTCTTAATGGTATTTCCCAGATTAATGGGTCCAAATTCCGGATCGTCGGGAATAATGGGCCCCACATCCCAACCGTAGGTACCCCCATAGCGTACATTGGCACTGGTCCAGTCCAGCAAGGGGATCTTATTGATCGGGATGGTGTAGGAAGCATTAAACTGGTGGAAATAGCTGGTGGTACGACCGCCTGCAAGAATGCTGCTCCAGAGTGAATCCCGGTACAGTTCATAGCTATCCAGCCCTTTCTTCCACCTGCCGCCAGGCTCATCGATCCGGGCCATATTGGTGGAGGAGAAATCGAGTCGAAGGTTTTTAGTAAGGTCGAATTTCAGATCAAAAAAGCGGTTCCACATAAAGTCCTTCTTAAAGGTAGGCTCCACGATAAAACCCGGATTATTGATGTTTCGGACCTGTTTTTCCAGGTAGTAGCGATCCATATCGGTCCTGAAGGAGATTCGCGAAGGCGAATAATTAAAATTCATATCCTTAACAAGTCCCAACCAGTCCGAATTCATCCACTTCACTGATTTAAAAGGTTGTACATTCTTTGGCCTGGTATTGAAATTGTAAGAGATATTTCCCCTGACCTTCCGGGTATTGTAGAAATCCAGGTTGGGATTCCGGCTGACCATTTCATTCATGGAGAAGCTGGCCGACCAGTTGGAGAGGCTGTAGAACCTTTTTTTAGTCCCTGCCTTATTCATACGTACGTTGGTCACCGCAAAGGCTTTTCGCTCCACCAGGTCCCTGGCATTCCGGATAATGGAGTCGCGCTCAGCCTTGGTCTCCGCCTCATCGATGGCTTCTTTCAGGGGTATGTCAGGATCCAGGGGATTGTACTCGGGATTGATAATGGCTTTGGAATAGCTTGCAAAAACGGGAATATTCACCCCGTTTTCCTGCTTGAAGAACTTGCCCATCTGAAGGTTGGAAGACACATTGTACTGGATGATCTGCTCCCTCTGACGTTCCTGAACTTTCTGTTCAATGCTTCCGAATCCGGGCTGACTGGTATTACCTGCAAAAGTAACGTTTCCAAAGTCGGCCAGCTTAAGCGTTGCCCTTCCGTTGGCAGCCCATCCCCCCTTCTCGTTGAAATCGGTAAGCCGAAGCTCATTCAGCCAGATTTCCCCGGTTTTGGGCAAGCCGTCATCACTTCCATAGGGATTATCGCCTGCCTTGGGATTCCGAACCCCGATCATAATGGTCCGGATGCTGCTCATATTCGGATTTCCTGAAACAGATATCCGGTTTCCTTTCTTATCGAGCGTGGAGAAGACCGAGTTGACGCTCACCTCACTTTCCGGATCGCTCATAGCCCTGTTCCTGGCTTGTTTGACCTCCTTAAACCAGTTCAGTTCCACCTCAAACTGATTCTGCTCAGGCCACACAATCATACGATCGCTTTCGCTGTCGTTATCGTATCTGCCGGGAGGTGTCAGTTTTAAGGGAACTTCATACTCGTAATAATTATCCTGGTAATCGGTCCCCAGCCTGATAAAAGCCACCAGTTCGTTCTGTCCCAATACATCACCGGGGACTGCCTCGGCATGTGCCTCCATCCTGATCTTCTTGTACTGGCGAATGTCCAGTTCTGTATTCTTATAAGCAGCTCTGGCATCTCCGTCCGCCAGTTCATATACTTTCAGAACGATGGACTGCTCGTTCAGCTGCCTGAGCTGGGGCTGGGTGGGGTCGATCTGACGGGTAAATCCCGGTGGCAATACATAGTTTACAGGTTCCTTACCCGCATTCTCTTCAATGTTTACTGCCGAAATGGCCAGTGCTCCCTCGGTGGGTTCCTCGCCGGTCCAGGCTTCACCACCCTGGGTAAAGGGCAATTGGTAGCGCCTCCACTCTCCCCTGATCAGGTCCAGCCTGGCAAAACGGAGAAAGGTAGTATCCTGAAAACCGGTCATGAACATCCTCATAAAGCGGATGGTTTTAAAATCAGAGATATCCCCCACAGTTCCCTCGTAGTTGTAAATGGGAATCCTGAACTGGTACCAGGTCACATCCGTCTTTTTTCCATTCTCATAAGTAACCCGGTCCACCACCTTATCGATGATGTTGTTTCTGCCCACCTCCATATCTCTGGGATTCAGGTCGACCCGGTATACGAAATAACTCTCGCCTTCGCTCACTGTGTTATCCCTGTTGATATCTTCAATATCGGGCAGGGAGGTCCCTGAGGTGGGATAGGATTCAGGATTATCTATATCACTGGGTGAATTGCCTTCGTGGTTGTTATAATTTTTGTATCGGCTCAGTATATCGAGCTGTTTCCCATCATGATCTGAACTGCGGTAATAGCTGTAGTCATCGGATGAGGGATCCTCAAAGATCTGATCCCTCGCATCGCGGGTCAGCTGACCGGAGTTTACCAGGTTCTCAATCTGGTTCAGGTAATCGTCGGGTTGCTCTGAGAAAAAATGTCGCTCATCGGCCAGGTTCAGCCCGTCCATTCCCACATCCTGGAACTTCCTGGTTTCATCGCCCCCACTGAATCCCTGTACAAGCGACTGGGTAAGGGGAATACGCCCCCATACCGTGGTATCCACTTTTTCAATCACTTCGGAAGTGGGCAATCCGTTTTCAAACATTTTCCGGGAGTCCTTCAGCACATCCTCGGAAACATTACCCAGGTTGAAGTAGAGTTGTCCTCCCTGATGATCGGGCATCTCAGCAAAGGGATCCATTAACCAGAATTCGATAAACTCCACATTGGATTGTTCGAAGTCGCTCGAATAAATCTCACGCATCACCCCACCCCAGCGTTCTTCCGGCTTGGTAAGAAAGCCATTCTCATCTATCCCCAGGTAATCGTAATTATAGGGGCCCCGTTCCCTGGGATAATACGACATATTCAACACCGAGATCCGGGTGGGTATCCCGTTGGGATTTTCCTTGTTGGGAAAGATATCCTGCTCGTATACTTCATATACATAGGCGCTGGACTGAAGATCCGGATTTGCTTTGATATGTTCGGGGGTGCGGGAATCATTATTCAGAAAGAGGGGATCAATATGGTACCAGGATAGTTTTGCCCTTCCATATCCATACCTCCTGTCGTTGTTCCATTCGGCTTCCGGGAAGAACCCCCGGGGTGTACTTGCCAGTTTCCAGGAAGAAAACTGCTTCAGGTCGATGGAAGTCTCACTTCCCTCAAAATCGTCAATATAGGCATTCCCCTCCTTTTCAATGGCTTTGGAGTGGCCCGGAATCAGCTGTGCAAATTCTCCCACTACGGTAAGGGATGAGGGTACCTTGGTTTCCAGGAAGGGCAGTTTATCCACAATGGTGGTTATCAGTTGCGATTCTGTATTGTAGCTTCCATTGAGGCCCCAGATGGTATTGGATATGGGTTCATCTCCGATATTTACTTTCTGGGTGAGAGGCCTTTCGGTCAGGTGCATGGCCGTGGCACCCAGTTGAAAGTTATCCGATACCCTGTAATCAAGGTGGGTTCCAACCAGGGTCTTGGTCTGGAAATTGAAAAGGGACTGATTCTCCAGTGATATCCGGATGGGAGTGCCCGATTCCATGATCCCCTGGTTTATAATGGTTACACGACCCAACATGTAATCCACTGTATAATCCTGCCCCTCAATAAGCTCCCTTCCGCCAGCAGTAACCTTCACTGATCCCTGGGGCACATTCATGGCATTCAGCATGATCTCAGAACTGTTGGAAGAAGAGTACTCCCCTGCTATGAGGAACTTGTTCTTCTCAGCGATCTGCTGAGCTTTGGTCTTGGTAGAATCATAGAGCTCCTGGTACACGTACTTCTCCACAGCCAGATCGGCTGCTTCCGCATCCAGGCTATCCCGCAGAATTTGCTCCAGATCGGAACCAAAAGGTTCCAGCAAAGGGAAAAACACCCTCCCATTGGAAGGATTGATCGTTATTCCGGGCATATAGTCGAAGATCCCGTCCGGATAGGGGTCCCGCTGCGAGTTCATGTTATCCATATTCAGCAGCCTGATCAGGATAGACTTATCCAGACCGCCCCCCGGAAGATAATTCACTGCATTTCCGGTCTTATCATCCCTGTACAGCACATCCAGCTGAAACTCTTCCCGGCTTAACTGGTAAGCTCCCAGGGCATATACGTTCTTCATCATCAAACCCCAGGTATATGAGTTTGGTGTGAAATTAGTGGGTTTCATTAGCTTCAGGATCAGGGAAGACGGAGCACTGATCCCGCTTGATTGGGAAAGTTCACCCACCTGGTAAGTCTTCCCCCGGTAAGTATATTCATAGGCCACAGCCAGGATCTCGTCGGTATTAAGGGCTGTGTTTAAGGAAATATACCCCAGTTTATCATTAAAGCTATACTCGCGTGGAGATAGCAGCCTGGCATTTTCAATTTTCTCAAAATCAACTCCCAGGACCAGGCCGGCATCTTCCAGATCGCCCGTAACGTTTTTGATGTCCCTGATGCCGGAATAGGTGCTGGTCAGTTCCGCATAGGCATCGTTGAGTTCATTCCTCGGATAATCGCCCGGTTTGGAGGGGTTCCGGTTAAATAAATCCGAACGGGGTTCATCTTCCCCCAGGTCATTTACTGCCACGATGTTCCTGGAATTCTCAAAATTGGTGGTTTTGTTGGTCACCCAGACTTCCATGCGGGTAATGGAGACCTCGGAAGTAATGATGGGCAGCCTGGCCAGGGCCCTGTTGTAGTTGTTACGAAAGTATTCCGAGAGGAAGAAGTGCTTGTTGGCATCGTAGTCATCCACCGTTACCGAATACTCCTGGAGCTGTGCACCACCCTGCACATTTATCACCGAGGACTCGCCCCGCTGCTGGGAAAATACACTGGTCACCGTAAGTTTCCCAAACTGCAATTCAGTCTTCAGGCCAAAGAGGCTCTGACTCCCGCTGATCAGTGATCCGGGAAGGGGCAGATTCACATTACCAGCTTCAATCTTCTTGATAATTTCATCCTCTTTTCCGGAGTACTCCAGTTTTGTCTGATTTTCGAAATCGAAGGTGGCCTCCGTATTGTAACTAATATCCATGGCCATTTTGTCGCCTATGGAACCGGCCACATTCATGATGATCTTTTCATCGAAGGTGAATGAAGGCACGCTGCGGAGCCTTTCACTGATGTTGGGATTATCCTGCTTGGAGAGGTTGAAGCCAAAGATCAGCTCGGCACTACCCGAGGGAATGATATTGATCACGTTCGATCCGAACAACTTGTCAAATGCCTCGCCTCCCACCTGAATGGGAGGGATGAAGGACAACTGCTGTTCCAGGGTGGCGCCACTGGATTTAAGGCGCCAGTATTCATTAACCTGCTGCCGGAACTCATAGGTCCTGTACTCGTCGGTACTCATCAGGGTAGGCGGCCTGTAGTTCCAGCCCCCGATGGTCTCAGAGAAAACATATTGCTTGGTCAATGGATCATAGACCACATTTGAACTGATGTTGGAAGGATTCTGCAGGTAGAGGGGTGATTTAAATCCCGAACTTGAAAATGGATAGGAATCCTCGTCAGAAAACGGGTAATGTAAAGTGGTATCCTGGGCATTTGCGCTTAAAGCCAGCAGAAATCCAATGACAATCAGGAATATATGCTTATACCGATGGTTCACTACATAAACTTCAAGGCAGCCTTCACTACCTCCTCCACAGAAAGCTCGGGCTGCTCTGATAAAATTCGGGTCAGGATCTTCTCTACGGTTTTCTTTGGAAAACCCAATGCCACTAAAGCAGATAACGCTTCTTCACGGATGGTATTGTCCTTGGAAAAGAATAATTCATCAATTCCTGCACCTTTCCCGACTTTATCTTTCAGGTCTACAATGATCCGTTGGGCAGATTTGGCTCCGATTCCTTTTATTCCCTGCAATACTGCCACATTTCCAGCCAGAATGGACTGGGTGACCTCATCGGGTGACAGCGAGGACAGGATCAGGCGGGCTGTATTGGCTCCCACCCCCGAAACTGAGATAAGCAACCTGAAAATCTCCCGCTCTTCCCTGCTGTTGAATCCATAAAACACCTGGGCATCCTCCCTGACCACGAAATGCAGATAGATACGCCCGCCAGGCTGACTGCTCACCTGGCTGTAGGTAAAAACTGAGATGTGAATATAAAAAGCAAGGTGTCCGGTGCTGACCACCAGATGGGCAGGAGATTTTTCTACAAATTCCCCCTCGATAAACTCATACATACCAATCGGTTTTGGTATGCTAAGATAGTAAAATCAACAACTTTCTAGAGGGTTTTCTTCAACTCGGTCTCCTCATAGGCCTCGACCATATCACCCACCTTGATGTCATTGAAATTCTCAATGTTAAGGCCGCATTCCAAACCGCTTACCACCTCCCTGGCATCGTCCTTAAAGCGCTTCAGCGAGCCCAGTCCACCACTGTAAACTACAATCCCTTCTCTGATTAAACGCACTTTGGCAGAACGTCTGATCTTTCCTTCCTTAACCATGCAACCGGCGATGGTACCCACTTTTGTGATTTTGAAAGCTTCAAGTACTTCCAGGGTAGCTGTGATTTCTTCCCTGATCTCGGGCGAAAGCATTCCTTCCATGGCCGCTTTTACTTCTTCAATGGCATCGTAAATAATGGAATACAAACGGATGTCAATCTGCTCCTTCTCAGCCAGTTTTCTGGCGCTCATTGAAGGTCTCACCTGGAAACCAATGACGATGGCATTGGATGCCGCAGCAAGAAGAATGTCCGATTCAGAGATCTGGCCAACCGCTTTGTGCTTAATGTTTACCTGGATCTCTTCCGTACTCAATTTGATCAGGGAATCGGATAGTGCCTCAATGGATCCGTCCACATCTCCTTTCACGATCACATTCAGCTCCTGGAAGTTACCGATGGCTATCCGACGGCCAATCTCATCCAGGGTAATGTGCTTGGTGGTACGCAGTTCCTGCTCACGCTGCAGTTGCTCACGCTTGTTGGCAATCTCCTTGGCTTCCTTATCGGTGTCCATCACATTAAAGCTTTCACCTGCCTGGGGAGCCCCGTTTAAACCCAGGATCAGGGTTGGTGTGGATGGTCCTGCTTCCTTGATCTTCTTGCCCCTCTCGTTAAACATGGCCTTCACATGGCCATAGTACTGACCTGCCAGGACCACATCCCCAATGCTCAGGGTACCCGATTCTACCAGAATGGTGGCCACATTGCCGCGACCCTTGTCCAGGGTTGATTCTATGATGGTACCCCGGGCTCCCTTGTGTGGATTGGCTTTGAGTTCAAGCAATTCAGCTTCAAGTAGTACCTTTTCAAGAAGTTCTTCAATATTCACATTCCCTTTGGCTGATATTTCCTGGGACTGGTACTTCCCACCCCAGTCCTCTACCATGTAGTTCATACTGGCCAGCGCCTCCTTTATTTTCTCGGGGTTGGCCGCAGGCAGATCAATTTTATTAATGGCAAATACAATGGGTACTCCCGCTGCTGCAGCATGGTTGATGGCCTCCACGGTCTGGGGTTTAACACCGTCGTCAGCAGCAACCACAACGATGGCCACATCCGTAATCTGGGCTCCCCTGGCACGCATGGCTGTAAATGCTTCGTGTCCCGGTGTATCCAGGAAGGTTATCCTGCGTCCATCTTCCAGTTTCACTCCATAGGCTCCAATATGCTGAGTAATACCGCCGGCTTCTCCTGCCACCACATTGGCATGACGCACCACATCCAGTAATTTGGTCTTTCCATGATCCACATGTCCCATAACTGTAACAATGGGAGGCCTGGGTTCCAGATCTGCCGGATCATCCTCTTCATCTTTGATGGACTCTACCAGATCCACACTTACAAACTCCACCTTGTAGGAGAATTCATCAGCCACCATTGCCATGGTTTCGGCATCCAGTCTCTGGTTAATGGAAACCAGCAGTCCGAGATTCATACATGTGGATATTACATCTGTTGCAGGTACATTCATCATGCTGGCCAGCTCATTCACGGAAACAAACTCGGTTACCTGCAGTACATTCTTTTGCTGTTCTGCCTGTTCTGTCTCTTCCTGCAATTTTGCCTGAACTGCATCACGTTTTTCCCGCCTGTACTTGGATGCTTTTGATTTGGTACCCTTACTTGTGAGCTTGGCCAGGGTATCCTTGATCTGTTTCTGCACATCCTCTTCATTCACTTCAGGTCTGGTCACACGCTTCCGCTTCTTGCCGCCTCCTTTTTCCCTCCTGGCAGCTCCCTTGTTCTGCTTATCAATATCTACAGGACCACTCTCTTTCTTAATGCGCTTTCTCTTCTTCTTTTGATCCAGCGAGAGATCTTTATCCTTGCTTGAGGCCACCGGTTTTTTCTTGGGCTCTTTCTTTTCCGGGAGATCGATCTTCCCAACCACGGTAGGACCGCTCAGTTTCTCCACCCTGGTGGGGATCAGGTTCTGCTCCTCCTCTTTTGCAGCTGGAGTTTCACTCTCCTCTACCGGAGCTTCCTCCACGGGCACTTCCTCCACAGGTGCTTCCTCTGCAGCTTTATCTGCCGCGGAAGCTGCTGGCTCAAGGGCTGCTTCATCCCGGACCTCTACACCTGCATCTGACAATGCCTCTTCTTTAACTTTCTCTTCCGCGGTCTCCTTCTCTACTTTTGACTTTTTACTTTCGACTTTCGACTTCTTTTTTGGCCGGGTCTTCTGATTCATGGAATCCAGGTCAATTTTCCCGACTACCTTTGGTCCGCCTTCAGTCGCAAGCTCCTCTTCCTTTTTCTTTTCTGCAGCTTTTGCTTTTGGTTTGGCAGCTTTGGGTGCAGGCTTCACTGTCTCAGCAGGTGCTTCTTCCTGGTCAACCGGAGCCTTGGCCTTTACAGCTGCAGGTTTTTTTGCAGCAGGTTTTTCTTTCTCTTCAGCAACAGGGGCTTTGGTTTCCGTCTTCGATGGCACGCTTTCGCTCACCCCGGCAGTCTTGTCAGTGATAAGTAGCTCCTCACTTTCTTCCACGTCAGCATTCGCCGGCACATCATCAAGGGTAAGGGACTCTTGTCTTTCCCTGAGATTTCTCAGGGTGAGCTTCTCTGACTCCTTCTTTACACTCAGATCGGTACTGTATTCCTCCAGCAGGAGATCATACAACTCCGGATTCACCTTGGTGTTGGGATTAGAATCGATATCATGACCCTTCTTCCCCAGGAATTCAACAATGGTGGTAATCCCCACATTGAGTTCCCGCGCAGCCTTACTAAGTCTTGTTGCCTTTCTTTCAGCCATATGCTTCTATTCAAATTCTGCTTTTAGAACATTAACCAGTTCTGTAATGGTCTCCTCTTCCAGGTCTGTTCTTTTTACCAGGTCTTCCACACTCAGGTTAAGTACCGACTTTGCCGTATCGCATCCGATGGCTTTTAACTCATCCAGTACCCATCCTTCAATCTCATCGGCAAATTCTTCCAGATTCACATCTTCATCATCTTCATCAGATTCACGGTATACATCTATTTCGTAACCTGAAAGCTGACTGGCCAGTTTGATGTTCAGTCCCCCCTTACCAATGGCCAGGGATACCTCTTTGGGCTGAAGGTAAACCTCTGCCCGCATCTCTTCATCGTTCAGTTTAATGGAAGTGATTTTGGCCGGACTCAGTGCTCTTGTAATGAACAGTTGTGTATTGTTGGTATAATTAATTACATCAATGTTTTCATTCTTTAGTTCTCTTACAATGCCATGAATTCTGGAACCTTTCATACCCACACAAGCTCCGACCGGATCGATCCTTTCATCGTAAGACTCCACAGCTACCTTGGCCCTCTCGCCTGGTACCCTGACTATTTTCTTGATGGTGATCAGGCCATCAAAGATTTCCGGAACCTCCAGTTCGAAAAGACGCTCCAGGAATATGGGGGATGTTCTTGAAAGAATGATCAGGGGATTTGCATTGCGCATATCCACCTTAACAACGACCGCCCTGATGGTATCCCCTTTGCGGAAATAATCTGACGGGATCTGCTCTGTTTTGGGCAGGATCAGTTCATTGCCTTCATCATCCAGGATTAAAATTTCCCTCTTCCAGACCTGGTAAACCTCTCCGGTCACCACATCGCCAATGCGGTCCTTATACTTATTGTAGAGGTGGTTTTTCTCCAGCTCCATGATTCTGGCCGACAGGTTCTGCCTCAATGCCAGGATGGCACGCCTTCCAAAATCACCCAGCTTTACCTCGTCGGTCACATCTTCACCCGCCTCATAGTCTTCATCAATTTTTTTGGCCTCACTCAAAATGATCTGAGTGGCCGCGTCTTCCAATTCATCATCCTCCACAACCTCGCGATTTCTCCAGATCTCAAAGTCACCCTTATCAATGTTGATAATGATATCGAAATTTTCATCTGTCCCGTACTTCTTCAGAAGCATGCCCCTGAACACATCTTCCAGTACACTCATCATGGTTACCCGGTCGATGTTCTTTAATTCCTTGAATTCGGAAAATGTCTCTATCAGATTTAGATTTTCCATTTTTATGCTATTGAATCAATTAAATGATAATATTGCTTTCGCTGTTTTTATTTCTTCAAACTTAATCTCCAGTTCCCTGCCTTTTCCCTGCAGGATGACTCCTTCATCCGATACCGCATCTAAAGTTCCGCTGGTCCTGGTTCCATCGGTAAACAGGATGTCTATAGGACGACCCATATTCTTCTCAAACTGTTGCTTCACCTTAAAAGGGCTGCCCAGTCCGGGTGAGGAAACCTCCAGTGAATAGTCCTCCACATCCCGGTCCATCTGGCCATTTAAATAACGACTGATCTGAACGCATTCATCAATTGAAAT
Source organism: Bacteroidota bacterium (assembly GCA_039714915.1). Classification (GTDB taxonomy): domain Bacteria; phylum Bacteroidota; class Bacteroidia; order Bacteroidales. Next base: position 63,080 of record JBDLIM010000011.1, read on the forward strand.
CCCATCGGGCCGGTCCACCTGAATGCGGATTGCATTCCCGGCTTTCACCTGCACATCCACCAGGAATATATCAGTCCCCTGGATATGTTGTTCTACCAAATCTGTAATCGTTTCGTTATTTATCATTTTTACAGGCAATAAAATAGGGGACCGACAAGCCCCCTAGAATCACACTCTCCTAACGACAGCGCAAAATTACAAATAATCACTTAATTAACAAAAAACGAGGTGTTTTTTAGCTGATACAAACCGGATTATGGCAATAAAAGCATAATTTTACGGCCACAAACCACCCATATGGGGAAAAATCCTTCCACCAATAAGTCGAAAATAATTAACGATCCGGTCTATGGATTCATCAAAATACCCTATGATATAATTTTCGATCTGATCGAAGATCCGCTTTTTCAGAGACTAAGGAGGATACGTCAGCTGGGTCTTACGAATTTTGTTTACCCCGGAGCCAACCACAGCCGCTTTCAGCATGCCATTGGTTCCATGCACCTGATGGGACAGGCCATAGAAGTGATCCGATCCAAAGGACATGAGATCACCGACGAGGAGGCCAGGTCGGTGACCATTGCCATTCTATTGCATGACATAGGGCACGGACCTTTTTCTCATTCCCTGGAACACAGCCTGATCCATGGTACTCCCCATGAAACCATCAGTCTGATGTACATGGAGCAGCTTAATGAAACCCATAAGGGAGAACTTACACTGGCCATCGACATCTTCAGAAACCGCTATCCAAAGAGATTCTTACATCAGCTGGTTTCCAGCCAGCTGGATATGGATCGACTGGATTATCTCAAGCGGGATAGTTTCTTCACAGGGGTTACAGAAGGAGTGATCGGATCGGACCGGATTATCAAAATGCTGAATGTAAAGGATGACCAGCTGGTTGTGGATGAGAAAGGAATATATTCCATAGAAAAGTTTCTGATTGCCCGAAGACTAATGTACTGGCAGGTCTATTTGCACCGCACAGTGGTTAGTTCTGAACAATCGCTGGTAATGATGCTGCAGAGGGCTCAGGATCTGACTTCTTCAGGTGTCGATCTTTTTGCCACGCCCGCACTGCAATTCTTCCTTGAACCGGCAAAAGAGAAATTTGATCGCCGGAACCGGGCCCATTTCCTGGAACGCTTTGCCGCTCTGGATGACAATGATATTCTTACTTCAGCCAAGGTCTGGTGCAACAATTCAGACCGTATTTTGTCCTTGCTTTCAGATGGTCTGGTGAACCGTTCCCTGCTTAAAGTGGAACTGAACGACGGATCTTTTAAGCAGGAAAGGGTGAATGTATTAAGAAAGAAGGTGGCAGAACATCTGAAAATTTCGGAGAAGGAAGCAGCCTACCTGGTGGTTTCAGACAGCGTGAGCAATTATGCATACAGTGACATGGACGACAGAATCACCATTATGGATAAAAGAGGAAATACACGTGACATTGCCGAAGCATCGGATATTCTGAATATTTCAGTTCTTTCGCTTACCGTTCGGAAGCATTTTCTTTGCTATCCCCGTTTTATAAATGAATTAGATTAGTTATCAAACCATGACAACGATGAATTTTACTGCAGCAATGATTGCAGAATTTTTGAAAGGAAAGGTGGAAGGTAATCCTGAAACCATTGTGAGTGATGTGACAAAGATTGAGGAGGGGCGGAGCGGAACTCTCTCCTTTCTGGCCAATCCCAAATATGAAAAATACATTTACGATACCCAATCCAGCATTGTGATCGTAAATGAAGATTTCAGGCCTCAAAAGTCCATTTCTGCCACCCTGATCAGGGTAAAAAACGCCTATGAATCCTTTGCGGCTTTACTGAGACTTTATGAACAGAGCAAAGCAAAAAAGACAGGGGTCAGTAAAATGGCATCCATATCCTCTACCGCTACCTTGGGTAAAGAAGTCTATGTAGGGGATTTCACCGTGGTATCTGAAAATGTCACACTGGGCGATGAAGTGCAGCTTTACCCACAGGTTTATATCGGAGACAATGTATCCATCGGGGAGGGAAGCATCATACATCCAGGTGTAAAAATATATGAGGGTAGCGAAATCGGGGCCCATTGTGTAATCCATGCAGGCTCCATTATCGGTGGTGATGGATTTGGATTTGCACCCAACCAGGAGAATAATTTTGAGAAAGTACCCCAGGTGGGGAAAGTGGTCATAGAGGACCATGTGGATGTAGGTGCCAATACAACCATCGACAGGGCCACCATGGGAGCCACCATTTTGCGCAAGGGGGTTAAACTGGATAACCTGATCATGATTGCACATAATGTGGAAGTGGGTGAAAACACAGTGATGGCTGCTCAGACCGGGGTTTCGGGCTCGACAAAAATCGGGGAAAACTGTATGTTTGGCGGTCAGGTTGGGCTGATCGGTCATATTACCATTGCCAACAGGGTGAAAATAGCAGCACAATCGGGTATTCCTAAAAGCATCAAGGAGGAAGGAGCAGTGGTTCAGGGCGCACCAGCCTTTGAATTTGGACTGTATCAACGTAGTTATGTGCTGTTTAAGAATCTGCCTAAACTGAGGGACCAGATCATTGAACTGGAAAGAAAGGTGGCCGATCTTAGTACCGGTGTCAAATCCTGATTGATTTTATTTTGTATATTTCGGCGGTTTCCCCGGAAACCTGAAACATAATGAAGTAGAGTATGGCTGAGAAACAGACCACATTAAAAGCACCCATCAAATTTTCCGGTAAAGGACTACATACAGGATTGGAAGTCAACATGACTTTCAAGCCTGCACCTGACAGTCATGGATATATTTTTAAGCGTGTGGACCTTCCCGGCCAGCCGATTATTAATGCCCTGGCCGAGAATGTAGTAGAAACTTCAAGAGGCACAGTCCTGGAAGAAAACGGAGCCAGGATATCGACCATCGAACATGTGCTGGCCTCTTTTGTCGGCATGGGAATCGACAATGTTTTAATAGAGGTGGACGGTCCTGAAGCGCCTATTCTGGATGGGAGTGCGCTGGAATATACTGATGCCATTGAGCTTACCGGAAGAGTAGAGCAGCAAACCGATCGAAAATATTTTATTCTAAAGGAGAAGCTGGAGTATTATGACGAGGAAAACGGCATACATATCATTGCTTACCCGGACAAAGTGCAGAGCCTGAATGTCCTCATTGATTACAACTCAAAAGTACTTGGAAACCAGTATGCCTCACTTGAGGAACTTCATAGCTTTAAGGAAGAGATCGCACCCTGCCGCACCTTTGTTTTTCTTCACGAACTGGAATACCTGATTAATAACAACCTCATAAAGGGAGGAGATGTGGATAATGCCATTGTCATTGTCGACAGGAAAGTATCCCAGGAAGAGCTTGACCGCCTGGCCGATCTGTTTAATAAACCCCATGTAAAGGTGCAACCAGAGGGGATCCTTAACAACGTGGACCTGCGCTATTCCAATGAGCCGGCCAGGCATAAGTTGCTGGATCTGATCGGAGACCTGGCCCTGGTAGGCAGATGGTTTAAAGCAAAAATTATTGCCACCAGACCGGGACATACCAGTAACAACGAATTCGCCCGGGCACTGAGACAGGTAATGAAGAAGTCTGCTCTTCAGAAGAAGGTACCTGTCTACAACCCAAACCTTGCTCCTCTGCTTGACATCAACGAGGTGAAAAAGAAGCTTCCTCACCGTTACCCTTTCCTGCTGGTAGATAAGGTGATCAACATGGATGAAAAATCGGTGGTTGGTATTAAAAATGTGACCCTGAACGAGCCTTTCTTCACAGGTCATTTCCCCGATGAACCCGTTATGCCCGGGGTCTTGCTTATCGAAGCTTCGGCTCAGGTGGGAGGTATGCTGGTGTTGGGCACCGTACCCGATCCGGAGAATTACTCAACCTATTTTCTTAAGATCGATAAGGTAAAATTTAAGCGGAAAGTGGTTCCGGGAGATACCCTGATAATAAAAATGGACCTGCTTGAACCCATCAGACGGGGAATTGCCCTGATGTTCTCAGAGGTCTATGTGGGCAATCAACTGGTCATGGAGGGTGAATTAATGGCACAGATCGTTAAAAACAAGACACCATGATTGATAAGATGTCGAATGTCCATAAGGGCGCAAAAATCGCAGACAATGTAGTGGTGGAAGCATTTGCCTCCATTTATGAAGATGTGGAAATAGGCTCGGGCAGCTGGATCGGGCCCAACGCTGTGATCATGGATGGGGCCCGGATCGGAAAAAATGTAAAGATCTTCCCAGGTGCGATTATCTCGGGTGATCCCCAGGATTTGAAATATAAGGGTGAACACACCACCGCAGAAATTGGAGACAATACCATTATTCGTGAATATGTTACCCTGAATAAAGGAACAAAAGCAAATGACAAAACGGTTATTGGAAAAGATTGCCTGATTATGTCCTATGTTCATATTGCTCACGACTGCGTCCTGAAGGACCGGGTGATCCTTGGTAGTTATGCTGCACTGGCCGGAGAGGTGGAAGTAGATAACTGGGCCATTATTAGCCCTGGAAGCATGGTGCATCAATTTGTTAGAATCGGTACACATGTAATGATCCAGGCAGGAAGCAGGGTAGGTAAAGATGTTCCCCCGTTTGCCATGGCCGGAAGAGATCCGATATCCTTTACCGGCATCAATTCCATTGGCCTGAGAAGGCGTGGATTCGACAACAATACCATTTATGCCATCCAGGAAGTATTCCGGATCATCTACCAGCGGGGACTGAATATTTCTGATGCCATGGAATTTGTGGAAGCCAACCTGCCGGCCTCCAAAGAACGGGACGAGATCATTCTTTTCGTACGAGACTCGAAGAGAGGCATTATCCGGGGTTACTTCGACGGAAAAGAAGTAAATTAATTTCCATCCGTATACGCATTCCATCCCTGAGCCTGGAGTGGAATGGCATTGCCATCATTGCCCACAAGCAGGGCTTTTCCCTTCTGATCGGTAATATTCCCGATCACGCTTATACCTGTAATGGCATTTACCTTGTCATAATCCGAGATGGGAACCGTAAACAGGAGCTCATAATCCTCTCCTCCATGCAATGCTGCTACCAGAGGTTCCAGTTGGAACTCCTCTGCAGCCTGTGCAGTTTCATCAGCAACGGGAATCCGGTCGTCATAGATCTGGCAGCCACAGCCCGAGGCTTTGCAAATGTGCAGCAGTTCTGAAGAAAGTCCGTCTGAGATATCAATCATGGCTCCCGGGATAATGCCTGCTTCCTTAAGTTCCAGAAGAATGTCCACCCTGGGTTCGGGCTTGAGAAAACGTTCAAGTACATAATCATAGCCGCTAAGCTTGGGTTGAAACTCCGGATCTTCGGCATGAAGCTGTTTTTCCCTCTCCAGGATCTTCAGGCCCAGGTAGGAAGCCCCCAGATCGCCGGTTACACAGATTAATTGGTTATTTTTTGCCCCGCTTCTGCGCGTGAGCTCTTCTTTCAGTGCAGTACCTAAAGCAGTCACTGAAATCACCAATCCGGTCATTGAACCTGAAGTATCCCCCCCCACCAGGTCCACCTTAAATCGATCACAGGCCAGTTTTACTCCCTCGTAAAATTCCTCCATGGCCTCCACTGTAAACTTGCCTGAAATCCCTATGGATACCGTAATCTGCCTGGGAGCCGCATTCATGGCATAGACATCGGATAGATTTACCACTACCGCCTTGTAACCAAGATGTTTCAAAGGAGTATAAACCAGGTCGAAATGCACTCCTTCCAGAAGCAGGTCGGTGGTAATTACCTGATAGTATGAACCGTGGTCGATAACTGCCGCATCATCACCCACACCCAGTTCCGTACTGTCCTGGCTGCTTTTAAAACCTGCTGTGAGGTGGTCAATCAGGCCAAACTCACCAAGTTCTTCAATGGTCCTTACTTTCTTTGCTGTCATGATCGGGGATGTTAAAGTATGAACAATTCAAATACGTTGTTGTAATACAAACGTACAACTTTTTGTATATTTGCACTCTATTTTAAATTAATCTAATTTAATTCCAGTAGAACTCATCCATTACCAAAAAGAGAAAAATTGTGACCGATCAGGAGAAGATATTGAATGAGGTAACGGGTAGTGATTATAAATTTGGCTTTCATACCGAAATAGATACTGAGACCATTCCCAGGGGTTTAAACGAAGAGGTGGTACGCATTATTTCTGAAAAAAAAGAGGAGCCTGAATGGCTCACTGAATCACGGCTGAAAGCATTCCGGCACTGGCAAACCCTGAAAATGCCGGATTGGGCACACCTGCGAATCCAGGAAATCAACTACCAGGATATTATATATTACGCAGCTCCGAAACAGGGGCCCAAATATGAAAGCATGGATGAGGTGGATCCGGAACTGATCGACACCTTTAACAAGCTGGGCATCCCCCTGGAGGAACAAAAACAACTGGCCGGAGTTGCTGTCGATGCGGTAATGGACAGTGTATCGGTGAAGACTACCTTCCAGGATACCCTGGCCGATCTGGGTATTATTTTCTGCTCATTCAGCGAGGCTGTTAAGAACCATCCCGATCTGATTAAAAAATACATGGGATCTGTGGTTCCCTATACAGATAACTTTTTTGCTGCTCTGAATTCAGCCGTTTTCAGTGACGGCTCCTTTTGCTACATTCCTAAAGGAGTTCGTTGTCCCATGGAGCTTTCCACCTATTTCAGGATCAATACGGCCAATACGGGTCAATTTGAACGCACACTGATTGTGGCCGAAGATGACGCCTATGTAAGCTACCTGGAAGGATGTACTGCACCTCAGAGGGATGAGAACCAGCTTCATGCCGCCATCGTGGAAATTGTGGCCATGGAGAATGCCGAAGTAAAATACTCTACTGTACAAAACTGGTATCCTGGGGACAAGGAGGGCAAGGGAGGCATTTACAACTTCGTCACAAAGCGAGGCATTTGCAAAGGGGACAACTCGAAGATCTCCTGGACACAGGTGGAAACCGGTTCGGCCATTACCTGGAAATACCCCAGTTGCATTCTGAAGGGACATAATTCCGTGGGAGAGTTCTACTCGGTGGCTGTAACCAATAATTACCAGCAGGCCGATACGGGAACAAAGATGATACACATAGGCAGGAACACCCGTTCAACCATCATCTCGAAAGGGATCAGTGCCGGGAAAAGCGAAAATTCCTACCGGGGACTGGTCAAAGTGCTCAAAGGAGCCGAGAATGCGCGCAATTTTTCACAGTGCGACAGCCTCCTGCTGGGAGACAAGTGCGGGGCACACACTTTTCCTTACCTGGAAGTGGATAATAAAAGCGCCGTGGTAGAGCATGAAGCCACTACCTCAAAGATCGGCGAAGACCAGATCTTTTATTGCAACCAGAGAGGGATCGATACAGAAAACGCCATCAGCCTGATCGTCAATGGCTACGCTAAGGAAGTGCTGAATAAACTCCCCATGGAATTTGCTGTGGAAGCACAAAAACTTTTAGCCATAACTCTTGAAGGGAGTGTGGGGTAAGGTGAGAATATAACACGAGCAAAGCGAGTATGATATGTTAGAAATAAAAGACTTAAAGGTTAGCATCGAAGATAAAGAAATACTTAAGGGAATCAATCTGTCGGTCAGTGCCGGTGAAGTACATGCCATCATGGGTCCCAATGGCTCGGGTAAAAGCACCCTGGCATCTGCCCTGGCAGGACGGGACTATTTTGACATCACTCATGGGAAGATTTTATACGAGGGAAGGGACCTAAGCGATCTGGCACCGGAAGACAGGGCCAGGGAGGGAATTTTCCTCGGATTTCAGTATCCTGTGGAGATCCCCGGGGTAAGCATGGTGAATTTCCTCAGGACCTCAATCAATTCCATGAGGAAGTACAGGGGGGAGGAAGCTCTTCCGGCCGGGGAATTTCTGAAACTTATGCGGGAAAAAAAGAAGGTGGTTGAAATCAATTCCGACCTTACCAACCGGTCCGTAAATGAAGGCTTTTCGGGAGGGGAGAAAAAAAAGAATGAGATTTTCCAGATGGCTCTCCTGGAACCCAAACTGGCTGTTCTGGATGAAACAGACTCGGGCCTGGATATTGATGCCCTCCGCATTGTGGCCAACGGGGTGAACAAGCTTCGCTCTCCGGAAAATGCCACCATTGTTATTACGCATTATCAAAGGCTGCTGGATTACATCGTACCCGATTTTGTACATGTACTGTACAAAGGCCGCATTGTTAAATCGGGCGATAAAAGCCTGGCCAGGGAACTGGAAGAGCATGGGTACGACTGGATCAAGCAGGAAGTGGATCTGGAAGCATAAGGGAGGGAAGAATGAAGGATACGGCAGATACAATAACAACAGCTGAAAAATACATCGAACTGTTTGAACAAAACAGGGATCAGATCAGCAATGGGGAGCCGGAATTTCTAAAGCTTCTGCGTGAGAATGCTATTAAATTCTTTGAAGAATCAGGTTTTCCCCGGCGCAAGGAGGAAAACTATAAGTATACACATCTGGAACCTGTGTTTGACGGGGAGCTTTCCTTCGAATTCAAGCCCCGCAACATTGAATTCGACGATAAAGAACTTTTCCGCTGCGATGTTCCCATGCTTGATTCACATGTGCTGACCGTACTCAATGGATTTTTCAATAATCTGGATTCGCCCCCTCTGCATGAACTGAAAAACGGTATTATTTATGGCAGCCTGAAAGAGGCCAGCCTCAGATATCCCGGGCTGGTTGCCAAATACCTGGGGAAAAATGCTTCCATGCAAAATGAGACTTTTGTTTCCCTGAATACGGCTTTTGCTCAGGATGGCATTTTCCTCTATGTTCCCGACGGGACTACCCTGGAAAAACCCATACAGATCATTCACCTTCTGCTCTCCGATCAGAACCAGATGGTACAGCACCGGAACCTCTTTGTGGTAGGTAAAAATGCATCGGCTCAGGTGATCATCTGCGACCATACCCTGGCACCCTACATGTTTCTGACCAATTCGGTAACAGAGGCCTATACGGAAGAGAATGGTCACCTGGACATCCTGAGGTTACAGAACGAACACAACAATTCCTGTCAGGTGACCAATACCTGGATTACCCAGGAACGATCTTCCCGTTGTGAGCACAGCACGGTGACACTTCACGGAGGATTGGTTCGAAACAACCTGCATGTTAAAATGACCGGAGAAGGGGCCGAATCCAATGCACTGGGGCTCTACCTGACCGATAAGCTTCAGCATGTGGATAACCACACCGTCATTGAGCATGCCAGTCCTAATTGTGTAAGCAAACAACATTACAAAGGGGTACTTGATGATGCTTCCACCGCTGCCTTTTACGGAAAGATTCTTGTACATCCGGATGCACAGAAAACAGAGGCCTTCCAGACCAATAATAACATCCTGCTTTCAGACACTGCCAGAATGCATACCAAACCCCAGCTGGAGATTTATGCCGATGACGTTAAGTGTAGCCATGGCGCCACTGTGGGACAGCTGGATGAGGATGCTCTCTTCTATTTGCAATCGCGGGGAATTCCCAAAGATGACAGCCGACTGATGCTTATGGATGCATTTGCCGACGATGTGATCTCACGCATCAAGCAGACTGTCCTGCAGATCCGGATCAGGGACCTGGTGGGCAAACGCCTGCGCGGAGAACTCTCCAGATGTAACAAGTGCGCCATGAACTGCAAGGAATAATAATCTGACAGCTATGGGATTCCCTATCGATCACATCAGAAACGACTTCCCCATACTGCACCAGGAGGTTTACAATAAACCCCTGGTATATCTGGATAATGGCGCCACTACTCATAAACCCCAGGCAGTAATAAATACCATTAAGACACTGCAGGAAGAGCACAACAGTTCCATTCACAGGGGAATTCATTTCCTGAGTGAGCAGATGACCACCAGGTATGAAGCAGCCAGGGAGACGGTCCGGGAATTTTTAAATGCCTCTTCCACCAATGAGATCATATTTACCAGTGGTGCCACAGGATCCATCAATGCACTTGCCTTTTCATTTGGTGAGAAATATGTGCATGCCGGTGATGAAATTCTCATCACAGAAATGGAGCATCACTCTAACATCGTTCCCTGGCAAATGCTCTGTGAACGGAAAGGTGCCATTCTGAAGGTCATCCCTTTCGACGAGACAGGGGAACTCATGCTGGATAAACTGGATGGGCTCCTGACAGAGAACACCAGGATCGTGGCATTAACTCATGCTTCCAACTCCCTGGGAACCATCAATCCCGTTAAGAAGGTGATCGAGAAGGCCCACGAAAAGAACATCCCGGTCATGCTGGATGGTGCCCAGATGGTTCAGCACGGGAAAGTGGATGTACAGGATTTGGATTGTGATTTTTATGCTTTTTCTTCCCATAAGATCTTCGGTCCCACCGGATCGGGAGTGCTTTTTGGGAAAGAAGTCTTGCTGGAAGAGCTGCCTCCCTACCAGGGAGGGGGAGATATGGTGGACCAGGTGACCTTTGAAAACACAAGTTACAATACCCTCCCGTTCAAATTTGAAGCGGGCACAGCCAATTACATCGGAGCCATAGGACTGGCCACTGCACTCGACTACCTGAAGCAGGTAGGCATATCTGAAATTGGAAGCTACGAGAAGGAGCTTATAAACTATGCCATGCAAAAGCTTGGCGCCATTGAAGAATTGAAGCTCATAGGCAAGGCCGCCAGGCGCATCTCCGTATTTTCATTTCTCCTGGGAAATATTCATACCTACGATGCCGGCATGATCCTGGATAAGATGGGCATAGCTGTCCGTACCGGCACCCATTGCACCCAACCGGTGATGGATCATTTTGGAATTTCAGGAACCATCAGGGCCTCCCTGGTGTTCTATAATACAAAAGAAGAAATAAACAGGCTTGCAGAAGGCATTGAACAATGCATCAGAATGCTTTCTTAATTTTTAATCAGAATGACAAAGCTCAACGAAACACAAAAGGACATCGTAGAAGAATTCTCTGTATTTGAAGACTGGCTCGACCGGTATAATTACCTGATTGAACTGGGCAACGATCTGCCCGAGATCGATCCTCAATACCGGACCAATGAATATCTGATCAATGGATGCCAGTCCAAAGTATGGCTTCATGCCGATCTGGTGGATGGAAAGATCGAATACAAGGCTGACAGCGATGCCATAATTGTCAAAGGGATTGTGGCGCTGCTGGTAAAAGTCCTTAGCGGACGGACACCCGAGGAAATTCTGGATAATGAGCTTTACTTCATCGAGGACATCGGTCTCAGGCAAAACCTCTCTCCCACCCGGTCCAACGGATTGCTTGCCATGGTGAAAAAAATGAAGCTCTATGCCATGGCATACAAAGTCAAAAGTGAACAGTCGCAAAGTCAAAAGTTATGAGTGAATCACTGGATTTTTTAGAGATAGAGGGTAAGATCGTGGAGGCACTAAAGACGGTGTATGACCCGGAAATACCGGTTAATGTATACGACCTGGGATTAATCTATAAAATCGATTATACCGACCAGAAGGAGGCCAATCTGGACATGACCCTCACTGCTCCCAACTGCCCGATGGTAGATGTATTGATCATAGATGTGGAAAATGCAGTCAATGCACTGGACGAGGTGAAGAAAACCAACATCAACCTGGTCTTTGATCCCCCCTGGGACAAGAGCATGCTCTCAGAGGAAGCCAGATTAGAGCTCGGTTTGCTCTAACAAATCTCGCATGCCCCGGGCATGTGACAGGTGACTAAAGTGTGACAGGTGACAAATTCTCAGTCAATATCTCAGGAGATTAAGAAGGAAGCCCTGCGGCTGGGATTTGCCGATTGCGGCTTTTCCAGGGCAGAAGCCCTTCCTGAAGATGCGGAAAGGCTTAAGGCCTGGCTTGGGCAGGGCTATCATGCCCGCATGGGCTATATGGCCAATCACTTCGAGAAACGTACAAATCCCACCCTCCTTATGGAAAGTGCAAAGAGTGTGATCTCCACCATATTTAACTATTATACCCATCGGAACCAGACCGATCCCCGGGCCCCCATCCTGTCCAGGTATGCCTATGGGAAGGACTACCATAAAGTGCTGAAGGATAAACTGTATCAACTGCTGGATTTTATTAAATCCCGGGTTCCTGAAGCAGAGGGAAGGATTTTTGTGGACTCAGCTCCTGTGCTGGATCGGGCCTGGGCACAAAAAGCCGGTTTGGGCTGGATCGGAAAAAATTCAAATCTGATCTCACGCAATTATGGTTCCTTCGTTTTTATTGGTGAGATCATCCTGAACCTGGAACTGGATTACAATGAAGCTCCTGAAACTGATTTCTGCGGAAGTTGTACCCATTGCATTGAAGCCTGTCCCACTCAGGCCATCCTGAATACCCGTACCCTCGATGCGGAAAAATGCATTTCCTATCAGACCATAGAAAACAAGGGGGATATTTCACCCGGGCTGGCGGGGAAACTTTCAAACCGGGTTTTTGGTTGCGACATTTGTCAGGATGTATGTCCCTGGAACCGGAAGGCACTTACACATACTGAGCCGGATTTTGAACCTGTATCGGGACTTTTGGAAATGTCTGTCCGGGAGTGGGAAGAAATGGACCAGGACCTATTTAAGAAAGTATTTAGGGATTCGCCTTTAAAAAGGGCCGGATTTGACAAGCTGAAAGCTACCATAGCTTTTCTGAAAAAAAATTAAGTATTGTTGCACCGGAACTGTAACAAGGTGGATGCATGTTCGTCTTAACATAAGAAACCCAAAGACGAGCGCCATGAAAAAAATTATATTTTCCGTATTACTTGTTGCTTTCAGCCTGAGTTTATTCGCGCAGCCAGCTTGCTTTAACGACCTCTACTATGACTACAAAGGAGGCGAAGGTGTTGTAGCCATGAAGATTCCGGGATTTGTAATGAAACTGGCCGGATCCATTGCCGACCTGGATGGCCCTGAGAAAAAACTGCTACGTTCTCTCAAATCGGTGACCGTCTTAACCATCGAGGAAAACCACCTGTACCCGGGTGTAAATTTTACCGAAGAAGTGAACCTGACCGACATGAGGGGGGATTATCAACTACTTCTTGAAGTACATGACGGGGATGAAGACGTAATCATAGCAGTCCGTGAAAAAAAGGGCAAAATCCGGGATCTTATCGTAGTGGTCGGAGGCGATGAGAATGTGTTGGTCCACGTCAGAGGACGCATGGAATGCGATCTGCTGGAAAACCTGAGTGAAGTGGCAGGAGTGGATGAGCTACATTTCACGGCAGATATCTGAGCCGGGACATCTGCTTAATCCCCCTTCCAATCCGAAATGCCTTCCACCTGTAGCGTGATATCGTACAGGCCGTTGTGGG
>JBDLIM010000012.1:0-72528 GCA_039714915.1 Bacteroidota bacterium
CTCATTGACAATGCTTCCAAAGCTATAGTCTTTACCACAAAAGAAACCTGTTTTGATTGTCATGACGACATCCGCGAAAAGCTGGAAAATGATGTGCATGCCAATCTATCCTGCCTCATATGTCATGGACCTGGACTTATCCATGCGGATAATCCTGAAGCGGACAACATTTTAAAAGAGAGTGGCAGAGAATTTTGTGGCAGATGTCATAATCTCAATGCTGCCCGTCCTGCAGATGTCGTATACCAGGTGGACATAAAAATCCACCATACGGAGAAGGAAAATTGTATCGAATGCCATCATCCACATGAAGTATGGGAGGATCTCCAATGAAACCATCCCGAAGAAATTTTATCAGGAATTCAATGGCAGCTGGTAGTGCCCTGGTTCTGTCATCTGCCATCAAACCATTCCAAATCCTCCTCTTCGCCACTGATCCTCCTCCGGAGGAAGGCCCATGGTGGGGCGTTGGAATCGATATCAGTAAATGCATCGGTTGCGGGATGTGTGCCCGGGGATGTAAGATGGAAAATAAGGTTCCGGAAGAGCCATTTTTCTACCGAACCTGGGTAGAGCAATATACAATTCTGAATAATGGCGAGGTGAAAGTCGAGTCTCCCAATGGGGGTATAGATGGATTTATTCAATCGGTTCCTGAAGAGGATATTTTTAAAACCTTTTTTGTCCCGAAAATGTGCAACCACTGCTCCAAATCACCCTGCACCCAGGTTTGCCCGGTTGGAGCCACTTTTGAAAGTCCAGATGGAGTTTCGCTAGTGGACGAGTCGTATTGCATAGGATGTGGCTATTGTGTTCAGGCCTGTCCATATGGATGCAGATACATACATCCGGAAAAGAAAACCGTGGATAAGTGTACATTGTGTTACCACAGGCTGCAGGAAGGTTTGGCACCGGTCTGCATGGAGGTGTGTCCCTCAAAAGCGAGGATATATGGGGATCTGAAAGACCGGGATAGTGAGCTAGTAAAGTTCCTTCGTGATCATGACTTTCAGGTTCTTAAACCTCATCTCAATACGGGATCGAAATTGTTTTATAATGCCCTTAATGCCGAAATAACCTGATATGGATCATACACAGCATTTATATGAAATGCTCTCCAGGGTTGAGGGTTATATTTACCCCAATGAAATTGAACTTCAGTGGGGAATCCTGGTTGTCCTTTATCCATATATTACCGGCCTGGTGGCTGGAGCTTTCATTCTTGCTTCCCTGGAAAGGGTTTTCAAAGTGAAAGTGCTCCGCCCCACCTATCAATTGGCCCTTCTTACTGCACTGGCCTTCCTGATCTGTGCTCCTTTGCCCTTAATTTCACATCTCGGAAAACCAGGTCGCGCTTATGAGATTATGATCACACCACATGGGGAATCGGCCATGGCTATTTTTGGATTTGTGTACCTCTGGTATCTGATGGTGGTCCTTCTATTGGAAATCTGGTTCGATTACCGGCGCGATTTTGTTATCTGGTCGAAAGAAAAGAAAGGAGTTATGAGCTGGGTATACAGAATCCTGAGTCTGGGTGTCAGTGATATCTCTCCTAAGGCTGTCAGGTGGGATGACCGGCTTGGCTATATTATTACGGTTGTCGGAATCCCCTCGGCATTCCTTCTTCATGGATATGTAGGATTCATATTTGGATCCATAAAGGCCAATCCATGGTGGTCAACCGTACTTATGCCTGTCATCTTCTTATTTTCTGCAATGGTATCAGGGATTGCACTTGTCATGGTTCTTTTCATGATTGTTTCCTGGATTCGTAAAGTGAAGATCGACATGGCCTGCCTGGATATGGTGGGCAGCTACTTGTTCTACATGCTTATTCTGGATTTTTCATTGGAATCGCTGGACCAGGTTCACAGAATTTATGAAGCTGAAGAATCATTTGATATACTTCACATGCTTGTCAACGGCAAACTCTTCATTACCCTCTTTGGCATGCAGATCACCCTGGGGATGATCATTCCACTGATCAGCCTTGGGATTCTGCAAATTATTAAAGTTAAGGAACAGTTTCGTAAGAGCATCTACCTGATAACAGGACTACTGGTATTGATCGGCATCTTCTTTATGCGCTGGAATGTTGTGATAGGAGGACAACTCTTTTCCAAAGGCTTCAAAGGTTTTACCGATTTTAAGCTCGGACTGGTTGGCTCGGAAGGTTTTTTCATGGCTCTGTTATGGATGACACTCCCCTTCCTGATCCTGGGATTCTTACTATGGCTGATGCCTCCGTGGAAGAAGCAGGAAATGCTCTGATCAAATTTCATACCTTATGGAAGATCAAGCACACAACAAAAGCACAGATTTTGTCCAGCTCAGGAATAAGATAAGTGAATTGGAGCAAAGGATAGCCCGGCTTGAGAAACAAAATATTCCTTCCAGGAATGGAGATATGCCCCGACCCTTCAGGACAAGTGTATCTCAGGAATCCGAAGAATCCCCAAAGATCTTTGAACAGGACATGTCCATTGAATCCAGGATCGGCGAATATGGTATGGCATGGCTGGGTAACGTCGTCCTGCTTTTTGGGATCCTTTTCCTGACCCAGCTTCTCCAAAAGAACGGCCAGGTAGGATTCTCGCTGGCTTTCAGTTTTATATCGCTTGCCGGCATATATATGTTGGGATATTATACCAAAAGGTCCTTTCCCTATATGTCTCAGCTTTTTATATACAATGGGCACATCATGTTATTCATTATCGCCATGAGGATCCACGTGTTCCCGGGTAGCAGAATCATCGACAGCGCACTACTCGGGTACGGGATTGTCATGGTAGTGATCCTGGCATTGATGTACCTGGCCTTCAGGAATAAATCCCAGGTTTTAGCTGTACTCGTCTGGATTATGACCGTCATTACAGCCATCTATAGCGATTCAACACATTTTATGCTTGCCCTCATGTTAGGTGTCACCTGGTCTGCAATATTTTTTGCATCCAGAAACAGCTGGTGGATTGGATTGATTATTTCAATTGTTATGGTCTATTTCACCTTCCTTTTATGGATTATGAGTAATCCGTTTATATCCGGATCATTTGAAATTATCCCGGATCATCAAAATGGATTTATATACCTCTTCATCTGCGCGTTGTCCTATTCCTTTCTTGCCTTATTTTCAAAATCCGAACGAGTCAAAGAGCTGTTTCTGCAGGCCGGTATCCTTCTTAACGGAATTGGTTTTTCATTTATCCTGACACTTGCTGTCCTGGCATTTTTTACTAAAAACTATTACATCCATTTTGGGATAATAGCTGCCTTTTGCATGGTTTATTCCATATGGCTGCAATCACGAGGTATATGGAAAAGTGTTGCAGCTATGTATGCCATTTATGGTTTTGTTTCTCTCAGTATTAGCATAGCCGGGATTTATCACTTCCCCCTTGCTTTCCTCCTGCTGTCAATTCAGAGTCTACTGGTTGTTTCAATGGCATTATGGTTCAGGTCCAGATTCATTGTGATCATGAATACCCTGTTATTCATGGGACTGCTGATCACCTACCTGGCTACAGCAGAGTCTATAGCATCCACCAACCTCTCCTTTGCACTGGTTGCCCTGATCACAGCAAGAATCATGAACTGGAAGAAAAAGAGACTGGAAATCCGTACCGAATTAATACGGAACGTCTATCTTTTTACAGGTTCGGTGATGCTATTATATAGTCTTCATCATGCTGTACCTACCCAATTTGTGACTCTGTCCTGGGCTCTTACTGCTATGCTCTTCTTTCTACTCAGTGTTTGGATAAAGAATATTAAATACCGCTGGCTTGCCATCATTACCATGGTCATTACTGTATTTTACCTCTTTATTGTGGACCTGAAAAATATCAGCCTGGGCTACCGGATCGTGGCATTGCTTTTCATATCGATCATTTCGCTGGGTATCTCCATTTTCTATACCAGGAGACAGAGACACAAAGAGGAGGAAAAGCAAAAAGGTTAGACCTTATTCTGCCTCCACGGCTTCCTCCACATTCCGGGGTGAAAGAAACAGGAAATTATCACACACAATTTCTGTGCTGTAATGCTTGTTCCCCTCCTTGTCATCCCATGAACTGGTGGAGATTTTTCCTTCCACATAGAGTGCATCCCCCTTCTTCACGTGCTGCTTTACAATGTCAGCCGCCTTGTTCCAGACTACCACCCTGTGCCATTCGGTCTTGGAAATCTCCTCCCCTTCCCTGTTGCGGTAAAATTCATTGGTTGCCAGCGGAAAGTTTGCTACAAAAGCTTCCCCATCCCGCTCCGACACCCTGGGCATTTCGCCAACATTTCCAACCA
Source organism: Bacteroidota bacterium (assembly GCA_039714915.1). Taxonomy (GTDB): domain Bacteria; phylum Bacteroidota; class Bacteroidia; order Bacteroidales. Next base: position 4,300 of record JBDLIM010000012.1, read on the forward strand.
GCGTCACTCTGTTTACTCCGTATTTCATAATGCTTAAGATTTGGTTACATGGGTTAATGTGATAAGGGGTGGGGATATCGGTCAGGGAAACCATAGGTTTTTTTCATCTTCATTGACTTAGGTGCATATATTCAATAACTTAGGAGTAGTAATTCCACCAGGTGTATGTATTTATGGACAATTTAAATTTTTACAAACTGTGAAAACGGGACTAAAGACACTATTAATATTGTTTATGTCTGTCAATCTTTGTGGACAGGAATATAGAAGCTTGTTAGAAAATGCAGGTTGGTGTTGTGAATATTATACAGGGACCGGTGCAATTTATCGTGAATTCTATGTATCAGAATCAATATCTATTGTTGATGATTTGTTTGGAACCGAATATCTGATTCAGGAAGACACAGAATTCAGGAGAGTATGGTATCAGAACAATGGAGAATTAGAGTTAATCTATGATTTCTCTCTAATTGAAAATGATACTTTTAATATAACACTTCACGATACAATAACTGGCTCATATACAGTTACAAATGTCGATACCATTTCAACACTATCAGGCAATCGTGTACGGTGGATCCTTTATCTAAACGATAGTATTTCGATAGAGGAGGGTATATTGGATAGGAATTTAGTATGGATTGAAGGTATTGGGAGCACTTATGGTCCTCTTTACCCCAAGACTATTCCACTTGAACATGAAACATGGAGTTCCGGAACCTGCCTTGAAGCTGCGTACGATTCTGCTAGGAATCAGATTTATCAAGGATACTGCAATACCATTGGTGGGTTTTGGCCCGAAGAATGTAACTTCATTACAGATCATATTAATGAAAAAGTTTTAGAATCATCTTTAGCATATTTTAATGCTGCAGGTATTCTCGAAATCATATCGGAGAGAAGAATTGGGCGTATTCGTATTTATGATATTAGCGGGAAGCAGATATATGAGTGCTCGAATTCTTCAGGCGAGGGCCATTTGTTTATTCCCAATAACTTCGCTGTAGGAATCTACATCTGTGACTTATATGATGAAACAAATAAGAGGTCAAGTATTAAAGTTACAAAAAACATAAAAAGCCCATAAGAGGTAAACTCCATTTGCCAGTCACGCTTTTTGCAGATGAAACGAACATGAACTTCTTTAATTAAAACTTCACAAAAGGGTATAATTAAAATAAGTTCATGAGAGAGCGAAGCGGTTACATCTATTTAAAATTTTGTAATTGTTTTGTAATTAATAGATTATAAAATATTACAGAAAATTATCAAGGTCGTTGACAAAAATGCACCTGATTCTGAACTCTATTTGTATGGTTCACAAGCCAGAGGAAATGCTAAAAAAGTCTCAGATTGGGATTTGTTAATATTGCTCAATAGCCAGAACATTTCATTTGAATTCGAAACCAATTTCATGAATGAATTCTATGATTTGGAATTAGAAACGGGGGAAGTATTTTCTCCTATGATTTATTCGAAGAACGATTGGAATACAAACTATTTAGTTACGCCTTTTTTCGAGAATATTAAAAGAGAGGGTATCAGACTAAAATGACAGGCACAAAAAAGGATTTGGTAAAGTATAGGATTGCCAGGGCAAAAGATACGTTAGAAGATGCTCAGATCCTTGCTGATAGAGAAAAATGGAATTCTACTATTAACAGATTGTATTATGCTGCTTATTATGCCGTAATAGCCCTTCTACTCAATTCCGATTTAAAACCTGGAACACATAATGGTGTAAAATCCAATTTCTCTGAGCATTTTATTAAGACCGGGATAATCAAGAAAGAATACGGCAAAATGTATTCTCAGTTATTTACATGGAGACAAAAGGGTGATTATGATGATTCTTTTGATTTCCTGAAAAACAGAGCTGGATAGGTGCTAATCCGTCAGGCGAACCTCCTCCCTTCCTTATCGCACAAGTATTGATCCTCCCTATCAATGGGATTTGACTTTAAACCTATTTAGTGTGAGGTCTTCAAAATTTCGATTTCTCAAAAGAACTATATTTACTTCATAAAGTAACCCGGTTTACCGGCAATTTGAAATATATGGCAACAAGAAATTATGAAGGCAGGAAATTTGAAATGGATGAGGTGAACGGCACAGCAGATTCACTGACCATTGAAGAAGCTCTACAAATCAATATCAACAGCAGGCCATTCACAGTAACCATGCGCACACCAGGGGATGATGTCAGTTTAATACGCGGACTGCTTCATTCAGAAGGAATCTTAAAGGATATAAAATATCTCCCTGATATAAGTCTGAAACAGGAAAACCATAGCGGTATTATGACTTTGGCTGAGCTGTCAATTCCGGAAAAGGAGCTGGGCAACGGATACGCAAACAGCAGAAGCCTGTTATCACTGTCATCGTGTGGAATATGCGGGCGAACTGAGCTGGGAGATATGTCTCTTCCGGGAAAGATGATTGAAGAGGAAGCAAAAGTAGATTTTTTCATGCTTCACGATATATTTCAAAAGATGAATGCTTTACAATATACATTTCGGCAATCAGGCGGTACACATGCTGCGGCTGTTTTCACCTTACAGGGAGACATGCTTTGCTCAAAGGAAGATATAGGAAGACATAATGCGGTGGACAAAGTAATCGGGGAGCTGATACTATCTGCAAAACTAAAGCAGGCTTCATGCCTGACGGTGAGCGGACGTGTTTCATACGAAATTGTAGTCAAATGTTTCAAAGCCGGCATTCCGTTTCTGGCAGCCGTTTCCGCCCCATCTTCATTGGCAGTTGATTATGCCAAAGAACTTGGGATCACCCTGTTTGCATTTTGTCGAGAGAACAGAGCCACCTGCTATTCACATCCCCAGCGTACAAAAAACAGTAAACAATATATCAAAGCAAGTTAATCTGAATTATGTCAAAGAATCTAAGTGAACTATCCGGCAGAAAAGGATTAGAGGATAACCTGTTTGACAGGCTTGGGAAACTGGCACAACCTTCCGGAACACCCGGATTGGATGACCTGGAAAAACTGGCCGACGAGTTCCTGGTCGGCAACGCCAATACCTACGGTACAAGCACATTTTATGATTTTCTGAAACCTGATAACCGAGGCAAGAAGGTCTATGCCTGTAATGGAAGCGCCTGTGTTTGCTCTGGCACACAAGATAAAGTAATTAAGGGACTTAAAGAGCATTTTACTGCTAATGAAATTGGTCACATGACATGTCTTGGAAGATGTCATGAGAACAGCGCTTTTCACTATGATGGTAAAAACTATTCGGGTACGGCCCTTACTGAGCTTGAAGATATCATCCATAAAAAAAATGAACTTAACCAGGATAGTTATACCATTAAGGCGAATGGAGAGGAGATTCTTACCAGACCATTTACAAATATTAAACAGTTTTATGCGCCATTCATAGATTCACTAAAAAAGGATTCTTCACACGTTCTGGAAGAGATCAAAACTTCAGCACTCAGGGGACGAGGTGGTTCAGGTTTCCCCACGGGAATAAAACTGGAATTTTGCCGCAATACCGAAAACAGCACAAAATTTATCATTTGTAATGCAGATGAAGGGGATCCCGGAGCTTATTCTGATAGATTTCTAATGGAACAAAGACCCCATTCCGTTTTATTTGGCATGTTAATCGCAGGATATGTTACCCATGCTAACTATGGTGTTGTATATATCCGGGCAGAGTATCCCGAAGCAGTAAAAGTTATCAGGAAGGCAATCGAAGAACTCCATTCAGAAGGCTTACTGGGAAATAATATTGAGGGCTCCGGATTTAGTTTTGATATTAAGATCATCCAGGCTCAGGGTTCTTATCTGTGTGGCGAAGAGACAGCGTTAATTAATTCTATCGAAGGACAACGGCCTGAAGTTCGTATTCGGCCTCCATATCCGGCTCAACAGGGATTATTCAATAAACCCACAGTAGTGATGAATGTGGAATCGCTTGCTGCTTTGCATTTTATTATTGAACAGGGAGGGGAAGCCTGGAAAGCCATTGGGACTGACCGCTCCTCAGGAACAAAGCTTGTGAGTTTAGATAGTTTTTTCAATAATCCCGGGATCTATGAGGTAGAAATGGGAACACCACTCCCGGTGATCCTGAATGATCTTGGAGGTGGATTTAAAAGCGCAGTCAAAGCTTTGCAAATCGGAGGCCCCTTAGGTGGTGTGATACCCATCTCCAAAATCGACGACCTTACACTTGACTTTGAATCATTCTCGAAAAATGGGTTTATTCTCGGTCATGCTTCAGTGATATGCATACCGGAAGGTTTTTCCATGATGAAATTTATCGAACATTTGTTCGGGTTTGCCGCCTATGAAAGTTGTGGGAAATGCTTTCCATGCAGACTGGGCACCAAAAGAGGACATGAATTGTGCGTCAAAGCTTTAAATGCTGAATATAAGATCAATAAAGTTCTGTTTAATGATCTGCTCACCACACTTGAGAAAGGTTCCCTCTGCGCACATGGAGGAGGGATCCCTTTACCGGTAAGAAATGCCATGGAATATTTTGAAGCTGAGCTGGAACAATACTTCAATTAGGCACTTGTAATATGTAATAGCTATGAAACACGCATATATAGACAATCAGCCTTTTGAAATAAGTAAAGGAGAAACCATTCTCTCGTTTATAAGGCGGCACAAAGGAGAGAACCTCATTCCCACATTATGTGATTCCCCAGATCTTGATCCAAGCGGTTCATGCAGGATATGCAGTGTGGAAGTTGCTCAGGAAGAAAATGGAACCGTAACTACCGTGGCTTCATGCCATACCCCCGTTAGTGCAGGCCAATACATTTTCCCGAATTCCAAATCCATCCGGGAACTACGCAAGAACATCATTGAACTCGTGCTGACAGATCATCCATTGGATTGTCTGACATGCGAGGTGAACGGAAATTGTGAACTTCAGACAGTAGCTGCCCAGGTCGGAATAAGGGAAGTCAGATATCCGGAAGGTGAAAACCACCTGGATAGAAAACAAGATGCAAGTCACCCTTACATGGTATCCGACATTTCGAAATGTATCAATTGTTATAGGTGTGTCCGTGTATGTGATGAAGTACAGGGGCAATTTGTGCTGGCTATGGCAGGAAGAGGATTCGATACCCATATTGTAAAAGGGGATAATCAGTCCTTCATGGATTCGGATTGTGTCAGTTGTGGCGCTTGTGCACAAGCCTGTCCCACTTCTGCCATATCGGATGTTTTTCAATCTAAAGCCATGCTGGCAACCGGGAAAACCCGAACGATCTGTACCTATTGCGGGGTTGGGTGCAACCTTGAAGTTTCAACCGGCCATGGTGAAATCCTCAGTATTCAGGCTCCTTATGATGCAGAAGTTAATCAGGGGCATACCTGTATAAAAGGCAGATATGCGTTTATGTTCTATAATCATGCGGACAGGCTCAACTCACCCATGATCAAACGAAGGGGTGAATTTGAAAAGGTGAGCTGGGAAGAAGCCTATGCTTATATTGCGGAAAAGCTCTCATCCTTTAAGAAGGAATTTGGGCCCGATTCAATTGCAGGAATCTCCTCTTCCAGGTGTACCAATGAAGAGAACTATCTCATGCAAAAATTCATGAGGGCAGTCATAGGAACAAATAATATTGATGGGTGTGCCAGGGTTTGCCACTCTCCTACAGCTTTGGGGATGCAGCGAACATTTGGTACAGGAGCGGCCACCAATTCAATCAATGATATAGATGCTACCGATTGTATCCTGGTCATTGGTGCCAATCCTACCACTTCACATCCGGTTACAGGAGCCAAACTGAAGCAATTTGCCATGAAATCGGGCAATCTCTCCATTGTAATAGATCCCAGGCGTACCGAACTGGCCAGGTATGCCACATATCATCTTGCCCTCAGACCGGGGACCAATGTGGCTGTTCTTAATATGATGTTCTATTATATCATTTCAGAAGGGCTGGCAGATCAGGAGTTTATTGAAAGAAGAACGGAAGGATTTGAAGCATTCAGGCGTGAAATACTGAATATTGATCTGGACAGGATGGAGGAAGTGTCAGGGATTGATCGCCAGCTTGTGAGAGAAGCGGCAATTGCTTATGCTTCTGCACCCAATGCCATGTCATTCCATGGCCTGGGCGTCACAGAACATTCACAGGGGACATTTACAGTCATACAAATAGCCGACCTGGCTCTTATAACAGGGAACATTGGCAGAAGAGGGGTCGGAGTAAATCCGCTTCGGGGGCAGAATAATGTGCAGGGAAGTGCCGATATGGGGGTGCAGCCCCATCAGGGTGCCGGATACCTGGACATCACGGATGATGATGTCAATAAGAAGTTCAGCCAATTCTACGGAGCTGAGCATCCGAAAGGGATTGGATATAAAATTCCAGAAATGTTTGATGCTGCATTGGAAGGTAAATTAAAAGCTATCTGGGTTATCGGAGAAGATGTTGTTCAAACTGACCCGAATTCACAAAAAGTGATTAAAGCCCTGGAAGCCATCGATCTTGTGATTGTACAGGAGTTGTTTATTACAGAAACAGCCAAATATGCCGATGTGGTATTACCCGGAGCTTCATTCCTTGAAAAAAGCGGGACATTCACCAATGGCGAGCGACGTGTACAGGCCGTACGTCAGGTTGTTGAGCCAAATAAAGGAGCAAAGGCAGATGGTCAGATCATTGTGGATATCATGAATAAAATGGGGTATAATCAAGCAGACTACAGCGCTGAAGGATTATTACAGGAGATTTCACAGATTGTACCATTTTTCAAGGGCATCACCTGGGAAAACCTGGGATTAAACGGCAAGCAATGGCCGGTGGCAAAGGACGGAACCGATACCAAGATTCTGCATCAAACCGAATTCACAAGGGGGGCAGGCTATTTCGAATTCCATGCCTGGGAAGAAAGCAAGGAGATACTGTCACACAGCAAAGATTTTCCTTTTATCTTAACCACTAACCGGGAACTGGAACACTACAATTGTGGAGCAATGACCCGGAGAACCGGGAATGAGCTTATCCTTTCCGATGATTATTTGATGATTCATCCGGAAGATGCCAGAGAAAACCTGATCAAGGATGGGGATTATGTATGTCTGGAGTCACCCAGGGGAAAGGTAGATGTGAAAGCCCGTATTACTGATAAAGTAAATAGAGGGATTCTCAGCACCACCTTCCATTTCCCCGAAATCATGGTAAACAATATTACTTCTGATGTCCACGACTCTGAAGCAAAGTGTCCTGAATATAAAGTAGTGGCTGTACGAATACGTAAGACAAAAGGAAAGTTTAAACAGCTCCGCACGTAGAAGGGGCTGGATATATGGACAAATTTATAAAAAGATGCAAAAGATTTTAATCATCATTAATGATGCACCTTATGGAACTGAAAAAGCATATAATGCTTTAAGAATGGCAATGACACTGCAAAAAGAACATGGCGAAAATGTAGAAATAAAAATCTTCTTACTTGCTGATGCAGTTACTTGCGGGCTTCCAAATCAAAATACTCCGAACGGTTATTATAACATTGAGAGAATGTTAAAATCAGTTATTAGAAACGGTGGGGAGGTAAAAAGCTGTGGAGGATGTTCAGAAGCACGTGGAATTGACAAATTAGAGTTCATTGAAGGTGTGACACTCAGTAATATGAAAGAATTTGCTCAGTGGACTGTTGTATGCGATAAGGTGATATCATTTTGAGCATTATGGCAAGATTAAAATTAAAACTACCACTACTCACACTCTGCCTCTTCCTGTCCTGCCTATCTCATATGCACGCCCAGGAAATGTCAAACAGGGATTCGGCTCTTGATTTAAAAAGAAATGCGGTCTACGGATCAGTCGGATTTGGAATAATGTCTTTTTCCGGGTCTGTATATATGGAACGGATTATTGGAAAGGGAATTGAATCGTGGGGAGAAGCATTCATCAGGGTCGGGATCATAGGTATAAAAGGTCTTAGCCTTGGCAATGTGCTGGCAATCGACGGAGGATTGCTTATATCAGGATTATCCAGAAGTAGATATGGCTTGTTGGAAATAGCTGCCGGATGGCATCCCCTTCTTGATGGGGAAACGGGATTTCCCCCACTTGGAGGTACTTTTGCGTACAGGTACCAAAAACCACAGGGTAACTTTATTTTCAGGTTTGGAGCAGGCATTCCGGAAATACTTTTTATTGGTATAGGATTCTGCTTTTAGAATCAGGTTTTTTAAACAATTTATGGAATGAAGGTTCTTATAGTTGGTGCAAGCGGTGCTACCGGACGACTTCTGGTGAAGGAGCTTTTGAACAGGGAGATGAATGTGGTTGCCATAGTCCGTTCTCCTGAAAAAATTCATGAGTTCCTGGGAACGCATCCCCAGCTATCCGTTGTTCAGGCTAGTCTTCTGGAACTTAGCGATGAAGCTTTGATCAGCCTGGTGGAAGGATGTGATGCAGTGGCTTCCTGCCTGGGGCACAATCTCACCTTGAAGGGTATCTATGGCAAGCCGCGCAGGCTTGTCACAGATGCAACGCGTCGTCTATGTGCGGCAATAGAAGCTAACACTTCAATGCCACCTGGAAAGTATGTGCTTATGAACACCTCCGGGAACAGAAACCGGGACCTCAAGGAACAAATATCTTTTCTTCAAAGGCTTGTACTTGGACTTATACGATTGCTGCTGCCTCCTCAACCGGACAATGAAAAGGCAGCCGATTACTTACGCACCGGAATAGGTCAGAATCATAAAACAATAGAATGGGTTGCAGTTCGTCCGGATAGTCTGGTGAACGAAGCGCATGTAAGCGACTACGATTTGCATCCATCACCGATTAGAAGTGCTCTTTTTAATCCAGGCAAAACCAGTCGCATAAACGTTGCACACTTCATTGCAGACCTGATCACAGATAAAGCCAAATGGGATGCATGGAAAGGACAGATGCCGGTAATTTATAACCGGTCCGCGCCAAAGCCATGAAACAGGTAAAACCTTAGTGCAGAAAACATCATATACAGATCCCGGGATCTAGTGCGTTTTGCATCGAAGTAAATCCATCACCAAACAGGAAGTAGCATGGTCACAGATTCTCCTTATTCTTTTTAACATCTGTGATCCGAGCTTCTGTCCGAGGAAAAAAGCAGTAACCAGAGCCACATAGGTATACCACCCAAAGCCCAGGTGAAAACCCAGCCTTAGTGCAATGACAAATATCACAGGGATGTGAATGGCCAGAAACCATTGCAGGGAGAGTTTTTTAACATTTGCACGCCAGTACCCGAACGGAACATTAAGTACCAATACGATCAGGCTGATAACAATCAGATTTATCATGATTTAAAATTACTAAGAATCAGTTGACATGCAATTATTCTCTACTTTTAAAGAGAGATAAGAAAAAGTCTGTGTGAATAGTATTTTCAGAACATATGCCTGCTTAGTGATATATGTGTTGCCCCTGCTTTCACTTCCAGCTCAGGATGGGGTGCCCGCAGGAGCTTCGCAGGATACAGTCTTACTGGATGAGGTGGCTGTATCTCTTCTCCCTTTCAAGCAAAGTTACCAGGAATCGGCCGGGGGGATCTTTACACTGAAGCCCGGTACCATCGACTTAGAACACATGGTGACTACCGCCGGACTATTCAACCTGATACCAGGCGTATACATGGCTGCCGGTACCTACAATACCAACCGGCTTGTAATCCGGGGGGTGGGTTCCCGGACTCCTTACAATACCAACCGCATCAGGGCCTACCTGGATGATATTCCCCTGACTTCGGGCGATGGAGTTAGCACCCTGGAGGATCAGGATCAACATGCGATAGGAAAAATGGAAATATTGAAAGGGCCGGCTTCTTCACTGTATGGATCGGGCCTGGGAGGAGTGGTCAGGCTCTCTTCCCCTTACCCCGCTTTGGACGGGTTCTCCGCTTCAATTTACGGCGAAGTTGGCTCTTTCGACACAGAATTGTATGGGGTGAGCTCCACATTTAAGAACGACAGGCTGGCATTCACCGGGGGGATTAGCAGGTCGGCTTCAGAAGGGTACAGGGAAAACAGCCGATACGAAAGAAGCAATGCCTATTTAAACCTAAGAGCCTTCGGGATCCGGTCCACCTTTTCATTTACCCTGTCCCTGGTGGATCTTTTTGCCAGGATCCCAAGCTCGCTGAATGAAAGTGACTACCTGAATGAACCCTGGAAGGCGGGAGGCAGCTGGGGAGCCATTAAGGGTTTTGAGGAGTATCTGCGTGTGCTGGGAGGGATAAGTCTCGAAACAAACCTGGGCAAAGGCTTCACAAATAAGCTGGTTCTGTTTACCACTTTTTCGGATCCCTACGAGTCAAGACCCTTTAACATTCTGGATGACCGTTCAAGCAGCATGGGTTTCAGGGAGCTTATTCAATATGAAAAGGATGCATGGAGCTTCAGCACAGGACTGGAGTATTTCTTCGAGAGGGTAGACTGGCAGATCTATGAAACCAATGAGGGCATTCAGGGCTCCCTGTTGAATGACCAGGAGGAAAAACGCAGGTATGTAAATGCATCAGGCATGGTCCAGTGGAGACCTTCTGAAAAGTTCCTGGTGGATGCAGGGCTAAACTTAAATCTCCTGTCCTACGGTCTTCATACCAGTTTCAGGGCCGATTCCACCGATCAGTCGGGACAATACAGCTACCGGCCTGTCCTTTCTCCCCGGCTGGGCATCAGTTACCTGCATCACTGCCACCATCACCTTTATGCTTCAGCCGGACATGGCTTCTCTGCTCCCTCCCTTGAAGAAACTCTTTTGCCGGAAGGGGCTATAAACACAGAGCTCAGGCCCGAAACCGGGTGGAACTTTGAACTGGGGGATCGTGGAAGCTTATTCAGGGAAAGAATTATTTATGATATCACCCTGTACACCGTGATCCTGGATGATCTACTGGTGACAGAACGTATTTCCGAGGATATCTTTACGGGAGCCAATGCCGGGAAAGCCCTGAACGCAGGACTCGAGCTTTGGGCTGATATTACCCTTCTGCAGTCAGGAAAAAAATCTCCTGGAAAATCTCATCCCCATGAAATAAAAGCCTTTCTGTCCTATACTCTTTCCAGGAACAGGTTTACCGATTTTGTAGATGACGGGATCATATACACCGGCAATACCCTGCCAGGTATTCCGTTCCAGACCCTGAATACCATTCTTAGCGGCACCTGGGATCCATTTGAGGTTAATCTTCATTTTCATCATTCGGGAGGCCAGTGGATGGACGACTCGAACAGTCAGAAGTATGATGGACATCAGCTCTTACACCTGCAAGTCAGCTGGAATATTAAAATACCCAACAGCCCCTTCCACTTTAAGTTGAAAGGTGGGGTAAGAAACATCCTGAATGCGCACTATTCTTCCATGATCCTGGTCAATGCCGGTTCCTTCGGTGGAAGAGCTCCACGCTATTACTATCCCGGGAATCCCAGACAGTTCCACCTGGGTCTGTCCCTGCATTTCAGATAAGCGATAAGCCGGGAAATTTAATGAACTATCACAACCCAGTCTTTTTCCGGATCAGATGGAGGATTTCCCAGGGATCGAATGCCGGCCCCGGATATGGAAGCCACACTGCCCTCCAGAGCCTCGCTTCCATTCCGGGGATCAAACCACCTCACAGAAAGCTTCGTCCCTGACTCAAGCCTCAGATGGACATTTTTTGAGCCTGCGGGAAGGTACACCATATAAATCTCTCCGGGTTTAGCCAGGCAGTAAGTTCCTTTATGCTGCACCAGTTCATCCATGCACCGCATGTCTTCCAGAGGAAACTCATTTACGAATTGAGTGGCTATGGCAGATTGTTTCCACCAGTTTGCCCTGCTACGGAAGTCCTCACATTCCAGATCGTTGTGTGGGAACCTGTAGCCGAAATACCACTCTACTCCGCTTCCTCCTGCCAGGAGAGTCCCCCATAAGCAATTGGCACGAATGGTATCATGATTTGCATCGTGAGAGTCGGGCATGGCTCCTTTCCAGGCCGGTCCGATCTCATCCAGGCTTACCATCCATCTCTTTCCCGCTTTTTCCGATTCTTCAATCCACTTTCTTACACGTTCGTGCACCCTGAGCGGATTTCCAACCTGCATGGAAGGTCCATCCAGATCTTCATATCCAAGCATGGGGTTCAGGTATTCATCCTGTTTCTCATCATTTGAATGGGTGTGGAGTACCACATTGCAGGGATAGGGATTGACCCTCTTCAGGTAGGAAGCCATGGCCTTTTTCTGTGCATCGGTCTGACCAATGGGGGTCCAGTGAGCCGGCCCGTTTTCTTCCCCCAGGTTCCAGGTCAGGGCCAGATGATGCCCGAAGCGGGCGATCATTTCTCTCAGGTATATTCTTCTTTGAACCCCGGTCTGACCTATATCAAGCAAGCATTCATTCTCTGTCTCCTGCAATACAAAATGGGCCATGATCCCCAGTTGTTCCATGTGATCAAATACAAGCTCCCATTGATCCAGCTTGCTGCAATCAAACCTGTATCGTTCGTTATAATCCATATAGGGCCATACATCATTCCCATCACCAAGGATATTCATGGTGAGCATGTAGACAGAATTTACCCCGACCGACTGCAGGTAATTCAGGGTCCCGATAATTCCTTTTCCCTTATCAATCTGCCAGACCGGGTTTCCTTCCTCCCAATCATTTATATGGCTTTCATAGGTATGCAGGCTTTCCCTGGGATTGGCTTCTCCTTCCCTGAATTCTGCTTTGAGACTAAAGCGTGAAGTCTGATCAAAACCTTCATAGGCCAGAAAATTCTCCGGGCTGTCGGCACCATTCTTAATCCAGATCCGGTCTGTACCCTGGAACTTGAAATAGCCTTTCCCTCCATTTACAATCCTTCCCTGCCCCCTGAAATCCAGTGCACCCTTATCCGATTCCCCGATTTCCAGGCTTCCTTCAATCCCATCCGGAGCAACAGGTTCACCCAGATCCTCTCCTTCAAGGATAGAGATATTCTTACCCTTTCTGAATGAAACCTTATAATGCCAGGTGCCTGCTTCATCGGGCCTGAAATGTATCTTCCAGATGTGACCCCCGGTGGCCGAAGATTCTCCTGCATTCCCATCTGCAGCAAAGTATCCCGGTACTTTATAGGAGGAATTCCCTTTGGTAAATACCACATCTAGTTTATAGTGTAAAAAGGGATTTTCCAAAGCTCCTTCAGAACTTTCCGGTCCATTTAGTAAGAGAGTAACTTTGTGCCACTGTTTTAATTCTCCCGCAATCTCAATTTCTGGTTGTGGATCACTTTGACACGATAAAACTACGAAGGCAAATATTACGTAAATGGGGTATTTCATAAGCTATGGCTTTTTTTAAGGAGCTTAATCCTGGCACCTGTACTATTTGATGTTTAGCTTGTAAGCCACCACCCTGTTGTCGAAAAATGTAGGAACATAGACCACCTGCTCCTCCATATTGAAGCCAATATCAGCAGAGTTTATCTCCTGGCCGGATGTTTTCAATAAGGAAATCTTGCTGAAGTCCGGTAAGATCAGAAAGACCTCCCCTGACCAACTCGATGTAATATAATAGCCTTCTTTGCCGGTGAACTCCACTCCATCGCCGTGCCCAATCTCGGTGGTGACTACATTCATTTCCCCTGTGGCCTTATCAATAATCCGCAGATCCTGGCTTCCGGAGCTGGTCAGCAATACCCTATCCTCTTCAATATACAGGCCATTAGGTCTTTGCAATCCTTCCGCCAGCCATTGTTTTAACTCGCCCTTGGCATAAATCCAGACTATCCCTGTATCGGAATCGGTGAAATATATTTTTCCATCCGCACCAATTGCTATATCATTCAGGAATGAAGCCCCTTCCACTTTAATCCGATCCGAAATCCTGGCCTTCTTTATATTTATCACCACCAGTTCGTCTATATCGGCCACATAAAGTTTATCATCAAATATGCCCATGCCCTTGGGCGCATTCAGGCCTGTGACCCATTCAAGTTTTTTTATGCTCCCATCCGGCTCAAGAAGAGCAATAAATCCCTTTCCGTTTTTTTCGGCCGGACTGCCATTAATGCAGCTTACAAAAAGCAGATCACGATCCGTATTATACAATACCGATTCGCAGGTGCTCAGCACATCATCAGTCCGCCATATTTCGGTTAGTCCTGTCTGGGATATCGGCGGGCTTTGTGCGACAAAAGAAGAACTGAATACAAACAATAATGTCAGTCTAAAAATTAAAGCTTTACTTTTCATGATTATATCTTTAAGAATCCTATACAAGATAATTAACTTTGTAGTAAGATGAAAATTAGCGGTGCATACCATGAGAAAGAAAAACCAGGAAATAAAAGATAAACAGGTTCTCGAAGAAATACTCTCTCATGCTGTCATAATCCGGATTGCCATGGTCGACAGGGGAGAACCCTATCTCCTGCCATTTAATTACGGGTACAGGAGCAACTGCATTTACATTCACTCGGCACAGAAAGGGAAAAAAATCGATGTACTGAGCCGCAATCCCAGGGTATGTTTTGAAGTAGAGCAGCAGGCCGACCTTGTTAAAGGACCACTTGCCTGCGACTGGTCTACGCTATACCGGTCGGTTATAGGTTATGGAACCATCGAAATTATCAGCGATTATGCGCAAAAACAGGAAGGCCTGGAAATCATTATGTCCCAACATGGGGCCCCTGAACTAATTGAATTTAAGGAAAAAAATGTGGACTCAATAGTCATCCTCAAACTGACCATTGATTCCATGACCGGGAAACAATCGAGTAACTGGGACCGAATGATGGACCCGGACTAGACCATATTTACTGACCGGTCCGTTCTCCCAGGGATGACAGCCGGATCACCCGGTCAGGCGTATTGACCACTACATACACGTTGCCATCCGGATCCAGGCCAATGTCCCTGACCCTTCCAAAATTCTTCATGATCACTTCCTGGTGCATCACCCGGTCTGCTTCCATATCCAGTAAGCTCACCTCTTCGTATTTCAATGCACCCACCAGCAATTTGTTCTGCCACTTCGCAAATGCATCTCCCTGGTAAAACTCTATGCCACAGACTGCAATGGACGGTTTCCAGTAGATAGCCGGCTGAGCATACCCTTCTTTCCTTGTAAATTCCGAAACCGGGGTTCCATCGTAGTTGCTGCCATAGGTGATCACCGGCCACCCATAGTTGGTGCCTGCTTTGATCAGATTCAGCTCGTCACCTCCCAGGGGTCCATGCTCGGCAGCCCAGATCTCATCTGTTTCCGGGTGCACGGATATGCCCTGGGGATTGCGGTTCCCTAAAGTATACAGGGTGCCAAGCCCCGGCTCTTTGAAGGGATTATCCCCGGGAACGGTTCCGTCAGGGTAAATCCTGTGAATCTTCCCATTGGGCCTTCCCGGATCCTGTGCCTGGTCCTGCGCTCCCCGGTCTCCTATACTGAAATAGAGGTATCCCTTTTTATCAAAAACAATGCGGTTGCCATAATGATGCCTGGTGGTACGGTAGGTTTCCTGTGGAGCCTCATAAATCACCTGCTCATCCACCCATAACATGTCCCTGATCCTTCCACGTACAATCCGGGTCATGGCCGGAGGCCGGTCATCTCCTTGTCTTTGCTCTATTTCATGACTGTATGAAAGATAAATCCACCCGTTTTTCATGTACTCCCTGTCCACATTCACATCCATCAGGCCTCCCTGTCCCTCATTCAACACCGCGGGCGTTCCCTTCACTGCGTTTTCAAGCAATTCACCCTTTACTATGACCCGTAAAGCTCCTGGTTTTTCAGTGAGCAGCGCAGTGTCCCTGTTCAGGAATACAATGGCCCAGGGGATGTCAAGCTTATCCACCCACACTTCGGTTTTAATGGTGTATTCCAGACTTTCCAGTTGTTCCGGAAAATCAGGCTTAACTATATTAGCCCCGGATTCTTCCTCGTAGAGAAAATCCACCAGCACATCTATTTCCTCTTCCGACAGGGTCTTTTCGAAGGAAGGCATGCCCAGGTGGGGAATGCCAAATTTGATGTTGCGGCTCACATATCCCGATCCGTCCCCAAATTGCCAGACTCCATCAATCAGGCTCTGTGCGTTTCCTCCCTGCATATCCACACCATGACAGGATGCACAGGAATTGGCATAGATCTGCGCTGCTCCTGAGAGAGACTCCTGATCACTTTCAGGCTTATTAGCTGACTTATCCGTATTGCATGCTGCAAGTATCATTGTTGTCAGTGCCAGGACAACAAGACTTCCATAATGAAAATTAGGTCGAGTGTTCATCTTTATACCTTTTTAACTGTAAGTAAAAGCTTTTTGAGGATAAATGCAATTAATGGGCGGTGGATTAAACTGTCTTTCCCTCAGGTTTTAATATCTTGTTGTTGTGGAAGCAGACTACTCAGCACCCGGGATCACAGAAGAACAGGCAGCTCACATTGCCGGGAGCCTGTATGGCTTAAAAGGAGAGATCCTGCAACTTCCGGGGGAAGTTGATTTTAACTTCAAAATTGCAGATAACAAGGGTAGTTTCATCTTAAAAGTGAGCCGTCCGGATGAGGATGTGAATTATCTCCTTTACCAGCAGGAGTTGCTTAAATACCTGGCGGAACAAAACCCGGAGCTGGAAGCTCCCCTTCCGGTCCCAGATTTGCAGGGAAATATGCTTGGTGAGATCACAGATGAGGCAGGTTTTGCCCGGAAAGTCAGGCTGCTGAGCTGGGTGGATGGAAGGCTGTGGTCCAAAGTCAATCCCATAATCAACAGCCTTTTGTACAGTCTGGGTGAAAAATGTGGCATGCTGACCGTCGCCCTGGCTGGTTTTAATCATCCCGGGGCCCATCGTAATTTTGACTGGGACCTGGCCCAGGCCGGATGGACCACTGAGTGTACCGGGCTGTTCTCACTTGAGCAACAAAACCTTGTCGCTTACTTTCAAATCCGGTACAATGCCTTCCGGGAGGAGTATCAACTTCTGAGAAAATGTGTGGTGCATAACGATGCCAACGATAACAACATCCTTGTATCCGAAAACCTGCCTGATCCTGATGTGAGGGCCGTCATCGATTTTGGGGATGCCATTTATACCCAGGTAATCAATGACCTGGCCATTGCCATTGCCTATGCGGTTATGGGAAAGCCCGATGTGCTGAGTGCAGCCCTGCCCGTAGTGAAAGGATATCATAAACACTATCCCATACTGGAAGAGGAACTGGAATACCTGTATTGCCTTGTGGCCATGCGGCTGGTGATCAGTGTGACCAAATCGGCCCTCAACCGCAAAGCCGAACCTGATAACAGCTATCTGCTCATCAGTGAAAAGCCGGCCTGGGATGTATTGAAAAAATGGAAAGCGGTCAGGGAGGAACATGCCCTGTACAGCTTCAGGCATGCATGTGAATTCACTCCTTATCCCGGCGAGTCCGGATTTAAGGATTGGGCTCAGAAACAGCAGATCACTCTTTCCTCTTTGTTCCCGGACCTGAATAAAGAACTTGTCAGACCGCTGGATCTGAGCGTATCAAGCCTGTGGGTGGGACATCAGTCGGAACTGGATGACCTGGAACATTTCCAGTATAAACTTACTAAGCTCCAGGCTGAAGATCCCGGGCGGATCATAGCAGGGGGTTACCTGGAAACCCGTGCGGTGTATACCACTCCTGCCTATGATAAACCCGGGAACATGGGCAGGGAAAGCAGAACCGTTCATCTGGGTATCGATCTGTGGGTGCCGGCTGGAACTGCTGTACATGCTCTGTTTGACGGTGAAGTGCATACTGCGGTAAATGATAAAGGAGATAAAGAATACGGGGGACTGATCATTTTAAGGCACAGGACAGGTGAGACTGAGTTTTTCACCTTGCACGGGCACCTTGCCCCGGACAGCCTGGAGGACATGACACCAGGAAAACATATAAAACAGGGGGAATGCATTGGCACAACAGGCACCTTTCCTGAGAACGGAAACTGGGTTCCCCATCTGCATTTCCAGATCATGCTTTCCATGCTGGGCTATGAAAATGATTTTCCGGGAGTTGCTTATTACAGGGAGTTGGAGGTATGGAAGAGCATCTGTCCTGATCCAAACCTTCTGTTTAAAAACAGGGATCTGAAATCTCATCAGGTCCAGGACCTGAATGAGGTCCTCAGGACCAGGAGAGATCACCTGGGAAAAAGCCTTAGCCTTTCCTATAAGCAGCCCCTGAAGATGGTTCGCGGTATGGGAGCATATTTGATCGATCATACAGGGAGATGGTACCTGGATACGGTGAACAATGTGGCCCATGTGGGGCATGAGCATCCCGATGTGGTAAAAGCGGGCCAGGAGCAGATGGCCGTCCTGAACACCAACACCCGTTACCTGCACAATAACATCAATGAATTTGCCATGGCCCTGCTGGAAACCTTTCCTGATGAGCTATCCATGGTTCATTTTGTGAACTCGGGAAGTGAGGCCAATGAACTGGCCCTGAGAATGGCTCATGCCTGTACGGGTGAAAAAGACATGATCGCCGTGGAAGTGGGTTATCATGGAAATACTACGGGCTGTGTGGATGTTAGTTCCTATAAATTTGATGGGAAAGGCGGAAAGGGTGCCCCGCTCCATACGCATGTGGTTCCCTTGCCTGACTCTTACAGGGGCATGTACCGGGGAGCGCAAACCGGAGCATCTTATGCCGGTCATATAAAGGAACAGATCGATCGGATCAAATCCCTGGGGCGAAATGTGGCAGGCTTTATTTGTGAGAGCATCATCAGCTGCGGGGGACAGATTGAATTGCCCGAAGGCTACCTGAAGAAGGCCTATGAATCGGTAAGGAAGGCAGGAGGTATTTGCATCGCAGATGAGGTTCAGACGGGCTGCGGAAGAGTGGGAAGTGCATTCTGGGGATTTCAGTTGCATGGAGTGTTACCTGACATCGTAACCATCGGCAAACCCATCGGAAATGGGCATCCCCTGGCAGCGGTGGTCTGTACACCCAGAGTGGCGGAAAGCTTTGACAATGGAATGGAGTACTTCAATACCTTTGGAGGAAACCCGGTTTCCTGCGCCATCGGGAAGGAGGTCCTGTCTGTTATTAAAAGAGAGCAATTGCAGGAGAACGCACTTGAAACAGGGAATTATCTGAAATCGGAACTTGTAAAAATGCAGAGCGATTTCCCTGAAATTGGAGATGTCAGGGGCCAGGGCCTCTTCCTGGGGATGGAGCTATGCGATCACCTGATGAACCCGCTCACTCAAAAAACCGCCTATCTGGCCGACAGGATGAAAGAGTTGGGAATACTGATGAGCACCGACGGGAAAGATGAGAATGTAATGAAAATAAAGCCCCCCCTGGTTTTTTCGAAAGAGAATGCCGATACACTTCTATCTGCTCTAAAGAGGGTTTTTAAAGAAGATTTTATGAATTCATAACCTTTTGGATGTAAGGCACAATCACATCATTCATCTGGTCGCTGGTCCCGTCATAGGTAATGGTAACAATGGGTACCCCGGTCATTTCCAGGATGCGGCGTGTCATGGCCTCGGTGACCAGGGCCGGACAGCAGAAGGACGGATTGGTCTGGACAAACAGAGATACCTCGGGGTAATTTTCCACGATATAGAAGATCTTCAGGATGTTGTCGTAGGACTCCCCGCCGTGGAAACGATCGATGTTGAAATCGGCCAGGCGTTTCTCCAGTGCTTTGGGATTGATTAGCGGGGCAGGTCCCAGATATTTGCTGAAGGGTTTGTAATGCCTTTCGTCCATGAACTTGACCACATTCAGCAGGATCCTGTTTACGCTGGTTTCCACATACTCTTTCCGCTCATAGGCCCTGCGGAACATGTTCTCTATCATGATCTTGGTATAGTCGTGGTAAGGGGTGATCAGCACTTCTCCCCCGGCTTCCTCGATGGCCCCGACCAGGTCCTGGTTCATGATATCGTTGTCCCTTACATAGAGGTCACCGAAAATAGCCACCAGGGGTTTGCGGTAGCTCGTGTCATAGCTAATGCCCTCTATCAGATCCATGCCCATACGAATGATCTTTTCCATGGAGTGTTCGCCGGTGAATCCTTTCAGGAGTACCTTGTGTACCTCCCGGAACACTTCATCGGTCTGGCCGGGAACCAGTTCATAGGGCCTTATGCGACACGCGGTCTTGTGAAACAAGCCGCCCAGCATGTATGCAAAATAAACATAATAGGTCGCTTTCAGGGATATCTCGCGATGGCTGATCTTTCCCGAATAAACCGCTGTTTTTTCAAAGCCTTTGCCGTGGTTTTCAAATATTTTCTTAATGTGGTAGGGGTACTGTCTCAGATTGCAGCTGATTTGTCCTTCCAGCATCCAGAGCATGGTCCGGGAGGGATCCAGATCGTGCTTTTCAATGTAGTCTATGCAATTCTGGGCTATGATGTTGATGGGCAGACACTGGCCCGTGTTATGCACCATGCTTTTCCTGATTCCCAGCTCAGTGGACTCCAGGGCACGGGCATCTATTCCCATTCTGCGCAGGTTGGCTGCCACCAGGGGGCTTACAAAGGGATCCCAGTTGGGTATCAGGAGGGTCCTGTCATCAAGTGTTTTTTCAACCCTGGGCAGCAGGGAACCCAGGTCGGGATCCGGAATAGCAGCTTCGCTCCGTGCATGGTTCCTGAAGGAGCGCAAGGCGGCTTCGATCCGGGTCTCATACCCGGTGTTTGAGTCGTGTTCATCTATCTGGATCACCAGGAAGGGTTTGCCATAGAGATGCATGAGCTGCTTGAAGTAGCCGATGATAAATGAGTCCGGGGCGCATTTAAAGGCAGTGATCAGCACCGGGTAGAGGTTTTTGGTCCGGCCTGCCAGCTCTGCGGCTCGCAGGATAGCTGAAGCAAAATGCCATGGTGTTTTTTCCAGGAGTTGGTTAAAGGCTTCATCGTATTCCGGATCTACCGGCAGCATGTCCTGGTACCATGTATGGATCCCCATCCCCGTGAAAATATCCGGGATCCCCTTATTCAAAGTATCCGAAAGTATCACGTAGGGCCGCCCCAATAGCACGACGGAAACATTTTCGGTGTTATTCTTTCTTTGATGATAAAGTTCCTTCAGTTTTGTTTTCAGCCTGGCTGCATTTGACTCGGCTTTTTTCAGGGCGCCCAGAACTTTTGCTAAAGGAAGTGACCCGAATCCCATCTTATTCAGGCTTTGAAGGAGAATCATTGCATTGTGGGCCGAATCTTTGTTAAAATTCAGCATGGGGCTGATCAGCTTATCTTTCACATGGGGGCCTTCCAGGTAAGCCAGGGAAGCACTGAACTGAGTATAGTAGCAGAAATTCTGCTCAGTGTTTTTTGGTTTCTCCCGGGCTTCCAGGTAAATGGGCATAAATACAAAGTCGCAACTGTCCGCAATACGTGCCACGTGGCCGTACATGGAATCGATGGGAGCACAGAATTCGGCTCCGGCAATTTTCTTCCCGGTTTTCAGAGAATCCCGGAATCCCTTGCTCGACTGGAGGGGAATCCCCAGTTTGTTGAAAAAAGAAGTCCAGAAGGGAAGATCATCCAGGAGGTGCAGGGCAGCAGGGATCCCCACCACAGGCTGAGATTTTCCCCGGGGAGGCTTGCGGGTCATGCTAAGCTCCAGTAAGCTTCTTTCTTTGATCAGCTCGTATCCTTTCTTATTCAGGTTTACAAACTTTTGGGTCTCATAATCTCTCCCGCACAGAAAGCCATAGGCCTGTTTGTCTCCGTTGATGCTTGCCACGCTGATGGTGCAATGGTTCAGACAATGATCGCAGCTTTCGGTCTCCACGGGAATGGAGCGCTTATACATATCCAGTCCCCTGAACCGGGTAGGCCCGCTGTGTTCTTCCTTCAGGAGCAAAGCCGTGCCCAGGGCACCGGTAAGGTGACAGAGGGGGGAAACGTAGATGGCTTTCTTAAGCCGCTGTTCAAAGGCTGCCACCAGGGCCCTGTTTTTGGCAGTGGCTCCCTGGAAACAGATGTGCATTCCAATGTGCGACTCACTGGCCACTTTTTTCAGGTAATTCTCCCGCACCGAATGAATGACCGTAGCCAGCACTTCCTCCACTGAATAGCCCTGACTCAGAAGCTGGTTAATGTCCCGCTCCATAAATACGGTACAGCGGTCACTGGCCAGCGGGGCCGGCTTATGCATGGCCATGCGCTCGTAATCTTTCAGTTCCACCCCCAGCTTTCCGGCCAGCTCCTCGATAAAACTCCCGGTTCCTGCCGCACATACGGTATTCATATGGGAAAAGGTGACCATCCCTTCCTTCATCTGGGTAAACTTGGCATCCTGTCCGCCTATCTCAATGATGGTATCAGTTTGTGGATTGAGCTCATAGGCGGCCCGGGCATGGGCCGTGATCTCATCAATATCCTGGTCGGCCCGCACAATTCCCCCGATGAATTTCCGGCCCGAACCGGTGATGCCACATGCTTCGATAAGAAAATCAATGTGGTTCCTGGCGGCCAGATGGTCGATGGCTTCGAACAGGGCCTGGACCGCCTTTAAGGGCTGACCGGAGGTATAGGTATAGAATCCGGC
This sequence comes from Bacteroidota bacterium, assembly GCA_039714915.1. Taxonomy (GTDB): domain Bacteria; phylum Bacteroidota; class Bacteroidia; order Bacteroidales. Next base: position 26,818 of record JBDLIM010000012.1, read on the forward strand.
ATAGGGTTCTCCGTTGGTATTCAGCAAAACGGCTTTGGTGCTGGTCGATCCCACATCGATTCCCAGGTAAAACTCGGGCAGTCCGGGGTCTGACATTCCGAAAAGATCGACCTGGACATGGGCCGTATGATCGGTCTTCTTCGGCTGATGGATGTATTGTTCGTCGATGGTGATCTCCCGGGATACAGCCGCAGGGTCACCAAGGGCTTTGTAAAAATAGTCCAGAGCTTCCTGGTGAACCACGATCTCTGACAGATCGGGAGCGGGGAGCTCTTTGCCTGCAACTATTTCTTTCAGCAGGAGATGGGCTGCCCCAATGGCCGGAAGGTATTCAGAACGGGGATGGACCGTGATTTCCTTAGCTATAATGCGCTGCAAGTGCCTGACTACTGATTGGTTTTTCGATACACCTCCCGACATATAGATGGGAGATTCGGGGATCGTTTTATTGAAGAGGGTATCTGCAATGTTATCGGCCAGACCTTTGCAAAGGCTGTCACATATAGCTTCCAGGCCGTAGCCCTTCTGCTGGGCATGAATCAGGTCGGTTTTAGCAAATACAGAACACCTGGCAGCAATATCGGGAATGGGGGAAGAGTTCTGAAGCGCCATTTGCGAAAGATGGCCGGTATCGTTCAGCTTGAGCCTGACTGCCTGCTGGTCCAGGAAACTGCCGGTACCCGCAGCGCAGGATGAGCTGTGACTGGTCTGGAGGTAATTGCCGTCCGGATCAAGCTCCACCAGGTAGAAGCGCTCGGCGCCCACATGCAGGATGGACCTGGCATTCAATTGCAGTACCCTTGCAGCCTCTATCAGGGAAACCTGCTGATCGTAGCTGCATACCTGTTTTGTAAATTGCGTTTTGCCCGAAGGGCATGCCAGACCCTTAATATTCTTCTGCCGGTAAGGTTTCAATAATTTCTCCAGAGCTATACGTATATTCCCATGATGCAGTGCATAGGCCTCACTGACCAGCTCACCCCGACCATTAATAGCTATCACAGAAATCGATACAGATCCCACATCAATCCCAAGGATTAATCCTTCCGCTATATTTTTGCCTTTCTGCATACCGTATTGCTTCTTTCGGATTCTTGCAGGAATGCGTCCCGGGCATTAATCCGCTTTGCCGGTATAAATCATCTTCCCACTGTGGGTCTTTCCCGATCCTGTTTCCATCCGGTAGAGATACAACCCGGGCGAAACCCGGCTTCCGGACTGATTCAGTCCATTCCAGGGTATCAGGTGTGAACCGGCCAAACACTCGCTGTCCAGGAGCATCCGAACCAGCTGTCCCCTGCTGTCCCAGATGCTTACTCTCACATGTTCCGACTCAGCCAACATATATTCAATATCTGTGTGGGTGTGAAAGGGATTTGGATAGGCCCGGGGAACCGTAAGCGGCACCAGCTGTTCTCTTATGCCCAGGGTAGTATCAGGAATGGTGTGCGTAAGAATAAGCTGATCGTCATATACCCTGCGCTCAAATCCTCCATAGGCAGAGTCCTCTTCGTTATATAATGGCAGAACGTAAACGGGTGTAAGAATTGCATTCCAGGTATGATCATCCACAGGCAAAACATCCACCTCAAGATGCCCATAATGTTTACCTCCTTCCACCAGGATGCCCTCCTCCCAGAGCTCAGGAGCATCGGTATGCACAAGGAAGACTTGATTCTCATTGTTGCTTCCCTCTACCGGCCCCCTTAAACCATCTCCTCCAACCCCCACATCATAGAAGGGCAGTTTATAACTCACTTCAGTACTGTCGGGCAGAATTTCTTTTCCTGAAATCTCAGAGCGCTCCCACATTTCATCGTGCCCGCAGAATACCGCATCCACCCCGTAGCTTAAAAAGAGGGGATTTAGGCCACGGGTGGGAACACCTGACTGATTGTCTAAAAGATCGCCCACACCCGGCGGGAAACCATGGGGTCCTGATGAGTAAGGGATGTGATGGAACATTACAAAGGTAAACAGGCTGTTCTGCTGTGCTTCTCTGAGTTGCTTTTCAAGCCAATTATACTGTATGGATCCCATCCCGAAATCAGGGGCATTTCCACCCCCGGGATCACCTTCCCCCAGCAGGTAGAAATTCGTGTCCTCATCCGATCCATTGATCCCGTTGTTGCACAAATCCAAAGAGATGATCGAGACCGGACCATATCTCAGATGATAATAACGGCCCTCCTGTTCAGGTTCAGGGGATTGATTTGGGGGTAAGTCAAAGTAAGTGAGGTACCGGTTTAGTGCCCTTTCAGAACCAGGCTGATTGTATCCATCCAGGTAATTCCCCTCATAGTATTCATGGTTGCCGGGGGCAGGCATTATTGGTACCTGAGCAGCCAGGCTCAAGGTCCCCGACGAATCTGTATTGTGAACCCAGAATTCATCCCAATCCCTCTGCTCTCCCCCGTGCTGTGTAAGGTCGCCTGCAATCAGAACCAGATCGGGGTCCCGGGAGCGGATCACTTCCAGGTTGTTGCTGTAACCGGTGGTCTGATCCACCAGGTAGAGCCTTGATGTCCCTGATACAGGATCCGGCCAGGAAGTGTATTTACCTGTGGATTCAGGTTCCGTCTCACTATCCCCGTACACCACAAAGCGAATGCTTTCATTCCCGTCCGGAGCAGTGCGAAAGAAGGATGAGAAGGTATCACTTCCCTGGATTACCCTGTAATCGTACATGGTGCCCGCCTTCAGGTCAGCTATCCTGATATGGTGTTTATAGGGTGGCGGGGGTGCTTCACCCCCGAAGAAGGTATTATCTTCCCAAAAGGTGTATGACAGAGAATCAGCAAGGACAGGAAGACTCTCAATTGTCCTGATTCCCTGAGTTCCCTGCTCCCGGCACTCCACTGTACCTGGAAGCTCCGATCCTGAAAACCAGATGATGCTCATGGCATCTGAGGCAGGATGCTGCAGGTAGGGCCAGACACGAAAGTTTTCCTGGGCAAAAAGATGAGCGCAGGCCCATCCCGGCAGGATCATCAAACCCAGAAATTTGCTTAATCGTTTCATTGTATGTTTTTGCTTATCATAAATATAGTAAAAAACCGGCTGGAGGGGAAACGAAACCTGGCTTATGGAGTGGCCACGCATTTCGGTGTTCGATAGGGGCTGGTTTGACCGGAGCAGTAAAACTCTTCAAAAAAAGTGGATATTACAGCTATGGTTTATAAATTGTGCAGAAATTGTAATGCGGATCCCGATAAACAGATGATTATGAAGAATAATTTCCTTAAGAAGACAATGTTCTCTTTCTTATTAGCCCTTAGTATAAGCCTGGCAGTTTCCGGTCAGATTTCAAGCAAGGAGATAGACCGGCTGGTGGAGGACGCCATGGATAAATTCACTGTGGCCGGTGTGGCTGTCGGAGTGGTTAAAGATGGAAAGATCGTTCACGCAAAGGGCTATGGGGTAAAGTCGGTGGAAACCGGAGAAAAGGTAGACGAACATACCTCCTTTGCCATCGCCTCCAACAGCAAGGCTTTCACCACTGCAGCACTGGCCATCCTGGTAGAGCAAGGAAAACTTGGCTGGCAGGATCGTGTAATTGATCACATTCCCGAGTTTAAAATGTACAACGATTATGTGACACAGAATTTCAATATCCAGGATCTCCTGACACACCGAAGCGGATTAGGACTGGGTGCAGGTGATCTTCAGTTCTGGCCATCGGGTGGGGATTTTACCATGAATGACCTGTTGACCAACTTTCAGTATTTCGAACCCGTATCGGCATTCAGGACCAAGTACGACTACGACAATATTCTGTATATGGTGGCCGGAGAGGTGATCAAACGGGTATCGGGGCAAAGCTGGGAGGATTTCGTGAAGGAAAGAATTTTGAATCCACTGGAGATGGACAATTCCTGCACCCTGCCTGTGAGTATGACTGAACTGGAAAACCTGGCCACTCCACACCTGGCCACAGACGGAAAGCTTGGTACTATCCCCTACCACGAACACGATCCGGATCTAATGAACGGTGCATTAGGAGCTGTACTTTCCAATGTGGATGACCTGTGCAGGTGGATGTTGGTACATCTCAACGAAGGCAAATACGGTGCAGATCCGGAAACCCGGCTTTTTAGCACTGAGAGTCAACGCGAGATGTGGAAGGTCCATACTCCCATACCGGTCAGACCCGACAACAGGTACAATCCGCACTTTTCGGGATACGGGCTTGGATGGAGGTTATCCGACATGAATGGAAAAATGACAGTCTCTCATTCCGGAGACCTTGCGGGTATGCTCTCAAAGACCATCATGCTCCCCGACCTGGAGCTCGGTGTGGTGGTCCTGACCAATTCCTACTATGGGGGAGTTGGTGTATTCCAGGCTGTATCACAGACCATTGTGGACAGCTACCTGGGACTGGATGATAACGACTGGGTTGACAAATACCTGGAAAGGTACCAATCTCAAGCAGGCGATGCCCGGTCCGTAGTTAAGCAGGTGTGGGAAACAGTTGCTGCTGCCGACGATTCCCATATAGATCCGGGTGATTACCTTGGAGAATATAAGGATAACTGGTTTGGTAAAATCAGAATTTACCGGGACGGGGAACAGCTCTGGTTCTCTTCCCTGCGATCACCCAAGCTCTCCGGACCCATGTATTATTACAAGGCTAATGCCTTTGCCATTAAATGGGAGATCAGGGAACTGGATGCCGATGCTTTTGCCGTTTTCAGTTTGGACGAAGAGGGGAAAGCCATAAGTCTCACCATGAAGGGGATCTCGCCCGGCATTGATTTCAGCTATGATTTCCAGGATCTCTACTTTAAAAGGGTGGAAACGGAATAATAAGACCTGCATCGGAGCGGCTCAGTTGCTTTATCCTCTTTGGGAAATTTCATGAAGCCTTTCACCTGAAAGGATTTCGATACTTTTGCCATCCAGCAAAATAATATCATCCCTTTCGAATTCTTTAAGGATGCGAATGGCACTGTCTTTCGACATGCTGGTGTAATCGGCCATATCCTGCCTGGCTATTTGACTTCCGATTATATTGCTTTCATAAATCTCTTTGCTGAGATAGATAAGCGCATCTGCGATCCTGCCATGCATCTGCTTCTGGCTCAGCCCCACCATTCGCTCCAAAGCAGCAAGATAATTTCCGGAGCAATGGATCAGTACCTTCTCTGCAAATTCACCGTTTGAAGCCAGTACTTTTGAAAAATTCCTCACATCAATAAAACATACCAAAGTCTCCTGCACGGCGATTACACTGTAGCGATGTTTATCGCCCAGATGGGCAGCCGGTCCTCCTACCATTCGCCAGGGTCGAATGTAATCAAGGATCAGGTTCCTTCCATGATGCCCCTCGATACATGTTTTGGCAAAGCCCTCTACCACAGAAACCAAATAATCGGCCCTGGTTCCCTGTTTAAGGATCACTTCACCTTCATGAAAACGTACCGAGTAACGGTCCTCATTGATGATATGCAATTCATCATCGCTAAGCATCTGAAACAGAGCTGATTTCTCATTGCATTCCTCACAACCGTTACAAAGCTGTTTTACGTTCATGAATCCGGGCTAAAAGATAGTTAATGGCAGCAATATACAAATAAATAAAATCGAACTGATATAAGTCAATTAATATGCTGATCTATCTCGACAAAAAACTTATTATATGTCGTTTTGTTTTCGTTCCCCTGCTCTTTGAGATAATCTATCTTTAAGAAACCTCAACACAGGGAAGATTCACGTGCAAATTCACGCGCAAATTCTAAATAATTCTGATATGAGAAGATTGATTTTTGTCTTGACAGGCGCGTTGCTTTTAATCCTGTCTGCATGTACCAAATATGAGATTCCAACTCCGCCCTGTCCGGACGGGGATACTACTGCTAAATTTTCAGCAGATATTCAAACCATATTCAACAATAAGTGCATAGTCTGTCATTCGGGAAGCCAGTCGCCGGATCTGAGCGATGGCTGGGCCTATGATGAACTTATTGACGGCGAATATGTGGACCCTGATTTTCCCTGTGAAAGTGTTCTGTACCAGGTATTCTCGGGAAGCCATGGAATGAAAGGGGCTACAGAAGAAGAGGTATTACAAATTCTGGGTTGGATCCAGGACGGAGCACAGGACAACTGATTTTAAAACCATTACTTATGAAAAGATATATTCAAATTACCACTCTAGCATGCATTTTTGCATTCCTTTTTTCAGGTTTTGTTTTTGCCCAGGATGAGGACGAACCTGTTTATCCCCCTTTCGAGACACTGACACTGATCGACAACCAGACCACTTTCAGTCCTTACAAAGGATCCAAGAATCTGGAAATTCAGCACCGCTTTTCACAGATCAAGGAGATTGCTGATATTTTCGGGATTTACGGAAGTGCCAATACAAGGATCGGTTTCTCCTATGGGATTACTGATAAAATAGCACTGGGCCTGGGAACCACCAGGGCCTATATGCAACAGGACCTGAACTGGAAATACAGCATCTTAAGGCAAACCACCTCGAGAATACCTGTATCTCTCACCTACTTTGGAAATGCTGTACTGGATGCAAGGGACGCTAAATACTTCGGCCCCGAGGATAAGTTCCAGTTCGCCTATCGCATGTCCTACCTGAATCAGCTGATTATATCCAGGAAGTTTGGTGAGAAAGTCGGCCTCCAGATGGCGCCAACCTTTGTCTACTACAATGCGGTTCCTGAAGGGTACCGGAATGACAATTATTCCATCAACTTTGGGGGACGCTTCCAGGTTCTGGGTTTTCACTCCATCATAGTTGAATACGACCAGCCCCTGGTTCAGCCCACAGGTGATAATGCCAAAACCATTTACCCCAATGTGGCCTTAGGTGTGGAAATTGGAACCAGCACCCACTCTTTCAGGGTATTTGCATCCAACTACAACAGCATAGTAAAGAACAGGAGTGTAGCATTCAATGACAGAGATCCCTTTGAAGGAGATTTTCAATTTGGATTTAATATTTCCATAAGGTTCTAAGTATGAAAACCCCAACCCTAATTTTTGCAATTTCAATACTGGCTTCAGGGCTTAACCTCAGAGCACAAACGGACGAAAGTATAGGATTAGATCCTGCTTTCTATGAGGTAAATGACTACGTAAATGAAAATGAAAAGTGCTTGAGATGTCATGGCGAACTTAAATATACCATTGAAGACAAGGCAACAGGTAAAGTTCTGACCGAGCAGATGTGTGAATGCAATATAATTGACAGGACGGCTTATTACACAGGAGTTCATAAAGCTTTTGCCTGTGGAGATTGCCATAGCTACGGCTTTGAAGAGTTTCCACATTCAATTGAAGCCAGGATGGAGGAGATGCTGTTATGCATGGATTGTCATGGATACGACGAAAGCTTTGCCCAGTACCATTTCGAAGATATTGAAATAGAATTTTCTGAGAGCACCCATAACATGACCGATTTCACCTGCTGGAAGTGTCATAATCCTCATTCCTATCGCGCATTTATGCGTAATGCTGATGATATAGGCGAGGCTGTGCTTTATGACAACGATATTTGCCTTAGCTGTCATTCCGATTTTGACCGTTTCATGCTCCTAACTGACAGGAAAGAGATCAATATTGTGGAAAGTCATGACTGGCTTCCTAACCAGGTGGCTCATTTCAGGAGTGTTCGCTGTATTGAGTGTCACACCGAAATCAGTGATTCTATTCTGATTGCACATAAGATCCTGCCTAAAACTGAGGCTGTGCAGAACTGTACGGAGTGCCATTCACAGGACTCCCGATTGATGCATACACTATATAAGTTTCAGATCAAGGAGGAAAGAAAGGTGGGATTTGCGAATGGCATCATCATCAACAATGCGTATGTGATTGGGGCCAACCAGAATGTCTTTCTCAATGTGATTAGCTTATTGGTATTTGGCTTGACCTTCCTGGTTATCCTGATTCATGCTGTCCTCCGTTATATCAAATTGAAAAATAAATAAAATGGAAACTGTTAAACTATACCTGTATCCGGTGTGGATCCGGATCTGGCACGTAATCAATGCAATAATGTTTCTATTGCTCATCTTTACAGGCATTGCATTACATTTTTCCGGCGAAACTGATATCAGTTTGATCTCTTTTAGGACCTCAGTGGGGATTCATAACGTGGCTGCCATTATTGTGACCTTTAATTATGGAATCTTCGTGATTGGCAATATGCTAACCAAGAATGGGAAATTTTACAGAAAATGGAGAAAAAACCTGATGGTTAACTTATGGAAGCAGTTTGTCTTTTATGCAGTAGGAATCTTTAACAAAGAAGCTCATCCCTTCCCCATCACCGAAAAGCAGAAGTTCAATCCCCTGCAGAAATTTGCTTATGTGATAGCCATGTACTTTGCCATGCCATTGCTCATCCTTTCCGGGCTTGGTCTGATGTTCCCTGAAATAATTGCATATAAGGTGTTTAACGTGAGTGGTTTGATCTTCTACGATGTACTGCACCTTATCGTAGGTTTTGTTTTATCGCTTTTTCTGCTTATTCATCTTTATACCTGTACCCTTGGTGACAAACCCGGCACCTTATTTAAGAGCATGATCAATGGATACCACGAGGAACACGAATAGAAATCCTATTTCCTTGAAGTGAATTCAGATTAGTTATAAATAGCACTTACACATCTACATACATGGTTTCCTTTAGGTAATATTTAGTATTTTACTAAAGTTAATTTCTTGTGGAAGTTAGCACATTATCAATCTGAACTCAGTATAATGATCCTGGACAAAACTCTCCCCACTGACCTGAGAAATATTGTAAGCCTTATTTTGCTTTTTCTGATGTTTGGGCCGGTTCCTTCTCAGCTCTTTGCCCAATCGGACGATGAAGCGGACGAATTATGCATGATGTGCCATGAGGACCGGGAACTGACCAAAGAGCGGAATGGCCGTACGGTGTCCATGTTCGTGGACACCACCATTTTTGCTACGAGTGTACACCATAGCAACTCCTGCATCTCCTGTCATTCCGATATTGATATTGACGATCTGCCGCATCCTGAAAACCTTCAGCCGGTAAATTGCGGAAATTGCCATACAGAGCCCATGGAAAATAACATGCGCGGAGTGCATGGCCAGGCCCTGTTAATGAATGACCCACATGCTCCCAGTTGCAATGAATGCCATGGGGATCATGACATCTTACATAACTCCGATCCTAACTCGCGCACCTATAAAATGAATATTCCCTTCCTCTGTGGAAAATGCCACCGGGAGGGTGAAATTGTGGCCAGGATCTATGAAGTATCCGAACACAACATTGTGGAGCATTATACCCAGGGAATTCATGGGAAAGGCCTCTTTGAGTCCGGGCTGATTGTGACAGCAACATGCAACGATTGCCATGGAAATCACCTTGTGCTGCCCCATACCAGTCCAAATTCATCCATTAATGCCAAGCGGATTGCCGGAACCTGTATGAAGTGCCATACCCGGATAGAAGAGGCGCATAAGAAAGTGATCAAAGGAGAATTATGGGAAAAAGATCCTTCTGTAATCCCCGCCTGTTCCTCCTGTCACCCTCCTCATGAAGTGAGTATACCCCAAATTCAGGCCCGGATCTCCGACAATGCCTGCATGAAATGTCACAACGATGAAGAAATTCATAGGATGGTCGATGGGGAACGTGTATCACTTTACCGGGATCCCTTTGAATTGCCTAATTCGGTGCATAAAAACATCCCCTGCGCCAAATGCCACACCGAGGTTTCCGATCACCTTAAACGGCCCTGTTCAACCAATCAACCGGTGGATTGCTCTTCATGCCATGCCGAATTGTTCGAAAATTACTTTGAAAGCGGACATGGTAAGTCCCATTATGCAGGGACTGAGAATGCCCCCTATTGTACCGACTGCCATGGTACTCACGGCACAAAATCGAGGTTCGACGATACATCGCCTGTTTACAGGACTGCCATTCCCGGACTGTGTGGTGAATGTCACCGGGAAAACGGGAAAGCTCCCCGGACGACCGAATTAAAGGAGGTAAATGCACTGGCCGATTATTCCACCAGTGTGCATGGCATGGGATTAACCGGTAAGGGTTTGACCGTAAGTGCGGTCTGTACGGATTGCCATACCACCCACCACATGCTGAAGGATACTGACGAGCGATCCTCCATTCATCCTGCCAACATTCAGCAAACCTGTGGAAATTGCCATAAGGGTATTTATGATACCTACATGACAAGCGATCATGCCTTCACACTAAATGATGCGGAAAAGGAATACCCCACCTGCGTCAGATGCCATAGTGCGCATGTGATTTCTTCTGTGAGTCAGGATAAATTTATGAATGAGATTACCACCCAATGCGGCTCCTGTCATGAGGAAACTGCCGAGACCTACATGGAAACCTATCATGGAAAGGCTTATCAGTTGGGATATTATGAATCTGCCAGGTGTTCAGATTGCCATGGAGCTCATAACATCCTTAAACCTGACAATCCGGAATCAATGACCTCCAAGGAGAACCTGGTAAACACCTGTGGCGCCTGTCATGTGGGAGCCAACAAGCGCTTTACCGACTACCTCAGTCATGCCACCCATAAGGATGATCCACGCATGAATTTTGCATATATCTTTATGACTTCACTGCTTCTGGCTGTATTCAGCTTCTTCGGGATCCACCTGCTTTTATGGCTGCCCAGGTCGCTTAAGGAAAGGTTGAAGAAAAGAAAAGCGGCACCAAATGCAGTTGGGAACAAATACATCAAACGCTTCTCCAGAAATCAGAGGATCACTCACATCTTTGTGATTGTGAGTTTTATACTCCTGGCATTGACAGGCATGATGCTGAAATTTGCCCATATGGAATGGGCCAAATTCCTTGCCCAGATTATGGGAGGTGTTCAAACAGCAGGTGTATTACACCGAATGGGAGCTGTAATCACTTTTGGCTACTTTGCCTTCCACATTACCAACCTTGTTAAACAGAAACGAAGGAAAAGACTGTCCATGTCCAAATTTATTTTTGGCAAAAATTCTCTATGGTTCAACAAACAGGATGTGAAGGATTTCGTGGCGACCATAAAATGGTTTGTGGGCAAAGGACCCAGGCCCAACTATGGCAGATGGACCTACTGGGAGAAATTCGACTACCTGGCTGTTTTCTGGGGAGTGGCGATTATCGGTTTTAGCGGACTGGTTCTCTGGTTCCCGGTCTTCTTCACCAAGTTCCTGCCTGGCTGGGTAATCAATGTGTGTCAGATCGTCCACAGCGATGAAGCATTGCTTGCTGTTGGATTCATATTTACAGTTCACTTCTTCAATACGCATTTCAGACCCGAAGCCTTTCCCATGGATACAGTTATCTTTACAGGGTATATGCCTCTGGAACATTTCGAGCATGAGAGGCCCAGGGAATATCAGGAATTAAAAGAATCCGGAAAGCTGGATAATCTGGTTTCAGAGAGGAAATATTCCAGGGAATCCCTGCAGATTATCAGGTTTTTTGGATTTACGGCATTGGCCATCGGAGTGATCCTGGTCGGATTTATCATATACTCCTTCCTTGCCGGATAGGACAGAAAACAATTCTACCTACTCTATTGCCCTGGCCTGTTCCAGCAGGATCTCATAACTGTATCCATAACCGAAATCCTTATTAATGGCCAGTACACCCTCCAGGGTAACAATAATTCCCACCTCAAAGCTTTCAATGGAAGTAGCTGTAAGGTCAAACTTTCCTTCATGCTCGGTCCCGTCCTGAATGTGCACCCAGTTACGCTGCATAATAGCCGCATTGTACTTGGTCACCTCTCCCTTTACACGTATGGTCTTCCCATCAAAGTCCCCGGGATTGGCAAATAAGTCCGCTATGAGAGTAGTACCCTCTGCAGCTTCCACACTAACATCTGCCCTTTGTGTTTTTACCTTGCTCCCAGGAGTTACCTCCTGGACAGCAGGATGTGCTTCATGTCCAGCCATCCCTCCAGGTGCGGCCTGAGTTCCGGGAACTGGTTCTGAGGTGCTGAACAGAGCCTCCAGGAATAATACCTCATCGAAGGTCCGGTCCAGTTCCTTGCTATGAAAGTCTTCCATAAGCATCCCGCCCTGGTATTGATAAGTATCTCCTACCCCTGCTTCCATGGTGGGAACAGCAATCCAATACTCCGGTCCCCTGGCTTTCACCAGCAAATAGGTATAATTGGCCACCTGTTCAACTTCCAACACCTTTACGGTGGTTAAGCCACTTTCAGTACTTCTGTTACATCCTGCTACCATCAGGATAAGGCCCGCAAATAAAAGCTTCTTCACAAAATCCATAACTTCTTGTTTTAATTTGATCCCAAAGAAAAATCCTTTGGCCATGATAACCAAAGGATTTTTCAAAAAAATAATATTTTCGACTCCGATTATTTCGAAGGATCAGGATGTGCTATCTCTGCCACCCTGACTGCATAATCGAAGGGTACATAAGTAGGGCTCTCCTCGTTATGGCACATCTTACACACCTCTTCGGTGGGAAGAATCAGCCCCTTTTGCATGGCTTGCTCACGATTTTTCATAATTGATGCCCCTTTATACATACTCCCCGGTCCGTGACAGGACTCACAGGATACACCTTCAGTAACTTTGAGTCCGGCAGCCAGCTTCGAATCAATATGTCCGGTGGTTGCGTGGCACTTCAGGCAGGATGCATCAGTGGTAGGATCTGCAATGCCTTTTTCTTTTGCAATTTCTTTTGCTTGATCCGTGCTCAGTGATTTCATAGCATTAGCGTGCGGGCCTTCGCTCCACTTCTTATACTGTTCCCCTTTGGCAGGTTTCTGGTGACACATTTTACATTTCGCTGCCCCGATGTACTTAAAATTCTGGGCCAGCAAAGCACTTCCTGCAAAGAATACAAGGAAAGCAATGGATAAGGTTCTTTTGAGTAACATAGCTAAAGATTTTTTAGTTATTGGATGTCTTTTTGTTTAAAAATATCTAATTCTTTACAAAAAGAATTCAAATTCCGGGCCAATTTGGCCACTATACTATTATTCATAACCATTTTAAAAAACAATAAGAGCACCGGATGGCACTCTTATTGTCTTTCATACATACTTAATTACTTGGTAGATACCAGTGGATAATCCTTAATCATACCTGTGCCCCAGGCACTTTTAGGCATATCTTCATGGATCATGGCATTGGCTCCATATTTTAGAGTTTTAGCATCATAACCCACCAGACTCAGATAGGCAACAAGGTTACCACTGCCCTGACCGGTGTAGCAATATACCACAATGGTCTTATCAGTGGGCAATGTTTTCAAATCTGCATCCAATTTGAAATCCTGCTTTGCAGTGTATTGAATAGCTCCATCAATGTGACCCGGATCCAGGTAGTACTCAGTGGGCCAACGGTTAATGATATAATAATCATCCAGGTTGGCATATACTTGATCTACGGTAATCGCTATTGCCCCAAAGCCATCTGAAATCATTTTATCCAGACGAACATCAAAGATCTCCTGGGCAGTCTCCTTGCCGGTTCCCAGATCAGGCAGGTCTCCTTCGGGTGCTTTCTCGCTTACATCAGAGGTAAAGAGAGTAATCTTGTCGCTGTTTATATTGCTATTCCAGGCTGAAGCTGTAGCTTCATTCCAGGAGCACATTCCAAACTTCAAGGAAGAAATGTCCTTATGACCTTCCAGGCTCAACAGGCAGGTCAGCCAGGCAGCGGTCTGACCTGAGGTACAAGCAATGACAACATCGCTATAAGCAGACAGGTCTTCTGAATCCAAATGTGCTGATACCTCATCTTCTGTCAGGTTAACAGAACCTTCAATATGGCCTGCATCATAATCAGCCTTTTTACGGATATCAATCACATAGGCCTTATCTGCTGTCAGCAATCCATGCAGCTGTTCCGCAGTCTTATATGACTCCATATCGGTATTCACATAGTACTTTCCATAGGGTGATTCGTTTGACTCCAGCCATTCGATCAGTACCTCCGCTTCATTAATTTCCGGATCGTCAGTATTATCGCAGGACACTACGAAAAACGATAGGAAAAGGATGGCCAGCATCCACACATTACTCTTTGTCATAATCTTCATCTTAAATATTGATTTGGTTTAACATTATTTTATTCTAGTAACAGTCATTTTTTCTCTGTAAACCAGTGGCTGGGTAACTCCCCGTCCACCGTAATCGGTGTGGTTGCTGTAACTTCCCACGCATGCAGGCTATCGGCCCATAAATATAGTTCTGTATTGATCAGGTTCCCGCCCTCATTACGGATGTGACAGCTGGCACTACAGGCTTGATCTTCCTCAACAGTGGTCTGTGGAGTCCATACCAGAATGTTATGCGGGGTGGTATAGTTATACGTGGGAAATGCATCAAAGTTATCATAAGCCAATTCCTCGCCATATCCCACCCAGTTATCGGGATGTGCCAGGGTCCTGCGCACCAAGGCAAGTTTCCCATCTTTCAGATCAGGAATTGGATTCAGACTGATCCTGAATTCCGGGTGCGAGGTGATCTCCGGATGGCCGTCTTTGATATGGCAGGCGCCGCAGGTATTATAAGGCTGGGAGTGGCAAATCTGGCACTGGAAATCTTCATAGTGAATGTTGTGATAAAGGTTCTTTGATTCCAATCCCGAATGGCAGTCCTCGCATTCCGGAAGTTCTGAATACGCATAACGCTGATCCACCGGTTCTCCATTCCCGTGTACCTCCATGCCGTCATGGCAGGTCAGGCAGGTGAAGTCATGTTCTTTCCGGTGTACATCGGGTTCAACTTTGACGGTATCATAGGGCGGGTCCCATCCTCCTGTACCAAGGAAAGCGTGTCCCCCCCTGGATACATGACAACCTACACAGACATTGTACCAATCAGGGGTTTTGATGAAATTATGTCCCTGAGTAAGTCCACCTCCTTTGATCTTGGGCCGGGTAACGTGACAATTACCACAGGTCCCGTGGCAAGTTGCACATTTGCCTTCATAAGCTTCCTGGTGGTGTTCGGGCAATTGATCGAATTCATGAGCACCCGCCAGTCCGGCCCTCATGGTAACCTTTCGCTTCTGTCCTGTTCCGTTATGAATACTGGTAGTAAATCCGTGAGACTCCGTATCATGGCAGCTGGCACATTTCTCTTCATGGGCAAGGGAAGGTGATTTGATCCAGTCGCCCGAGTGAGCTTCGTTTTTATCTCCTGTATTGCCGTTTCCGTTATGACAACCCGTGCAACCCACACTGTAATGACCTGAAGCCTTAAACGCTTCATACCCGGTTCCTTCAAGGTGTACTCGCTCGTAAGGGGGATAATATGGCGCCGTACCACCACAACCACTTGGAGGTGGCTCAGTATCAGGTGTGTGAACAGCTTCAAGACGCTCATAGTCAGTATGACATCCTTCGCAGGATTTTGCTGTAACCTCTCCTGTATCCTTGCCTGGAATCTGATAATTTGTACATGAAATGCCTGAGAAGAGCAATGTCACAAACACAATCATCAGACCTGTCCCTATCTTAGAATCTCTCATATTTTATTATTATTCAAGCTGTTAAAATATAAATCCGGAAACTATCTGCCAGTTGAAATAACCAGTACTGGAGTGGGATGTAACTGTTGGTAAAGATTAGAGTTTTGCAGCATCTGTGAAAGAAAAAACAGCTGTAATATATATATGTTTAAAATGATCTGGATAGACTAAACACATGATCTGGATCAGTAAATATCATGATTCTTTTGTATATTTGCCTTCAGATTTGAAGATGTGTCCATGGATGAAGCTGCAAGATTTTCAGGATGTACCTTAAGTTATCACCAGTGCAGGTGTTTTGAAATACTGACTGATGAGCAAAAGAAATTTCTGGATGCCAACTCTGTAAGTATCAAATACCGCAAGGGGGAGATGATCTGCAAGCAGGGAGGATTTGTTTCGCATGTGATGTACATGGATAAGGGCCTGGCCAAAGTATTCCTCGAGAATAGTTCAAATTCACTGGTGCTAAGGATCATTCCTGATGGCAATTTCGTGGGCCTTTCCTCCATTTCCGAAACCTACTCCAATTTCCCCTATTCAGCCATGGCTTACGTGGATTCGGAGATCAGGCAGATTGATGTAAAGGCATTCAGGGAACTGATGAAACAGAACCACGAGTTTACAAAAGAGATCTTTGATATCCTGAGTGCCAACAGCCTCCAGATCTATGGCCGCTTCTTTTGCCTCACTTACAAGCAGGCTTTTGGAAGGCTTGCCGACATCCTTCTCTGCCTTGCGGACCGGATCTTCCAGAATACCGAATTTGATCTGCCCCTCTCCCGAAAAGAGCTAGCGGAATTATCAGGGATGAGTTCAGAAACCGTGATCCGGATGCTTAAGGAATTCAACGAGGAGGGGA
Organism: Bacteroidota bacterium; assembly: GCA_039714915.1. Taxonomy (GTDB): domain Bacteria; phylum Bacteroidota; class Bacteroidia; order Bacteroidales. The sequence continues at coordinate 43,178 of JBDLIM010000012.1, forward strand.
TCATACGAATGGATGGAAAATCCATAGTGGTACAGGACTATCATCGCCTTAAACAAATCAGTGATACAGGCTGATTTTCTGCTCAGTTGTGCTCTTTAAAAAAATAGAGGGCGCCGAAAACGACTCCCTCCATTTTGCTAAAGAATACTATGTTTAGTTAAACAAACTAATCGAATTGTTCAGAAGAGCCTTGGCATAAGCCGGATTATGAATTCCGCTACTGGCATCTTCCTCCAATAACAAATAGTTCCACAGGGCACCGACAGAGTCCGCCTGGTATGATACACCCTCTATAGCATGACCATCGGCGTCAAGCATACCTGCAGTCTTAAGAGCTTCTTCAAGGTCGTGAAGCAGGCCTTCAATCTCAGTCACTGCTCCATTAACATCAAAATCAGTTGCATCAGCATGACATGATGTACAGCCTTCGATTCCGGCCACCCAGGTATGACCACCTGTTTCTGCTCCGTCTTCGTGCATGTGACATGAGATACAGTCCGATCCTGATGCATGCGCTCCGGAAGCAGATAGGTCGGAACCAAATTCATAGCCTCCTAAACCATTAAGCAGGTTCGCCTGAGGACCATGGTGAGGACCATAGTGCGGGGAAACAAAAACCATTGCCGTTCCATCTGCATCATCTGCAGGATTTCTTCTGGACTGATGGCAGTGCATGCAAAGATTGGATTCCTCGTTTTCAAATTCTACAGTTTGAGTTTCATCTGCCATCAGAGTTACACTCATTACTTGCCTGATTGCTGAATTTGCTTCATTTTCGAAGTCAAGCGAAGTATGGAACCCATGACAGGTCTTACAGCGAACAGGTTGCGGTAATGGAATTTCAGCTGCCGTAGTGTCAAGACCCGTCCAAACAGTCTGGATAAATCCTTCATGTGAATGACACTTTGCACAACCTACCCTACCACCGGCATATTGAACAGTTGTAGGACTTCCAGGATAAAAAGTCTGGCTTGTACCATGCAATGAAGCGGCCCAATCGGCAGTAAGTGCGTCTTTGATCTCGGCCGTGTGGCAAGTCAGACAAACAGAATTCCCTGCAACTCCATCTGTACCATCTGTACCATCAACACCATCAATACCATCCTGTCCATCAGCACCCGCAGGACCTGGAGGCCCGGCCGGACCCTCACAACCTGCATAAAACAGGGCACCTGCTACAAGCAGAGCAATGCCCCCAAATCGGGTAATTCTAGTTACATATTTTTTCATAGCAAAAAGATTTTGCTTCAAATATATTCCTGTAGACAATATTGTTCAAGGATTCACAAAGGATATATGCAGCTGAGAATACCGTCAAAATCCGACAATCCATCGATATAAATCGATAAAGATAAATAAGACTGTTTTACTTGAGTAAGTACTAAGAATTAAGTCATTCATGGATAACATTTTATTAGAGAGTTCTGTTATTAAATGTATTCACTCCAAATAGGAGAAAGGCTGTTCACATTTCAACCCCTGCTGTTTAACATATCGCTTTTTTTATGGAACTTATGCATGTGATGAGAAATCGTTGAAAAAGCGAGAGAAAACGGCCTGAAATGTTTTAATTAGGATTTATTTATAGTTTTGCACCATGTTTTATGAGACCTGAAGAACTTTTTATACCTTGATGGGTCTTTTTTGCAACAAGATTTAACGCATGGATGTTAAGGGAAAAAATTTTACCCGTTTCCTTGAAAGGCAGAGCGCATACGCGAATCAGCACGATGCCAAGGCAGCAGGAAAACAGCACTCCAAGGGTAAACTAAATGCCTGGGAACGAATCGGGATCCTTTTTGACGAGGATACTTTTGAAGAGGTGGATGCTTATGTCACTCCTGATAAAACCAATACAGGATTCGGGAAAGTTAAACAGGCTTATGGTGATGGTGTCATTATCGGGCACGGGCTGATCAGGGGAAGGCTGGCATTTGCTTATGCCCAGGATTTCACCGTCATGGGAGGTTCGCTGGGATCGGTGCACGCTGCGAAGATCATGAAGATACAGGACATGGCCCAGAAAATGGGTGCTCCCATGATAGGCCTCATCGACTCGGGAGGGGCCCGGATCCAGGAGGGAGTGGCCAGCCTGGCCGGTTATGCCGGGATCTTTTACCGCAATGTGCAATCGTCGGGAGTGATTCCGCAGATCTCAGTAATTATGGGCCCGGCTGCAGGTGGTGCGGTCTACTCACCTTCGATCACCGATTTTGTGTTTATGACCGACCAGACAAGCTATATGTTTGTCACCGGACCCAATGTGGTGAAGGAAGTATTGAACGAGGATGTTTCTTTAAACGACCTTGGGGGGGCCGGAGTGCATTCCAAAAAAAGTGGTGTGGCACACATGGTGTATGATGATGAGGAAAATACCCTGCTTGGCGTTAGACAATTGCTTTCCTATGTCCCTTCCAACAACATGGAGAATGCACCAGAAATGGAGCTTTCGGAGGATGAAACCCGGGATGTGGAAGAACGGTTAAGAGATATTGTACCGGACGATCCTAACAAGCCCTACGATGTAAAGGACGTGATAAATCACATTGTGGATAAGCGTTCGTTTTACGAGATTTCTGAAAATTATGCTCAGAATGTGGTCATTGGTTTTGCCAGGCTCGATGGAAAAGCCATTGGGATAGTGGCCAATCAGCCCAAAGTGCTTGCCGGAACGCTGGACATTAACTCATCCAATAAAGGTGCCCGTTTTATCAGGTTCTGTGATGCATTCAATATTCCCCTGCTGATCCTTGAAGACGTTCCCGGATTTTTGCCGGGTGTGGATCAGGAACATAATGGAATAATTCGTCACGGGGCAAAAATGCTCTATGCATTTGCCGACTCCACAGTTCCGCGTATCACTATGATTTTAAGAAAATCCTATGGAGGTGCCTACTGTGTGATGAACAGCAAGAACCTGGGTGGTGATTTCAATTTCGCCTGGCCCACTGCAGAAATTGCAGTCATGGGGCCTGAAGGGGCTGTGGCCATCCTGTACCGAAAGGAACTGGAAGATTCTGAGGATCCGGTTGCCTTGAAGAAGGAGCTGGCAGCAAAATACCGTAGTGAAATCGCCAATCCATATGTAGCTGATGAAAGAGGTTTCATCGATGAAGTGATTGATCCGGCTGAAACACGGATGAAGTTGATCCGTGCCTATGAAGCGCTTGAAACGAAATTCATGAACAATCCTGCCAGGAAACACGGGAACATTCCGCTTTAGTCTCTATCTATGAAAATTAAGAGTTTACTTATAGCCAACAGGGGGGAAATTGCCATCCGGATTATCCGGACTGCCCGAACAATGGGCATCAGGTCCTATGTGATTAAAACTGCCAAGGAACCTAATGCCTGGTACCTTGAGGAGGCCGATGAGATCATCGATTTCTCAGAGTCATTTGATGAAAATATACCTGAATTCCTGGATATTGAACGCATTGTTGGCAGTGCAAAAGAGAACAAGGTGGATGCCATTCATCCGGGCTATGGCTTCCTGGCCGAAAATCCCGATTTTGCCAGGCGGTGCGAGGAAGAGAACATTGTGTTTATCGGCCCCTCCCATGATGCCATTTACCGGATGGGACATAAGACCATTGCCAAGGAGCTGGCCAAAGCACATGGTGTACCTTTGCTGGGAGGAAGTGAAGGAGCACTGGCTGATGCTGAGGAAGCCAGGAAAATCGCCAACACCATCGGATACCCTGTTATTTTAAAAGCGGCAGCCGGAGGAGGTGGCCGGGGGATGAGGGTAGTATCAAAGGAAAAGGATATAGAGCGAATGTTCAATCTGGCCACCAATGAAGCTGAGAAAGCCTTTAACAATCCCGATGTATTTATTGAGAGGTTTGTCAGGGAACCCCGCCACATTGAGTTCCAGATCCTGGCAGATAAGCATGGCAATGTGGTGCACCTGGGAGAGAGGGAATGTTCTGTTCAGCGGAAGCACCAGAAGTTACTGGAAGAATCTCCTTCTCCGGCCCTGGATGATAAATTAAGGAAGAAGATGGGCGATGCGGCCATCAAAATAGCCAAATCCGTAAACTACTACTCGGCCGGAACGGTTGAATTCCTTCTGGATGAAGACAATAGTTATTCCTTTATGGAAATGAATACCCGGATACAGGTGGAACATCCGGTAACGGAAATGGTCACTGGCATTGACCTTATTGAACAGATGATTTTAATAGCTGAAGGAGAAAAGCTACCCTTTGCACAGAAAGATATCAAAATTAAGGGATGGGCCATAGAATGGAGGATCAATGCTGAAGATGTTCAGTCGGGATTCTCTCCCAGCCTGGGTACCATAGAGAAGATCTCCTGGCCTGAAAATGAACACATCAGAGTCGATACCGGTGTTAGAGATGGTTCAGTGATCACTCCTTTTTACGATTCAATGATCGCAAAACTGATTGTGCATGCCGAGGACCGGGACAAAGCACTGCATCAGTCGAGTATGGCCATCCGGAAATTCTGGATTAAAGGAACGAAAACAACCCTGGCTTTCTGCAGGGCCGTGCTTCAAAACCGAAACTTCAGGAAAGGAAAATTCAATACCTCTTTCCTGAGCAAAGAGCTCAAATTACACTATCAGCATGAACCCGATGAAGAGTTACTGGCAGCATTTTTTGCCTCCTATGATTATGCCCGAGAAATCCAGGAGATAGAGGACAAACCCCTGTATGTGGACAAGGGCAAAGAAATAGCACCATGGGTACTCAATAAAAGGTTACGATAAATCAGTTTTCTGATATGGCACGCGAAGCAAAGAAGAAGAAATCCTCCAAACTCATCGCCTTAAGCACTTCCAATAAAGCTTATGAGTTTAAAAAACCCCTTGAAAAACGGATTAAGTATATGGGGAAAATGGTGGACATCAAGTTGCACGAAGATCCCAATGGCTTCTCCTACATTGTCTGGAAGAACAAAAAATACATGCTCGATGTGATCGAGAAGAACCAGAACCATTACACCATAATGATCAATAGCGTGTGGCACTCTTTTACTGTAGAAACCCCCATCTCTCTAAAGCGGAGAAGATACCTTGAAAAGAAGGGTGAGTCATCCTCCCTGGTATCCATTGAAGCTCCCATGCCCGGAAAGATCATTGATATCCTGGTGGATGAGGGTGCCGAGGTGAAGGAAGGGGAACCCATCATCATACTGGAAGCCATGAAAATGCAGAATGAAATAGCCAGTCACGTAAGCGGGGTAGTCAGTTCTGTATCCGTGAGAAAGAACGACTTAGTGATGAAGGACGATGTGCTGATTGACATCCAAAAGGGCTGACAGGAAATCAGTTACTTACTGAACATATATTCCTCTAAACCTGTATACTTGGGCCCTTCCCTTCCCAGCTCACTTCTATAGTATACCATTCTATCAATTTGAACTGTCTCTTTTAAGCTGGGAGAGATGTTTCTGATACTTTCATAATAGACATCCGGATATTTCAGACTTCTTACCCTTCCCAGGGTCAGATGAGGACTGAAGGGAAAATCTTCCCGCTGGATTCCACAGGTTTCCAGGGCCCGGTCCACCTCCCCTTTTACGGTTTCAAACAAGTCCGGTTCCTTAAAGCCCACCCAGATTACCCTGGGCTTCTTCCGGGGCCCAAAACTTCCCACTCCTTCCAATTCCAGCTCAGCGGTTTTGGGGACTTGCACCCTTTTCCTTAACAATTCCCTGATGTTCTCAAGAGCTGAAACAGGGGTATCTCCAATAAACCGAAGTGTAACATGAAACAGTTCGGGCTGAACCCAGCTGATACGCTCCCTTGAAAATGAAGCCATTAATTCACTTCTCAGGGATAGCAATTCGGGCCCCGGCCTGATAGGTATACCTATAAATGTTCTATAGTATTGCTTTTCCATTTTTAAAGCCAGCGCTTTTCCATAAATTAGTCCTACAAAAATATAAAATGATTAAAACCAACGCTTATGAAGAAATTTGCTGTTGTATTGTCAGGATGTGGGGTTTTTGACGGTGCTGAGATCCATGAAGCCACCCTGAGCCTGCTGGCCATAGCCAGGAATGGTTGCAGTTATGAGATTTTTGCACCTGATATTAATCAACATCATGTGATAAACCACATCACAGGCGAAGAAATGGACGAAACCCGCAATGTGTTAGTCGAATCGGCCCGTATAGCCAGAGGAAACATACATAAGCTGGATGAATTTAAGGCATCCGAATTTGATGCCCTGCTGCTCCCGGGCGGATTTGGGGCTGCCAAAAACCTCTCCAGCTGGGCATTTGATGGTGCCGGGGCAAAGGTTCTTCCGGGAGTGGAAGAGGCCATCCGCAACATGATTGCTCTTAAGAAGCCGGTGGGTGCCATGTGTATCTCTCCGGTGATCCTGGCAAAGGTCCTGGGCGAAGTACACCTCACCATAGGAAATGATGAATCTACCATCGACGCCATGGAATCACTGGGCACCAACCATGTATATACAACCCACGGGGAGGTGGTGGTCGATCCGGATCATAACCTGGTAAGTACACCCTGCTACATGCTTGATGCTAGCATCGATCAGATCGCAGAGGGAGCCGATAACATCGTCGATGCCCTGCTTAAAATGATGGACTGAAGCTAGAAGGGGAATATTAATCTTTTTAGTAATTATCAATTTATCTTATTGGTCCTATGTAACAATTAAAACATAGCGACGTTAAATAAATATGAAATCCTTCAGGTATTATTTCTTATTTGCAATTTTTCTGTGCTGTGCAGCTTATCACCTCGAAGCACAGAATCCTGAATTAGACAGCCTGACTGTAACCCGGGGTATAATTGAAGGGCAGGATACCATTCCTGTGGTCGAACTACCTGAAGTACGGATCTATGAACGGCAGGATTTTGAATACCTCTACCTGAAAAGAAGATACCGAAGGCTCATTCGAAATGTTAAGAAAGCTTATCCGTATGCAAAAATTGCCGGTATCAAGCTCAAAGAGCTGGATGACCAATTGGCCAGCCTCGAAAATGAAAAAGAGCGCAAAGCATACATTAAATCAGCTGAAGAAGCCATCATGGATGAGTTTGAAAAGGAGGTGAAGCATTTGACAGTTTCACAGGGAATCATTCTTGTGAAGCTTATAGACCGCGAAACCGGAAGAACCTCCTACCAGGTGATAAAGGACCTGAAAGGCGGCATAACTGCTTTCTTCTGGCAGGGCATTGCCAGGCTTTTTGGCAATAATCTGAAAGCCGAATATGATCCGGGTGACAAAGACAGGGTGATAGAAGACATTGTCAAGGGCATTGAAGCCGGATTTATCTAATTGCTAAGGATAGTGAAATAAGATATTGTCCCACCAGAACAACAATACAACTTAGGTAAAGACCATTTGAACATTCACACTTTGAGATTGTTTCTTATAGCTAAACAGAGACCATTTTCCTGTACATGAGCGATCCGAGAAACAGACAGTATACCAATGGAGAAATAACAGTATTCTGGGTACCCTCCAAATGCATTCATGCCACTACCTGCTTCAGGGAACTGATCGAAGTATTTAATCCGGGCAGAAGGCCATGGATTAACATGGAAGGCGCACCTACCAGGCGCATCATCGAAGTAGTAAATAAATGCCCCACACAGGCCATCGTGTGGAAAAATAACAGCGATCTTACGGAAGCTGAACTGGCAAAGCAGCGGCACTTTGTAAAAGAAGAGAATCCGGAGACGCTCTCAAGTCCGACCGATAATATAGTAAAGCAAAAGGATTTCGAAAAACCTGAGCGGATTAAACGAACCAACATCCGGATTATGAAAGATGGTCCCATTGTGGCTGATGGCCAATTCAGGATCATCGGGAGCGACAACAGGGAGCTGAAGCCCACACGGATGACCTCCTTCTGCCGCTGTGGAGAATCAGGTAGCATGCCCTATTGTGACGGCACACACCGGAAAATAGGTTTTACAGATTAATCTCCTGTGATCATGGAAAACACTAAAGCTTTTTTTAAGGTTATTGAAGGCGGCCCGCTGGAGGTAAGTGGCAGTTTCAGGGTGGTAAATACACAAGGAAGGATCATTGAGAATAAAGAGCCTGTTTACCTCTGCCGTTGCGGGGGATCCTCCAATAAGCCATTTTGTGATGGCACCCATAACCGGAACGGTTTTTCCAGCTGAATCATGCATTAATTCTATTACCTTTGCGGCATGTCTGCCATCCAGGTATATAGCGAAACAGGGGAACTGGAAGGAGTTCTTCTTCATCCCCCGGGTCCCGAGGTAGAGAACATGACCCCTAAAAATGCGGAGCGGGCCCTCTACAGTGATATTCTTAACCTATCGGTGGCACGAAGGGAATATAATCAGCTGGAGTGCCTGCTCCAGAGACTGGTTCCTTCCTTCAGGGTGATGGATCTCCTGAAAGATATTCTCAGATCCAGTGAAATCCGTGAGAAGATCGTAAAAAAAGCATGTTATAACGAAGGGCAGCCCAAACTCATTGATCCTTTGCTGGAGCTGAATGAAAAACAGCTGGCCAAACAACTGGTCCAGGGTGTTCCCCTCGAACGAAATACCCTTAGCAGATTCATGAGCGATGCGCACTTTTCCCTTCATCCCCTGCATAATTTCTTCTTCACCAGGGATGCTTCCATGGCACTGGGCGACAAAGTCCTGATTGCCCGGATGGCCAATCGGGTCAGGGACAGGGAAGCCCTGATCATGCAGGCCATATTTGATTACCATCCCCGCTTCAGGATACAAACGGTAAATCCGGAGGAAAAGACAAAGCAGGATAAAGTTTCCATCGAAGGCGGTGATTTGCTTGTTGCGGCAAAAAATATCACCTTGGTGGGACTCAGCAACCGGACCTCGTCCAAAGGCATCGACTTCCTGATCAGTATGATATCGGAACGGAGAGAAAAACACCATATCCTGGTCCAGGAAATGCCCTCCTCCCCCGAGTCATTTATTCACCTGGATATGACCTTTACTTTGCTGGACAAGGATTCCTGCATGGTCTATGAACCATTGATCCTGAAATCCAATAAGTACCAGACCATTCAGATCGATGTGGATAACGGAAGAGTGATCTCGATCCGGAATGTGGAGAACCTGCTGAAAGCCCTGTCTTCCCTGGGCATGGATCTGAAGCCCTCTTTTTGTGGAGGACAGAAGGACACCATGACCCAGGAACGTGAGCAATGGCACAGCGGCGCAAATTTTTTCGCCATCGGACCTGGCAAACTGATCGGTTACAACCGGAATGTACATACCCTGGAGAACCTGAACCATTCTGGCTACGAAATAATCAAATCCAGGGATGTGATGGATGGAAAGGTGGATCCCCGGTCCCTGGAAAAATATGTGATTACCATTGACGGTGCCGAGCTATCTCGCGGAGGAGGTGGGGTACGGTGCATGACCATGCCATTCAGAAGAAAAAATTAAGCTCATTCGGAAGCAAGGATATCAGGAATTGTATACTTTTAGTGAGAAATAAGATGATGATGAGAAGATATAGGTGGATATTGATGCTCTTTTTAAGCCTGTTCAGCCTGGCTGCCAGCGGACAACAGAATTTTGCCAGTATTTCATTCGGTGCCACCATTCCCCAGGGTGATTATGCCGGTACCGGTGACCTAAGCTCCAACGGGTATGCGCGTACAGGAGGAGCTATTAAGTTTGATGCGGGATTCTTTCCGGTTTCCTATTTTGGAATTGGGGGTTCCTTTTCATTCGGGTCCAATTATGCCTCGCGCGATTCACTGATCCAGGATATGGTCGCTTACATTGAAGACAATGCCTCCTCAATTATTGATATACCCGATGATGCAGAAATCATATATGGATCGGGATTCTGGAACTACATCAACCTCTTTCTGGGACCCCATTTTTCCATCCGGGCCTCGCAGAGGCTCTACTTTGACTTCAGGGGACTGGCAGGCATGACCGTGCTCAGATCGCCCGATCAGGACCTGAGAATTAACTTTGATGGGACAGACATATATACAAGGTCCAGCAGAAACCGGCTTGCTTTTGGATTTACTGCAGGAGGGGGACTCCGGTATAATCTGAATTCGGACCTGGCCCTGAAACTGGCTGCAGATTACTTTCAAAGCAAAGCAAAATTCGAATATACTTTTGATCTTTTCCAGGGAGTGGCTGAAGATGTTCCCCCGCTCAACTCCGATTTCCTTGTACGTACCATTGAGTTAACCGTCGGTCTGGCCTATTCATTTTAAATCAGATTCCAACTTAAGTAAGAATTGAGGACGGTGGACAACGAGAATCTTCGTTGTAACACATTAATCCTTGATGCATAAAGAAGAACTGCTCCATTTCGTCTGGAAGAAGGGCCTTTTCCCGGGCAAATCGCTGATAACTACAAATGGCATTGAACTGGATGTGATTCATCCCGGTGAAGAGAACTTGCATGCGGGACCGGATTTCTTTAATGCCAGAATCAGGTTGGGCCGGCTTGTGTGGGCCGGGAATGTGGAAATTCACCGCTTTGCCTCTGACTGGAATAAACATGGCCATCAGCTGGATCCGGCCTATGACAATGTCATCCTTCATGTGATTTACCATTTCGATACAATTGTAAGAAATAGCAAAGGCCGGCAAATTCCTTCACTTGTGGTGGACCGTTCAGATTCATTCATGGAACGGGTTGATGAATTAAGGAAGAATGAAAGCTGGATTCCCTGTAGCAGTTATATTCATAATGTACCTGCCAGGATTCTCAAATCCTGGATCAATACACTGTCTGCAGAGCGGATGGCTCTAAAGGTTGCTAATGTGTCCCGGCTACTGGCCAGGCCGGAGTATGACAGGCTACAGGTTCTCTACCTGACACTGGCTTCAGGTTTTGGTTTGCCCATCAACAACCTCCCGTTTGAGATGCTGGCAAGCGGGATTCCCCTGTCACTTCTTCTGGAAATAAGAGATAATCTAAATGACCTGGAAGCGGTTCTTTTCGGCAGCTCCGGCTTGTTGCATTCTGTGAGCTATGATGAAGGATATGTTCACTCTCTTAAGCATCGGTACAAGCATATAATGAAAGAATTTCCCGGAAAACCTGTACCTGAGTTCCTGTGGAAATTTCATCGGATTCGTCCAGCCTCTTTTCCAACACTGAGGCTTTCGCAATTTGCTTCGCTAATTCATACTCAATTTCCCCTGGATATAGATCAAATAAGGACCTGGTCCCTTTCAGAGATTGAAAACAAGTTGAAGGTGAACGCCAGCAAATACTGGAACACCCATTATACCTTTGGGAGGCCATCCCCTTTTTTGATTAAAAAGTTTGGACGACAAGCAGCAACACACCTGCTTATCAATGCATTTATACCTTTTCTTAAAGCCTGCCATGAAGAAGATCAAAAGAAAAGAGTCTTTTCCGCCGAACATGAGCTATTTCAGAACCTTGAAGCCGAATCCAATCATATTGTAAAAAATTGGATTAAATTTGGACTAAGTCCCTGCAGTGCATTTGAAAGTCAGGCCTTAATCCAGCTCTATAAGGGGTATTGCATTAAAAGGCGTTGTTCAGAATGTGGGATCGGCAGGGTAATATTTGGAGCAGAAGTTCATGAAAAATAACAGTTTAAAACATGCGTATTATACCTTCGGATTACTTATCGCTGTTCTTGTTGTGGGCTCCACAGGGTATTCCATGCTTGGATACAGTACATCCGAAGCCATTTATCAAACCATTATCACTATAGCTACGGTAGGCTTTGAAGAAGTACATCCCCTCGACAACCGGGGAATGTGGTTTACTTCCTTTCTGGTAATAGTATCCATTGGGATATTTGCCTATGCGGTTACTACTTTTACAAGATACATTGTGGAAGGTGTATTCAGAAACTCCTATAAAGACACCAAAGTGAAAAGAAAGATTGACAAATTAGCAGACCATGTGATCATTTGTGGATACGGTCGAAACGGAAAACAGGCAGCCATCGAGCTCCAGGAACACTTTGTTCCCATTGTTGTAATTGAGCAGAATGCCGATATAGTTCAATCCTTAAGAGAAACTCCGGGAATGCTGTATGTAGAAGGTGACGCTGCCGACGAAGAGGTTCTGGCTAAGGCCAACCTGGCTGATGCCAATGCCCTGATAACTACCCTGCCTCAGGATGCTGATAACCTGTTCGTAGTCCTTACGGCCAAAGAGTTTAATCCATCCATGACAATTATTGCCCGGGCCTCATTGGAAAACTCCGATGCAAAACTCAAAAGGGCAGGAGCTACCAATGTGATAATGCCGGATAAGATAGGAGGGCAGAGAATGGCTAAACTTGTGGCTCAACCCGATATCGTAGAGTTTATTGATTTCCTGCTCCTGCAAAGTGTAAACAGTGTGGTGCTGGAAGAGATATCCTGTAGGGATCTGGCAGCCTGTTTTGCCGGGAAATCGATCTATGAACTGGACATAAGGAATAACTCCGGAGCCAATATTATTGGGTTAAAAAAAGAGGATAAATCTTATTTGATCAATCCCACCCCGGAAACTACACTAAGCTCTGCCGATCAGATTTTTGTCCTGGGAACCAAAGCTCAAATTGACCATCTGAGAAAGACTATTGCCACTGAAGGTTCAGTTTAGCCTCAAATTGCTATTTCAAAAAAAATAAATACCTTTGCAACTCGAAAATTGGAATAGATTTTATAAAGTAGAAAACAGGATGTATTTAACAACGGAAAAGAAGAAGGAAATCTTCAAGACCTATGGCAAATCAGAAGCTGATACAGGTTCAGCCGAAGGCCAGATTGCAGTTTTTACCACCAGGATCAATCACCTTACACAACACCTTCTGACAAACAAGAAGGATTACAGCACACAGAGGGCTCTTCTTAAGCTCGTTGGTAAAAGGAGGAAATTGCTGGATTATCTCAAAGAAAAAGATATTGAAAGGTATCGCGCAATTATCAAGGCCCTGAAAATAAGAAAATAAGAAATTTACATTACGGTAAAAAGGCAATTCTCCAATTGCCTTTTTTCGTATTCATACGCATTTAATCAAATATTATGTCGAAACCAGAAGTTATAATAGAGACCGTAGATTTAGGAGATGGTCGTTCAATTAGTATAGAAACCGGTGTTCTTGCAAAACAGGCTGACGGATCAGTGATGGTCAGAATGGGAGACACCATGATGCTGGCTACTGTAGTTAGCGCAAAAGAGGCCAAAGAGGATGTGGATTTTATGCCACTTTCTGTAGATTATAAAGAGAAATACGCTGCACTTGGAAAATTTCCCGGGGGATTCCTCAGGCGTGAAGCACGACCTTCAGATTATGAAATATTAGTTAGCAGGCTGGTGGACCGTGCCTTGCGTCCCCTGTTTCCTGATGACTACCACGCAGATACCTTCGTGAATGTTACTCTGATGTCAGCAGAAGCAGACACCCCACCCGATGCACTTGCAGGATTAGCTGCTTCGGCTGCACTGGCCGTATCAGATGTCCCCTTCCACGGACCTATCGCAGAAGCACGAGTAGCCAGGGTAAATGGAGAATTTGTGGTCAACCCCACCTTTTCACAGCTTGCTGAAGCAGACATCGAGATCATCGTGGGTGCCACCTACGACAATATCCTGATGGTTGAAGGAGAGATGAGTGAAGTATCCGAAGCTGATATGCTGGAAGCCATCAAGTTTGCACACGAAGCCATCAAGCCCATGTGTAAGGCTCAGATGGAGCTGACCAAGAAGACCGGGAAAGAGGAGAAACGCGAATACAACCACGAGGTCAATGACGAAGAACTCAAAAAGCGCGTATGGGATGAGACCTACGATGCTGCATACAAGGTAGCCGCTTCCGCCAATGCCGACAAGCATGCCAGAAGCGAATCTTTTGGAAAAATTATGGAAGATTTCATAGCCAAACTCACCGAAGAGGCAGGAGAAGAGGGTGAAGTGAATGAGAAACTGGTGGGCAAATACTACCACGATGTTGAGAAAGAGGCAGTACGCCGTGTAGTTCTTGATGAGGCCGTTCGTCTTGACGGAAGAAAGACCGACGAGATTCGCCCCATCTGGAGTGAGGTGGATTACCTGCCTGCTGCTCATGGTTCAGCAGTCTTTACCAGGGGCGAAACCCAATCCATCACTACTGTCACACTGGGAACAAAAATGGATGCCAAACTGGTGGATGATGTACTTAAGAAAGGAAACGACAAATTCCTGCTCCACTATAATTTCCCAGCTTTCTCCACCGGCGATGCACGCCCGAACAGGGGAACCAGCCGCAGGGAAGTAGGACACGGCAACCTGGCACACAGGGCGCTGAAAGGGATGCTCCCAGCAGAAGATGATATGCCTTACACACTCAGGATTGTCTCCGACATCCTGGAATCAAACGGATCATCATCCATGGCCACCGTTTGTGCTGGTACCCTGGCACTGATGGATGCTGGTGTACAGATCAAGAAGCCCGTATCGGGAATTGCCATGGGGCTTATCACCGATAAGGACTCTGATAAATTCGCCGTGCTTTCCGATATCCTGGGAGATGAAGATCACCTGGGCGATATGGACTTTAAAGTTACCGGAACCCGAGATGGCATCACAGCCACTCAGATGGATATTAAAGTGGAAGGCCTTTCCTATGAAATACTTGCACAGGCACTGGAACAGGCTAAGAACGGACGTTTGCACATCCTTGACGAGATCGCCAAAACCATGTCAACTCCCAACTCAGATTATAAACCTCATACTCCAAGGATTGAGAGAATCGAGATTCCAAAGGACATGATAGGCGCAGTCATTGGTCCCGGCGGAAAAGTGATCCAGGAGATCCAGGCAGAAACCAACTCTACCATAACCATCGAAGAGATCGATAATCTGGGACTGGTTGATGTGTTTGCCACCGACAAAGCATCCATCGATGCGGCCATGGATTGGATCAAAGGTATTGTAGCTATTCCTGAAGCGGGTGAAGTTTACACCGGTAAAGTAAAGACCATTACTCCCTATGGGGCCTTTGTGGAGATTCTTCCCGGGAAAGACGGACTTCTTCATATTTCTGAGATTGAATGGAGAAGGCTTGAAAAAGTGGAAGAGGTGCTGAAGGAAGGCGAAGAAGTAGAGGTTAAACTGCTCTCCATAGATGATAGAAGCGGTAAACTAAAGCTTTCAAGAAAAGCTCTTCTTCCAAAACCGGAAAGGAAAAAAGATTAGGACTTTTTATATTAAATTAGCAGGGCCATCTCATTCGGGATGGCCCTTTTCAATTTTATTAAAAACGAAATGAAAAACTCACTACCAGCACTTTTAATTCTCATTGCAATGGGCTGCACACAGCAAAATCCATACCTCTACCCCACTACCCCCAAAACCAATGTAGTGGATAATTATCACGGGATAGAAATTCCTGATCCATATCGTTGGCTGGAAGACGACATGTCTGAAGAAACTGCTGCCTGGGTTAAGGCACAGAATGATCTCACCTACTCATACCTGGAGACCATCCCCTTCAGGGAGACCCTGACGGAGCGGATGACCGGGATCTGGGATTACCCCAAAATGGGCACTCCCAATAAAGAGGGTGAGTACTATTTTTACAGTTACAACACAGGCTTACAGAATCAGAACATTATTTATTTAAAGAAGGGCCTGGACAGTAAGAGCCAGGTTTTTCTGGATCCCAATACATTTTCTGATGACGGAACTGTTGCACTCTCGCAATACAGCATCTCCAACGATCACAAATACATGGCCTATGGAATCTCCCGCGGGGGGTCCGACTGGCATGAATTTTACGTAAAGGAAATAGAAAGCAACATGCAACTGGAGGATCACCTGGAGTGGATTAAGTTTTCAGGGATCTCATGGTTTAAAGATGGGTTTTTTTACACCCGCTATGCCAGGCCGGAAGAGGGAGATGAATTGAAGGCAGCCAATATGAATGCCCGGATCTATTATCACCGGATAGGCACCGGTCAGAGTGAAGACCGGCTGATCCATAAGGATGAAGCCAATCCCGGGTGGGGATTTGGCATGACGGTAAGCGACGATGAAAAGTTTATGGTTCTGACTGTGACTCAAAGCACCAGTGGCAATGCCATAGCATTCAGGAAATCAGGGATCGATGAGACACCCTTCACCTGGCTGGACAGGGATTTTGACAATGATTACAAACTGGTTGGCAACCAGGGCAACATGCTCTATATTCTTACCAATCATAATGCCCCAAGATATAAGCTCATTGGAGTTGATGTATCAAAACCTGCACCTGAAAACTGGATGGATATACTGCCCGAACATGATAAGAATGTGCTGGAATCGGTGAAGCTGGCAGGCGGCAAAATCATCGCCACTTACCTTCAGGATGCATATCATATTGCCAGCGTTTACGAGCTTGACGGAAGTATGCTCCATGACATATCCCTGCCGGGAATTGGCTCACTGGACGACTTCAACTCCAGCCTGGAGGATAATACCGCTTTCTACTCTTATTCTTCATTTAATTATCCTTCTACCGTATTTAAATATAATGTGGCAGAGAATGTTTCAGAAGTATATTATACACCAGAGCTGGACTTTACTGCCGAATTGTATGAAACCAAACAAGTGTTTTTTACAAGTAAGGATGGTACGAAAATACCCATGTTTATTGTCCATAAGAAAGGCCTGGAACCGGATGGGACCACTCCCACCCTCCTCTATGGGTACGGAGGATTTAACATATCCATGTCGCCCTCTTTTAGCACCAGCCGTGCGGTCTGGCTTGAACAAGGAGGTGTTTTTGCCCTTGCAAACATCAGGGGTGGAGGTGAATACGGAGAAGAGTGGCACTTGGCAGGAACTGTGCTACAGAAACAGAATGTGTTTGATGACTTTATCGCTGCAGCCGAATACCTGATTGATAAAAAGTATACTTCGAGCAAAAGGCTGGCCATTTACGGCGGTTCCAACGGAGGCCTCCTGATAGGTGCTGTGGTTAACCAGCGCCCTGAGCTTTTTGCCGCTGCCATCCCAATGGTCGGAGTTATGGACATGCTGCGTTTCCAAAAGTTTACCATTGGCAGATACTGGACCGTTGACTATGGTTCCTCGGAAGATCCGGAAGAATTCAAATACCTGCTGGGCTATTCTCCCCTGCATAATATATCTTCCGATAAGAGATACCCGGCTATCATGGTTACTACCGGGGATCATGACGACCGTGTGGTTCCTGCCCATTCATTTAAATATGCGGCCACTCTTCAGGAAAAGTACAGTGGTGAAAATCCGGTTATGATACGAATCAACACCGATGCCGGTCACGGAGCAGGGAAACCAACCGATATGGTAATCCGTGAATATTCGGATGTTTGGGCTTTCGTATATAAAAACATGGATTTTACACCGGAATTTTGACGAGCCATATCCTATTAAACAAAAATTGAAGTACAAATACTTAGTTATAGAAGGGAACATTGGAGCCGGCAAAACCAGCCTGGCTGGCATGCTCGCAGAAGACACAGGCAGTCGCCTGGTTCTTGAGCAATTCAGTGATAATCCCTTTCTGGCCAAGTTTTATGAAGATCCGGACCGCTATGCCTTCCAGGTAGAGCTTTCCTTCCTGTCAGAACGTTACCATCAGATAAAAGCTGAGCTTGGGCACCCCGATCTCTTCGGTCAGAGTCTAATAAGCGACTATTTAATAGCCAAATCCTTCATTTTCAGTAAACACAACCTGAAGGATGATGAAATGAAACTTTTTGAGAAGCTCTTTTCCATCATAAATCTGCAGGCCCCCAGGCCAGATCTTTATGTGTATCTTCACCTTCCCGCAGAGCATCTTCTTGAAAACATCAGAAAAAGAGGACGCAGTTATGAAAAAAACATTACGGAAGGCTACCTGAGAGAAATACAGGAAGGATATTTTGGCTTCTTTAAATCCCAGTCTGAAATGAAGATTCTGGTAATCGATACAAGCAATCTTGATTTTGTGAATAAAAAGTCCGACTATGAATCTATTAAAAAACGTATTTTGACGGGTGAATATAATTCGGGGATGAACTTACTTATTTTATAACATTTAGGGTAATACACGCTTTATTCTTTATTTTTTTCAAAAACATTGTTAAGTTTGTATACGTGATTAAACTAACAACAGAATTCAATAAGTACTAAACAAATATCAAGATTGTTATGAAAAACCTTAAATCTTTTGCGATTTTCTTTCTGGCAGCAGCAGTTCTAAGTAGTTGCGGCGGGCTCAACAAAATGATCAAAGAAGCTGAGCAGGTAAGCTACGCTGTTACTCCTGAAGTGCTCGAAATGCATGGAGGCACTGTTAATTTTAGCGTTGATGTTAACTACCCCGCAAAGTATTTTAACAAGAAAGCGGTTGTCACCCTCACTCCTGTCTTAAGATATGAAGAAGCACAGGCAGAGATGGAATCTCTGGTTCTCCAGGGAGAGGATGTAACTGAAAACAACAAAACCATTGCTTATGAGAGTGGTGGTAAAATCAGCACCTCACGAAACATCGCCTATGACGATGCAATGATGAGATCGGAACTCTACGTCAATATTACCGGAGCTATCAAGGGCAAAACTGCTGACCTGGGATCGGTAAAACTGGCTGATGGTGTGATTGCTACTCCTCAATTGGTTTACAAGAATGCCAAGGTACTTTCCTTTGAGGATAATTATCAGCAAATTATTCCAAAATCCTATGAAGCAGATATAAAATATATAATAAACAGGGCTGACGTTCGCAGTTCTGAGAGGAGCAAGGAAGAAATTGAAGAGTTGAACGAAGTACTCAAGACGACTGACGAAAACGAAAGACTGGAGTTAAAAGGACTTGAGATTTCTGCGTATGCCTCACCCGACGGAGAACTTGACCTGAACACCAGGCTTGCTGACAAAAGGCAGAAGTCAGCTGAAAAATACCTGGCCGGTCAGCTTAAGAAATCTGAAGTTGAAGTAGCAGAAGAATTGATGAGCCTGCTTTCCACTCCGGAAGACTGGGAAGGTTTTAAAGCTGCCATGGAAGCTTCTGACATCCAGGATAAGGAAATGATCCTAAGGGTACTCAGCATGCATTCAGACCCTGTGGTACGTGAACAGGAGATTAAAAACCTGACCGCAGCCTTTGAAGTGATTGCAGAAGAGATTCTTCCGCAACTCAGAAGGTCCAAGTTTACTATAGCCATGGAGCATATTGGTTGGAGTGATGATGAATTAAAGGATCTCTGGACAAGCAATCCTGACACCCTCGTTCTTGAAGAGCTTCTTTATACTGCCACCCTGGTGGAAGATAAGGAAACAAAACTCGATATTTATAAGAAAGCAACCGTTGTTTCTCCCGAGTGTGTACGCGCTCATAACAACAAAGGAGTGATCCTTTATAAAATGGGGAAAACAGATGCTGCTGAAGCTGCCTTTAAAGATGCGAAAGCTCTGAAAGATCATGACATTGTAAATAACAACCTGGGTGCAATTGCCCTTAAGAAGGGTGAAGTTGCTGCCGCAAAAGAGGCCTTTACTGCTTCTCTCGGTGCCGGTGATAAGGTAAACTATAACCTGGGTATCATAAATATCATTGAAGGTAATTATGGCGCAGCTGTGAACTACTTTGGCAGCGAGGCTTCATATAACGCAGCCCTGGCCAAGTACCTGAATGGTGATGCAGATGCCGCATGGAGAGATCTGTCCAATATTGATATGGTAGGCGGCATGGGTTATTACATGCGTGCAGTTGTTGCAGCCAGCCAGGACAAGAGTGACGTAGCTCTGGAAAACCTGAAACTAGCTGTTGAAAATTGCAAGAGCCCCGAGTGGGTCAAGAGCAATGCCAAGAAAGATCTTGAATTTGCCAAACTATTCGAAACCGCTGAATTCAAAGCAATCGTTGAGTAAGCATACATACATCATATATTTAAAACCGCCTCGTAACCCGGGGCGGTTTTTTTTTATGACACTCCCCACAGCAGAATTCGGGGAACCGAAGCGAAGCTCGACGAAGTCAACCGAGTTTGCGAGCTCAGCGCGAAGCTCGACGCAGTCAACCGAGCCTGCGAGCTCAGCTAATGCGCGAGCGTAATCCAAAAACGCGACCAGGATGCGGGCATTTAAAGGGAGAACTGTTTAAAAACATCCCAGATGACAATGCCGGCTGCCACAGAGATATTCAGGGAGTGTTTGGTACCATGCTGTGGAATCTCTATGCACATGTCGCTCATATCTACCACAAGCTGATCCACACCGCGAATCTCATGCCCGAATACAAGGGCATATTTCTGATCCTTCGAAAGCTCCAGCTTCTCCAGAGAAATGGCCCCTTCAGTTTGCTCCACCGAGAGAACCAGATAACCATCCTCCTTTAATTTGCCGATTGCAGCCGCCGTATCTTCCCAGTATTCCCAGTGAACAGATTCTGTGGCTCCCAATGCGGTCTTATGTATTTCACGGTGTGGTGGTTTGGAAGTAATCCCACACAGTACAATTCCTTCCAGTCGAAAAGCATCTGCTGTACGAAAAACAGATCCAATGTTATTCTGACTTCTTACATTATCCAGCACTACAACTACGGGTATTTTTTTTGATTCCTTAAACTCCTCAACGGACAGGCGATCCAGTTCCTCATTCAGCAATTTTCTCATGGCCGCGAATTTGTGTCGAATTTACTCATTTTCCTGCTTTAAACTTTTGACTTTTGACTATAGACTTTTGACTTTTAACTTTTGACTTCTTTGACTTTCTACTGTCCCCGTAATTGCTAAATTTGCAGAACAAATATCATTACCTATGAACATTCATGAATTCCAGGGAAAGCAAATCCTTAAACAATCCGGTGTGGCAGTGCCTGCAGGTGAAATTGCCCATACTCCCGAAAAGGCTTACGAAGCTGCACAAAGAATAAAAGCCGAAACAGGTGCCGATACCTGGGCAGTAAAAGCACAAATCCATGCCGGAGGCCGGGGTAAAGGGGGCGGTGTGAAAATCGCCAAATCACTGGATGAGGTTAAATCCCATGCCAAATCCATCCTGGGCATGAATCTGGTCACACACCAGACAGGTCCTGAAGGAAAGCTGGTTCATAAAATACTCATAGAGCAGGGCATTTATTATCCCGGTGAGAGTGAGCCTCAGGAGTTTTATATGAGCGTTCTGCTCAACCGTGAAACGGGTAAGAATATCTTAATGTACTCTACTGAAGGAGGTATGGATATTGAAACCGTTGCTGAAAAAACACCCCACCTGATCTTCAGGGAAGAG
Source organism: Bacteroidota bacterium (assembly GCA_039714915.1). Lineage (GTDB taxonomy): Bacteria > Bacteroidota > Bacteroidia > Bacteroidales. The sequence continues at coordinate 64,358 of JBDLIM010000012.1, forward strand.
ATAGACCCCGGGGCAGGGATCCAATCCTTCCAGGCCAGGCGTATTGCATTTAACCTGGGACTCTCAGGCAAAGCTTTTAAGGAGATGGTAAAGTTTGCCATGGCTCTATATGGAGCATTCGAAAATTCGGATGCATCCCTGTTCGAAATAAATCCGGTCTTTAAAACATCCGATCAGCGTATAATGGCTGCTGACGCCAAGGTTAACATAGACGATAATGCCCTTTACAGGCATCCTGCTTATGCTGCCATGAGAGACCTGAACGAGGAGGATCCCACGGAAGTGGAAGCCGGAAAGTTCAATCTGAACTTCATTAAGCTGGATGGCAACGTGGGCTGTATGGTAAATGGAGCCGGACTGGCCATGGCCACCATGGATATTATCAAACTTTCAGGAGGTGAACCTGCTAATTTTCTTGACGTGGGTGGAACCGCAAACGCACAAACCGTAGAGGCCGGTTTCAGGATCATCCTCAAGGATCCCAACGTGAAAGCCATACTTATAAATATTTTCGGAGGTATTGTGCGATGTGACCGGGTAGCTGAAGGAGTTGTGGAAGCATACCGGACCATCGGTAAGATCGATATCCCGGTGATAGTCAGGTTACAGGGTACCAATGCAGAGGAAGCAAAAGTTCTGATTGATGAGTCGGGACTTGAAGTGCACTCTGCAATCACCCTTCAGGAAGCAGCAGAAAAAGTCAGAGAGTTGGTGAACTAGATCAGGCTCCGTTTCTTCAGGGTGATCTCCATTTGCTTTTGAAGCTTGCCTGCCTCTTCCCTGGCAGCCTGCTCAAACCTGTTCGTGACGTCTGCGTAGAGGATGGACCTGCTTGCATTGACCAGTAAACCACAGCGGTCATTCATTCCAAAATCAGCCACATCAGTCAGGCTCCCTCCCTGGCTTCCGACACCAGGTACCAGCAGGAAGTGTTCCGGAATCAGGCTTCTGATGTGAGTAAAAGCTTCCGCCCTGGTAGCACCCACCACATACATGGTGTTATTCACATTGCCCCATGCGCTTGATGTGCTTATCACCTGTTCGTACAGCTGCCTGTTATCTTCTGTTTTCAGCTGTTGGAAATCTTTCGATCCCTCATTGGATGTCAGTGCCAGAAGTATGGCCCACTTCCCTTCAATTTCCAGGAAGGGAGAAATGCTATCGTATCCCATGTAGGGAGAAAGTGTAATGGCGTCGCAGTCCAGGGTTTTGAAGAAGGCATGCGCATACTTCCGGGAAGTGTTTCCTATATCCCCTCTTTTGGCATCAGCGATAATAAAAAGGCCGGGATAGGTCTTTCGAATGTAGGTAAGGGTCATCTCCAGGCTCATATAACCGGCTGCTCCCATGCTTTCATAAAAAGCAAGATTGGGCTTATAAGCTACAGCCAGGTCCTGGGTTGCATCCACAATGCGCTTGTTAAACTCATAAATGGGATACTCACTGTCAAGAAGCATTTTAGGGATCTTGTTATAATCTGTATCAAGTCCCACACAGAGATAACTCTTCTTGCGAACTATATTCCGGTAAAGTTCTTCGGCGTTCATGAAAATAGTTTTATTGCATTCCGCTTTCTTTCAGCCTTTCTGCATTCTCTGCCATCTGAAGCTTATCCAATACTTCCTCCAGGTCCCCGTTAATTATGGACTGAAGGTTATACAGGGTAAGGTTAATACGGTGATCGGTAACACGGCCCTGGGGATAATTGTAAGTACGAATCTTGGCCGACCGGTCGCCAGATGAAACCATGGTTTTCCGCTGGGAAGAGATCTCATCCATTCTCCTCTGATACTCCAGGTTATATAACCTGGTCTTTAACTCCTTCATGGCCTTGTCCAGGTTCTTTAGCTGAGATTTCTCATCCTGGCAGGTAACCACAATCCCTGTGGGTATGTGGGTCAGCCTGATGGCTGAATAGGTGGTATTCACCGATTGTCCTCCGGGTCCGGACGAGCAGTAGGTATCCTTACGGATGTCTGACTGACTGATCTTAATATCAAAATCCTCTGCCTCTGGCAATACCGCAACCGTGGCAGCAGATGTGTGCACCCTTCCCTGGGTCTCGGTCTGGGGAACTCGCTGTACCCTGTGTACTCCCGATTCATACTTCATGATCCCGTATACACCCTGGCCTGACACATCCATGATGATCTCCTTGTATCCCCCCACAGTACCTTCAGTGAAACTTGTGGCCGAAACTTTCCATCTCTTTGTCTCAAAAAACTTCATGTACATCCGGTATAGATCTCCAGCAAAAATACTGGCCTCATCTCCCCCTGTACCTGCCCGAATCTCTACAATGGCGTTTTTCTCGTCTTCCGGATCCTTGGGCAACAGCAGCAATTTGATATCTTCCTCAAGCGCAATTAACTGTTGCTGGTACAAGTCCTGCTCTTCCTTGGCCATCTCCCTGAGTTCAGCATCCTTCTCCTCGGCAAGTATTTGTTTTGCACTCTCCATATTGCTCAGAAGATTTCTGTAAGCATCATAAGCCTCAATAACAGGTTCAAGCTGTTTGTATTCCCGGTTAAGTTTCACATAGCGTGTCATATCGGCAATAATCGCCGGATCGGTAATAAGCTGTCCCACCTCATCAAACCTGGCCTTTACACCCTCCAGACGGGATAATATCATGTTTTCTGTCATTCCTGATTTTGTACTTAGTATATATACTCTCCCTGTGCTCCCCTGATGGTCAATTTCTTTTGATCGGAAGGTTCACAGTGTCCAACAATTCTGGCTTCAATGTTAACTTCATCTGCCAGTTTGATAATTCCGGCAGCAGTGTTTTCGTCGGTATAGATCTCGAAACGATGCCCCATATTAAAGACCTGGTACATTTCCTTCCAGTCAGTACCCGATTCCTCCCGGATCATTTTAAAAAGCGGGGGTAGGGGAAAAAGCCTGTCTTTAATGATATGTACCTCCTCAGCAAAATGAAGGACCTTGGTCTGCGCCCCTCCGGAGCAATGTATCATCCCATCGATACGGTCCCTGTAGTTTGCAAGTACTTTAGTTATAAGCGGAGCATAGGTCCGGGTGGGGGATAAAACCAGCTTTCCGGCGTCGATCCCAATGCCTTCAATTATTTCTGTAAGCGATTTGCTCCCTGAATAAATCAGCTCAGTGGGAACATCCGGATCAAAACTTTCCGGATATTTCTCTGCCAGGTAGCCCCCAAATACATCATGCCTGGCCGAGGTAAGTCCATTGCTGCCCATGCCCCCGTTATATTCAGTCTCGTAAGAAGCCTGGCCTGAGGAGGAGAGCCCCACAATTACATTACCCGGGCTAATCCGGTTTTCGATAATGTCCTTTCTCTTCGACCTGGCTACCACTGTCGAATCCACAATAATGGTCCTGACCAGGTCCCCCACATCGGCAGTTTCTCCTCCTGTACTGTATATGGGTACTCCCATCTTCCTGAGCTCTTCCAGGATCTCTTCGGTCCCGTTGATGATGGCAGAAATAACCTCCCCCGGTATTTTGTTCTTATTACGGCCAATGGTGGATGAAAGCAGAATATCTCCGCTCACTCCCACACATAGAAGGTCATCCAGGTTCATAACAATTGCATCCTGCGCAATGCCTTTCCACACTGAAAGATCCCCTGTTTCTTTCCAGTACATGTAAGCCAGCGAAGATTTTGTACCAGCTCCGTCCGCATGCATCACCAGACAATAGTCAGGATCACCTGTAAGCATATCGGGAATCACCTTACAAAATGCTTTCGGAAAAAGCCCTTTATCCACATGCTTTATTGCCTGGTGAACCTCCTCCTTACCGGAAGAAACACCTCGCTGAAGATAACGGGATGAATTGCTCATCAGGATCAGTTTTGCGGGATATAGTCCGTGGAAAGCACCCTGAATTCGGTTCGTCTGTTAACCTGGTGTGCTTTTTCCTGCAACTCGGCACCTTCCAGCTGGTTGATGAAGTTCTCGGTAAGTACATCCTCCAGCTCAAGGAAATCATACTGCGTTATTACCTTTTCATCCACTACCTTAGGCTGAGATTCTCCATAGCCTTTGGCCTGCAGCCTGTCAGCCGCAATGCCCTTTGAGATCAGGTAATCAACCACAGATTGCGCCCTTTTCTGGGATAACTCCTGGTTATCTGCAGGTGTACCTCTTGAGTCGGTATGTGACATCAGCTCTATGGTTACATTCGGATTATCGTTCAGCGTTTCAACCAGGTTATCCAGGGAAACCATGGATTCGGGCCTCAGGTCCCATTTAGCGAAATCGTAGAAAATATTCGGCAACTCGATAACCTGCTCTGTGGAAGCCAGATAGATAGTGACCTCAAATTCCTTGCTCTGGTCCATTCCCCTGGTGGATTCTCTTTCTTTTCCATTCAAATATCCAGGCTGACTGGCAATAAAGACATAATCGGTGGCGGGCTTAAGCATAAACTTAAATGAGCCTTCATCGCCGGTATTTGTTTCTATGGTGATCCCATCACTGCCAACCGATTTAACAATTGATCCCGGCAGTATCTGGTCGGTTTGCTCATCCTTCACCACTCCTGTTACTGAAAATTCCAGGGGAGGCAACACAAATGAAAAAATCTCATCATTCCCCCTGCCCTTTCTGGATGAACTAAAGAAACCCCTCTCCACATCTGCTTCAAAAACAATCCCAAAATCATCCTCGGGCGAATTAATGGGAGGCTTCATATTCTCCATGTTCCAATTTCCCACCTCATCAAGCCTGGCCTTATATATATCCAGGCCACCCAGTCCAATCCTGCTATCGCTGGAAAAATACAGTGTTCCGTCAGGATGTACATAGGGATACAGTTCGTTGCCCGGCGTGTTAATATGCTCACCCATGTTTGCCGGGGCACCCCAGGCGCTGCCTTCACTATCGCGGGTAACTTTCCAGATATCGTTCTCTCCCAATCCCCCCGGCATATCCGATACAAAATACAGAGTGAGCCCATCTGGAGAAATTGCAGGATGTGCAGTGGTTATGCTGTCTCCCAGTTCTTCAAACTCAATTTCAGGTTCCGACCATCCATCCCCGGTGGAAGCAGACCTGTATATCTGACATCCAAGCTGCTGGTTTTTTCCTCTTTTACAGCGAGTTATATACAGGGTTGAAAAATCGGACGAAACTACCGGAGTTCCATCTTCAAACTCGGTATTCAAGCTCTCTACAGGAACCGGTACGCTCCACTTTCCCTTCCGGTCCATACTTGAAGAAAATATGTCTGCGAAATTCTGACCGGTAGCCCCATGTGTATCGTTGCCTGAAGCATCTTCCCGGGTAGAAGTAAAGAAAATCTCCGCATATCCTTCATTTACATAGGCCGGACTGAAATCCCTCTGCCTGGAGTTAAAATAACGCATGTTCTCCACGATGTAACCGGTCGGATTTTCTTTCCAGACAATGGCTGCCTCACACGATTCCACGCCTCTGGATCCCCGTGGATCATCCGGCACCAGATCCAGGTAGGTGCTGAATTGCTCTTCCGCATCTTCATACTTTTCATTCACCAGCATCATTTGGCCGTACCTGAGGTAAATAATCGGATCCTGGTAGTCCTCCCTGACAGCTTTCTTGTACCACAATTCCGCCGATCTGGCATCGCCAAGGATCCTGTAACATTCACCAATTTTAAAAAGAATGGCAGTTTTCCGCTCCTTATCGCTTACCTTATTGTAAGCGTTCTTATACAGATCAATGGCTTCAAAATATTCCCCGGCATCGTAAGCGGCCTGAGCCCTTGAGTCTTTCTGCTTCTTTTGTGCATCAAGTGGTAAGGAACAAAGAAGTATAGCCATCATGGCCATAGAGATGGATCTTATGAGTTTATGCGACATTGATTACCCGTTTTTATAATTAGATAAAATTACCTTTTTTTTCTATGATTATAAAACGCAAAAATCGGCTACTTATTTGATGTATATAAGGCTTGATTATACTGATTAGCTTGAGAATAACAGTTCCCTGTACTTCGGCAGAGGCCAGATCTCATCATCAACGATCAATTCAAGTTTATCGATGTGATAACGAATTTTGTCAAGGAAAGGAGCCACTGTCTTTGAATAGGCTTTGGCCTTCTCTTTCTCATCATCCATCTTATTGGCAACCTTACGGGCATCGACCATCTCATTCACTCCATTTTTTATTGCTGTTACATGATCTGATATCTCCTTAATCAATTCAATCCGGTTGCCGGCCAGTTGTTTGTACTCCTCGCCGTAGATCTCTTTCAATCCCAGCACATTCTCCATCAGCCTGTTCTGATACTTCACGGCTGTGGGCACAATGTGATTGATTACCAGATCACCGAGCACCCGGGCTTCGATCTGGATCTTCATGGTATACTGCTCGAACATCACCTCGACACGTCCTTCCAGCTCAGCTTCCGTAAAGATTCCCAGGCCAAAAAACAGGTTCTTTGATTTATCGCTCAGGTAGGCTTCCAGGGCTTCCGGAACATCGGTTACATTAGTAAGTCCGCGTTTTGCAGCTTCCTTTACCCAGTCGTCGCTATAGTTGTCTCCTTCGAAGCGAATGGCTTTGGATGAAATGATGTATTCCCTGAGAATCTGGAAAATGGCTTCATCCTTCTTCACTCCCTCATCCACCAGTTTGTCTACCGATTCTTTAAACTCGTTCAACTGAGCTGCAACAGCAGCATTCAGAATGGTCATAGGAGTTGCCGGGTTGCAGCTTCCACCTACAGCGCGGAACTCAAACCTGTTTCCGGTAAAAGCAAATGGAGAGGTCCGGTTCCTGTCTGTATTGTCAAGCAGTATCTCCGGGATTTTCCCAATGTCCAGTTTAAGCGCTGTCTTCTCATCCGGGGTCATCTTCTCGTTGGTGACCTGCTCTTCAAGCTGATCAAGCATGGCTGATACCTCGGAACCCAGGAAGCAGGAAAGTATTGCTGGAGGAGCTTCGTTGGCCCCAAGCCTGTGTGCATTTGAAGCAGAAGCAATACTTGCTCTCAGCAAATCCTGGTGATCATGTACAGATTTGATGGTATTCACAACGTAGGTTAGAAACTGCAGGTTAGATTTCGGATTTTTACCTGGCTTGTGCAGGATTACTCCTGTGTCTGTTGCAAGTGACCAGTTGTTGTGCTTTCCTGTCCCGTTGATGGCCTGGAACGGCTTTTCGTGGAACAATACCCTGAACCCATGATGCCTGGACACCTTTTTCATCAGGTCCATGAGCAAGACGTTGTGATCCACAGCCAGGTTACACTCCTCAAACACCGGAGCCAGCTCATACTGATTGGGAGCGACTTCGTTGTGTCGTGTGATCACAGGAATCCCAAGCTTATATGCTTCTGATTCGAGGTCATGCATGAAGGCAGTCACCCGTTCCGGAATGGATCCAAAATAATGATCATCCAGCTGCTGGTCTTTGGCTGAGGCATGTCCCATCAGGGTACGCCCGGTCAGCGCCAGGTCGGGTCGTGCATAATATAAGGCCTCATCTATGAGGAAATACTCCTGCTCCCAGCCCAGGTTGGCATGAACCTTGGTTACATTTTTATCAAAGAGCTGACACACATCGGTAGCTGCTTTATCCACTTCATTCAATGCTTTGAGCAAAGGTGTTTTATGGTCAAGGGCCTCTCCGGTATAAGAGATGAAAACGGTTGGAATACTCAGGGTATTGTCAATAACAAAAGCCGGAGAAGTAGGATCCCATGCGGTATATCCACGTGCTTCAAAAGTATTCCTTATTCCTCCACTGGGGAAAGAAGAAGCATCCGGTTCCTGCTGGGCAAGTGCACCACCGGAAAAAGCTTCAACCACTCCACCGAACTGGTTAGGTTGAATAAAGGCGTCATGCTTCTCTGCAGTTCCGCCTGTCAAAGGCTGGAACCAGTGCGTATAGTGAGTAGCACCTCTCTCAGAGGCCCAGGCCTTCATACCTATTGCTACCGCGTCTGCCTTTCTCCGATCGATGGTTGTACCCTTCTCCATGGCATCCATCACATGATTAAATGCATCCTTGGAGAGATACTTCTGCATCTTTACCCTGTCGAAAACATTGATCGCAAAATAATCAGATGTTTTATCGGATGGAGGGGTTACGTGAAGAGGTTTTCTGTTAAAAACCTGTTCTAATGCTTTAAATCTTATTACCGCCATAATGAATAATTTAAGTTAACTACTTATTTAGGGTTTCCTGGCGCAAATATAT